>CADBYS010000015.1 GCA_902798965.1 uncultured Bacteroidales bacterium | reverse complement strand
CATGGCTCATTTCAAATCCAGCAACGGGATAAACGACATCACCGGTGCATTAAAGAAAACTACAGAACAAGGTGTGAATCACATCACGGTCACCAAGAAAACGGGTGGACGGATGAATGGATGAAATCTGACATCTGAATTCTTAACAAAAAGAGCCGTGCAAGCGGTTTTTTTTGCCAAAAAATTTGCAAATGTCGATTTTTTTTCGTACCTTTGCAGGCGGATACATGTTAATGTATTTGCAGATTATACGATTTTGCCGGATACATCCGCACACGAACAAGAAAATTAGAGACAACAGACAATATGAAAAAGTATGTATTTGTAGCCCTGAGCGGGCTGATGGTGTGGGCGATGACGGCCTGCGACCCTAACAAGAACAATCCCGACAATCCGAATAAGCCCGATGAACCGGATACCACCCATGTTCAGCCGGCTGAGGTTATTCCTACGGCATTCGTGCGCAACCACCTGATAGAGGAGTTCACGGGACAGGACTGCGGTTATTGTCCGTACGGCATGGACTGCGTGCATGAGTTTGTGGGCGACAACCCGCATTGGATCCTTGTGCTGCACCACTACGGCTATCAGAAAGACCATTTCTCGGTAGCAGGTAGTGAGAATATTATGAAAAAGCTGAAGGTCAGTGGCGCGCCATCTATCTCGATAGACCGCGCTAAAACGCGCTATCAAAGCGGCAATGCCGTATGTTTTCATCCCGGCTACCTGCCTGATGTCAACCGCTCGCAGTTTGACGACTCGACCTATGTGGAACTGAAGCTGACCACCGTTTATTATAACGACACGCGCAAGCTGCGCGTAGAGGCAAGCGGTATGGTGCTGCGCGACGATGCGCCGGAGCTCACACTCACCTTGCTGGTGAAGGAATCGGGCATGGTGGATTATCAAAAGGACTACTACAACACCTTCGAGGGTTGGCAGGAGTTCCGCCACGCGAATGCCGTTCGCGCCTACCTGAGCGAACCTTTAGGCGATGCCTTGACACTGACCCGCGACACGACAACCGAGGCTGCCGTGCTGAGGTATTCGGAAGTGTATGAGATCGGGTTACCCGACTATTGCTTGCCCGAGAACTGTTCGGTTGTGGGCTTTGTGAGCGAGGCGTTCCAGCCCGTGGTGCAAGCTGCCCAACAAGCTATAGTAGGCAAGGGCGGTCAGGACATACAGCACGGAGGCATCACGCCTGTTCCTGTAAGTGACTACTACCCCGAACCCGGCGAGAACGTGTCGCCGAGCAGCCTGACAGGAGCAAGCGAATACCGACTGCCTGTAGCGCAATCGTACTACTACAGTTATCCGAATTACGGCTTCAACTACTGGATGCTGTACGGCTACGACGCATCAACAACGTACATGGTCAACCGCACGAAATGTGTGCCGTTTGCGTACCTGTATGTATTTACGGAACTCAGCGAGACCTCCATCCCCGAGGGCACCTATGAGCTGAATCTGAGCATGGAACCGGGAACAGCTTTTGCCGGTTACCGTGACGACGAGCATTTTGAGGTAGGCGGTTCGGAGTTCTACCTCGCTTCGCAGAGCTATCTGTCGCAAGGTTCCATTGTTCCCGAAGTCGAGTGGCTGATTGTGGACGGCACGCTGAACGTGGGAAGTGACGGTTGGTCGCTGACCGGTCATGCGCGCAACGGTTCGGAGATCAACGTGATAGGCACCACAGCCATCGTGAACGGCGGCAAGGCAAGTGCACCGATGCGCATGAGAGGCATCAGCCAGCCGCAGCCGGCATACAGCATTATGCCCGCTGCGACGGAAAAATTCCAACAGTTACCCTTGTTTCAATACAAGTAAGAGATGACAACCATCCAACTCAAACCTCGCAAAGAGGAATCCATATTGCGTTTCCATCCGTGGGTATTCTCGGGAGCGATAGCGCGCATCGTTCTGGATGCCGACCACCGTGCCGCTGAGCCGGAGGAAGGCGAGTTGGTGCGCGTGTTGAGCGCACAGCACCAGATCTTAGGCGTAGGGCACTGGCAGGTAGGCTCGATAGCCGTCCGGCTGCTGGCTTTCGGAGTGGATGCCCTGCCCGAACGGTTCTGGCACGAGCGCATCGCTGCGGCATACACGATGCGTCAACGCCTGGGACTGCTGCGCGAGGATAATAGCATCTACCGCCTTATTCACGGCGAGGGCGATATGCTGCCCGGCTTGGTAGTGGACATATACGGCGCTACGGCTGTGGTGCAAGCACACTCGGTGGGTATGCACGTGAGCCGGCACGATATAGCCCAAGCTATCGTGGAGGTGACAGGCGTGGATGACGTGTACTACAAATCCGACGATACGCTGCCGTTTAAGGCGCCGGTTGCTGGGGAGAAAGTGGGATATTTAGTCGAAAGTCGAAAGTCGAAAGTCGAAAGCGGGGAGGAGTATTGGGCGAAGGAGAATGGGTTGGAGGTACGTATTGACTGGCTGCGGGGGCAGAAGACGGGGTTCTTTATCGACCAGCGTGAGAACCGCGCCTTGGTGGAGCGCTATGCAGCAGGCAAGGATGTGCTGAACATGTTCTGCTACACGGGCGGCTTCTCGCTCTACGCCCTGCGCGGAGGAGCACGCATGGTGCACTCGGTGGATGTGAGTCAGAAAGCCATCGACCTGGTGAATGCCAATGTGTCACGAAACTTCCCGAACTGCACGAACCATAAAGCCGTGACCGCTGATGCGTTCGACTACCTGAGCGAACAATGTGCTCAAGGTGAGCGGTTCGATCTGATCATCCTTGACCCGCCGGCGTTTGCCAAGCACCGTGATGCCATCAAGAACGCCTTGCGCGGCTATCAGCGCATCAATGCCAAGGCGATAGAGATGATTCGTCCGGGAGGTATACTGTTCACCTTCTCGTGCTCGCAAGCCGTGGACAAGGAGGCGTTCCGCCTGGCCGTGTTCAGTGCCGCGGCGCAGACCGGCAGGAAGGTGCGCATACTGCACCAGCTGCACCAGCCGCAAGATCATCCCATCAACATCTACCACCCCGAAGGCGAGTACCTGAAAGGCTTGGTACTGTACGTGGAATAGCCCGTTAGGGGACACCAACGGGCAAAATATAAGGGCTGCAATCGTGCAGCCCTTGTTTGTTACTTACCGAATCGCTCGATGAGTTGGTCAACGACCTTCGGCACGCCGGTGGAGGCGGGTTCGCGCACCAGCTGTACGCGCGAGGCGTAGTAGCCCAACTGCGGGTCGCCCGGATCAACCATGATGATCTCGGCATTCTCGGGCGCATAATGCAGCAGCGAGGCAGCCGGATAGACATTGAGCGAGGTGCCTACCACCAGCAGGATATCCGCCGTAGCGGCTATGTCGCACGCCTCGCCGAAGTACGGAACACCTTCGCCGAAGAAGACGATATACGGGCGGAGCAGACTGCCGTTAGGATGGCGGTCGCCATAATGCTGCTCCCAGCCTTCGATAGGAACCGTGGCTACCTCGTCATTCTCCGCGCGCAGTTTACGAATCTCACCATGCAGGTGTACCACGTCATGTGCTCCGGCACGTTCGTGCAGGTCGTCGATGTTCTGGGTGATGACACGCGTGCCCGGGATGGCCTGCTGCAGACGGGCTATCGCCTCGTGAGCCGCATTGGGTTTGGCATTCATCACATCGCGGCGACGGGCATTGTAGAAATCCACGCACAGCTGCGGATTCCTGAGCCACGCCTCGTGGGTGCAGACATCTTCGATACGGTACTTCTCCCACAAGCCGTCGGAGTCACGGAAGGTGCCCAGACCGCTCTCAGCGGATACACCGGCACCGGTAAAAACAACAATCTTCTTCATGGTTGTATGGTATTTAGTGAGTGATTATGCTATATGTATGTACTTGTGCGTCTGCAGCGAGAGCCGCCAATCGGGGTGCGCGAGCACGAAGGCTACGACCTGTTCCGTATTGCTGCACGAGCAGGGCTGCAGAAAGTAATGCGCAGCCTGAATACGCAGCTGCCACTGCTTGAGTTCCTCTGCCGTCTGCCCGGTATAGACGACCTTGACTTCGCTTGCCTTGGTAAGCACCACTTCGGAGTCGGGCTTGGGGGAGACGGTGATCCAATCGACAGCAGCGGGCACGGGATGTGTGCCGTTCGTTTCCATCGTGATGAGCTGCCCGTGCCTATGCAGCACATCGAGCAAGGCATCATCCGCCTGCAAGGACGGTTCGCCTCCGGTAAGCACGATCAGCGTATCGGGGTGCGAGCTGAAGGCAAACACCCGCTCGGCAATCTGCTCGGCGGTCATCGGAGAGGAGTGAGAGAAATCCGTATCGCAGAACGGGCAACGCAGGTTGCAGCCCGCAAAGCGCACGAACACCGCCGCTCTGCCCGTATGAAACCCTTCGCCTTGCAGCGAGTAGAATATCTCGTTGATATGATACAGCTTACTCATCCTTTTCGTAGATAGCAATGTTCCCCTCGCTCTCCTGTGCGCTGACCTTGTAGCAGTTGTCCACATGGTCGCAGATCCAGCGGGCTATATTCTCCGCCGAGGGATTGACATCCAGCACATCGTTGATGTACTTGTGATCGAAGGTGTCCTTGACCACACGCTTGATGTGCGTGAAGTCGGTAACCATGCCGTCGGAATTCAGCTCCTTGGCCTTGCAATAGACGGTGATGACCCAATTATGTCCGTGCAACTGCTCGCACTTGCTCTCGTAACTGAGCGTGAGATTGTGCGCAGCGGAAATGGTGAGTGTCTTTTGGATGTAATACATAGTAGAAACGATTTTACGTTACAAAGATACAACTTTTTTTTGAAATATGCAAATTTTTTGGCAAAAAAACGATACTTTTTCCAAAATATTGCGCAATCATTTGCAAATATCAGTTTTTTTTTGTATCTTTGCACAAACTTTCGGATCAATGATAGAAGTTAAGGATATATACAAGTCGTTCGGCAACTTGCATGTGTTGCAAGGGACATCGCTGAGCATCGAGAAAGGTGAGATCGTATCGATCATCGGCAAGTCCGGCGCAGGGAAGACCACCTTGCTGCAGATCATCGGCACGTTGGACAAACCCGACAGCGGCAGTGTGGTGATTGACGGGACGGATGTGCTGCGATTGAAGGATAACGCCCTGGCGGAATACAGGAACACGCATATAGGTTTCATCTTTCAGTTCCATCAGTTGCTGCCGGAGTTCACGGCACTGGAGAACGTAATGATGCCCGCACTGATCCATAAGGACGACGAGCGCGAGGCGCGCACACGTGCCGAGAAACTGCTGACCGACTTGGGCTTGGCTGACAGGATGACGCATAAGCCGAATGAGCTCTCGGGCGGCGAGAAACAACGCGTAGCCGCAGCACGGGCGATGATGATGAATCCTGATGTGATCCTTGCCGACGAGCCTTCGGGCAGTCTGGATGAGGCGAACAAACATGAGCTGCATGCCTTGCTGCAAGAGATGCGCAGCCGATTCGGGCAAACGATCGTGATCGTGACGCACGACAAGGAGCTGGCGGCGATATCGGACAGGGTCATTGAGTTGAAGGATGGAAGGGTTATGGGTTAAGGGTTAAGGGTTATGGGTTATGGGTTAAAGGTTACAGGTTAATGGTTAAGGGTGAAAGGTATATATGGATAGTGATGGCAGGGCTGCTGATGGCAGGTTGCCAGGGCAAGCGGCAGTACTACCCGCGCATGATGCATGAGCAGAAGGTTCAGATAGTGCGTTTTGACTCGGCATTGCTGAGCATACGCACGGAGCAGGCGCCGGACGATGTGCGGGCATTGTATGCCGCATATCCGGCGTTCATGCCGGAGTATATCGAGCAGGCTCTGGGTGGGGCGGCAAGCGACACGGATTATCTGGCAGAGGCTCTTCCGCTGTTTATCCACGACACGCTGTACGGCTTTGAGCAAACCAACCGGTTGGTACTCGAGACGTTTGCCGACATGCGCGCTATAGAGAAGGAACTGTCACAGGCCTTCACGCGCCTTAGGTACCTATATCCCGAACTGCATGTACCGACCGTATATACGTTTGTGAGCGGGTTTAATGCCACGGTGCTGTTCTTAGAGGACGACGATATGGCTGTAGGCCTGGATATGTACCTGGGCAGCGACTATCCGTATTACAACCAGGTGGTGTACGACTACCAGAAACAGACGATGCGCAAGGAGTGCATAGCCGGCGATATAGTGAGCGGGTATCTGTTTGCGCACTTCCCGTTCGAAAGCACGAAAAGCCGGCTGCTCGACAACATGATATACCGCGGGAAATTGATGTACGTGTGCTCCACCCTGCTCGACGAGCCGGACTATGAGGTGATGGGTTACACCCAGCAACAATGGCAGTGGTGCGACAGGTACGAGCGACAAGTGTGGAACCGAATGATGGACAAGCGCGACTTGTTCAAGACCGATCAGCTGCTGCTCACCACGTACCTGAACGACGCGCCGTTCACGACCGAGATCTCGCAGGAAGCGCCTCCACGCCTGGGCACATGGATAGGCTGGCGTATCGTGGAGAGCTACATGGAGCACCACAAGGAGGTCAGTTTGCAGGATTTGATAGCCAACCACGATGCGGAGCTGATTCTGCGGGAGAGTTACTACAAGCCGTAGAGAGTCGAAAGTCAAAAGTCGAAAGATGAGAAGAGAAGATTTTCCTATATTGAAGCAACAAGTACACGGCAAGCCGCTGGTGTACTTCGATAATGCCGCCACCTCGCAAAAGCCGCAATGCGTGATCGATGCCATCAGCGAGGCATATACGACGTGGAACGCGAATATCCACCGCGGCACGCATCACCTGAGTCAGGTAGCCACCGCCAAGCACGAAGAGGCGCGGCAGATACTTGCCGACCTGATCGGCGCCAAGCAAAGCAAGGAGGTACTGTTCACCCGCGGAACAACGGAAGGACTGAACATGTTGGCGTTCAGCTTTGGCGAGGCGTTTGTTGGCGAAGGCGATGAGATCATCGTATCGGGCTTGGAACACCACTCGAACATCGTACCCTGGCAGATGCTGTGCGAGAGGAAACATGCCATGCTGCGTGTTATCCCGTTGCGCGAAGACCTGTCGCTGGATATGAATGCCTACAAGCAGCTGCTGTCACCGCGCACGAAGTTGGTGAGCGTAGCCCACGTGAGCAACGTGCTGGGCATACAGAATCCCGTGGAGCAGATCATCCGCCTGGCACATGAGCAGGGAATACCTGTATGCATCGACGGCGCACAGTCGGCTCCGCATATACCCGTGGATGTGCAAGCGATGGATTGTGATTTCTTCGTTTGCTCGGGACATAAGATGTACGCACCGACCGGCATAGGTCTGCTATATGGCAAAGAGAATTGGCTGAGTCAGTTGCCACCGTATCAGGGCGGCGGAGAGATGATACAACATGTGCGTTGGGAGGGAACGACGTACAACGAACTGCCGTATCGGTTCGAGGCCGGCACACCGGATTACGTGGGCTCGTATGCCTGGGGTGTTGCCGCCAAGTATATGCAGGAGTGCGGGATGGCTGCCTTGGCTGCGCACGAACAGGACTTGACGGCATATGCCGAGCAGCAACTGGGGCAGATAGCAGGCGTGAAGATCTATGCCGCGGGACAAAAGAAAGTGGGTGCACTGTCGCTGAACGTGTATGACGCGGCAGGCAAGCTCGTTCATCCTTTTGATATAGGTGCGCTGCTGGATCAGCAGGGCATAGCCGTGCGGATAGGTCATCATTGCGCCGAACCGCTGATGGGAACATTAGGCGTAGTGGGAACGGTACGTATATCCTTCGGCATGTACAATACCCGCGAGGAGATTGACGCGTTCATCGCAGCCCTACAACGCGCGCTGAGTATATTATTATCGTAATCCGCTCAGTATGTCAAGGCGCATCGGCTATATTTTGTTACTGCTTATAGTCGCATGGCCTGTGTATGGTTTTCGCATTGTGTCGTACAATGTCGAAAACCTTTTTGATTGCACACCCGACAGCATTCACGATGACAGCGAGTACACGCCGGATGGTGCGCGGCACTGGACGGCTGACCGCTACTACCACAAGCGCGAGCAGATAGCCCGCACGATAGCGGACATAGGCGGTTGGGAAGGCGTGGCGCTGGTGGGGCTGTGCGAGATAGAGAACGAGCAGTGCGTGCGCGACCTGTGCAAGCAGAACCTACGTAGCCTTGGTTATGCCTATATCCATTACGAGAGTCCCGACGTGCGCGGCATAGATGTGGCGCTGCTGTATCGTCCGGATCTGTTTGCCGTGCTGCATTCCGCTCCGCTACGTGTGCCGGTGTTGCCCGGCGAACGTACCACGCGCGATATACTATATGCCTGCGGCACGATGCCCGGAGGCGACAGTCTGCACGTGTTCCTGTGCCATCTGCCCAGCCAATTGGGTTCATCCTCGGCTTCCGCCTTGCGTCAGCGCGCCAAACAGACTATACAGCAGCATGTGGATAGTATCCTGCTTGAGCACCCAAGAGCCAAGATCGTGGTGATGGGCGATATGAACAGCGAGCCCAAGGAAGATATACGCGGCATGCACAACAAGATGCTGACGTGGCAAAAACAGGGGCGAGGCAGCTACAAGTATCAAGGTCAGTGGAGCTGCATTGATCAGTTCTATGTATCCGCAGAATTGCGAGATACCGTGCAGACGCAGATCTACGATGCGCCGTGGCTGCTGACAGAGGACGAAGGCTATGTGGGGTACAAACCTTACCGCACCTACAACGGGTATCAATACCAACGTGACGGCTATTCCGACCACCTGCCTATCGTGCTGGATATACCTGACGCAACAGAGCGTACCGGGATGGATATACCTATCGCGAGTATCCTGGAGGATATCTATTCGCAGGTTACCGAGGAGCAGGCAGAAAGCAGTTCTGTGGATTTCGAGACACTGAGCGAACAGCTGCTGGCACAGATGGAGACACCCGTTCCGCTGAATGAAGGCAACTACGATGCCTTGAAGGAGTTGCCGTTCCTAAGCGAGGAGCAGGTGAGCGGTATTCTGCTCAAGGTGCGCGATTTGCCCTTGCACAGCCTGAGCGAACTGCAACTCGTCGGCGGGCTGAAGGATTATGAGATACGTAATCTGTTGCCGTTCGTGGAGGTGGGTGAAAAAGAACCTAAGCCGTTCTACTGGCGCGAATTGGGTGCTTATGGCAAGCATGATGTGAGTCTGCGTACCGATGTGCGCAACATCGAAGCCTACAGCGGCACGGATCCCGTATATGTGCAAGCCAAGTACGGTTACTCGTACCGCCGCAAGGTGGCAGCGGGTGTGACGATTCGTCGCCCGGCTGCCGGAGGCTGGCAAGACCTGCAATACGGCGGGTATCTGCAACTGGATGATATAGGTTGCCTGAAACGCCTGGTGGTCGGATGTTTTCAAGCGCGCTTCGGTCAAGGCTTGGTGGCCAACCACTTCTTCCATACCGGCAAGAGCAGCCGCGTGATGCAGACGGGTAATGAGAAGCAAGGACTGAGTAAAGTCAGTTCGGCGGGCAGTGAGCGCTATCAGGGTATAGGCGCTACGTTTGCCGCCGGCAAGCATACCGAGATGAGCGGCTGGTACTCGGTGGACAGCAACAAGGTGTGGCATCACGCCATAGGCGCGAACGTGAATGCGAACTTCCGCAACCTGCGGGTGGGACTGACGGTGATGGAGCATCTGTATTCCGACTCGCTGCCGGTGCGCAACACCTATTACAACAGTGCGTATTTTCGCGGCAAGCATCAGTTGGTGGTCGGCGCAGATATACGCTACACATGGCGATGGATGCAACTGTTTGCCGAAGTGGCGGCAAGTGAGAACAGCCGTTGGGGTGTAGGTACGATAGCCGGTATGCGACTCACGCCGCTACCGGATTTAGGCTTGGTAGGACTGTACCGCTACTACTCACCTACGTTCGATAATGCGTATGGTTATGCGTTTTGCGAAAGTTCGCGTTTGGGCGATGAGCAAGGCGGATACTTGGGTGTGGAATATAAAGGTTGGCGGCATTGGCGTTTGTCGGCGTACGGCGATGTGTTTCACTTTGCGGGAGCGAAGTACGGCATTCGTCAAGCGGGCACGACGGGTTATGAAGTGTTAGGGCAAGCAGAGTACCAGGCAGCGGAGTACGCCGCCCTACTCTGCTGGCGCACGCGACAAAAAGGAACTGTGCGCACCCATAAGGCACGCACAGAATTTACCTATTCATTGGCTAACTGGCGCTTCCATTCGCGCCTGGATGCCACACTCGTGAGGCATATAGACACTTCTTCGCCACTTACTTACGGCGTGAGCATCAGTCAGGATATAGAGTACCGAGTGCCCGTTATCCCGATGGTGATACAGATGCGCCTGCAGGGCTTTGATGCACGGAGTTGGGATAACCGGATCTACACCTATGAGAACGATGTGCTGTATGCCTTCTCTATTCCCGTCACGTACGGTCAGGGCGGACGTTGGTACGTGAATATGCGCTACAAACTGACCGAACAACTGGCTTTGTATATGCGCGTGAGTGAAACCGTGTATCACCCCACATGGGCAGCGCAACATTCCCGTCCCGTTACGCGCACGGACATACACGTGCTCCTGCGCGCGCGCATTCCTTAGAACTTATACGATGCGCCCAACAGGAAGTTCGTTCCCGGGTTGGCGTAGCCGTAGTAATACAGGTAATGCTGATAGCCTATATTGTTCAGCTCCAAGAAGATCTTCAGCCACTTGTTGTACTCGTACGCGCAGCCGAGATTGATGTCGATGGTCGGAATAAGCCGGGCTATCGAATACTCGCGTCCCGCAGCACTCTCCTTGTACATGAGCACCTGCCGTGCACCGGCAAAGTAGTTGTGCGAATAAACCGTCCAATGGCGGTTGATGCGTGCGTCGATGTTAGCCGTCACATCCCAGCGCGGGCGATCAAGCATCTTGAATGAGCCGTCAGCGTTCTTCACCACCGACAGGAACCCGGGGGTGGTAACCTTATTGGATAGTGAGATATCATCCATCGAACCGGTGTAGTACGCACCTGCCAGCAGGATATGAATGATGTCCTGGTAGTGGTAGGTTATCTCCGCACCTATCTTCCAGCGCTGCAGGTCGCAATAGACATATTCGCTGAACACGGGATCGCTGTTGCCGAAGCCGTCACGGTACAGCCTGTTCTCCCAATAGTACGGATTGGATGTGGACAGCTGGTTCTTCTTCATCTCATAGCGCGCGTGCAGGTCGATGAGCAGATTGGCTTGCGGGCGGATCTTGAGACCGAGTTGCGCCTGTACGGGTATGTACGCCAGGGCGTGGTGCGAGGTGACACCTTCCTCGAAGTGGCGGTACGGGAACAGGTGGCAGTACTCCTGCAACGAGCCTTCGCCGTACGAACCACTTGCCTCTCCGTAGATAGCCAGCCAGCTCTTGGCAATATCGTACTCCAACTTCACGTTCGGCGAGGGAGCAAGAGCAAAATCAGCCACGTTGGTCAGCAGCGTGCCATGACCGAAGTTCATATCCACATTCACACCCAAATGCGCATGGAAGCGGTTATGGTCGTAGCCGTAGTACGGCTCCAGATGAATAGCGTGGCGGGGATTATACGCCGAGGGGAGAATAGAGTTGTCGTTAACCTTGATAAAGAAGTTCGATACTTTCAGGTTCACGCCCGCCTTGTGCGCGCCTCCGTTCCACGCCAGGCTGCCGAGCGTACGTATCTGATGCTCGGTGGCGTTGGTGGCATACATAAACGCCGAGTAACCTGTCTGCAGCATATATTGGATACTACCGCGGCGAGCGGAACGCAGCCCGATGTGCGTGTTGATTGTCCAGAGCGAGAGTTTATCCACAGCCTTGAGCTGAGAAGGCTTGGCGATATGTATCATGCCTAACGAATCCACATATCGTCCGCTCATGGTGTAATATTGATTCTCGGCATCCGCACCGAAGTACAGTGCAGCGCCCGAGAAGGTCTTGGTGATATCCAAACCGAAGTTCGCTTTCTCCACAGTGTATCGTCCCCAAGCCGCACGGTGATGGGCAAAGGCATCGAAGGTGAGTTTGCTCTTCTTCTCCTCCATACGATAACCGAAGTCAAACGCCGTATTCGTATGACCTAAGCCGCCACTGACGTAGCCGTGCAGCGGTTTGGGTTCGTTCCATGTGGTGAGCGAGCAGCCTAAGGGATTGATGTTGAATGCAGGCGACAAAGCTTGCGAGAACGATGAGTAGGTCACTTCCACCGGTTCGATATCCTGCTGCACGATGACCGGCTTCACGCTTACGATGCCGGCACTGCTGATGATAGGCTGGAAGTCGCGCTCTACAGTAACGTTTCTGTTCAGTGTTGTATCTTGTGCTACTACACACAGCGGCAACAGCAGCAACAGTGCCGCGATGGAGAATAGTCTGATATATGATTTATTGTTCATACGCATAGTCCTTACTTTGTTACTGTGTTACTCAACGGGTTCGGTGTTGTCATCGTCGTCCGCCTGCTCAGCTTGCATCATGGCATTGATGGCAGCCAGACGCTCGGCAATGATACCTTGAATGTCATCCTCGGCATGGTAGTTAGCCTGCAGGGCGAGCAGGTACTGCTGTGCCTGATAAGTATCTTCGCGCTTGAGGCTGATATCCGCCAGCAGAACCATCGCCTTGGCGAGCCAATACTGGTGTTGGGTGTTCATCTGCGCAAAAGCCATCACCTCGGCTTCGGCATTATCCAGTGCGCCCAGATTATAGTAGGCTTGCGCAAGCAGGTACTTGCTCTCGGCTCCTATAGCCGTCACGGCTTCCTGCGAGAGAGGAACCAGATCTACTACTGCCAAACCGTTCTCGTTGCGGTTCAGATATGCCTTGGCGCGGCAGTACAGTGCCTCCTGACGCATCTCGTCCGACAAGCCTTCCTGCAACAGGATATCCGAAGCGGTACTGATCACCGTGTTCTCATCCTTCAGGTTCGAGGCGCAACGTAGCACACCTATCTGACCGATGCGTCGGTTCGTCTCGCCGGAAGCTACACTTGCCAGATGGCGGAAGTGCCCCATAGCCGTTTCGTAATCTTTGTTGTCGAAACAGATACCCGCAGCGCGCATGCATGCCTCTTCCATATACGCATTGCCGTTCAGGCTTGTGAGAGCCGTATATTCGGTCAAGGCATCCTGCATCTGACCCAAGCGGTAGTAGCTGTCGGCAGCATAGTAATGGGCATTGGTGCAATACCTGCCGCCGTTGCAATAACGGGTGATATACGTAGCCAAGCCGGCTGCCGCCTCGCGGTAGTTGCCCAACATATACTGCAGCTCGGCGGTGACATAGGTCAGAGAGTCCTCAGCGGTTGTCACGCGCATCTGCGACTTGCCGAGTTTCTTGGTGTAAGCCAGGTACTCGCTGATATTGTTGGTAGCCACATATACCTGCTCCAAGCCATCCAGCGCGGCATAAGCCTCCTCGGTACTCGGATAGTCGTTGATCGTACGCTTGAAGGCACGGATAGCTTCATCGTAGTGCTTGAGGTTGCGATGAATCATGCCTTGCTCCAGCGATGCTTTGCGCGCCATATTCGAGTTCGGGTAGTTGCTCAGCAAGCGCTCGTACGCCATGATTGCCGCTTCCTCCTGGTTGTTCTCGATATACGCACGCGCCATCTCATACAGCGCATCATCGGCATAATCCGACTGCGGATACATGGTAACCAGACTCAGCATCTTCTCGGCTTTGTTGACATATTCGTGCTTCAGACCATAGGCATAACCTGCCTGGAAGGTAGCATAGTCGGCTCCTGTGGCTCCGAGGTCGATCACCTGCTGGTAGGTACGGATAGCTTCCGTGAACTTACGGGCATTGAACTGGCAGTCGCCTATACGGTTCAGGGCGTCGGCATAGGTCGGTTGCGTAGCCTCGGCCTTGCTGACATAATCCTGCAGCGTAGCCGCAGCCTGCACGTACATCCGTTGCTGGAAGTAGGCGTAACCCTTCAGGTAGATAGCATGAATCCTGTTCGGCGACTTCTGCCAACCGGGTTCCTGCTCAGCCTGGTTGAGGTACTGCTCGGCTTGCTTGTACTGCCTTGTGCGGTACGCACATTCCGCCAACAGGTAGCAGGCTTCGGCGTTCTGGGCGTTGTATGCCTTGGGTTGACGCAAAATCTCCTGGAGGAACTGCTGCGCCTTCTGTATGTTTCCCTGACGGAACGCATCAGCGCCCAACTGATAGCGCAGATATTGCTTGGTCTGCTCCATCTTCGGGTCGGTGATGTCGATGAGTTGCAGTGCCTCGTAGGCTGCCTGGTAGTTCTTGGAACGCAGGAACGCATCAGACAGCAGCGAACGGATGGTGGTCGTATGTTTCGACTTGGGATAGGTACGCAGAAAATCGGTGAACGCCGTTACACTTTCCCCCAGTGCCGACGAACTCTGATAGGTGCACAACGCATAGTTGTACATCGCCTCCTCGGTCAGCTTGGGTGACAAGCCGTAACGCACAGCCGCAGCGTAGTTGAGTTTGCCTTGTTCGATATTCCCTACGTGTACGTACGAATGTCCCAAATGCAGCGCAACGGATTCGGATATGCTGTCGTTCATCGGTTTCACACGCTTGAAGCAGGTGATAGCCTTCTGATACTGCTCGGTGTGGAAGTACGCCATTGCCAACAAGTAGATGTCGTTGCGCACCAGCTCTTTCTTTTGCTCCGTGAAGCTCTTCTCGTACGCTTCCAGATGCGGGATAGCACGCGCATATGCGCCTTTTTGGTATTGCAACTCGCCAAGGATACGTTCTATCTCCCCGTTGTTGGGATTACCCGGGTTGGCTTCCATCACGTTCGTTGCGCGCGCCTCTACCTCCTCCAGGTTACCTTGCTGGTAGTAAATCTGGATTATGTAGTACGGTACGATATCGCTGTATTGCAGCGTGTGTTCGATAGCAAGAAACTCCGGCAAAGCCTGCTCGTAATGCTCCAGCTTGTAGTGGGCAAAAGCATAGTAGTAGCGCGATGCCAGGGTGTAAGGTGTCTCTTTCTGGCGCAGCGTGGAGAAGAAGGTGAGCGACTTCTGGTACTCGCCCATCATCAGGAATGCATACCCGCGATAGAACATATACTCGGGTTGCATATCTCTGCTCAGACGGGTGAGCGTCACTTCTTCAAAGTTCTTCAACGCCTGCTTGTAGTGCTTGCTCTCAACCTGCGTTACGCCCAACATCATCTTCACCTCATCGGCGTAGGTGGTGTAAGAATAACGTTTCAGGTAATCTTGCAATGCCTTGGAGGCTCCTTTGTCGCGTTGCTCATACTGCTGCTTGACAGCAGCATAACCATCCTCCATCTCATTGGAATAGGCGACGGTAGTACACAGCAATGCGAGGATCAATAATAGTTTCTTGCTATTCATACACAATAATCTGATTTCTGTTTTCTTTCCGCTCTTATCTGCGATGACTGCGCAGTTTTTTCTGCTTGTTGCGGTTGATGCCTAAGATAACGAAGAAGGCGATGAGCAGAACGATCACAACACCTACGATCATCATCAGATTGCTTCCGCCGAGGTTATCACCCTTCACGCGGTTCCACATATCCAGCATAGCACCGGTCTGCGTATCGCAGTCGTGCATCAGGGCGCAACGGTCAATCACGCTCTTGTCGGGATAAAGTACCTGGTTGGCATGTACCGCTGTTGCTCCTTCGCCGAAGAAGTAACTCAGGTCAACGGCTTCAGGAAAATCCTCTTCATCATTGCACCATTCGAGAATTTCCGGCGAGGCGATCACGCTCACGTAACCGATCTCCTCCATGTTCTTGATGGCATTCTCAGGCATACACATGTAGTTGATGAAGTACGAAGCTGCCTTCACGTTCTGCGCATACTTAGGAATGCACCAGCCGTCGAACCATACGTTCGAGCCCTCCTCAGGAACGAGGTACTTGAGCGTCACGCCGATCTCCTCGGCTTCGTCGATAGCCCACTGTGCATCGCCTGACCAGCTGAGGTTCATCCACGACTTGCCTTTCGCCATCTCCTCCTTGCCGAAGTCCACTTCCCAGCCGGCAATGTTGCTCTTGGCCTCACGCAGGAACTCCTCGACGCGAGCGATGCGCTCGTCGTTGATGTTGGCTACCAGGTCTTCACGGGTTACCTCGCCGCGTGCAATCTCGTCGCGATACACGTACAGTACCACTACCGAATATACGTCGCGGAAAGCATCCTTCATGAAGATCTTGTCCTTGAACTTGGGATTCAGCAAGCCGCCCAGCGAACGGATATCCGCCTCGTCAACGAACTTCGGGTTGTAGAGGAATCCGGTCGTTCCCCACATGTAGCCAACAGTATAGTCGGAAGCCAGCATGTCGTCCATCTCCTCCTCGTTAACCATCTGCTGGAACATGCGCTGTGCAAACGGAGCAACCAGCTTCGTATAGTCGGGCACATTGCCAAAGTCCTTTTGGATAGGCAACAGCAAGCCACGACGCAACATGCGTTCGATGATGTACTCCGACGGACAAATAACATCATAATCCTCATGACCGATCTCGATCTCCGTGAGCATCGACTCGTTGATGTCGAAGGTCTGGTAGATGATTTCAACTTTCTCGCCGGTCTGCGCTTCATACCAAGCGGGGAAGGTGTTAAGGACGTTATCCATGTCAATATAATCCGCCCAGTTATATACCTTCAGCGTGTGTGCACGATCGGCTGCTTGGGTGAATACCGGGCAAACCAACATGGCTGCCATGACAAGAACAATCAGGTTTTTCAGTTGTTTTTTCATTTCTTTTTGTTATTTAAATGTTTGTTTGTGCGAATATTCATGATGACGAGTAGCACAAGTATCGTCAGAAATATCAGTGAGAACAGCGGTCGCAACTCAGGTGTCAATCCGCCCTTGCGTGCATCGGCATAGATGAACGTGGAGAGGGTCTCCAGGCCGTTGGAGCCTTTGGTAAAGAACGTAACACCGAAATCATCAATACTAAGCGTCAGCGCCAAGATGAATCCGCTGACCATTCCCGGTCGCAGCTCGGGTAGGAGCACTTTGCGCAAGGCTTGTGCGGGTGTTGCACCCAAGTCCAGTGCCGCTTCGTAGGTGTTCGGATTCATCTGCATCAGTCGCGGCATAACACTCAACACCACATAGGGCGTACAGAACACCACATGAGCTATCAGCACGGTCACAAAGCCGCGGCTGATACCCAGGAACACAAACAACAGGAATAGCGATATACCCGTCAGGATATCCGGGTTGATCATCGGGATGGAATTGAGGAACGTTATGCTTTTGCGCAGTTTGGAGCGCATGTTGAACAGCCCGATGGCAGCCAACGTTCCCAAAATAGTGGCTATAAACGCTGCACATACAGCAATCATAGCGGTAAAGAAAATAGCCCTGTACAAGTTCGGGTCAACGCGCACCTGAGCTGCCGAGTCGTAGCCGGTGAACAGATTCTCGTACAGTTGGAACGTGAATCCCGTCCAGTTGCCAAACACCTTGCTTTGCGTGAACGAGAAGATGAAGATCAGCAGTATAGGCGCATACAATACCACCAGCAGCAACCACAGATACGCATGGCCTGCCACGCGCTTGACGGCTAACTGACGCGAACGGCGACGTGCCTCCTGTTGGGCGATAGACAATTGTTGATTCGTCATAGCAGGCCTCCTTTCTGTGTATCGTGGTCATTACCCTGATCGAAAAACGACGTGGCGGCAATGATGATCAGCATGATCAGCGACAGGGCTGCGCCGTAGTTCCACATGGCTATGCCGCCTTCGCCGAACGAACGCTGGATGAGCGAACCGAACAAGGTGATCTTGTTATGCGTGAGCAGTTCGGCAATGGCGAACGTAGAGACAGTAGGCATGAATACCATCACGATGCCCGAGTATATACCCGGCACACTCAACGGCAGTACGACCTTGGTCAGTACGTTGGCTTTGTTCGCGCCCAAATCCTGGGCAGCTTCGATAAGCGAGGTATCCATCTTCTGCAAAGTGTTGTAGATCGGATAGATCATGAACGGCAGGTAGTCATAGCACATGCCAAACAGCAAGGCTCCCTCTCCTAACGGCAAGCCGAACATATTGAACAACTCTACCGTAGCAATCGTACGAAGCAGGAAGTTGATCCACATCGGCAGGATGAACAGCAGTGCCATCACCTGCGGAGTCTTGAAGTCAGCCATCGCCATAATGTAGGCTGCAGGATACCCCAACAGCAGACATATCACGGTTGTGATGAACGCTATGGCCATCGAGTAGATGAGCGTGTTCACGGCTTCCGTGGTATGGAAGAACTTCACGAAGTTGTAGATGGTGAAGTCCCCACCGGGAGTGGTGAACGCGTAGTAGAAGATTAGTAGCAAGGGCAGCACAACGAACAGTACCAGAAACAGTACGTACGGCCATGCCCATGTCCGACGAGCGGACGCTATGTCTGCAAACTTCTTCATTTCAGTCTTTCATTTGGCTGCTCCAGACCGGGCTGACGCAGATAAATATGTTCGGGTGCGATGGTTATACCCACGCGGTCGCCGTCGTCCCACACATCGTTGGTATATACATATACGTCATCGCCGGCATCCGTGCGAATGGTCAGATGGTAGTGGTTGCCCTTGTACAGGATGAAATGTACTTCGCCGGAGAGCTTGCCTTCCTCCTCGTAGTCCATCAGTTCTACATCGCGGAATGCAACATTCACCTCAACCTCGTCGCCTGCATTGAACGGAGCGGTCTCCTCCTCCGTCACATCCCACTCTGCTCCCAGGAAACGAACCTTACCGGGCTTGATAACCTCGCCGGCAAAACGGTTGTAGATATAGTGGTCTTTGTGCATGATCTGTATATCTTCGGGCTTGACGAGCATGCCGATCTCCGTGCCGGGTTTGTACTCGTGGTAATCCTGAATGAGGAACTCATAACCGTCAGGCGTAAGCACGCGCATCTCATAGTGCACACCCTTGAAGATACAGGTATCGACCGTACCGTACCACTTGGTGAACTTGCCTTTCGGTACGCGATCCTCCACATCGTCATCTTCCTGACCGATAATCTGACCGCGTTTCTCCTGCGCCTTGTCCCATATATAGATATCCTCGGGACGGATTACCACATCCACCGGTTCGTTTTCGCCAAAGCCCTCGTCGATACAGTCGAACTCACGATTGAGGAACATCACCTTGCGGTCGCGTATCATCATGCCGCTCAGTATGTTACTCTCACCGATGAAGTCCGCTACAAAGCAGTTCTGCGGCTCGTTGTAGATATCGGTCGGAGTGCCTATCTGTTTGATCTTACCCTCGCTCATCACCACTACGCGGTCGCTCAGTGTCAGAGCTTCCTCCTGATCGTGCGTGACGTAGATGAACGTTATGCCCAACTGCTTGTGCAGTTCCTTGAGTTCGATCTGCATATCGTGACGCATCTTCAGGTCGAGTGCCGACAGCGGTTCATCCAGCAGCAGCACCTCCGGCTCGTTGACAATAGCGCGGGCTATAGCCACACGTTGTTGCTGACCGCCCGAAAGCGTATCCACTTCCCTATCCTCATAACCTGTCAGGTTCGCCATCTTCAACGCAGCTTTGACCTTGCGGACGATGGTCTCCTCCTCCATTTTCTTCATCTTTAGTCCGAACGCAACATTGTCGAACACATTCAGATGAGGGAATAAGGCATACTTCTGGAACACCGTGTTAACCGGACGGCGGTAGGGCGGTACGGCTGTTACATCCTCACCTTTGAGCAGGATATCTCCCGAACTGGCCACCTGGAATCCCGCGATGCAACGCAGCAAGGTTGTCTTGCCGCAGCCCGAAGGACCAAGAATCGTTACGAACTCGCCTTTCTTTACCTGAAGGCTGACGTCGTTCAAGGCATACTTACCGTCCTCAAACTGCTTGAAGACGTGATTCACCTCAATGATAAGATCGTTTGTCATTTCTGTTATTTATCTCCTATTGCTTGCTTTTTTCAATGCTATCTGATAGGCTACACGGTAGTGGGCAAAGAAGTGCTTCCACTCCGCGTGCTCCGAAAGTTTCCATGCTTTCTTGCGCACCACATCCTGTTCCTTGTCGCTCAGGCGCATGTAACTGTACACCGCGTCGGACACTTTGGTCACCACCTGCTCGTAGTTCGAGTCGTTGCGTTTGATAACATATACGCCCTCCGACAATCCCTTGGAGCACAATGCATCTTCGCCTTGTGCCCAAACGCCGAAGCCGGACAGGCTTGTGGTGATCGTAGGCACATGGAACGCTATACTCTCCAGCGGCGTGTAGCCCCACGGCTCGTAGTACGAGGGGAAGATCGTCAAGTCCATACCGCAGAGCAGATTATAGTAGGTCTCACCCAAGGTCGGGTCGAATCCGTTCAGGTAATACGGCACAAACACTACCGTAACCTTACCCATCGATAGCGTGGAGTGCTCCAGATACGGCACAAGCACATAAGCTATCACGCGCGGCGCAAACACATCGCTGTTGACCTTGTCGCTGAGCATACGCATCGAGTCAACGAATACGTCTATACCCTTGTTCTTCCACTCTTGTCGCCCTGCTATACACAGCAGGAACGGGCGCTGACCGGCTACTACGGCATCTTTGCCTTCGGCTTTCTGGCTACGGAGCAGAATCTCCTTCGACTCCTTGCGTTGCGCGGTGTATGCCTTGCCCTTTGGCACGAAATCCGGCTCAAAGCCGTTAGGCGTAACTATATCCACAGGTTTGTCGAGCAGCTGTTCGCACTCACGGGCAGTCAGTTCGCTTACCGTAGTAAAGCAGTCGGCATAATGCGCAGCCTGCTTCTCGGCGCTGTGCTTGCTTACCATATTCAGTTCGCATGCCATCTGGTCGCCGTTATAGTTCTTGAACTGATCGTACAGCGGCTTGTGGTTGCCGGCTATGGAGCGGCCGATACTTGTGGCGTGGGTGGTGAACAACGTGCCAATCTTCGGGCAATAATCGCGGACATAGAACAAGGCGAATGCCGTTTGCCACTCGTTGGCATGCATTACAACTTTCTTGTCCTCGAGATGCAGATGGTGGTATATGCTTTCCATCACCTGACCGGCAGCGTAGCCGAACAGGCAGCTCTCGTCGTAATCGCCATAGGCAGCATGGCTCTGCACTTGGAACTTGTTCCAAGCCCAACCGTAGATGGCATCTTTCTGTGCGGCAATCTCTTCCCAGCGCAGCAAGATGGCTATCGGGCTGCCGGGAATCTTCCAGCGGCCGACACGGGCACCGTGCATGCGTTCCCAGTTCCGCAGGAGCGACTTATCCTCCG
Source organism: uncultured Bacteroidales bacterium (assembly GCA_902798965.1). GTDB lineage: Bacteria > Bacteroidota > Bacteroidia > Bacteroidales > Paludibacteraceae > Colicola. Next base: position 43,143 of record CADBYS010000015.1, on the reverse strand, counting down.
CAAAGTAGATGTCGGAGTGCTCATGCCAATCCGGGCCGAAGAAAATAACCTTGTCGGGATGCTCGGCTTGCATCGTTGCGGCACGTGTGCTGAGCACCGTATAGATGCCGCCCACATGATTGCAAACCTCCCAACTTGTCTCAAAGATATAATCCGGTTGTACCGGTTCTACTGCCTTTTTCATGTATATAGAGTTTTATCGATTATCAATCCACCAGCACCATCCGGCTAACTACCGGTACTTCATTCACGTTCTTAATCTTGCCCAGTTGTTGCTCGCTTATTACATTTTGCGGGTGCGTTACGAGCGGCATCATCCACACGCCGTACGCATCGCTCCAGTACAGGCTGTTGCGCTCGCTATCCACCAGCAGCGTGCCTGCGGGGATGTTCGTGATCTGCGTCAGCGCGTCGCCATTGGCGTTGGCTACGTACAGGCCGTCATCCAGTATCAGGTACAACTTCCTGTTCACTGCATCCACCTGCAGAGCATTGACATCCAAGTCGGTCAGCACAGGCATGTTATCTATATCGTACAACACGCCGTTGAACTCGGCTGTGGTGTCGTTGGCTTCGTTGATGACCGATGCATCGCCATGGTACGGCTTGGCATCCTCAAATATGCCATCATAGATACGCTGGCGCCACATGTCGCCCATCTGCGTCTGCATCAGCAGGGTTGGGGCAAGCTTGTCGGTCAGCACAATGCTGCGCGAATCGGTGGTCGTTTTCTCGCCAACGGTAATCTCCAAGCCCACTTGCGTCGTGCGGTCGAACTCGGTGTAGTAGCCTGTCACACTGTCGCTTGACAAACTGCCGGCAGTAATCACGAAGATGCTCTCATCAATAGTCCACTTGTATGTCACGGTAGCATTCGTGGGATTGTACAGCGAGGCTTTGATTGTCAGCGGCGTGTATTGCTGCAGGGTATCCGACTCCAGGTTGATGGAAGGAATGGAATCCAATACCTCGAGCACGTGGCTGATCTTGCGGTTCTTGTTCGAATCCACCATCAGTTCTACCACATAGGTGCCGGAAGTGGTGTAGATATGCGTCGGGCTTTTCAGCGTTGATTGTCCGTTATCGCCGAACTTCCATACCCAGTTCTCACCTGCGTCACTCTGATTAACGAAAGACACTTTCTCGCCGGCCTTGGGCGAAGTCGGAGAATACGAAAAATCATACGTGTGCTTCTGACATGAAGCAAGCCCCATAATCATCACTACGAGGCTCAACAATACATATAGTATAGTGCGTTTGTTCATAAATTTTTATTCCATCCGTTTCTTACGAAACGATATATTCATAATAAAGCACGCAAAGTTACAAAAAAAAAATGACAATTGCAAATATTTTGCTATAAATTGTCATTTTTTTATGCAAATTGTAGCGTCCCTTACGCAATTCGGTATCTTTTTGGCAGAAAAGTTACCAAAATCTTTACCTAGGACGCCCGGAAGTTACTATGCCGAGAGCCGGCACTACTTCTTGTACGTTCGCTTGGTAACCTTCGGACGTTTCAGTTCAGCCGGTGCGTCCGTGTGGCACAACTCTTCGGCAAACTCTGGAAAATCAGTACTTAATTTGCCCTGCGACAAGATAGCTATATCCTCACGCAGCCGCTCCACGCCCGATTCGAAATCTTTATTCCAAATCTGGTTTTTCTGCCTCATGCAGCGAGCAATATAGATGGTTGCCGCCCGGCGTTTCTGCTCATCTTCGATGGTAGTGGCATAAGCCACCAAATCCTGCAGGATTCGGCCGTAATTGCGCAACTTGACAGCATCCATCCTGTGAACGATGGAGCAGGGTGTATTCGTCTCTTCCATAATCGATTACGCCCTTATTTATTCTTCATCAGATAAATCATCGTGGGATAGTGGTCGCCGTAACCGTCCTGCCATACTCCACCCTTGTGCGTACGCAACGGAGCGCCCTTGTCCTTGCCTTCCTGCACGGTGAGGAAAGGTTTGTTGAAAACTTCGGACTTCCAGTATGTCCATTGGGTAGCGGTATGCGGAGCGTTCAGCAGCGGTTCGGATATGATGATTTGATCGAACAAGTCCCATGTACCGTTGTACATCAGTGTTCCTACACCGCGGTCAAGATGCAACCACATGGTGTTGAAGAAGCCTTGTTTTGCCACTTCCTCGCGGGTTTTGCGGGCTTCCAGAATCTCGGCGCACGAGTGGTTGAACGGATCGTCGTTCAAGTCGCCCATGATGATGATCTTGGCGTTCGGGTCTTTGTAATATAACGAGTCACATATGTGCCTGCAGAGCATAGCAGCCGTGTCACGCGTAGCACGCGACGACTCCTCTCCGCCATAACGTGAAGGCCAGTGATTGACAATCAGGTGGAGTTTGTCCTTGACGATTGCGCCATTCTCATCCTTCATGTAGCCGGAAAGCAGCAGTTGGAATCGGCTATACACCTTTCCGCCATCGGCATAGTGCGCATCGAGGACGTACGGAACGGGTTTGCCGGAGGGGACAAAGAATCTGGGATCGTACAGATATCCCACATCCACACCACGGCGATCCGGACCTTCCAGCAATATGGGGATGTACTTGCGTCCGGTCTGATTCTCAATCTCTTTGCAAAGGTCGTTCAAGCAGCCTATGTTCTCCACCTCGCACACTCCTACTATGGATGCGCCGAGCGGAGTCTTGTCCAAGCCGAACTGCGAAATGGCGTAAGCCATATTTTTCAGTTTGTGCTTGTACTTCAGTCCCGTCCAATGGTTACCACCATTGGGCAGGAACTCATCGTCTCTCTTGTGAATGGTGTCACCGAACTCCGTAACATAGAAGTCATGGATAGTGTCGAACAAGTTCTCCAGGTTGTAGAACGCTACACAACGAACTACATAATCCTGTGATTCATTAACCGAATTCTTTTGTGCATGCATCGGAACACTGACCAGCGTCAGGCACGCAACTACGAGTGTAAAAATGGCGTTTTTCATATGTTGAATAAACAATTTTATAAAAAAACGTACAAAGATACAAAATTTTTTGCAAATTTGCAAATTTTTTTGTAATTTTGTGTAAAATTTCTTCAAAAACCATAAATATATCATGTCATCAGTAAATAAAGTAATACTTATTGGCAATGTTGGCTCGGATCCAGACGTTCGTTATCTGGATCGCGGAGTAGCCATTGCGAACTTCAATCTTGCGACAACGGAACGCGGTTACACGATGCAAAACGGGACACAAGTACCCGACAAAACCGATTGGCATGCCATTGTGCTTTGGCGCAATCTTGCCGAGTGGGCAGAGCGTAATATCCGCCGTGGTATGAAACTGTATGTAGAGGGCAAACTCCAGACCCGCACATGGGAGAAGGAAGGCCAGCGCCGCAGCAAAACTGAGGTGATTGCCGAAAATGTACAGATTCTGTACCGTCCGCAAGAGTACCAACAGCCTCGTAACGAGGAGGTTGAGTTGGAGGCAGATGGCTACGAGAACAATGAGAACGGCGAGGAAGCCCAAATCTTTTAAGTTTCAAGCCGTACATTCCCGGTTCTATCACACATGCGCACACGTGCGTATGTGTGATAGTTTTATTTACAAAACATCACTATTCATAAAACAACTCACATATTGTTACAACGATGAATACAAAGACTTTTTTATGCCGCATGTGGCTCATGCTGACGATAGTTTGCTGTTCTGTGCCGGTGCGCGCCACAATCCTGACCGAGGCGCAGGTGGGTGACACGGTGTCGGGTATGCTGAAATATAGAGGTGAGTACCTGTTTGATTGGTTTCGCTTCAAAAAGAAGTATATGTATCTATACAGTCAAGCGACTGCCGATAGCATGGCGTTTGCCTGTGAGTTGTCGGTAAAGAACGACAAGGATATAGCCACACCGCTGGATATGGTGGCATCCAAGGACACTACCGCAAAAAGTCAGGTGGTACAAAAATATTGGAAGCAAAGGGGTTATGCTGTGTTGGAAAGCAAGGAGGATTCGCTGTGCAGATTCCGATTCGTACATCACCCCAAAGACACAACGTCGGATTGGCATGTAGTAACTGCTACGGTTAATGCGTTTACGGGTACATGCGAGGGGACATGGCAGTGGTATAACAAGAAACATCAGATGGTGTACGAAGAGCACTATGCGCATAATGCCATTCAAGGTTGCGAGAGCTATACGTACGACAAGCTAAACCGCTGCGTATTGCGTAAGAGCTATGTATACAAGAAAAGTAATGTACGCGATACGCTTGCCGTGCGCTATAGCCATCATGACCTGCTCTCCGCATCAGGAACGCGGATAGCCAAAGTCGTTTATCCGGTTAAGCGATACGGACGTACGCCTAAAGGCAATTATGACTACATGCCTACTGCCGTAACGTATTACGATGCCGATGGCAATACCATTCAGTACGCCAATACCGATCAGGTTACCAAAGCTGTGCAGCAGTATGTTGAGAAACAGGTAAAGCAGCATATCAAGTTAAGCACTATAGGGGCTTCGGCTGCGATTGATGTTATAGTGACCGTTGATACGGAAGGGAAGATTACCGTAATCCGGGCGCTGGACAACGATGTATTTATGGTGATACGTGAAAAGAAAAATATGGAACGCCGCAAGGAGTATCTTCCGCCGTTGCAGGCCTATCTGCGTGACGAGTTGCCTGACGCTACCATCCAAGCCAAACCGGTACTACTGGATAAGCAAGCTACGGAATGTATTTTGCTCTTCACAGTTGTGATTCATTAGCCTCACGTACGCGCGCACGTAATACATAATATAAGGAAAGAAGGTCTCCTCATGTAGGAAACCTTCTTTTCTGCTTGTGTGGCCGTTTCGCTTATTCCAGGTTGTCGTAGCGCTGGAACAGGAAATCGTTGTACGGATAGCGCTTGATGTGTATAGCTTTGACGCGCTCGTAGAGCATGTCGCGCAACTCGTCGATGTTCGTGCGGTTGCGGGCGCTGATGAACACGGCTCTTGGCTTTTGACCGTTAGCCGTTGGCTCTTGGTCGCTGAGTTTAGCCATCCAGGTACGCTTGAGTTCGTCGAGCGATATGTTCTCGCGCGCGGGAGGCAACAGATCGTCTTCGGCTTGAGGCGTATAGGTGAAGGTATCGATCTTGTTAAATACCACAATTTCTTCCGGGCGATTGACAATCGTCTGTTTTTGATCTTTGGCGCGGTACTTGGCTCTGCCGGAGGCATTGCTGTTTTCGCTCCACGGGTCGGATTCCTCTATATGATGGTCTTTCTCAAGCAGCTCGTTGATGGTCTGCTCCACGACTTCGTATTGCTCCTCGAAGTTGGGGTGCGAGATGTCCACGACATGAATGAGCAGGTCGGCTTCGCGCACCTCGTCAAGGGTGGATTTGAAGGATTCCACCAGGTTGTGCGGCAGTTTGCGGATGAAGCCGACGGTATCCGACAGCAAGAAAGGCAGGTTGTCGATCGTGACCTTTCGGACGGTCGTATCGAGCGTGGCAAAGAGTTTGTTCTCGGCAAACACCTCGGATTTGCTCATCAGGTTCATGAGCGTGGATTTGCCGACATTGGTGTAACCCACGAGTGCCACACGTACCATCTTTCCGCGGTTCTGGCGTTGCGTAGCCATCTGGCGGTCGATGCGCTTGAGATCTTCGCGCAGCAGGGCTATACGGTTGTTGATGATACGTTTATCCGCCTCAATCTGCGTCTCACCCGTACCACGGTTCGTTCCTCCACCGCCTCGCTGGCGATCCAAGTGACTCCATAGGCGCGTGAGTCGCGGCAGCATGTATTGCAAGTGCGCCATCTCTACCTGCGTCTTGGCGTAGGAGGTCTGCGCGCGCTGGAGGAAGATCTCCAGAATGAGGATGGTGCGATCCATGACGCGAATCGGGTGCGCATCGTGCTTGGGCTGGTTGCTGTTGAACTCCTTCTCTATGTTTCGGAGTTGGCGCGGGGAGAGTTCGTCGTCGAAGATGACCAGTTCGATAGGCTGATGTTCCTCTGTTTCTGTCAGGTAATTATCAGCATCCAATTCCGTGTCATCATCCTGTCGTTTACGTGTCGTTATCGTGTCGTTTACGTGTCGTTTACGTGTCGTTGTCGTGTTTTCATCGTTCCAATCAGCTATGTAATCGCGTATTTCATGGAGTTTGCCTTCGCCCACATAGGTGGTGGAGTTGGGGGATTCCATGCGTTGCGTGAAGCGCTTGACGGGTTGGATGTGGTTGGTGTCAGCCAGGAATGCGAGTTCGTCGAGGTACTCGCGTGTGCGATCCTCGGGTTGCTCGGGAGTTATGATGCCTACTAATACGGCGTTGATGTATTCGTTATTCATTATTTTGATTGACGATTGAGCGATTGACGATTGACAATTGATTGACGATTGACAATTGATTGACGATTGACAATTGATTGACGATTGTATTTGATTGACGATTGTATTTGATTGACGATTGGCGTTAATGGGCTTCGAGCCAGTTGTGGCCTGTGCCGCACTCAGCTACGAGGGGCACGGATAGATGGACGGCATTCTGCATGTTTTCTACGACGATCTGCTTGACTTGCTCGACTTCATCGAGGGGGACATTGAAGTTCAGTTCGTCGTGTACCTGCATGATCATCTGCGCCTTGAGGCTGCGCGCCTTGAGTTCGCGGTGGATGCTCACCATGGCTATCTTGATGATATCGGCTGCTGTGCCCTGAACGGGTGCGTTGACTGCGTTGCGTTCGGCAAAGGCGCGCACCGTACCGTTGTGCGAAACGATGTCGGGCAAGTAGCGCTTGCGGCCGAACAGCGTCTCTACATATAGATGTTCGCGCGCGTAGGCTTTCTGTGCCTCGATGAAGGCCTGAATCTTCGGGAAGGCGGCAAAATAATCGTCGATGAGCTGCTTGGCCTCGGTGCGCGAGCAGCCGAGTTGCTGCGAGAGTCCGAAAGCCGATATGCCGTACAGGATACCGAAGTTGGCCGTCTTGGCATTGCGTCGCTGCTCGCGGGTGACCTGCTCGATGGGTATGTGGTAGATCTTGGCGGCAGTGGCAGCGTGGATATCCTGACCTTGGCGGAAGGCAGCGAGCAGATGTTCGTCTTGCGAGAAGTGTGCCATCAACCGCAGCTCTATCTGCGAATAGTCTGCACTAACAAGCAAACATCCCTCGTCGGCAATCACCGCGCGGCGGATCAATTGTCCGCGCTCCGAACGGATAGGCAGGTTTTGCAGATTCGGGTTGGAGGACGAGAGGCGACCGGTAGCCGTGACCGTCTGGTTGTAGGTGGTGTGGATCTTGCCCGTTGCGGGATTGATGTACGATGGCAGGGCAGAGATATAGGTGGATATGAGTTTCTTGAGTTCGCGGTAGTCGAGTATATCTTTGCAGACGGGTGCCACGGGGATGAGCGCGGTAAGCACCTCCTCGGAAGTGGAGTAGTTGCCGTTGCGGCCTTTCTTTGCTTTCTTGTCGAGTTGCAGTTGCCCGAACAGCAGGTCGCCGATCTGCTTGGGGGAGTTGATGTTGATAGACCCTTCCCCGCCCCTTCCCTCATTGGGCAGGTCGTTATTTGCCTCGTTGTGGGCGGCAAGCATGGCGTTGAGTTCGGCGATGATCTTCTGCTCGAGTTGAGTGAGTTCGGCGGTGAGTTGCTGCTCTGCCTCATGGAGCATGTTGACGTCGAAGCGCACACCGGCTTGCTCCATCTCGCGCAACACCTCAACCAAAGGTAGTTCGACCTCGTTGTAGAGGTTCCACAAGGCGGAGTCGGCTTTGAGCTTGTCCCACTGCGGCGGTTGGTTGGGGTTATAGGCCTGCTCGGGGTTAAGCAGGTAGGCGCAGAGACGAGCCTCGATATCATCGGGCTGATCAGCCAAGCTTGGCTGATTCTTGGGTGCGAGCTGCGCTGTTGATGACTGTGTGTTGGTGGGTTGCGCTGTTGGTTGGTCGAAGTCGGCAAAGAGGTCGAGCTGGGCGGTTACGGGTCGGCTCTTCTCTGCCGGAGCGGGCTGCGGGGTGGCTGCAGGTTGCGGTGAGGATTCGGCTACGCCAAGTTTGCGCAGCAGGGAGTTGAACTCCAAGTCGCGGTACAGGGTTGCCAACTCCTGTTTGTCGGGTTGACGGACGATGAGTTGCTGCGGATTGAAGGTGACCGGCGCGTCGGTGCGGATGGTAACCAGATACTGCGAGAACTTGATCTGCTCCTTCTGGTTCTCTACCTTGGTGCGCAGCGCACCCTTGAGTTGGTCAGTGTGCTCGAGCAGGTTGTCGATGGAGCCGAAGTCATGCAGCAAGCTGACAGCGGTCTTCTCGCCTACTCCCACGCAACCGGGGATATTGTCCGAGGCATCGCCCATAAGAGCGAGAAGATCTATGACTTGCTTCTGATGACTCAGTCCGTACTTCTCGCACACCTCTTTCGGTCCCATCGGCTCGAAGCCACCGGTGTGCTTGGCGCGGTACATGACTATTTTTTCGCTGACGAGCTGACCGTAATCCTTGTCGGGCGTAGCCATGAGCACATCGAATCCCTGCTGCTCGGCTTGCGTGGCTACCGTACCGATCACATCGTCCGCCTCGAATCCCGCACATTCCAGTCGGGTGATATGCATGGCATCGAGCAACTGCTTGATGACCGGTACTGCCCGGCGTATATCCTCGGGCGTCTCCTCGCGCTGGGCTTTGTAGGCGGGGTAGATCTCGTGGCGGAACGTTGGTCCGTGCGGATCGAACGCCACGGCTACATGCGTAGGATTGACTTTACGGAGCAAGTCATCCAAGGTTACGGCAAAACCGAACACGGCCGACACGTTTTCACCCTTCGAGTTGATTCGCGGCGCACGGATAAAGGCATAATACGCTCGGTAAATCATCGCGTAAGCATCAATAAGCAGCAGTTTCATCAGGCAATTTACGAATTAAAAATTATAAAATTCGGATTTATGTCCATAATCGAGCACAAAGTTACTAAAATTTTTGCATATTTGCAAAAAAAATCGTACCTTTGCATCAAAATTTTATCATATGAAACGATTTTTGTATTCTGTATTGTGCCTCTGCGCTTGTTTGAGCATGAATGCGCAGGTGAAGTATGTGTTCTATTTCATTGGTGACGGGATGGGTCCGAATCAGGTTCTTGCCACCGAGATGTACCTTGCGGAGTTGCAGGGCAAGATCGGTCGCAACCGTCTGGGTATGACTCAGCTGCCCTACTCGGGTCAGTTGGCTACGTTCAGCGCATCGAACGGTATCACCGATTCGTCGGCAGCGGGCACGGCGCTGGCCACAGGCAGCAAGGCGAACAACGGTTCGTTGGGTCTGAACGCCAAGGGCGATACGCTCACCTCGGTAGCCGAACAGCTGAAAGCCGATGGTTGGGGCGTAGGTCTGCTTACAACCGTTGCTATCGATCATGCCACGCCGGCAGCGTTCTATGCCAATGTCGAGTCGCGCAACGATTACTACGAGATAGGCCGACAGCTTGCCTACACAGGTTTCGACTTCTTCGGAGGAGCAGGGTTCCATAACCCCGATCCGAAATATAAAGACGGCAAGAAAGAAAAGAAGGGCAAAAAGAAAGTAACAAAGCAACCTGCCGGCTCGCCGAACCTGTACGATCTGGCTGAGCAACAAGGATATACGATAGCCAGCGGTTACAAGCAGGCTTTGGAGAAAAGCAAGCAGGCTGAGAAGTTGATTCTTGTGCAACCCACCGACGGCATCGACCGCTCCAAGAAAGGCAGCAACTTCCCATACTGCATTGACGGACGCGAGGATGAGTTGTCGCTTAAGCTGCTAACGAACTTTGCTACCGAATTTCTACAATCGCGCAACAGCCGCTTTTTCCTGATGGTGGAGGGAGGCATGATCGATTATGCTTGCCACGGACGCGACGGAGCCGCAGCTATTCAGGAAACGCTTGATTTCGACGGTGCCATCGGCTTCGCGCTCGAGTTTTACGAGTCGCACCCCGACGAGACGCTTATCATCGTCACCGCCGACCACGAGACCGGCGGAATGGCGCTGGGCAACAGCGATTATACGCTCGATCTGCAACTGCTCAAGCACCAGCACTGCTCGGCAGGCACACTATCCGACGAACTGAACGAACTGTACAAGGACAACCGCCAACCCGAGTGGGATGAGGTACGCGCGCTGCTCGAGAAACGTCTGGAACTGTACACAGCCGTTACGGTTGAGGACGATGAGGATGAGGAGCTCCACGATGTGTTCAAAAAGACGGTCGAGAATCGCAACGACTCGGATGTCAAGACCCTTTACAAAGATATCAACGCCCTGAGCAATGCTGCCATAGCGCTGCTGAACAAGAAAGCCAAGATGGGCTGGACGAGTTACAGTCACACCGCGGCTGCCGTGCCCATATTCGCTATCGGTAAAGGAGCGGAATTGTTCACCGGATGGCAAGACAACACCGATGTAGCGCCGAAGATTATTCGCCTCACGCGATAAGGAGTGCTCAGACTACAAAAACAAAGAAAGGTTGCAGTGTTGCAACCTTTCTTCGTGTGGTACCAACGGGATTTGAACCAGTGACACACGGATTTTCAGTCCGTTGCTCTACCAACTGAGCTATGGTACCATTCGCCTTCGGCAAATCATTTCGCTCGAAAGCGGATGCAAAAGTACGACAATTTTCGCAAATTTGCAAATTTTAGCGCATAGTATGCACTATTTATGGCCAAATTTTCGTCATTTTGACAAATCAAGCCTACAAACCTTGCCCTGTAGCGGCTTCCGAGGCAGCTTGGTCGTCGCTTATATCCACGGCTTCGAACTGCACGGGATAAGCCTTGGCGTAACTGCGCAGTTGCTGCTCAATCTGCCTTGTCAGAGTCGTCTGGAACTCCATAACCTGCTCGGCCTTGCTCAGCAGCGCCTCAACCGATTCGATGTTGGTCTGCTTCAGGAAGAAGGCGTACTTCTGAGGTGTTGTCTCGTCGATGCGCTGACGCAGCGTGCGCAAGGTCGATTCCGTTTCCGCCAAGCGCTGCTGTGCTTCTATCGAAGCGGTGATGCGTGCCGACAGTTCGCCATCCGGCAGCTGAGTCTCGGCTGTCAGGCTGTCCTGTGCCTGCAAGGTTGTTTCGCCTACCAGTTGCTCCAAGCGAAGGAAAGATGCCAAAGGAGAGTTGTAATCAATCAGTTCCAGGCGGAAAGCGATAAGCGGGTTCAGCTCCATCTGAACCGGCATTCCCTGACGGAAACGCTCGAAACTGTAATCGATCATCGTGTGCTCCTGAACCAGTTCGCGCATCATGACTTGATATACCGTTTGGTGTATTTGTAGGAATGTCGTGACCCATGCCGCATAGTCCCACAAGGGAACATCGTTGGCCAGGAAGTCGGAACTCGTCACTCCATCCAGACGATAAGCCGTGATCTCCACCATGTGGAACTCGGGGTTGTAACGTTGTATGGGCGAAGCACTGAGCGCATCCAGAAAGAGTTGTTTCTTCTGAAGGAAATCATTCGTCATGCGACTCAGGTCTTGCAGCGCTTCGCGATCCTCCTCGGTCAGACACAGGTGGGCAAGCTTGTCCGACGGGTACTTCTCCATGAACGTGAGGAACACTTGCCGGCACAGCTCATAGCAGTCAACCATCCGGTAGAAGCGGTCGTGCAGCGTATCGGTCTCGGCGCGCCAACGCTTGAGCGTATCCAGGCGGCCTCGCAGGTAAGCCTCCACATCCTCATATTCCACTTTCTTGCCCGCGGGTTGGATGGTCGGGAACGTTTCGTTGCGAGGCATCTTGCCGCCCAGGAAGTGCAGACAGTTGCCATAGAACAAACGTCCTTTGTACAGCAGTTCGGCGCGCTCTTCGTAGTCATGCAACGCATCCTTGCTCGGCAGCAGGTTGTACACCACGTCACCCATTCGGTAGTAGATAGGCGCCTGCTCGGGATGAAAACGCTGGTAGGCCAACATGTGGTACATGGCCTCGTAAGCCGGCAGATCGGCCGTACGGGTAATCAGGTCGGCGTACTTCTCCGTTTCGGGATTAACACGATTCTGCGGCGGTTGCGAACTAACATGCACGCTACCCGCCAAGGCCATCATCAGTACTATATATCGTATTGCTTTCATAACTTGCTTCTTTTGACTTTCGACTATCTGCTAAAACTCCGTAACCTTGAACTCCACGCGGCGGTTGATCGCTCGGTTCTTGTCGCTATCGTTGGGCACGAGCGGCTTGTGCTTGCCGTAGCCAATACTGGTCAGGCGCGAGCGGTCGATACCTTTCTTTACGATGTATTCCAGCGTTGCCTCACCGCGTTTGGCGGACAACTGGTCGTTGTAGGCATCCGTGCCAATGTCATCGGTATGTGCCGACAACTCGATATGCAGTTCCGGATTAGCCTTCAGCAGTGCCACCACCTTCTCCAGTTCGCCGTACGACGAGCGGGTGAGGATATACGAGTTGCTCTCGAACTGAATGTTCCTTAGTTGCACAACCATGTTCTTTTGAATCGGCTTCAGATTGACGTCACACAACTGCTGGTCATAGCCCTCGGGTATGCTGACGATGGTATCGAAAAAGAAGTGTCCGGGACTTTGTATTACCAGATCGTACTCATCCTCCTCGCGAATCATGATCGTGGTGGTCGGAGGGGTATAAGGCATCTCGATGATCTCATGTTTGTTGCGGTTGCGCAGGCGTATCGTACCTTCCTTGATCTCCACTCCGCCGATTGTATCGCCCAGTTGCAGCACCAGCGCTTTCTTGATCGGTCGTAGCGGCACATCCAGTTCGGCGGCCGAGAAGCGCACATCGCGCAGCGTGTTCACCATGATCGTCGTGTCGTGATATCCGCGGCGATACAGCGTCACGGCGTACGTCTCGCCGATAGGCAACTCGTACGTGCGGCCTATCTCCTCGCGTTTGGTGCGTACGCGCAGGGCTTTTTCGCTTGCCGCATTGCGGATCACCTCGCGTTCCGGCGGTTCGGGAGTGAACAGCTCCGCATCGAACGGGTTGATCCTGACGGTCAGGTTGCGGGCTATCTGTACGTTCAGATGATGATTGCTCAGCGAATCCCTGCAGTCGATGGTGGCATAGTAGTGACTGAAGTTCTCGCCGCTGATATCGATATTGTATTTGTGCCCTGCGTGCAGCGCCATGCGGAACCGACCGGTCGTGGCATCCGAGCCCGCCTCGTCAAGCAGGTTGGCGGTTATGGCGTCGTACAATCGGATACGCGCTTCCACCGGACGATTGGTGTGTTCATCCGTCACCACACCCGTCAGCACTCCGTACGGAGCACAACGCATCTTTTGGGGCAGAGCCACCTGCCGGGCTACGTACAAGCTATCGAACTCCTTCTTGTCGCGCTCCACCACCTGCATTTCCGTCACATACAGCACGGTGTCGCTCAGTTGCTTCAGATAGGGGGCATACAGCGATCGGCGCTCCAGCGAGTCAAGCCGAACAGGCAACGTCCATATACCGTAACCCATGTACCGCGTGTGGAACAAGGCATAGTACGGATGTTTCTTCTCCCACTCCTTCCGCGCAAAGATCACCGTCTGGTTGTCCGGCAAAATGAGCGGCGACAGGTCTTGCCCCGAAGATATGATGACCGGCTCGGGTTTTTGCCATTCGCCGCGGAAATTCTCCACCACATACAGATGGTCGTTCTGCCCTTGTGCGCCGTGTGACGACTTGTACAGTTTCTGATCCGTCGTGCGGCGGATGAAGTACAGGCGCCGCTCATCCGAACTGATTGAAGGCCACAACTCATCCGACGCGCTGTTGATCTCTTCGCTCAAGGGCTCCGGAGTGTTCCAAATACCTGCACGCGAACGACTGATGTACAGGTCGTAGTTTGTCTTGCCCGGAGCCAAGGCCGACAAGTACATACTCAAACTGTCAAAACTGATGTGCGCATGCTGAATCTTCCAACCCTGCTGAACGAACTTACGAAGCTCGGGGGTCGGCTGCATATCTTTCTGACCGAAAACGCTCGACGAGACTACCAGAAAGATGCCAAGTAGGAGGGTGTTGTATCGTTTCATGCTACAAAAATACAACTTTATTTTCAAAAAAGCAAATATTTTGGCAAAAAAATGCAGAATATTTTGCTTTTTTCACAAAAATTGCGTAACTTTGTACGACTTTTAGGGGTCTTTAGAAAAATTAACACGCGTTTGCACGCCGCAAGCGCATAAACAGAGGGGTGAAAACTTCACTCCGAAATGACATACAAAAGATGAATATTGTTACAAAAGAGATTACTCTTCCCGATGGTCGAGTGATCACCCTGGAAACCGGCAAATTGGCCAAGCAGGCTGATGGCGCGGTAATGGCTACTTTGGGCAACACGATGATCTTGGCTACCGTTTGTTCAGCCAAAGATGCAGTGCCCGGTACAGATTTTATGCCGCTCACGGTTGAGTACAAAGAGAAGTTTGCTTCTGCCGGTCGCTTCCCCGGAGGATTCACGCGCCGCGAAGGCAAAGCTTCGGATTATGAGATTCTGATTGCACGCTTGATCGACCGTGCGCTTCGTCCTCTCTTCCCCGCTAATTATCATGCTGAGACGTTTGTGAACGTTACCATGTATTCGGCTGACGGCATCGATATGCCGGAGTCGATTGCCGGTTTGGCAGCTTCGGCTGCTCTGGCTTGCTCCGACATCCCGTTCGAAGGCCCGATCTCCGAGGTACGCGTAGCACGTGTCAACGGTGAGTTCGTTATCAACCCCACCTTCGAGCAGTGCGAGAACGCTGACCTCGAACTGATGGTTGCCGCTACGCTCGACAACATTATGATGGTCGAGGGTGAGATGAAGGAAGTACCCGAATCGGTTATGCTCGATGCTATCCGCGCCGCTCACGAGGCTATCAAGCCGCAGTGCCAGGCTCAGCTCGAGATGATGAAGGAGTACGGCAAGGAGGTGAAACGCGAGTACTGCCACGAGGTGAACGACGACGAGCTCAAGCAGGCTGTTCACGACTTCAGCTACCAGCGCGCTTATGCGCAAGCTACCAGCGCGGATACCGACAAGCATCACCGCGAGGCTATGTTCAGCCAGATCTGCGAAGACTTCAAGACCGAGAAAGCCGAGTATATGGCTGCCCGCGCCGAAGCTCTCGGCATCGAGGTGGACGAGGTTGCCGCTATGGTTGATCGCTACTATCATGATGTAGAGAAGGAAGCTATGCGTCGCGCCGTGCTCGACGAAGGCAAGCGCCTTGACGGCCGTACTACGACCGAGATCCGTCCTATCTGGTGCGAGGTTAGTCCGCTGCCCGGTCCTCACGGATCATCAATCTTCACCCGTGGCGAGACACAGTCGCTCTCAACCGTTACGCTCGGAACCAAGCGCGACGAGAAGATTGTTGACGAGGCACTCATCCAAGGCACAGAGCGTTTCCTGCTCCACTATAACTTCCCGCCGTTCGCAACAGGCGAAGCCAAGGCACAACGCGGCGTAGGCCGTCGCGAGATAGGTCACGGCAACCTCGCTTGCCGCGCACTCAAGAACATGATCCCCGAGGACTTCCCCTACAGCGTACGCGTCGTATCGGATATCCTTGAGTCCAACGGCTCAAGCTCTATGGCTACCGTTTGCGCAGGTACGCTCGCACTCATGGACGCCGGTGTTCCTATCAAGAAACCCGTCAGCGGTATAGCTATGGGACTTATCTCGGAGAACAAGGGTACGAACTACGCTATCCTGAGCGATATCCTCGGCGACGAAGATCACCTGGGCGATATGGACTTCAAGACTACCGGCACACGCGACGGTCTGACAGCTTGCCAGATGGATATCAAGGTCGATGGTCTGAGCTACGAGATTCTTGAGAACGCTCTCGCACAAGGTCACCAAGCACGTATGTATATCCTCGACAAGATCCTTGAGACCATGCCCGAACCCCGTGCCGACATCAAGCCGCACGCTCCGCGTATCACCAGCTTCTATATCCCGAAAGACCTTATCGGAGCCGTTATTGGCCCGGGCGGTAAGATCATCCAAGGCATTCAGGCTGAGACCGGCGCTACCGTCAGCATCGACGAAGACGAGAAAGGCGGCAAAGTTGAAGTGGCTTCGGCTAACAAGGAGTCGATGGACGCTGCTATCGCCAAGATCAAAGCTATCGTGGCTCTGCCCGAGGTTGGCGAGATCTACGACGCTACCGTCAAGAGTCTTATGCCGTACGGCTGCTTCGTAGAGTTCATGCCGGGCAAGGAAGGTCTGCTGCACATCAGCGAGATCGACTGGAAGCGTTACGAGACAATGGAAGAGACCGGCATCCAGGAGGGCGACAAGATCCGCATCAAGCTCCTCGAGATCGATCCCAAGACCGGCAAGTTCCGCCTCAGCGCCCGAGCTCTGAAGGAGAAACCCGAAGGTTACGTAGAGCCCGAGCGTCCCGCACGTGCTCCGCGTGGCGAACGTCCTGAGCGTGGTGACCGTGGTCCCCGTCCCGAGCGTCGTGGTCCGCGTCCCGAACGCGAACCGGCAAGCAAGTTCAGCAATAGCGAAGGTGCCCGCCTCGACCGCCGTCATTAATCGCTACTGATCAATCTACCTAATTGGAGTTATATACCCACACCCAAAACGACCGCCATCTGTGCGGTCGTTTTGCTACATAGTGCGGTCGCTTTCCCATTTAGTATCTGGAAGTACTAAAAATCGCATAATTTTAGTCTTTCCAGATACTTTTTTGTGCCATTTTTGCAAAAAAACACCCAATTTAGTACTTGGAAATACTAAAATTTGCATAAAATTAGTACTTCCATGTACTTTTTTGGCAAAAAAGTTGCATAATTGAAAAAAAAGTTGTACCTTTGCACCGTAAATCCTCAAAACCCAACAGTTATGGAACAACAAGACGTGCAACCGATCATTAAAACCTACCACAATTATCTGTCAACTATCAGCCTCGATTATGTTCGTCCGCTAATGAACAAAATTGATTGGCAGGATCGACTCATTGAGATAAAAGGTGCAAAAGGTGTCGGCAAGACCACCCTTATTCTGCAACACATAAAACAAACATTTACGAATGTGGATGACGCGCTGTATGTCACCTTGGACAATTTGTGGTTCAAATCCCATTCGCTGAAAGAACTGGCAGATTGGTTTTACGCTCAAGGCGGGCGATACCTGTTCATGGACGAGGTGCATCATTATCCCTATTGGCAGACTGCTCTCAAGAATATATACGATGAGTATCCTGATCTGCATATTGTGTTTACCGGGTCGTCTATGCTCCAGTTGGAAGCAGGAGAGGGTGACCTTTCCCGCCGGTTGATTGACTACCATCTGCCGGGATTGTCTTTCCGCGAGTATCTCCGTTTTGAGGGTGTGGCTGATCTGCCCACGTGCAGTTTAGACGATGTGCTGCAACGTCATGTGCCACTTTCTTTTGCCGTCAAAGAGCATTTGGGCAGCATCCAACCTCACTTCGACAACTACTTGCAGCACGGTTACTACCCATTCTACAAAGACGTTCGCGCCGGTTACGAGATTCGTCTGCAGCATATTGTCAACCAAGTGCTTGAGAGTGATTACCCGTTAATTGACGATGTGACCGTTGCAACCATAGAGAAGACGAAAAAGATGCTGATGGTACTAGCGCAGAGCGTGCCGCAGATGCCTACAATGCATACGCTATACGGACAATTGGAGACCGGCAGAAACCAAGGAATGAAGATGCTCTATGCCTTGCAACGTGCCGATCTGTTGAACTTGCTTACCGACAACACCAAGAACCTCAAGTCGCTCGGAAGACCCGAGAAAATATTCCTGCACAACACCAACCTCATGTACGCATTGGGGGCAAACATCGAGATTGGCACGGTGCGCGAGACATTCTTTCTGAACCAATTGCAAGAGGTATATACCGTCAATTACCCGGCTAAAGGTGATTTCCTTGTGCAAAAACAATACTTGTTTGAGGTGGGCGGCGCAGGTAAAACGTTCGATCAGATTAAGGACGAACCTAACTCGTTCCTTGCTGTAGATAACACCGAAACAGGCTACAAAAACAGAATTCCCCTGTACCTTTTCGGTATGTTGTATTAAACTTATATATTGCAAAAATTGCACTTTTCAAACAGCGAACACTACAAGACGTTGAATATTACGATTTTACGCAAATCATTTTTCAAATACCAAAATTTGCATATATCAGAAAAAAGCAGTACCTTTGCACTCGCATTCGGCAATCAGTTCGCACAGATGTCGCCCTGCGCCATAAAAGCGACCGATGCCTCTGCTCTCCCCACCGCAAACAGCCAATGGCTTGGTTTACGTCGGGGACCCCTAAAAAACAATTAAAAACACCTGAGATTATGCGTAAATTTATCATCACATTGCTGCTCACCATTATAGGTAGCACATGGACAATAAGTAGTGCTATTTGCATGGAGCAAAACTACATCGTTACTGATGACGCAAGTTATTCTATTATCAACGGGACACTGTTTCTTGCGCCTCTTCCATGTTACGATGATGGTGAGCCTTGTGCACCATGTTTAACCGTGGCATTGGAGACATCGGATAGTACAACTTACTACCTCACCGGTCTGGATGAGCAGTGGGAGGCGTATCTCGATTCGCTGATGAACCGCGTGCAAAATACGATGATGCAACCGATTAACTATCACGCGCTTCTCTCCGGCAAAACTTTCACTCGCGGAGATTACAATTATGTGGTGGTCAACACTGCCGCAACAATCCAAATCTCCCAAATTGAACTATGGTCATACGCAGACTGGCTGACCGGATCATGGGAAGTGTATAAAGAGATTGTTGCCAATGGTTCTGGATTCGGCGACATTTCTATGCGGGACGTGAATAGCACGAGCGGTTGGATTTTTGACACATCTGGTACAATGTATCAGTTTATGAAAGACGGTACCGGCTATTTCCCTCCGCACGTATACAGCCTGCAACATGGAACATATGGCTGGTTTCTTACAGTAGAAGGATTGTTCGATCAACCGCAAAACTTGGGTGGAGGAAACTCGCCTATCACCATCTATAGGCTCACCGACAAAGAACTTGAGTGGCAGTATGAGTCCTACGGTGGTGACGAAGGCCCTGTAACGTATTATCAGTTCCTCAGACGCAGTCAATCCTCTCTCCGATTACCGTCGTTGTGCGACACATGGAACGTACTGGATTTCCGATATAATTGGGGACAAGGCGATGACGAATACATTCTACATCGTTATCAATTGACAACCGACACCGTTATTAACACGCTCCACTACGTCAAGTTGTACAAAAACAAAAGATATAGAGGTGCACTTCGTGAGGGAAACAATGCTGCAATCTATTTCATCCCTGCAGACAGCACCAGTGAATACCTATTGTATGACTTCAACGTTCAGGTAGGCGATACCCTGGACAATCTCTGGTATGATTTGTCTACGCTTTCCTCAAATGCACGTGTAGGAAATGCCATCGTTACAGAAATACAGGAAACTCTTCCCAAGACTATTATTCTCACTGCCAAGATATTTGAAAGCGACAAAGGCGAAGAATGGGTCTACGATCAGCAGCAACTTTATTGGATAGAAGGTGTAGGCTATGCTAATGCTGCTCCTGACGGTTATGGATGGATACAACTCCCCGGCGGTTATGTTACCTCCCTTCAATGTGCCTACAAAGACGGCGAGCTGGTCTATGCATCAGAAGCGTTTGATGGTTATGGCTGTAATGATGGCGAGCAACCAGCCGACACAATTCCTCTTTACCGCTACACTGGCGACGACCCCGGCTCATCAACCGTCGATCCGGTTGACCCGAACCAGATTGTGGCTACTCTTAAATCAGAGAATCTCACTATCCGCGAGTTTATCAACGAAGATATTACCTATTCGCTGAGCAAAGTACCCGCATCCAACCAAGCACCTGCCAGAAGACGGGTAATGCAGTCCGACTCCTTCCGTCAGTCTGTTACTATCGCGCTGACCGAAAGCGGTACGTACGAGATCGAACTCACCAACCCCGAGTGGAACTACAGCATCGTCGGTACGTTCAAATATATGCCTACTGGCGTGGAGGAAACTCCCGCGCCAACCACTCCGGTACAAAAGGTGCTCCGTGACGGGCGCTTGTTTATCATGCAAGGTGACAAGGTTTACACACTGACCGGCATGCAGGTGGAGTAATATGTATAACCATAAACTATTACTGCGATGAAAGCAAGAACTATCCTGATCCTTATTGCGTTAGTGAGTGTACTGACGGGATGCAAGACGCAACAGATATGCGTCTGCAAGAATGTAACAGAC
Source organism: uncultured Bacteroidales bacterium (assembly GCA_902798965.1). Taxonomy (GTDB): domain Bacteria; phylum Bacteroidota; class Bacteroidia; order Bacteroidales; family Paludibacteraceae; genus Colicola. Next base: position 22,902 of record CADBYS010000015.1, on the reverse strand, counting down.
CCCATGCAACTGCCTTGGCTCAAGCAGCTGCTCAACAATGGCTACCAAGGTGCTCAAGTGATGATGATTGACGAAGTCACTTACCACTCAGAAGAGACGAACACCGATGGGGCGGGTTTTCAGGTTGGTTTTGAGCCTACATGTTGCGACTTGATATGGCCGGGTATCTATGATTGCGAGGGCAAGGTACTCAACTCATACGGTGGAATTGCCGGCGATTGTTACGGCGATTGCACGATTGTCGTCACTTCGCGGAAAAGAATATACGCCAACCAAGAACTGATAAATAAATATTCTCTACCAGACTAATAACTCCAAAACATGAAACGAATATATTCAGTCATACTGGTCATCGTGTGCGGTATATGCGCCGCATTGCCCGTGCAGGCTGAAATACCGGTGGAGATTCCGCTATATTTTGGCGGGTTCTATCCCGGTGACGAGGAAGCACACATTGTTAACGCCCAAACGCTGACAGCGGATAGCCCCGGCTCATCGACTATTGATCCCGTTGACCCGAATCTGGCCAAAGTCGAGCTGGACGGCTGTACGCTTTCCGTACACGAATATGCCGAAGGGAATGCGGAAATCATGATCTGCAACGACGATCTTCGCCAAACGATTCTCTATACCCGCTTTGACGTCTTGCTCACCGTCCAGTTGATCGACACTGCTACGTACATAATAATGATCAGGCTCGAAAATATGCCGTTGGCTTACGGGCGGTTCAGTTACCCCGCTTTCCTCAACAAGAAAGTGATGCGAAACGGACAGTTCTATATCCGCCAAGGCAATTCGGTCTATGCCCTGCCCGGCACAAAAGTACAGTGAAATGCCCCAAACGCATGAAGCAATGAAAAAGATTCTATGCCTCGCATTGGCGACAACCGTTTTCGCCGCCTGCAATATATAATGTCTGTCAAAACGCATATATGGATTTGTGCCATCTGCTGCACGCTGATGCTTTTGTCCTGCGCCAAGCCCTCGCACGACGATGTTCAGGCGTGGTATGAGCAGGGCAAAGCCTTGCGCGCACAAGGCGAGCCGCAAGAGGCAATGGCACTCTTCCTCCGTGCTGCCCACAGTGGCACAACCGACGAAGCCTTGCTTGGGCGCGTGTATTCGAACATGGCGAATATATGCCGTCAGGCAAACGAACATGCCAAAGCCTGTCAGGTTTATGCACTTTCCGCAACGCATTTTGCTGCCGCCGGCGATAATCTCGCCTACGCCTACGCGCTGAACAACATGGCGTGGGAACAAGCCGTGCAAGCGCACAAAGACTCCGCGCTGCTGCTGGTAGCAGAGGCCAAGCGGATCTATCCGCTCGCGCCGCTCACAGACAAAGTGATAGAGACGCGCGCCGCCGCTTGTCTGTTTGCTCAGGAGTATGATTCCGTGCTGTATTACACGATGCCGCCTGCGAACGATTACCTTATGATGCTACGCGCACAAGCGTATTCGTACCTGCACGCAAGCGACTCCGCTACATACTACGCGCGGCTCCTTCTGCCGCGCATTGACAACCCGTTCTATCTCGACGACATCTATTATATCCTCACGCACGATGACCCCACAGCCGACGCAGAAACGATCCGTCAGTTGTCATCCAAGCGAGCCGACGTACTGAAAGCCATCGAGCTACGCCACGGCAAACTGATGCTGACTGTGCAACTATTGAACGAGGATATGCGCCCGGCACATAAAAGCCGGCGGCAAATAGCGGGCAACATTCTGATCATACTCGCCTGTCTTGCTGTGGCAGTGTTTGGTATCATCACCATCCGCGAGCGCCGCAAACTGCTCAACGAACGCACCAAACACGACACCGCTCGCCGCAAAGAGATGAACCGGAGTCTGCAACTGCTACGCGAATCCGACAACCTGAAACAGGAATTGGCGTGGAGTGACTACGCCGCTTTCCGCCATCAAACCGACAAGCTCTTCCATGGCTTGGCAACTACCCTTGAGCAACAAGGACTCAACGAACAGGATATACGGATCTGTGTGCTGGTGCTCATCGGCCTGACGCACAGAGAGATAGCAGCCGCCCTGCCCTGCTCGCAAAAGAGCATCGGCAAACTCAAAGACCTCACAGCCCGCAAACTCGGCGTTTCCGGCGGACAACTCCGAGACAAACTCACCTCCCTCATTTGCGAGTGACACACAACTTTGTAATGTATTTTTGATAATTTTGGGGCATTTTTGACAAAAAAGTTAAGAATGCTCCTATTTTATTTGCATATTTCAAAAAAATGTTGTACCTTTGCACAAATTATTACTTTATAATTATTATTTTATAATAAAATTATGAAATCTATTACCAATCCGTTTATAATCAGCGGGTACGAGGGACGTGAATACTTCTGCGACCGAGTGCACGAAACGCAGCAGTTAGCACGTGAGGTAGCTAATGGCAATAATGTGGCATTGATAGCAACGCGCCGAATGGGTAAAAGCGGACTGATTGAGCATTATTTCAATCAACCGGAAATACAAGATCGCTATTACACGTTCTTTATAGATATATATGATTCCGCTTCTATAAAGGAGTTCGTTCAAAAACTTAGCAGGGAGATATTGCAACGTCTTCGTCCTCACGGAGCACTTGTTATGCAACGCTTTTGGGAGGTAATGCGATCGCTACAGCCCGGAATAAGTTTTTCACCTACGGGCGAACCGTCTTTCAATGTGCAGATAGGCGACATACAGGCAGAAGATGTGACACTTGAAGAGATTTTCCGCTATCTGGAGCAGGCCGACAAACCTTGTCTTGTAGCAATCGATGAGTTTCAGCAGATTGCTAATTTTCCCGAACAGAACGTTGAAGCAAAACTCCGAACATATGTTCAACATTGCCACAATGCCCAATTCATTTTTTCTGGTAGCCAGCGCCACACGATGAGTGCGATGTTTACGAACGCATCACGTCCGTTCTATCAAAGTGTGTCATTGATGCACTTGGACAGCATTGACCGCACTGCTTACAATGAGTTTGCTAAGGCTCTTTTTGCTAAAGGAGGCAAGACATTGGCGGATGGAGTGACTGATCAAGTTTATCAAATAAGCCATGGCGTAACGTGGTACACACAGAAGTTGTTCAACACCTTGTATGCTGATACTAATGCCGGTGAAATATGTGTACCAGAACAGGTACAACAGGCTCTTGACTATATCATCAAGACGCAAGCATATAGTTATGAAGAGATTTTGTTCCGTTTACCGGCAAAACAGAAAATGGTACTCGTAGCATTAGCAAAGAACGGTCCGACGCAAAGTATCACAGCTGGAGCGTTTGTTCGCAAATATAGTCTGTTATCTGCAAGTACAGTGCAGGCGGCAATGAAAGGTTTGATGGAAAAAGACTTCGTTACTTGCGAGCAAGGAATATATGCCGTATATGATATTTTTATGGCATATTGGTTGAAAAAAGAGCACTGATATACCTGTCTTCCTTAGTGAACCTATTTATTTGCAATGTATTTTTGATAATTTTGGGGCATTTTTGACTAAAAAAGCAAGAATGCCCCTATTTTATTTGCATATTTCAAAAAAATGTTGTACCTTTGCATTCGAAACGAGTTCACTCACTTGTGGACCACAACTTTGTGGACCACTCAGCAGTGAACCGCACAAGCAACACTGCAACAACACATTACAGCCATGAAACAGGAAATAAACAAGCCATTTATTTATGGCGTTTCGGTTAGCGGAAAGAACTTCACAGACCGCGTCAAAGAAACTCAACGGTTGAAGACAAACTTTGAGAATGGTCTGAATGTTATCCTAATCTCTCCGCGAAGGATGGGCAAGACTTCGCTGGTAAAGAAAGTGCAACAAGAGGTGGACAATCGCTTGGTACACACCGTATATATTGACATCTACAACTGCCGCTCCGAATATGATTTCTATAACAAGTTCGCTGCTGAACTGATCCGGCAAACAGCAACGAAGATGGAGATGGCTATGGAGAACGTCAAGCGCTTCCTTTCGCGCATCACCACCAAGATATCGTTCAGCCCCGACCCGATGGCCGACTATTCAATCTCGCTTGGCATCACGCCCAAGGACTGCAATCCCGAACAAATCTTGGCACTGCCGGAATTACTTGCCGAACATATAGGCAAGCACATCGTAGTTTGCATCGACGAGTTTCAGCAGGTAGGAGAATGGCCGGACAGCCTGAACGTGCAGAAACGAATGCGCGGCGTGTGGCAACATCATCAGCATGCATCTTACTGCCTGTTCGGTAGTCGCAAACACATGATGACGAATCTGTTCCAGAATAAGAGGATGCCATTCTACCAGTTCGGTGAACCGAACTTCCTACAGCCTATTCCTACCGAAGACTGGATTCCGTTTATTCAACACATCTTTGAAGAGAACGGCTTGACGATTGCCGAACATTTCGTAACCCGAATCTGCGACATTGTGCAAAATCAGTCATCCTATGTGCAGCAGCTGGCGTGGAATGTGATGCTCAACACCAAGCAAGAGGTGACCAACAAAGAGTTGGAGCAAGGCATTGAAGATCTGCTCATGCAATCCACTCCGCTATTTATGGAGCAGACCGCATCGCTGACTACCTATCAGATGAACTTTCTCCGTGCTATCATTGCCGGGCAACACAATCAGTTCTCATCGCAAGAGATCATGGAAACGTATCAACTCGGCAGCAAATCAAATGTCGCACGCATGCAGAAAACATTGATTGAGAAAGATCTCATCGAACTCCGCAAAGAGGGACTGTTTATCTCCGATCCTGTGCTGCAACTATGGTTGCAACGGCAATGATTTGGCGGTTTTGCCATGTATTTTTGATAATTTTGGGGCATTTTTGACAAAAAAGTCAAGAATGCCCCTATTTTATTTGCATATTTCAAAAAATTGTTGTAATTTTGCTGCCGTTTTCAGAATTTAATCGGATTAAAAACGAAATTAAACAACCAAACGATGGCAAATATACGATTCGAAGCGTTAAAAATGGCTTTTTCGCATGAATTAGTCGAAAACAGGAAACCGAAAGCCGAAAGCGGCGAGCGAGTTAAGGATTATTTTGCACAGGATGTGTTCACGCGCGAAAAGATGAAGGAGTATATCGCTCAGGATGTGCTGGATCAGCTCTTCGACGATGTGGATAACGGTCGCACCATTCGCCGTGACATAGCAGGCATGGTAGCAATCGGCATCCGCAAGTGGGCTATTGAGCATGGCGCCACGCACTTCACGCACTGGTTCCAGCCGCTCACGGGCGGCACTGCCGAGAAACATGACGCGTTCTTTACGCTCGACAAGAGCGGTGCGCTGATCGAGGAGTTCAGCGGCGACAGTCTGTACCAACAGGAGCCGGACGCATCATCCTTCCCCAGTGGCGGTATTCGCAACACCTTCGAGGCGCGCGGCTACTCGGCGTGGGATTCCTCAAGTCCCGTGTTTCTGATCGGCGACACGCTGTGTATCCCCACGGTGTTTGTGGCCTATACGGGCGAGGCGCTGGACTACAAGACCCCGCTCTTGCGCTCCACGGCTGCCCTCTGCCACGCCGCACAGGAGGTGTGCACGTACTTCGACAAGCAAGTGCGCCATGTGCATGTCAATCTCGGCTGGGAACAGGAATACTTCCTGGTGGATGAGTCGCTGTACGAGGCTCGTCCCGACCTGCTGCTCACCGGCCGCACGCTCATGGGACATAACAGCGCCAAGAGTCAGCAGCTCGAGGATCATTACTTCGGTGCTATCCCCGCGCGCGTACTATCGTTTATGCGCGAACTGGAGTACGAGGCGCTGAAAGCCGGTATACCCGTACGCACGCGACATAATGAGGTAGCGCCCAACCAGTTTGAGTTGGCGCCGATGTACGAGGACGTCAACCTCGCCAACGACCATAACCTGCTCGTCATGTCGATCATGGAGCGAGTAGCCGAACGCCATCATTTCCGCGTGTTGCTGCACGAGAAGCCCTACGCCGGAGTCAACGGCAGCGGCAAGCACTGCAACTGGTCGATGCAGACCAACACCGGCATCAACCTGCTCGCACCGGGCAAGAACCCCTACCAGAACCTGCAGTTCATCACCTTCCTGGTGAATGTACTGATGGCCGTGCAGCGCCATAACGGTCTGCTCAAGGCATCGATCGTCAGTGCCACCAACGAACACCGCCTCGGTGCCAACGAGGCTCCTCCTGCCGTCATCAGCGTCTTCCTGGGCAAGCAGATAACCGCCGTGCTTGACAAGCTTGAGCACGCCTCAGCCGAGCAGGCAATCATCATCAATGCCAAGAAAGAGATGAAGCTCGGCGTGGCAAACATCCCCGAGATTCTGCTGGACAACACCGACCGCAACCGCACCTCGCCCTTCGCCTTCACCGGCAACCGGTTCGAGTTTCGCGCAGTAGGCTCGTCGGCTAACTGCGGTGCAGCGATGTTGGCGCTCAACGCTGCCGTTGCCGAGCAGCTAATGCTCTTCAAGGAGGAGGTGGACAAGCGCATCGAGCAGGGCGAGGCGAAAGAACGCGTGCTCTTCGATGTTATCAAGAAGTATATCGTGGCATGCAAAGCCATCCGCTTCGACGGCAACGGCTACAGCGACGAATGGAAAGCCGAAGCCGCCAAGCGAGGCTTGGATTGCGAGACCAGCGTGCCCCTGGTTATCGACCGATATCTGGCACCTGAGTCAATCAAGATGTTCGGCTACACAGGCGTACTCAACGAAGCCGAGCTACACAGCCGCAGCGAAGTCAAATGGGAAACCTACACCAAAAAACTCCAAATAGAAAGCCGCGTCATGGGCGACTTGGTTGTTAACCATGTGTTGCCCGCGGCCAAACGCTACCAGACGATGTTGCTGCAGAACGTGGTGGCAGTGAAACAAGTATTCAGCGCCGAGGAGGTAGCCAGCCTCAACGCCATGGATTATAGCATCATCCGACAGATCGAGCACCACTCGGGAGCTATCATCGCGGGTGTGGATAAGATGACCGAGGCGCGTCACCAAGCCAACCGTCAACCCGACGAGCGCAGCAAAGCCATCGCCTACCACGACAATGTATTACCCCTCATGGCGGACATCCGCGGCCACGCCGACGCCCTCGAGCTCATCGTCGACGACGAGCTCTGGACGCTGCCAAAATACCGAGAATTGCTTTTTATTCACTAAAAATCAATTCTATTTGTAAAATCACAAATCTCAAATCACAAATAGTATGTGTGGAATAGTTGGTTATATAGGAAAAAGAAAAGCTTATCCTATTCTCATTAAAGGATTACACCGCTTGGAGTATCGCGGTTACGACAGTGCCGGCGTGGCACTCATCACCCCCGCAGGGCAACTGAACATCTACAAGGCCAAAGGCAAGGTATCGGAGTTGGAAGCCTATGCTGCCGACAAGGATACCGACGGCTGCATCGGCATAGCCCACACGCGTTGGGCTACCCATGGCGAGCCGAACGCAGTCAACGCCCATCCGCATTACTCCGAGAGCGAACGCCTGGCAATCATTCACAACGGCATCATCGAGAACTACGCCGTGCTCAAGGCGGGTCTGTCCCAACAAGGTTATACCTTCCGTTCGGATACGGATACCGAGGTGCTCGTTCAGCTTATCGAATATACGCAGGTGGATCGTCAGGTCGATCTGAAGACCGCCGTACAACTGGCGCTGCAGCAGGTGATCGGTGCGTACGCCATTGCCGTGCTTGACAAGGAGAATCCCGGCACGCTCATCGCGGCGCGCAAGGGCAGCCCGCTGGTGGTAGGAATAGGCAACGACGAGTATTTCCTCGCCTCCGATGCCACACCTATCGTCGAATATACCGATAAGGTCATCTATATTGAGGACGAGGAGGTAGTAGCCTTGCGCCTGGGGCAGGAGGTGGACATCACCACTATCGGCAATGTGCAGAAGACACCGGAGATCAAGCGACTTGAGCTTTCGCTCAGCCAGCTGGAGAAAGGCGGCTATCCGCACTTCATGCTCAAGGAGATTTTCGAGCAACCTCGCACGCTCACGGACTCCATGCGCGGGCGCGTCAATGTCCGTCAGGACAACATCGCCCTCTCCGGCTTCATCGACAACAAGGAGCGCTTCCTCAACGCCAAACGTATCATCATCACCGCGTGCGGCACATCCTGGCACGCAGGACTGATAGCGATGTACGCCATCGAGGAGTTTGCGCAGATACCTGTAGAGGTCGAGTATTCGTCGGAGTTCCGCTATCGCAAACCCGTCATCCACAAGGACGACGTGGTGATTGCCATCTCGCAGTCAGGCGAAACGGCGGATACCTTGGCAGCCATCCAGCTGGCGAAGCAGAAAGGCGCGTTTATCTTCTCCATCTGCAATGTGGTGGGTGCTTCCATCCCGCGTGTGAGCGATAGCGGCTGTTACACCCACGTAGGGCCTGAGATCGGCGTAGCCAGCACCAAAGCCTTCACCGCACAGGTTGTGGCGCTGACGATGCTGGCGCTGTGTATCGGGCGAGAGAAAGGCACGATGAGCGATGAGCAATACCTGCGCATCGTACGCGAACTGGGGCAGATACCCGACAAGATCGAGCGCGTGCTCGGGCAGAACAAACGTATAGCCGACTTCGCCAAGACCTTCACCTACGCGCAGAACTTCATCTATCTCGGCCGCGGCTACAACTTCCCGGTAGCCATGGAGGGGGCACTCAAACTCAAGGAGATATCGTATATCCACGCCGAGGGATACCCGGCTGCCGAGATGAAACATGGCCCGATTGCCCTGATATCGCAAGAGATGCCGGTGGTGGTCATTGCGCCTAGATGCGGCACGTACGAGAAGGTGGTAAGCAATATTCAGGAGATCAAAGCCCGCAAGGGACGTGTGATTGCCATCGTCACCGATGGCGACGAACTCGTCAGCCGCATAGCCGACTATGCCATCGAGATTCCCGCTACCGAGGAGTGCCTCACGCCCTTGCTTACCGTCATCCCGCTGCAGCTTCTCGCTTACCATATTGCGGTGGTCAAGGGTTGCGATGTCGATCAGCCGCGTAACCTCGCCAAGTCAGTCACCGTCGAGTAAAGCGCTCTATATGGTGCGGTCGTTTTGATATATAGTGCAGTCGTCTTGCAATTTAGTACCTGGAAATACTAAAAATGGCACAAAATTAGTCTTTCCAAGTACTTTTTTCACAAAATAGTTGCATAATTGAAAAAAAGTTGTACCTTTGCAGTCGAAACGAATTACCAAATAAATGGTATTACTTTGTAACGAACTTGTTGCTTGTATTCACTGCCTCGCGGGCACGAGTACTTCACTATCCTGTAGTGCGGGTGATAGGCTTCCCTGAAAGCGGCACTGTGATGCACAGCTTGTTTGTTTTGCGCGGTTTGACGCAGAAGTGCCTGCAATTCCGCGTTCTGCCACTGAGGATGCACTTGCAGCGCAATCGATTCTATCTGACACCATTCATCCTCCCAATCGGTATGCGCCGGACTGCCGGTGTTAGCCGCATCAAGAAATGCATTGAACAATTCATCTTCGGTCATCTGGCCATCAATCACTTGCTGCAAGTTCAACCGCACAAACCGATGCCTGAAACCCGTCGGCTCATGCATTGGCATCCTTAATTCCGGCACCCCTTCACCCGTAAATTCGTTCAACTCGTATCTAAGATATGCCCTTGCAGCCACCGTGTCACTAATCATGTGTTCGGCGCCGAAGAAATCCTGATAGCAGGTCTTGTACAAGTCTTGCAGGGTGGCTTGCGGATAAACGCGCACCATATATTCACACAGCTCACGCACAGCATCTTCCGGCACTTTCGGAGCGGCATTACGCTGCATGCAAGCGGTCAGCGACAGTACCGCCAATGCCATGATGAGTAGTTTTCTCATATTATTTGATTATTGCTTTCCGAGAGCTTGGCGCAGAGCCTTCACCATCTCGTCATACTCTGCCTCAGTCAGATACACCTTACCCGGATTCATCTGGAACGTGCCGCCATAATCCGGACCGTCCACATATTTCGGAGCGAGATGGAAATGCAGGTGGCTCAGTTTGTCGGAATACGCGCCGTAGTTGATCTTCTCCGGTTTGAACAGCTGCTGCATCGCACGCGTCACGTCTGCCACATCCGCCATGAACAGATTTCGCTGCTCGTCATCCAGCTCATTCAGGTCGTTCACATGCTTGTCGTACGCCACCAGGCAACGACCATGATAGGTCTGCTCTTTGAACAGGAACGCACGCGACACGCGCAGGTGACAAATCTCAATCATGAGATTGTGCAAGGTCTGCCCGCAGGCGAGATGTAATAGGTAGCGTGCGTAGCCGTGTAGGTCGGTCGTGTGAACTCCGGATCGGGTTCTGCCGGCACGACTGTTCCCTGTTCGCCCGAACCCGAGACATATTGCTTGAGTACCACATCATCGATGTAGGTGTTGTTCGTTCCGCTAAACCGCACCTGCACATTCAAAGCGGAATCGGTTCCCAACTTGCATGAGAAAGTGGAAAACGTCGAGCTGGAAGGACTGCTGACCGAACTCACTTCCACCCATTCGCCGTTATTGAGACGATAGGCTATATCTATCTGCTTTTTGCTTCCTCCGCTGCGATGTTTCAGCTCAACCGAAGTCACACTGTCAAGTACGGGTGTAATGAGATATGCTCCTGTTTGATTGAACTTGAGCGATACCACATTATTCGACTTGTTGTACTGCAATCCGCCTCCGAACGTCCATGTACCGGAAGGCAACTCAACAGCTGTTTCCGTTGTCCATGAACCGGAAGTGAGGGAATTGAAATCCTCTTTTAGATCAGCTCGTATGGCACTCGCACATAATATAGCTGCAAGGACAAAATATAGTTTTCTCATCATATGTTATTTAACGATAGTCGTCAATGCACATCACATTCGATCTCCGGATGTTGAATGGTTAGCACTTGCCCCGGTTCGGCGAAGTAGAACATATCAAGAATGACAGGTTTGTTGCCACGGTTCTCACCACGATGGATGGTGCCAACCACTTCCACCAACGCCTCGCCCTCATGGAATGTGCGCTCCTTACCGTCTGTACAAACAATCGTCAGTTCTCCCTGTTCTACGATGCCGTAGTTAACTGCTGTGTGGTGATGCCAGCCTGTAACGGCTCCTTTAGGAAACGTCATGCGTAATACTGTCAATTCCGGCTTGCCCTTCGGGAAGTCCGGCAGCTGCACACCATCCCAACTCTGCGACGTGCGGGTCAGTTCTGTGGTTTTGATATCTGTACTCATAATAGTTTAATTAATTATCAAATCCAATCGGTCTAAATTGTTCTTGCTCTTCGCTATACACATAACCGGCTTCGTAAAGAACGGCTTTGATCTTCTCCGGCTCGGTGTTGAAGTTATAGCATAGTGATTCGAGCGAGTCAAATTCCTCGTCGCGTAAGAGCATATTGATACTCGATACTAATATGGCAGGGTTCTGCGGTAAGTAGTCCATATTATTGCAAAGTTTTTAGCAATTCGATTGACAAATCCGTTTGTTCCTCCAGTATCGGTGCAACAATGAGCATGTGTCGCTGGTCGGTTACATCCCAATGGAAGCCATTCGGCAATTGCTTGGTTTCACCTTGCAGTACATACACATAGCCGAACGTTTTGCCGTCTTTGAGCAATCTATCAATACACAGCACGCGGCAACTGCGCTTGTTAATCACTATGTTGCGCCAGATATATTGCTGAGGTTGCGATGTATGCGTCGAGCCAAAAGTCGTTCGCCAAATCATCGATGTGCCCTCGTTATCTACCTCGTAGTCGGGTAGCAAATCCACATACTTGTCGCATTTGAACGCATACACATCCGGCTTGACTTGTTTGAACTCACTCACGGCAAACGGAATATCTTTGCGTACGCTTTGCTCATATTGTGCCTCTGTCAATGGCTTCTGCGTTCCGCATGCTACGAATAGCATCGCCGCCAATGCAAGGGTGATTAGTTTTTTCATTTTCTCGTTCTTTGCGTCGTTAACGGCGCAAAGATACGAAAAAAAAATGACATTTGCAAATTTAGCACAAAAAAAGCGACCGAAGTCGCTCTTTTTACGTATAACTTATTACCTTTATATCACACGCAGGTGTATCCGCCATCAACAGGTAGGGCAATGGCGGTAACTAATATATTGTTATCAGAAGTTGCGTAGTCTGAACAGATAAATTGTGCAATCCAAACAAGTAAATTATGCATCCCGGGCAAATAATTTATACAAATACGACGAAAAATTTGCAAAATTCAAATAATTTTTGTATCTTTGCAGGTGCAAAGGAATTTTAAAAGTTAATGGCTATGAAACGACAGACTTTATTTATGTGCATTGTGTTCCTGTTATTCAGTTCGATAGCAACAGCACAAAGCGAACCGGGGGACTCCAGCAAGAATGCGAGTGCGGTTAATGTATCGGAAATATTCAGCAAGCAGTTTGTGCTGCCTGAGGTGTATATTATGAACACCTTCAGTTTTGAAGTGCCCTACGTCGTATTTGCGGACAAATCCGTTCGTGTAGATGACATTAAGATCGCATCCAATATTACCAAACGCGCGGTAGGTAGTCCGTCTTTAGCCGGTTTTTCTCACAATTCGATAAAGGCGTCGAATAGTGACCTATTGTCTGCCATCCGTGATTGGTTCACGGCAAACGGGGATGTGCTGCTGCAGACGGTAGTCGATTTTGAATTTGAAGACAGTATACCGTTGGTAACTCAGGTGTATTATTCTCCGATACTATATGCTCAGTCGGGTGACACATTGTTTTGTACGGGGGATTTAGAAAACGAATATTTGTCAGAAGGCGAGGAAGCAGGTACCTATTATGATTACTACATTCGCAATCATCGCAACACGCCATATTATGCGGTAGTCAGGCGGAGCAGAAACAACGTGACGCTATTGGTCCACGAGAGAGAAATGGGTAAACTGTTCAATATGGTGAGTTATCATATACAAAGTGCGGATCTTGTGGCTAAGAACGGTAACCAGATGTATTTAGGCGAAGACGGCAAGAGAATTCGCATCAAGCAGGTGTGGAAAGACGATAAGCTTGTTTCTGCCGAGACATATAACAGTGAGAACAGAGTTGAATCCCGGTATGAATTTCAGTATCCGGCAAGGTTACCGAAACTCAAGAAAAAAGAAGTCTTGTATCCGAACGGAAGTGTCAAGGTGTGCACCGAATATGAAAAGGACGATATCATCGTGACGGCGTATAATGAAGACGGTAGTAAGGCAAAATATGTGCCGGCAAAAGGTGTTGAAAAAGCAATCAACGCTTATTTCAAGAAAAATTTTGACGTTCCAGCCATCGGCAATGAGTACAGAGGAATCAATTATATGGATCTAAAGCTGGACATAACCTGTACGATAGACGAGAGCGGTGCCATCCGTATCGTCAGCCGGAATGCACCTACGGCGAAATGGTCATATAACTTCAAGGCAGTGCTTATCTCGCCAGCTCAAATTAATAGTGTGATAAACAGGGAGTATAGTCCGTACTACAGAGAGTTCTGGAAAGCGCTTTGCGACCAATCGTTTGTGTGTACTCCGGCGAAGGTGAACGGCAAGCCGCTTGCCTCAAAAGCCACGATACATATCGAACATAACTTTACGCCTAAGTACACCAACAAGCAGAGCGATGTATCCGGTACGGTGGATAATGAACTTCCTATGGTTGACGTTAATCCGACAGACAGTATAAAGCAGCAGAATGATGACGATGTGGTGTTTGTTGTTGTAGAACAAATGCCTGAGTTCCCCGGTGGACAAGCTGCATTGAGCCGGTTCTTGAGCGAGAATGTCAAATATCCGACAATAGCGAAAGAAAACAACATTCAAGGTCGCGTATTGTGTCAGTTTGTGGTGGAAAAAGACGGTACCATCACCGATGTAACAGTAGTTAAGTCCGGCGGTGACGCTTCACTTGATAAGGAAGCAGTGCGCGTGTTGCGTATGATGCCCAAATGGAAGCCCGGAATTCAGAGAGGGAAACCCGTGCGCGTCAAATATACTGTTCCTGTAAATTTTAGGTTGCAACGAGGAACAAGTTTTTAACGCAAGGTCATCTTTTGAAACGTATTCATATTACCAAATAAATGGAATTACTTTATAGCGAACGTGTTGCTTGTATTCGGTATAACCTTTCAACTCACGCTCAAGAACTTGCTCCTCATTGCGAATGCGGATGGTGATGATAGGGATGTAAAGCAGCATGACGACAAACGACCAAGGTGAAGCAAGGACTAACGGCATGGAGAGGAACAGCAGAAGGGTTGCCGCGTACATGGGATGACGAACAATGCCGTATAGACCGGTGCTCACGACTTGTTGGTTCTCTTGTACCTCTACCGTCCTTGACAGCCACACGTTCTCACGCATCACTTCGGCATACATAGCATAAGCAGCAAGGAAGATAACCGTCGCTATATATACAGCCCTATCGGGTAATAGAAACCATCCAAAACGGCGGTTTAATCCTGCCACAACAAACACAGCGATAAACATCAAGCCGCTCAAGGCGACTACCCATTTCTGTTCCTGCTGTTGTTCTTTGGCATCCAGTCGTTTGCGCAGTAAGTCCGGCTGACGAATCATGAGGATGATGCCCGCGATGAACATCGGCACAAACAGAATGCCGATAAATAGCCATGCCTGCCAGAAGTCAAATGTCCCGGCAGGAAGGAATAACAGCAGTCCAATAAGAAGTACTCCAAAGACAAACTTCGTTAGTGCCTGAAAGAATAGTTTGAGTGTCATAGTTTTTTCTTACTATATTTGGCTTTGACTATCTCGTATGAATTGCGAGTAAGGTCGCTTAGAAGTTCATCGGTGGCGGTATTAGGATCTATACCTATCCAATGCTTCGGCGACTCGTTGTAGGGATTGCCGATGCAATCGTACTGCGCCTTCAGTTCATCGATTCGTTCCGGCTGGCACTTGAGCGAGATGACATGATAGTCGTTGCAATCGAAGAACGCGAACATGTGCCCGCAGACATAGAACACCAGCACTCCTTCGCCGTTCTTGAATTTCACAAACGGTGTCTTCTCTTCTACATCCGCGCCAAGAGAAAGGCAATATTCTCTGTATTCGTCAATGAACATATTCGCATTGTTTAGCCAATTCCACACTATCCCGCTCGTACTGACGATCAACGATGATGACCAGCACAAATATCGCACCAAGGATATGAGGAATGTACTTTTTCATTGCTCTTTCGCTTTCTCCACTAACCGTTTGCCTAATCTTATTTGCTGTTTCGTGAATAGATACGTGCTATGATGGCACCACTGATATTATGCCAAACGCTGAAGACTGCTCCGGGAATGGTGGCTAAGGGGAAAGCGGCAAAATGCATCACCGCCAGCGAGGTCGCCAAACCGGAGTTCTGCATGCCGACTTCTATACTGAGTGCCACGCTCTTCGGACGTTGCAGACGCAACACGCGTCCGACAAGATAGCCGATGCCAAGTCCGCAAAGATTATGAAGCATCACCACGAGCACGACGAGCAGACCTGCGGTCAGAAGACGATCGGCGTTATGCGACACCACGATGCCGACGGTAAGTGCCACCGCGAGGGATGAGAACGCAGGCAGGTAAGGCGTAACGCTTTGCGTGACTTTAGGTATAAAACGCTGGCAGAGCAGTCCACAGACAATAGGAAGAATAACGATATAGACGATGCTCATTAACATTCCCGTGGTATGCACATCAACCATCGTACCTGCCAAGAGCCAGACGAGAAGCGGCGTCAGTATCGGTGCCAGCAAAGTCGATGCTGCGGTCATGCCCACAGATAGAGCCAGGTCACCTTTGGCAAGATAAGTGATCACATTCGATGCCGTTCCGCCCGGACAACAGCCAACGAGGATGACACCTATCGCCAGTTCTTGCGGCAACGAGAAAACCTTGGTCAGAGCCCATGCTAACAGCGGCATGACGGTGAACTGCGTGAGGCAACCGATGAGGATATCTTTGGGACGACTCAGCACTATCTTGAGGTCATTCGCCGAAAGGGTCAATCCCATGCCGAACATGATGACGCCCAACATCGGATTGATCACCCACGTGCCTATCCACGCGAGCGAAGAAGGCACAAAAAGACTTAGTGCGGCGACCATCAGCACGATTACTCCCATCCATTTGGCTATGAAATTACATATTCGTTGCATATGAAAACTTATCTTAATATATTGTCTTTTGGTATGCCAGGCGCTCGTCGCCTGAAAGTAAATAAATGATTCCGCAGTAGGTAAACCCATGCTTGAGGATGTTGTGCTGCATGATATGATTGTCACGATGGGTATCTACGCGAAGCGTATGTGTCCGTTCAAAAGCCCATTCGAGCACGCAATCCCATATTCCATGCACATCCGGCCAACTTGCCAAACGGTGGATGACATAGTATGGTTCATCGTTCAACCATGCACCTTCATAGATCTTTGCGTATGTTGGTTCGGGAGCAGGCAGGAAGGCGAAGTATGCCACAATCCGTCCGTCATCTGTGACCACATAGCCACCATGTCGATCTATGTCCGCATGGATAGCCTCCTCGGAGGGATAGCCGTTGATCCATTGGTTCACGTTCCCCGAAGCGTGCATCATCTCCCGTGCTGCATCTATCACCGGCATGATAGCAGGAATATCGGTCATTATGGCTTCGCGTATTCGTCGCATGGTCATTTATGTGCTCTTACTAACTCGATTGCCTCTTTGCCGCTCAGGTGGTCAATCTCCATGTATAGAACTGCCACACGCGTATGGCTGATGCCGCCGGGCATAGCGACAGACTTGCCTATCTCGTGCTGCAAACCCGCATGGTCGCCGGGATTGTATTTCTCGCCCAAGAGACGCAGACCGTGAATAAGTTCTTCCATGCTCTCCAGCCGGTGAATCCGACCGAAAGCAATCACGCTGCGGAAATAAGAGGTGTACTCATCGGGATGTATCTCGTCTTGGTCGATAATCGTGAACGAGCACTTGTCTACCTTGGCGATGGCATCCAACTTATGCCCTTCAACCGCCGAATGGAAATACAGTTTTCCCTCTGCATAAACAAAACTCATCGGCACACCATACGGATAGCCGCCATCGCCTAAGACGGACAGTACTCCGGCTGTGGCATTTCTCAAAATCTTCTCACACTCCTCTTTCGGGAGTTCCTGCCGAATACGGCGCATTGGTCTAAATTCCATAATCTATAGCATTACGCAGATTCTGCCTGCCTCTTTAGTGAAGATGGAAGGATAACGGCAAATACAGGCATAGACCTGTGCACTCGTCACGGGCTTGCCGTCCTTGCGGATGTGCCAACCATTGCGGTTGATAGCGGCTATCTGGTCAGTCGTCTTTCCATGACCATCCGACATGATGGCATACCTGCGAAAGCAGTTTCTCCGCTTCGCGTCGATTATTGCTTCCTCAATTTTCATCAGTCAATCATCTTTATCACTTTCGCCGGAACACCGCCAACGATAGCATTGGCAGGGACATCTTTGGTGACTACCGCTTCGGGTGTCGTCACCCTCGGGTCAACTCGAAACTCGTTCATAATAATTAGATATTAAGTCCTTTAATCCATTTCTCTACTTTTGTTTTGTTCGTGCGCACCTCGTGACCGTAGATGCTAAAACCGGGCTTCACGTCGGCGTTTGGGTACGCTTTGCGGATGTCGCTCATCACATTGCCGAGACCGCTTCCTTCGTGCGTCGTGAACGGATAAATGGTCTTGCCGTTCAGGTCGTACGTGTCGAAGAACGTGAACATCACTTGCGGGTAAGTACCCCACCAGATCGGTCCGCCGATGAAGATGATGTCGTATTGGTCCAAATTCTCCAGTTTGCCTTCAAACGCCGGACGCTCGTTGTTGCGGGCTTCCTCCTGTGCCAGTTCGGTCAGCGGCGTGTAAGCCATTCCGTCGTATTTGTGCGTCACAATCTCAAACTGGTCCGCTCCGGTCAGTTCGCTGATATAATCGGCAACAATCTTCGTATTACCCACTTTGATGTTTCCCACCGAGTAGTTCTCTCCGGCATGAGAGAAGAAGACTACCAAACATTTGTGATTTACCATTTGTTCATTTTTGTTTTGTGCGTTGCAGCCTGTTAATGTAAGTGCCGCAAGCAAGGTGAATAAAATCTTTTTCATAACCATTAATTTGAATTACGGTGCAAAGGGAACGACGCGCCGTTGAAAAGCAACGTCGCTGTTCCCTCCAAGCACAAAGCGTGCGTCAGATAACCCGTGTGAGCGAGTTGCAAGTCCGTGGATAATATGTCCGCAAACTCAATGGGTTGCATTGGAGGCCAAAGGGATTTACATCAATTTACGTTTGCCCATGAGACGGAGGAAAGCATCCCACCAGCGTGTGGGCAGCAGCCAGTGGAAGAAAACGATGGCGTTTGCCATTCGGCCTATACGATAGCGGGTGCAAGGACGACGGGCATTGACGGCGCGAACGATGGCTTTGCGTACGACTGCCGGATCAGAGATCATATTGGAGAGGTACATGTTCCTGAGGTTATTCGCCATCATCGTACCTGTCTCTTCGTAGGCTGTCCCTTTGGAGGTCTCGGTCAGGTGGTCGGCGGCGATGATGCCCCAGTTGGTTTTGATAGCGCCCGGCTCAATGATGACCACATCAATGCCGAACGGCTTGAGTTCCATACGCAACGCATCGCTCAGCGACTCCACGGCATATTTGGATACGTGATACCATCCGCCGTAATAGAATACCGCTCTGCCGGCTACCGAAGCCGTGTTGATGATGCGTCCGCTATGCTGGGCACGCATCGTCGGCAGCACTAACTGGCAGAGCCGCGCGAGACCAAACACATTGACATCCAACTGGTTACGGGCATCGTCCATCGGTACGTTTTCCACCGCTCCGAAATAGCCGTAACCGGCATTATTGATGAGTACATCGATACGTCCTTCTGCATCCAGAAGCGTCTTCACGCCCTCCTGCATCGATGCTTCATCGGTCACGTCCATCTTCAGCGGCACGATGCCGTACCCACGAAGCGGCTCCATGCGCTCCACACGGCGGGCTGCCGCATACACTTTGTGTCCCTGTTGCGCCAGCGCAACCGCGGTGTCATAGCCGATGCCGCTACTGGCTCCGGTAAGGAGAATGACTTTGTTACTTTTCATAGAGTTCATTTTGTCTTTTCCTGATTCAGTGTTTAAACTATTATTTTCTCGATGCATGAACCGAGACATCTATCTGCTCCGTACGCGGAATCCACTCGGAATAGACCTGTGCGGCGGTCTCGGCATCGTTGCGAACAATCGTGTGAAGATAGTGAAAGACAGGTTCTTCGGTCTCGTTGGGCAGCAAGGTTAAGCGGCAGGTGAGCGTGTCACCTAAGAACGTCTCCTTGAGCCAGTGGATAGCCAGGCATCTAATCGCGTGTGCGTCCATGAATGCCTCGTCCGCCGACTGCATGGCGATACTAAGGTACGTGCGGTTATTGACATGTCCGTTGAAATCGAGGTTAATGGGGTTAACACGATGCTCAATCTGCTGAAGCGGTGTACCATCCGTCGGGAAACGGCGTTTCTTGTGGGTCTCGGAGGTCATCTCGGGCAGTACAGGAATCTGCGGTTGGAATGGCGTCATCGGCGCAAGACGATGTGCTTCGGCGTCCAATAACGTCCAACAGCCGTAGCCATGCGCCACTTCTATTCCATCTAACCGACGTACACGGAACTCGGCATAGAGCCGTAGCGCCCCCACTTCGCTGTTCCAAACGGTCACCTCGATGTCATCCGACCAAAGAGCCGTTTGCTTTTCAAACCACGCGTTGAACTCAGTAATAACCCAGATACGGTTCTGTTTCACCACATCAAAAGCAGCAAGATGCAGGCACGCCATATAGCGTGCCCAACAATCTTGATAATAGAGCAACACGGCATTCGGTGTCATCCTGTAACGCGTGTCCATATCCGCCGCAGTAAGCGAATAACGATGGGTGTATTGGTTCATTTTACCTCTTCCCAATCGATGTCCGTTACTTCGCGGAGACGGTCATGCAGTTTGACGAAGCGTTTCTCCACTTTGTTGACAACCGCTACTTTGACCCAGTTGCCGATACCGTCGAGGATGATACCCAGGCCGACGAACCAAGCGATGGTCTCTGCACTCACATTCGGGTTAACGAGGCAGTACACGCCGAAGCATGCCGCCAGTACACCAAAGCAGCAAACAATCCACCAGCGGTGGAAACCGACACGCTTGAAATCGAACGAACTGATGGCAAGGTTGATTCCTTCGAAGAGAAGCCAGAAAGCAAAAATGAACGGCAGTGCCACCATTAATGGAGCCGGATGGAAGACCATGACTGCGCCGAGGATAATCTGCAGCAAAGCCGAAAGGAACATCAGTCCGCTCATGGGGATAAACCCGCGTGTAGCCGACCAGGCTGCCATCTCCGTGCAACCGCCGAGGAAGAACATCAAACCAAATACCCAAGCCAGACTTAACAATGTGGTCCCGGGGCAAAGGATACACATTACGCCGAGTGCTACGAGTGCTACACCCGCAATACACATCCAAATTTTAGTACTCGTTTTCATACGTATAGAAATAAAAAAATACTTGCATTTACACCCGAAGAGAGGCAATAAGTGTGCCAAACTGTTTGTATCTGCCAATTTGTCTATTCCTACGCCAAATTGTCGTTTTACTGCGGTTTTATCAGATATTTTTGCCTAACTCGTATGCCTCTTGAAGTTTGGCGTGACCGGCGATCTCTTTCGGATCATTCACGCCGCCACAGAACAAATGCCCTTTGAGCGAGCACTTCTCATAGCAATCAATCCATCCTTGCAAACCGCTCTCGGCACGTTTTGGGGTATACTCCTCGTCCTCTGCTGCGGTCGTCAGCAGATATATGTCGCGGAACTTGTAGTCCTTCGGATACATGGCGTTCATACGGTCGATGAGTGTCTTCATCTGACCTGCCATCTCATAGTAATAGATCGGCGTCGCCCAGCAAACGACATCCGTATGGAGCACACTCTCCATGATTGCCGGCACATCGTCCTTGAACACGCACGCGCCTGTCTCTTGACACTTGAGACAACCGATACAGAACTTAATCTCTTTGCCGCGCAGCGAGATCAACTCCACTTCATGTCCGGCACTCTTGGCACCTTCTGCAAACTGCTCCGCCAAAGCGTGGCTGTTCGATCCCGCCCGGAGACTCGTAGAAATAACAACGACTTTCATATCTGCAATTTATTTTAGATTTTTGTTGAAGAAGTCCGCTAATTTGTCCCACGGGATGAGGTTCTTGGGTTCGCCTTTGCCTGCCGGTTCGGTAAAGCCGCCGTCATAGAGGTCGCAATGCGAGGCATCCGGAATGATGAGCAGCTCTTTGTTCTCGGGACGGGGATTTGGTGCCACCACGGTTTTGTAGCCTTCCGCCTTGCCGTCCACCATGTAATGGTATGCCGCTTCGCCGAAATAACGGCTATGCGCGTTCTCGCCGTGCATGATCAGAACAGCAGAACGAATCTCGTTGATGTAGTACAGGAAACGGCTGTTGGCATAAGCCTGCGTGCCGATGACACGCCATCCGTCATTCGAGTTGCCGCTGCGCGTATGGTAGCCGCGCGGGGTCTTGTAGTAATCGTGGTAGTCTTTGACGAACTGCGGCACATCGTCCGGCAGCGGGTCAATCACACCGCCTGCCATAGCTTGCGGATCAGACAAACGTTGCGCTGCCAAAGCCTGACGTGCTTCGTAACGTGCCGACTCATTGTCCGCGGAATCAAAATAACCGTTACCCGATACACGCGTCATGTCGTACATCGTGGAGGCCACCGTCGCTTTGATACGCGTATCAGCCGCAGCAGCGTTGAGCGCTATACCTCCCCAGCCGCAGATACCAATAATACCCATTTTATCAGCATCCACTTCCGGCAGTTTGCTTAGATAATCCACCGCTGCCATGAAGTCTTCTGTATTGATGTCCGGCGATGCCGTACGACGCGGCTCGCCCGAGCTCTCACCTGTGAAGGACGGATCAAAAGCCAAAGCCACAAACCCGCGCTCTGCCATCTTCATCGCATACAAGCCAGAACTCTGCTCTTTCGTTGCGCCGAAAGGACCCGACACCGCTAAAGCGGCGTATTTGGTACTTGGTACTTGGTCACTCAGTCCCTTCGGTTGGTATAAATCTCCAACCAACGTAAAGCCGTATTGGGTTTGGAAGGATACCTTTTTGTGGCTTACCGTTTCACTAAGCGGGAAGACTTTGTCCCATGAATCATTTTCACATTTATTCATTTTCTCATTTGGATTACTGCACGCAGCAAATCCGATTGCTGCCAATGCAAGGATAAATAGTTTTTTCATTTTCTCGTTCTTTGCGTCGTTCACGGCGCAAAGTTACGAAAAAAAAATGATATATGCAAATAAATGAAAGAAAAAATAAAAAAGGTGACGGGCATTCTCGCAAAGCGAGAGATAAAAATATCAATCAAGATACAAAGATGTGTGTAATAATCGTTCAAACGAAGAGAGATAAGAAAGTGTGAGAGAGTGAAGGAGACTCAGATAATATCCGAGACAATGGTCGAAAAAAAAAGCGAGTGATGGGGCACTCGCTTACTGTATTCTCAAAGACGGTTCTCTGCAATTTTATTCTATGTTTGCGCTATTTCCTCGTAGTGGGGACTAATCGGGCGCTGCATTCGTAGTGCGTTTCGTTGCACTCCTTCATGTCTTGGAGAGGGGATGGTTATTTAGATTTTAGCTGATCTTTAATGTCTTTCAAATCGAAATACATCAGGCGGGTGTTATCTAATACATCTAACGTTGTAAAATAATCAAAGCCGTTCTTCTCGTAGAACTTTGTCGCGTCACGATAGGCATCCACGGTCAAGAATATGGC
>CADBYS010000014.1 GCA_902798965.1 uncultured Bacteroidales bacterium | reverse complement strand
GCATTTTTTGTGGCAGCACTCTCGTTTGTGCTCGCACAAGGATGGGAGTGATGCCACAAAAAGGAAAGCGGAGCTTTAATTTTTCTTCGGGAAACTATGCTTAAATGTCCTACATCGCCTTGCTGTAATTTCGGAGGGAACCCACCCGAAGGGAAGGGGCGTGCCGAAGTTACGAAAAATTTTTGACTTTTGCAAATTTTCAGCTGAAAAAATCGTATTTGCTATGCAAATACTACTGGTGCGCTAACTTTCGCCATTAGTTCTATCTCCCACTTATTTATAGAGCAGTTTATGAGCATATTATGATTTTTCGATTTGACAATAATTGTTGTACGCGATGATTTGTTTAATTCGCTTAATTAGTGAACGATTATAGATTCATTGATTTGTTTTTAATAGTCTTTCATAGTTGACCTAAATCACCCCGACATATGGTCGGAAATCATATCCTCACCGTAGGATAACCGTAGAATCCCCACAGGATCACCGTAGGATACTCCGCCATTTTTTGCATACACATGCTAATCCTATATATATACTATGTATATATATACTTTTTGTTAACATCTGCAAAATTTTGAAATAATTTTGGGTGATCAATCAACATGCTGCGAATGTTATTTCCCGTGAGAAATGTGCAAGTCCGGCTACTCCTTGATAAACTTTGCTTGCAGGGTTGTAGCGGTGGTGGTAACAGCGCGGAGAATATACATACCTTGCGGGAGAGCGGAGACATTAATATCCGTTTGCGTTGATTGCAGCACACATTGACCGTTAAGGTTGAATATTCGAATTTCTTCAAATGGAACCGAATACTCAACCTTCAATCTGTCATGCACGGGGTTTGGATTTATATTCAGCGAAAATATGGAGGTTGGAGTATATTCTGTAAAGGAATTACATGTTACGCCATGGAATGCATGTTCATAAACGTTATTTCCTTCATTTGTTACACATATAAGTTGTATCCAGTTCGGATCCGTAAAATACGGTGACAAACCTAATCCTGTCGATCCTATTCCTTCTATCCATGCATGCTTTATTCCGTAATAATTGAATGTTAATAGCCGTCGTTCTATACCATTGATGTTGACAACCTCTATATTTTCAATAACTCCAGTGTGAGGAAAAGTATCTCCGACTTGAAGGCTGAAATCAAACAAAAGATCTTCTGATTGAGTCTGCTTGTTATAACGATACGATTTACCGATGCTCCTATTTTCGCGTACATATATGTGTCTTGTCCCATTCTTGTAGAAGACATCATTTATCATCTCTCCTCCATAAACTTCTATATCGGTATATGTTTGCCCGTTAATGATGGCGTTTTGATGAGTGTTAGAATAATAGGTAATGAATTGTTCCCCTTCATATCCCAATGAAATTAGAAGCCATGTGTCGTTTTCCAGCAAAGACAAGTATTGGGTTTTTGTTTCTGTTTTTACTTGCTTTGCATCATCAATAGCAACATGCTCTGCATATGCAACTAAAATGCAGAATATAGAAATAAAAAGGATCTGTAAGCGTTTCATGTTGTAATTATCATATAGGCGATTGAGCACATTCGTTTTTATATTCTCCTGTTTCAATCAGTCTTTTTAACATTTTCAAATACGCATTAAATCGCTTCTCTTCTTCTTTAATGGCTTGTCTATAGTAATCTTGGTCATTAGGAGCAAGCTCATCAAAGGAAAGGAATGATCTCGTAACATACAAGCAAACATTTGCGGGTAACCTTGTATCCGGATTGATAGGTATTCTATAATTGCCAAAATACCAGTCTAAATGCGGATAACCGGCCTCCCAATACTCTTCAATTAACTCATGGACTTCAGGCTGATATACATCTTCATATGTCCATGTTTGGTCATATTGCTTAAATGTCTTCCATTTTTTGTTTAAGAGCAAGGTATATGGTTCATACATAAAGCCCGTACCTAACCATTTCCAATCCAAAGCGACATAACCTTTTGGTAAGTCTATATATGGAGATGTACCTACTAATTTCTCGATATTAACCCCTTGTACCCAACGAAAAGTGTAACACTTTCCTTGTGGGTATGGTTGTGCAACGATATATTTTTTGTATTCTTCCTTTTTGAATTTTATGAAGATTATTTTGCCGGAACCGATACGACTGCCTGCATATGGAACCCGAATGAAAAGTCCCGGATCTTCAGTTACCGTAACCGAATCAAACCATGGCAAATGCATCGGATTAGGTTCAGGCGTTTCAGGAGTACATGAAATTATCATGACTACACTTAGCAACAAAAAGATATATGGCTTCATAACATTAAAGTTTGAATGTTTACCGTTTTTTCTCCATTCTCAAGGTTCTATTCGGTCAATTTGATTTTGACAACATATTGCGCATGTCGTATGAGTATTGGATGGTATCTTGCTTATTATACAACAAATTTCGTACCAAATGCCCCAAACTGTCGTAAGAATATTCAGATAAAATAGCAAATATTAGAATGGGTCATCACCCGGGAAGGAATCCGGAAACCTCAAACAACTCAATTTCCACTTCGTCATCAAAAGCAGATGTTTGCACAGCCGGAACGGCTAATAGAAACAGGCCGACAAACAGCCATAAATACTTTTTGTTTCTCATATTGTTAAAAATTTAATGGTTGGTAGTCATCATATCATGCCCCCGAATCCGATGGTTGCGAATTCGGGTGCAAAATTACAACAAAAAAATGAATTATCCAAAAAATAATGTGGGAAATGTGCATTGCTTAATATGCACAAAATCTGCAAAATGAATATTTTGCCATGTGGGAAAGTGACGAAATAGCTCTATTTTGACTCTAAATTCAGACTATTCGGCAGTCAATTTTGACAAGAAAGATTGTAATTCGGCACCTGTTGTGCCCATTTTTTTAGCGGTTGTGTCTTTCAATTTTCCGATTCCCGTTAAACTATATCGCAGTAATTCGGATGTTTGTTTCCTGTCGAAACCTATTAGCACCAATATACATAGCCGGATTTCTCTTTCTGACAAATCATATCGCTCTTGCAACTTGCTTGCAAGTGAATAGAAACGTTTGTTGACACATGCACACATTTGTCCATAGTTATTCCAACATAATTCGTCCAGATTCGTTGACTTTTGCAAAGTTGTGCATGTTTGGCCTATTTCGTCAAGGATTATTGATCTTTTTTCCTGTTGTAATTTCTCTAATTGTTGAGTGTGTTGGCTCAGACTTTGGGCTTTATGAATTATGTGACGAACTTTTTTCAATTGTTGCTGTCTTAGCATTCTTATAACGCCTAACAATACGCCAATCATAATAAGAACAATCATCAGCAATATTACAAGTCCTTTTATAGGTTGTTCCTTATTATCTTGCTGAAGGATTTCGATAGCGTGCCCTAATAACTTGGCATCATGTGTTTGATACATGCCTATATCTGCACGAACTGCGACCAATGAATCTTTATCGTGCGAAGTTATAGCAGAATCTTTGTTGGTAAGTATATATAATGCATTGTATTTGTCTTGATACGACGCAGAACTTGATGACATAACGCGATTCGCGTAATGAAGAGCCGAATCATTCATCCCTCGTCTGGAAAATGCTTGCGCTTTGATTAGGAATGATGTCGATTCAAAATTTTTGTTGTACGAAACATGATTAGCTGCCCATATAGCCGAATCGTATTGAATAATGTTTTTGTATAAGATTGCACGAGTCTCCCATGTCTTGGCAATAACATTCGAATCCGTACATTCCTTTTCTATGCTACCTAAAAGCAAAGATGTTTCGCTGCGATTCTTTTGCATAGCCCGACAAAAAGCCATGTCGTTGATTGCGTAATAATAGGCAGTAGTATCTCCCGATCTTAAGAATTGTTCTGAACATTTCTTGTACATTTCATACGAGAGTTCATAGTCTCCTTCCAGATGACACATCGTGCCCATATTGCTGTATATCCGTCCGAGGATATGATGGTCGGTAAACTGCGGAAGAGGAATCAACCGATGCCAATACGGAGCATGTGAGCCATTGATGAAGGCCTGCATGGCAGCAACCTGATCGCCATGGTTGCGGAGCAGACGACCGTAATAGTAACACGCACGCGCGTAATAATTAGGATATATATGCTGCACCCGCCCGAATGTCGTATAAGCCTGCGCGAGGGCTATACTATCATCATATGTCACCCCTTGATATACCCGCAAGCTATCCGCTGCATCAATCACTTCCCGCCCCTCACGCACCGATGTGCATGAGCAGCATATGCAACACATGCATAGCAGCAAAGGTAATATCTTCAGCCGACGAGCGGTCATAAAGCCATTCTTTCTCTCGCTTATTGCATGCCGGTTACGGAATAGGTGTTGCCGTCCTTGATGATATATACGTTGCCGTCGCGGAGAAGTTTGGTGCATGGGTTTGTGGCATCGGCTTTCACGTTCTCCACGGCTTCGGCGGTATAGATGTAGCGCACTTGGAGTTCGCGGGTCTCTGTGCCGTCGTCGAAGACGTAACGGATCGTCTCGTCGGAGTTGCCGGCTGGTGTGTAGTGTGCATACCAATGCGTCAGTCCGCTCAAGTCAAAGGTTTTTGTCTCCTCCTGTTGCCCGTTGCCGGCCGTGCAGTTGTTGCCGCAGCAGAACTCGTCGGTCAGGTCGGTAGCCGAGCGGTAGATGCGCACGGTGAGTTGCGCGGCTGTGGTAAGCAGGTCGCCATCCAAAGCCATGACCTGCTTGCCGGTCAGTATATCCTGTTCGGCATCCGTTACGGTCAGTTCCATTCCCTCTTCGGGAATCTCTCCTTCCCCTTTCACGCTTACCACCAGTGCGTTGGCGCTATGCAGAAGGAGTAGGGTAATAGTTAGTAGCAATATTCGTTTCATTGTATCGGTGTTTGTCTTGCGTTGATTATCTCTGCTGTGTTGGTGTTCAATACGAGTGCCACAATCGAGCAGTGCGTGAGGTCGTATTGTTCGGGCAGCGCGAACTGCAGTTCGTGGGTGGCAGGTTGCACGGCGAACGCCATCGTTTGTCCATAAGGCTCGGTAAGTGCCTGACGCAGCACATGGCGGTGGTAATATTGGGTGCTGACTGTGCCGTCGGGCATCAGTTGTGCGCCTTGTATGCTATCCTCCACAAGCCATAGCAGCAGTTGTCCGTCGTACGGCTGCTCGGCGTAGCACGTGGTGCGAACGGTTACCTGATGCGTCGATTCGTTGTAGGTGGCTTCGGGATGCACAAACACGCTTGCTTTCTCTCCGGCTACAGCTGCCAGCATCGTCGGCCATAAGGTATAGTCGTGCAGGTAGCCGTCGGCATCGCGCTGCATGTTCAGGTTGCCGGTGGGGAAGGGTGTGGTGGCATTGCCGCCCATGTCGCTGTAATAGATGTCGGCAGCCGGTGAGGTGTAGTCGTACTCCGCTACGCCTTGCGTGAAGGGGTTACTTGCCGGATGCATGGCTACTACGATCAGCTGCTCGCCGTACGCCTGATGCAGGGATTCGGCTACCTCTGCCGCCTTCGGACAATTCACGCAGCGGAAGCCGGTATATTCGATCAGCACATGCGCCTTGCCTGCGGCATCGATATCCACAGCGGTAGGGATAAGCCGCTCATTCTCGCCTATCACCTCGCAACCCGCCAGCAGCGCTGTTGCTATCGCTATGTAGATCCATCTTTTCATTAGTCGAAAGTCAAAAGTCGAAAGTCGAAAGCAAGTACAAAGAATAAAATTGTTAGCCCCCGGCTGTGGGTTTTACCAGTTGAAACTGTAACTCATGGTCACGCCTTCCTGTTCGGGCATATAGCGGCACACGCCTCCGGCGCAGTTATAGCCGTCGTTGTTCTTGGTGTAGCCTATACTCAGCCGGTGTGCATCGTGTGTGTATGCTGCGGCTACGGTATAGTAGTGCCCCGACGGGTGCTTGCTGCCGTTGCCGGTGTTGTATGAGTATTCGCCACTAATAGTGAGGCATTGCCAGAGGTCAAGCTCCAGCAACAGACTCAGCCACTGCCCGGCATCCTGCCGCGTAAACAGGTATTGCAGCTCGTTGCGCAGCGTGAATTGGTCAGTAATCTTTACCTTGTTTTCCCACACGGCAGTGCCCGCACGCACCATGCCGCCCTTACCGACTATCACCTGTTGGTTGTACGCCTGATACAGCAGCATAGCCGTAGTCCACCAGTTGCGTGTCACGCGTTTGTTAAACTCAACGTTCACGTCGGTGTAGTACTCCCCGCCGGCAGACATATCCACAGCCCAGCTGCCTTCGCTGCGTAGTCCGCGTACGTGCGCCGCGCTGAGCTTGACGGTTGTGCCGTACTTGCCGCCCATCTTCGTCTTTTTGCCCCAGGTGTAGCGCAGTTCCGCCTGAAACGCCCACTCGCCTGTGGCATACTGCGTAGCGTAGGGATAGATGGCTGCCAGGCTGTAGGTGTGTTGCGGCGTGAACACGGGCAGCAGGTTCAGCCTGCCTGCCAAGCCGCGCTGGTTGCGCGACGAACGGAACGACATGTTGTCGGAGTGCTTGGCTTGCGCCAATACGGCCAATCCCTTGCGCGAATAACTGAGCGAGAGCAGCAGCGCCTGTCCGGGATGGTAACTCATGCCGTTCTCGGCTGTCGGGTCATTGGCTTTGTAGGCATACTCCACTAATGCATCCCACCCTTTGGCTTGCAGCGAGGCGCGTACCTCGCCTGCTCCTACCCAGCGCGGCAGGTTGTAGCGATACCAGCCATCGGGCTGATACACTAACAGCGTATCATCGTGCTCATACTTGCTCACGTAACTGCCGCCTACCGACAGATGAAAACCTTCCTGATGCATGACCGGCACAAAGTCGTGGATGCCCAGCTCCATGTTCACGCCCATAGCCGCATCTTGGGTGTAGTTCCATCCCCAGGCACGATCCTCGTAGCAGTTCCAGTAGCGGCGTTGCTTGCCGCCGATGGCAGTGAGGCGAATACCCTTGTAAGGCATCACATCCAGTTTGGCACCGCGCAGGTAGTTGTCGATACCCAAGTCGCGGTTCTCATACAGGTTCAGTAATATTCCCGAGCCGAACTGCCCATACACATCGCCGATGCTTACGCTTCCCCAATCGAAGTCGGCTTTCAGGCTCAGGCGGCCTATGCCGTGACCGGCGAACCCCGGCTCGTAGCCTAACAGCGGCCACTGGTTGAGCTCGATGCGCGTGTCGGCTTGTATGCCGCGCAGATGACCTGCGCCGGCACTATCCATGCGCAAGTAATGCACCGAGAGGTCGATATAGTTGTTGCTCAGGTGATCGATCTTCGCCCACGGCGCGCGGGGCGTTGTGCGATACGAACTGACCGGTTGCGTGGGGAACAAACCGTCGTGCTGAATGCCGCCGCTCACATACACGGTGTCGTGCGCCCACAGCCCCATAGCCATGCAGCACAACACCAACACCATATATCCCCTCAAATCTTTCATCTTTGAGCGCAGCGGTCTTTTGTCTTTGAACGAAGTGGTCTTTTGTCTTTTGTCTTTCGCCTTTTGTATTTTGTCTTTTGTCTTTTAGCGCAGCGGTCTTTACTCTTTCAGCGAAGCGGTCTATTTCAAATACTTGCGAATCTCTGTCTCGCTGCCGTCCACATAGCCGGAGTGGTTGTACACGGTTTGTCCGTTGCTGTCGATGACGAACAGGTGCGGGATGTTCTGCACGTTCATGGCGCGCTTGAGTTCGCCGTTAGGGTCGAGCAGCACATGAAAATCCCAGTCGTTGCCGTTGACCAGAGGTTTCACTTTTTTCATGTCCTGTCCCTGATCTTCGGAAACGATGTACATCTCCACGCCGGTCTCTTCCTGCCAGTCGTCGTACAGCTCGTCGATGGCTTTCAGTTCGCGCAGGCAGGGTTTGCACCAGGTGGCAAAGAACGCGATGATCACGGGTTTGCCCGTGGTGGCCAGTTTGTCGGTCTGCACGGTGTTGCCGTCCATATCCTCCAGCACTACCTCCGGCAGCGTGGCGTGCAAACTGATGGCGCACAATGCTATCAGGCAGATACTAATCAGTCGTTTCATGTTCGGTGTGTTATTTGAGGAACTGCAGCTCCACGCGGCGGTTGAGTTGTTTGCCTTCTACCGTTATGTTGTCAGCCACGGGGCGGTTGGCTCCGTAACCCTTGGCAACGAGCAGTGCGGGGTCGCATCCTTGTCCGATCAGGAAGGTACGTACCGACTCAGCACGCTGACGCGACAGGGTGAGGTTCTTCTTCGGGTCGCCGGACGAATCGGTGTGACCGCTGATCTCTACCCGCAGCTTGCGTGCCTTGAGGATGGCGGCTATACGTACCAGCTCGTTCTCGGATTGCGGCAGCAGTTCGTATTCGTTGACGGGGAAGAATAGGTTATTGACAGGCACTGCCAGACCCTTCTCGATCATCTGCTCGTACGAGGTGAGTCGGATGTTCTTCTCGATGCTTACGTTATCTGTCACTTGACTCAGGTCGATGTTGTTCGACAAGGGGAAGTAGCGCTCATCGTCGATATAGTAGCCGTAGTTCTTACCCAGCGGCAGCACGAGGTAGAACGAGCCGTTGTTTGGGTCGGTTTGCGACTGACCCATATCTTCATGCGAATCCAAGTCCTCCCAGCGGATCATTACGCTAACAGGTATGCCGTTGTCGTCGGTTACCGTACCGGAGATGGTAGCAATAGCGTTCGGGCGCATCAGTTCGGGTAACTTGATGGAGTACAGGTCTTTGCCGTTGGAGTAATAAGCATGTTGTCCGTCGGTACTGATCTTGTATCCCCAGTCCTGTCTGGTGGAGTTGACTTTGGCACCGAGGTTGACCGGTGTTGACCATTCCGTCCACGAGTCGTCGCGCAGACGTTCGGTACGGAATACATCCAGGTCGCCAACTGTGCCATGACCGTCGGAACTGAAATACAAGGTGCGCATATCCAGGTGGAGGAACGGCTTGCGCTCCAAGCCCGGGGTGTTGATGGTCGGACCAAGATCGATGGGTTCGCCCCAGTTGCCGTTCTCGTCCTTGACGGATACGAAGATGTTCACCGAGGGGTTCACCTCGTTCTCTACCTGTTTCAATGCCGAGAACAGCATCGCCTTGCCATCGCCGGTGATCATGGCATCGCTCTGCCATGTGGATATGTTGATGGTGTTGGGTAAGGCTTCCGGCATCGTCCAACCGGCTTTGCTCTTGGTGGTGAAGAAGAGCGTGCCGCTACGGAAGAAGATGAGCTGTGTACCGTCGGCCGAAACGGCTTGCATGGCTTCGTTGGTAGCGGGGTTGTTCAATACCTCAACAGGCAGGGCGTTGATCCATGTGCCGTCTTCCTGCTTGGTGGAGTAGTATATCTCCTCGTTGTTGCCGTAGGTCTTGTTCCACACGGCGCGCACGAAGTAGATCGACTGTTCGTCGGCAGTCATCACGGGCGAGTATTCGTCGGACGGCGAGTTGATGGAGTCGCTGAACGGGACAGGTATAACATCCTCAGCTGTCTGTCCCTGGCGCAGTGCCTCCACGAGCACCCGGTACGAAGGATAGTTGCCGAACTCCTCTTCCACACGTTTGGCTCCTTGCAGTGCCATATCCAGATCACCGCGGTCAACATGCTTGGCTATACGGTGCTCGATCAGCCAGTTGTACGCCACGCGATAGGGGGCGGCGAACTCGATAAGGCTGAACCATCCGCGGTCGGTCGTCTTGCATGACTCGTACATGCTTACGATCTTCTTGTCGTGCTCCTCAAGCTGGGCAAAATGCGGGTTGGAGAACAGCTCGTACAATTTGGATATATCCTTCACATCGCCCGTGTTGCAATACACGTTGTGAATGACCATCCACGCGCTGTCCTTCACATCCTCGTTGGCAGCATTCATATAGATGAACTGTGCAGCGGGCAGGCTGTGACGCTTCTGTGCGATGCGTAGCATAGCGTAGTACATGCGCCGTTGCTCGAGCAAATCTTTCTTCTTCGGGGCTTTCTCAGCCAGGCTCTTCCAGTCGCCGTCCCTGAGGTACTTGGCATAGTTTTCAGCTCCTTGCTCGGCAAGTTTCTGCCTGCCAAGCGGGCTGTCGGGGTAGGAGCGTACATACTCGTCGATAGCCTCGTCGGTGCCAACCCGTTCGGCATCGCGCTGCGCCAGCAGGTATATCTGCTGCTGTGCTTCGCCGATCTGTGCGGCATCGGGGTACTGCTGCATGAATGCCCGCAGTGCCGGCAGGGTGTTGGTGGTGCGTGCCTGCTCGTACGCCAAGGCGTTTCTGCGCACTACAGCCTCCTTGACATCACTGCCCTCGGGGTGGAGTTGTATAAAATTCTCGTACGCCCCGATGGTGTTCCGCTCGCCGGCCTCGAGGAAGGCGAGGTGACTAAGCTTCTCCTTGGCCTGTCGTTGCAGCGAGGGCACGGCGCGTGTGTAGGTCTTCAGGAACGCGTTGTATGCTTCCTCGGTATTGATGGCTTTGGCCTCTTCCAGAGCTTGCGTGCACACCTCCATCATCGTGGTATTGATCAGCTCCTTGGTCAGCCCTTTCTTGATCAGCTTGTCCTGCTCGTTTGGATCGAGGCGCTGGTACTTCTCCTTCGTACGGCATATGTACTGATAGGCTTTCTGTACATTCTTGTGGCTGAACTCGGGCATGGAGTACAGTTTGGCAGCCGCGAACAGATACGGCACGTCATCCGGTGCCTTCTCCAGGCGTTTGTCAATATCCTTTTGTGCAGCTTCATGGTTGCCCTTGAGAATCTGCTTCAAGCCCGGATACTCATATTCCTGAGCTTGCATCACGCTACATAGCAGCAATGCGATGGTTGCAAGTAAAATCTTTTTCATATGCGTGTGGATTTAAATTTCTGATGATTGATTGGATATACGTGTTCTACCAAAACAGTTTCCGCATGAAACGGCAGAGGTAGTTTTGCCAGTTAGGCCATGTGTGTCCGCCCTCGCTCTCGTAGTAGGTGTACTCGAAGTTGTTCACCTCGAGCCAGTGGCGGTAATCCTGCAGTTGCGTGTACAGGAAGTCGTCGCTGCCTATGCCGATCCAGTACATCGGCGGCGAGGGAATCATGCGCCTGAGATCGGTCATCCAGTTGTTGTACGCCGGTGAGCCGTAGTCGATCTGCAGGTCAAAACCCATGGTGTGGTAGGGCGAATCCTCCACGGTGGGCACTTGCTCCTCGCCGTTCTCGGCGCGCCGCGGAATGATCACCGGCGAGAACAGACCGATATAGTCGAACTCTCCGTACAGGTAATGTGACACATGCATGGTGTGGAATCCACCCATTGACAATCCGGCTATTGCCCGCTTCGACGGGTCACGGTTGATGCTGTATTTCTCCTCTGCGGCAGTCATGAATGCGCGGAAGTTCTCCTCCCAGTAGCCGGACATCTCATAGGCTTGCTCCTGTTCGCGAGTAAGCTTGCGCCAGTGTGCCGACCCTTTTTCGGTGTCGAACTTCTCTCCTTCCGGCGTGACGTTCGGTCTGTCCATCAGAGCTTGGCGTTCCTCGGGAGGTATGCTACCTAAGAAATTATCGGGCATCACTACGATCATCTCCTTTATCCTGTCGTTCATCAGCAGCAGACTCATCCATTTGAGCAGTTCGCCTTGTTCCGTCCAGTCGTCCTCGGAGCCGAACATGCCATGCTGCAGGTACAATACGGGGAACACCGTTTTGCTCTCCTTAACCCGCTGCTCGTATTGATAGGGCAGGTAGATGCGGCAGGGGACACCCAGCAGCGTGTCGCGCTCAATCGTACCGGCGTGCGTGGCAATGGTTAGTGCGCTTGCCGAATGCGCAAGGCAGATGGCGGCCAAAAGAGTAAAAAATCTATATCGTTTCATGTCTTTTAGGTGGTTTATTCAGTATGAATAATTGCAGTTAATTGAAAAAGCCTACAAAGTTACAAAAAAAAAATGATATTTGCAAATATTTGCTGTAAAAATTTGCATAATTGCGAAAAAATTTGTAACTTTGCATCGATTTTCGATAAATAGATACAGAATACCTGCAAGAGAATATGTTAGAAAACTACGTTTTTTCTGCCGAAGTGCGTTACGAGGGGCATGTGCTTTACTATTCTAGCCCTGCGTTTGATGAACCGATGCGCATTGAAGGCGTGCTGGGTGCGGCACTGACGTGCGCTATGCTGGCGGATACCGATGAAGGCGAACGGCGCAAGTTAGTGCCAGACGCGTTGCCGAACTCGCAAATTTAATTAGTGGATAGGGATTTTCGCTCAATTGAGTTGGCGATTTTACGAAAAATGGTATAAATAGTACATTTTCTCGTTAAAAGATTTGCATATATCAAAAAGATGTTGTATATTTGCAGTCGAAATGAAATCATTTTGCAATTAAATAACATCAAAATACATACAATTATGGCACAGACAGCAATGACAGTCCGCGTGGACAACAACATCAAAATGCAGTTTGACTCACTTTGTGAGCAGTTTGGCATGAGCGCTAATGCAGCGATAAACGTGTTCATCAATGCCGTTGTTCGCACGCGCTCAATTCCCTTCACCGTTCGTGCGGATGAGGATTATGTTCGACAACGTGCATTGGAAGCCTTCCATGCGCCACACCCCGAGACACCTGAGTTAACACTTGAGGAAATCAATGCGGAGATTCAGAGAACTCGTCAGGAACGCCGTGAACACCTTGAGCGTGAGCAGCAAGAACAAGTAAAACGCGCATAGTATGTTATACGCTGTTATTGACACAAACGTATTTGTGTCTGCATTTATTACGCACAATCCGGATGCAGCAACATCAAAGGTTGTTGATTTTATGTTTCATGGGCAAATCAAACCTATGTACAATGATGATATAATGGCAGAGTATGAAGAGGTTCTATCAAGGGCTTGTCTTCATATCAGTCCTTTGCGGCGTAACGCGTTATTTGCCTATATCCGTGAATGCGGCATAGTTGCGGAGCGCAAAGCATTCAACAAATTGCTTATTGATGAAAGTGACCGGGTGTTTTATGAGATAGCATTATCGAAAGAAGATTCATTCCTCGTGACAGGTAACTTGAAGCACTATCCGCAAGAGCCCATAGTTGTGACACCTGCTCAGATGTTGCAAATCATCGAAGAGCAACAATAGACAATTTTAGGAAGACACCCATCTCGTTGGTATGCTTGAGATTCGCAAAAAGTGGCCGATACTTTCCGTAATCTGTGTTTTTTATACCACATTTAGGAATGTATCGGCTACTTTTTCGCCGTTTTGAGCTATTTGTCCATTTCTTACCCCATTTTGTGCTGGTTTCGTGTGTTTTGCTAAGCCGTAAGCGTTCGTGATTGCTCCATAGTCATCTTCATCCTGAAATTGTTCATGCGGAGCACATCGGGCATAGAGTACAAATGACACTTGATAAGGTCTTGTATAGCCGGATTGCGCTCATATGTTCTTCCTTCACACGTTTCCTCAATGAAATGATCTCCCAATTGTCTGCAAAATCCATAACATCCTTTATATGTAAGATCGTCCTCTTCGGCACAAAGCAATTCGAGCATTTTGTCAAATTGCGAGCCGTAATAGTCATCTTCCGGCATCTTAATCACCGAGTTCTCAGCATAGAAATCATAATAAATCATGATGTCAAGCCATGTCGGATTATCGTTATATTGCTCCATATTGGGCATATTCATACGGCCATCATGCAAGTAGCCTAAATCTTGATTCATCTGTCGTATGGCATCGATGAACATGGCATTGAGTTCTTCCAGTCGTTTCACTTCATTATCTGTGTATAAGCACATCTTATTAAGGATACGCTGCCGTTTCTTAAGTAGCGCCTTCAGTTGATCGAGTTCCTCGTATGAAAGAGATTCGTCGTAAAAGTATTCAGGATCCCAGTTGACCATTTCTATAATGCGTTTCTCGCAGGTTTGCAGACG
The DNA here is from genome assembly GCA_902798965.1 of uncultured Bacteroidales bacterium. Classification (GTDB taxonomy): domain Bacteria; phylum Bacteroidota; class Bacteroidia; order Bacteroidales; family Paludibacteraceae; genus Colicola. The sequence goes on along the minus strand of CADBYS010000014.1, from coordinate 60,216 downwards.
CCGGCGTAACCTGGTCATCTCGTCTTTAGTTTGAGGATTGTTCATGTTGTTTTTTGTTTTTTGGTTTGCGTAACATACGTTCAATGAGCTCTTGCACACTCTGCCCGGGCTTTGGGCACGGGTCTTCAAATACGGTAACGGACATAATCATACAATCTATAGATTAAACGACTGAGCACTCCGCCAATGAAGGCTCCAATTATCGGGAAAAACATGATCCAGAAATAGAACCACGCACCGGAACTTACCCACTCGAATGGCTTCAGCTCCTCAAACCGGTTATAGGCACATAGCACCGTTTCGGCATTCACGTCCCACAAGCGGATTATTGCGAAGACAACGGCAAGCAGTGCACCGGCTATAGCGCCTATCCTTGCGATGTCTTTCTTCTTGTCTATCAAAAACATTTCAGCCACTTGATCATCCAAAGCCTCACAAACGCAGCAATAGAGGTCAGCCATCTTGGAATACAATTGTGTCGTGTCTTCCGGCAAATAGGGTATAATAGCATCCAACGCTTCGCCAAGCGTCTTTTTCTCTGACAGTTCATTTGCTGGCACTTGCATATCGAATGAGTTCTTTAGTAGTAGTGTGAAACCTTCTGCCAACTCTTTGTCCTCGAAGAGGTTTTCCCCTTCGCGGTCGATTTCTATGCCATACTCTTCCTTATAGTAATAGGTCAGCAGTAGTTTTTCTGTTGTTTGTTCTGGAGTAATCATACGCGTTATTGATTTAATAAGTTAGACAAATACCCGTCAAACTGCTCCATCGCGCTGTACCACGCGCTGGAAGAAGGATGATACGGGTTGATGACGGCAATCGGCTTCTCTGCGCCCGGGATGTTCAGATGACAGATGTAGTACTCCGTCTCTTGCAGTTCTTTAAGATCTGCCAGATACGGATTCCGCTCTTTCAGACAGGAATTGATCACACTGCCCCAAACAATCACGATATCCGGTTGAAGCTTCTTTACAACCTCGGTGAAGGCTGCCAAGTCTCGTTCCGAGATATCTGACCAAGTAGTCTCACGGAACGAGCCGTTGGTGGCAGGCAGGAAGAACTGCACGTAATTGGTGAACGCCAGATGATCCCAAACGGTTTCGTAATCATCCGTCCCGAGATGCTTGCCCATGTACGCCGCAAATCGCTGGTAGGTCACCGGCGCATCTTCCACGCAGTAACTTGGTTCGAGATGAAGTTTCTTGCCTGCCGGTTGGTATTCCGGACACTTCGCATCGAACGTCGACGAGTCTTTCAGTATCACGCTGGTGCATGATGCAAAGAACGGACACTTTACACGGTCACAGTAGAAACTGGCACCAAGCACCAATATCCGCTTGCCGTTAACTCCCTCGGCATATCGCTTGCCGACAAATGGTTCAAAGAATTGATTTTTACTCATATATACTGTGTTTTTGCTGTTGTGATTTTGTCAAATAGGGTACATAAGAAAAGCAGTACCTTCGCTTTTTTGCTGCAAAGATACTGCTTTTTTTTCGATTTTCGGTATACGTATATAGTTTTTGCCGAAAATTTGTCAGTTATTCAGGCATTCTTCTATCACTTTCTGCCATTCGGCTTTCTCTTTCTCCATTCTTTTGGACTTTGTCGGACGCATCGCTTGTGTTTTCAGAGCCGTTGTATAGACGTTGCCGTCGATGTCCAGAAATACCTTGAACAGCGCTTTCCACGGCACATAGAATGTTTCGTTGCGTTCGTAGGTCTTGAATTCTTTGTTAATCAAGCCGCGGTCGTACAGATATTCGAACAGCGCAATCATCATCCGCCCGAAATCAACACGATCTTTCGTCTGCATACGCCATGCACGGGGATAGTTTGGGTCGCGTGCAATCAATCGCTGGTGCTCTGCGCCGACCAGAAACCGCTCGAATGTCTCGCGGGCTTCAGCTGTGCGTTGCGGATCGACCTTCTTGTCGAGTCTCTTGTATTGGATGACCTTCAAGAGTGACTGATAGGTCTCGTCCGTAAAGCATGTGGATGATTTCTCGAACTTCTTTTCGGGCAGTTCTCCGCCGGGCAAAGTATCGCCGTTGAGGTATCGTCGAAACACGTTACGGATAATCGTGGTAGCAGTCACGCCTACTTTCTTAATGTCCTCTTCCTCGTTCAACGTGATCCAGAAGAGCCAATATGTATCATCATCGGCATTATCCGGCAACTTGAACCGATGCGAGAAATCCTTGAGCGGGAAGGTGTTGTTGAGTATCCGGCACATCTCCGGCAGAACTATCTCCCGCTCTTGGCTGAACTTATCTATCTCTTGCACATGATCATAGCCGTCAACGGTTATTCCCCGGCAACCATAGTAAATGCCTTCAGCCGGAGTATCAGTATCATATTCGATCAGGAACTCATACAGCCGATGCCCGTCGGCACTCATCAATGTGTCGATGCGATACATCAGCGTTGCCGGCAACTCGGAACGCACGCCGCCTTTGCCGTCAGGAATATACCCACGCAACTCGTGCTTATCACGCTCGATGAGCTTCTCCATCTTTCGGCAATAGAACTTCGACGCCTCTTCTGTGTACTGCAGCCGAAGAGAATATTGTTCGTTTTTTGATTTCATATAGAGTCAAAGACATTTACAGTGTTACAGGAAGCATACTTTTAATACAAGAACCCTACTACCCAAATCGGTAACTTATGTCCGATAGCAGTCTCCATATTATCAGCCAGTACATACGAGTTCGGGATATTGGCAATCTGTCTGAAATCCTTGTCTTCTCCTCCGACTTCTATGGTATATATTCCGTCTATCTTGAAGTCGCCTTTTTTCTTGCCAAACTCCACCTGATGCTTGGCTGATAACTGGTTCACGACAAACGTCTCTCTGGCTGTCCCGATCCGCACAGGTGCCGTTGCCCATGCATAGAGCATGTTGGGATTGTCGATATATATCTTATCCGGTTTCTGCATCCGTTTGGCATTCACAAGGTCGCAGTATAACAAGTGTAACAATTTAGCTTTGTCCATGTAATTCAGATAGGCCAGAACAGTTTCCCGTTTCAGCCCGCTCTGAACTGACAGTTTCGAAATATCCAGTTGATACGGCTCGCTCGCACATAGCATGGTCATTAGCGCCTTTATCTTCCGCGTGTTGCCCACATCCACTTTGCAAATCTTTGTCAGTTCGTCATCTATTGTGTGGTTCACGACTTGCTGAATGGCTAAGTAGTAATCCGTCTCGTTGTTCAAATAGTACGGATAGTATCCGTTCCGCAGATATTCTTGGAACAGTGCTACCGGTCTGCCTTTGCTATTCATCTCTTGAATCAACGGCGCGGGATTTGTCAACACATCTTCCAGTGGATATATCGGCATCTCTATCCCTTTGTAGAAATGCAGGAACTCCCGAAAACTTAATCCTTGGATGTCGTGATTGATGCATCTCCTACTCAGATCGGCATCTCCTTCGGTTAGACTCAGCAAACTGCTTCCGCTAATCACCATCTTCATCGTCGGATAGCTGTCGTATATCTCTTTGATTTCTCTGCTCCAGTTCTCGTACTTGTGTATCTCATCAATAAACAGGTGTTTGCCTCCGGTCAGATAGAACTTCTCTGCCAGTTCCAGAAGGCTATGCGTTGCAAAGTACGAATCGTCGCACGACACGTACAACGCTTGTCTATCCATATACGCATAGTGCTGCTTGATGTACTGCAACATCATAGTGGATTTTCCGACGCCTTTTGGTCCACGTATTGCCATTAGCCGAGCATCCCAGTTGATACTATACGCCCATTGCCGTACAATCTCCAGTGGTGTTATCTCCCACAACCTGTCATGTTTTTTGAGTAGTGTATCCATACCTCTAATCGTTACATTTTCAGTTTATTTGCGCATTTTGTCCGCTATAAAGGTCAAATTTCGCACATTTTTGTCCGTTGCAATGGTTAAAATATATGTATTTTTGTCCGTTATAGGGTGCAAAATTACAAAAAAATATTGATATTTGCAAATTTTATCCTCAAAAAATTGCCTATTATCTGCATTTTTTTCATTTTTTTGTATTCATGCTACTCTTAAGTAACATTTTTCACCTCGCCGTAACAAAAAACCTCCCACTGATAGGAGGTTCTCTGTGTATAGCGCCGAGATTATTTCTCGCGTTCATTTTCACGCTCGCGGCGTTTGGATTCTTTCACCATTCTGTCAATGCGTTCCTGCATACTTTGTCCGGGTTTCGGACACGGATCTTCGAATACGGTTACTTTCATGTTCATTGTTGTTTTTGGGGGGTGTTATACTATATCGTGAACTCTGTGCCAAGATTCATGGCATCTTGTAGGTGTCGTCGTTTCTCTTCCGTTTTAGCAAGACGATGCTTGCCATTCTGTCCCTCGGCTACTGCTCTTCACCGAGGGATCCTTGCGCTTATATCTTCGGCGCGTTGGCTCTGCCAATAACCTCGACAACAACCGTCAGCACCGCAGCGATAGTGGCAAGTACCTTCAGGGTCTCTTTTTTCATAGTAATTAGGTTTTGGGTTACCATCCACGCTTGCTCAACCTACGGAATGGCACGTAATCGGTTGAGGGTTAATTCTTGATTCGCAGTTACTGTTCTTCGCCGCGAACCGGCCGCGCTGTTACGCTTTCGGCTCCTTGCTGTTTTGGAGAACCTCCACAACAGCTGTGGTAACCGCGGCGACAATGGCGAGAATCTTTAAGGCCTTCTCCATAGTGTGTTCGGTTTAAGTTACCATCCACGCTTACTCAACCTACGGAATGGCACGTAATCGGTTGAGGGTTGATTTTTAACTCGCAGTTACTATTCTTCGCCGCGAACTGGCCGCGCTGTTACGCTCTCGCCTCTCGACAGCTTTCGAGAATCTCTACGCCTGCCTTGAGAACTGCAACGATAATCACGATAATCTTGATCGCGTTATTCATATGGCGTTCATTTAAGGTTGTTACTATTCACGCTTACTCAACCTACGGAATAGCACGTATTGGTTGAGGGTTACTTTGTCGGTTGTTTAGGCCGCGTTGGCAGCCATTTCGTTCGCCATTGCCCAACCCGCTGCCTCCAAAATGGCACCGCTCATTGTTGGTGCAACAATTTGGCCGAGCCCCGGAACGAGTTTGGATAGTTCCTTGGCGAGCATCTTGAGCGGTTGCTTGAGCACTTGGCGCTTCATCGTTGTAATCGCTAAGTTCTTTGCAACACTCTTTGGAATGTCTGCGCCAAAAACTGCTGCGAGTGCCATTGCCATGGTGGTCATGGTTATGGTGTCAGCAGCAAAGCCCATACCCGGGACAGGAACTGCATTTCCGACTGCTGCGACAGCAGCGTGTGTGTGGATGATGCGATGGCATCGTTGTTTGTTGTTTTCGTCCATATCTGTATTAGATTTATGGGGTTAAACATATTGGTTTCTCATACTCTGTTTCAAATTCGATGCAAAGGTACTACTTTTTTTTGACATTTGCAAATTATCGCCCAACATAATAGGTCATCTCTTTCTAGAGACCTATTTCCGCCTTAGGTAGAGTAGGCTGTGCTGTATTTGCCAAACACTGTGCGACTCTCTTTGGGAAGTTTGCGCCAAACACTACTAGAGGTGCTGCTTCCATGACGATCATGATTATGATTGTGATGTCAGTGGTAATGCCCAAACATTGGACAAGAACTGCGTTTCCGGTTGTAGCGTGACTTTGAATGATGCGATGGCATCGCGACATGAAAACGACTGTCATTGATATGAAATTTTCAGGTTAATAGATTAGGTTTGGCTGACAAAATCAACCAAAATATTTTAAACAAAATCTATGCCAAACTTGTATTTTGGGCATAATTTGGCGGAAATTCGTAAGTTTGTCAGTTTCTTGACATGATTTTGTAATACGTTGTTCATAGCGGATTGCTTTTATGTTTCGTTTTGCGCGTGTACTTCTTCTTATTCTTATACACGTTGGCATGGCATATGGGCTTGCCGAATATGGCAATTTCGGCATCTCTGTTCTGCTTTCTAGCAGCCTTCAATGCAAGTAATATGTTGTCGATTTTGTTCGCCATATTCATTCCTTTTTTCATTTGCCGGTGCAAAGGTACAACATTTTTTTGACTTTTGCAAATTATTGCTCAAAATAATAGGTCACCTTTATTGGGTGACCTATCTGTGAGACTTACATTTATCTGACAGCAGATTTAAGAAACTTTCCACTTTTTAGCGTTTTCATCTTTATTGGGGTTGTTTTGAACAATGCCTTCAAGTTGCATGAGAAAATCACATATTTGCAATGCATAACTCCGAATGAGATAGGTGGTATTTGCAACTTTCTCAAAATGTTCAGATAGATTTTTAGTAAGCGAGAGGTCTTCTTCATTTTTCGAGTGTACATAGTTACCTACGACATCTATCATATCTTTAATATTGAGCCCTGTGATTTTATCCATAATATTCCCTTTTGCTTTGATTATAATAATACCATACTTATCTTTTACATCTAATCCAGACAAAAATTTACTAGTGTATGATAAATTTATTTTTTGGTTTTGAATCAATTCAGGAGGCAAGAGATGCCACTCTTCTATCATAGCACGGAAGGTACAATCAATAATTTTACGGATGGCGTATGTCAAATGCTTTTCATTAACACCTTCTGAACATGGAAAGTGTATCGGCATCAATAAATCCACTAATAGTCTAGACACATCCGAATCAAGTTTGCATGCATCTATCGCTCTAAAAACATCAGGATATAGTATCGTTTTTATTTGAGTCCTATCCGAAGGGTTATATTGTTCTTTTATACGAGAGAATAAGGCTTGTTTCTCTTCCATAGTCTTTAAATAGTACGGACGATGGCCTGAATTTAGTCTGTCATTTTCCCAATCACCATCCCAAACTTTTCTGGAAATTGGAATACTATCAGTTATATCTCCGACTTCTGCGCCCCCCATGGAAAGAACATACCACTGTATCGTTCGATTATTTTTTGCGAAAATAGATGCAAGCCTGTCTAGAGCATTTGTCAAAAAGCGTTGTGCTCGGGGATCATCATCCTTTTTAAATTTGCATTTTGCATCCAAGATGATAGCATCATAATCATCGAAATTAGCAAGCAAAGCGCGCTCAGCCTCTTCCCAATACTCATAGCCTTCAAGATGAAGTCCTAATCCATAAGCTTCACGTGGAAGTTCTACACGTAATGTGGGGTCATCATCTACCCACAATACTTTAATCATTGTCTGTTTCATTTTCATTAGATTTTATATCGTTAAATGTTATTACGTATGTTACTGTATATTTTTTATTTGGAGTTGATTTTAATGATACGGAAGCATTGTATTTTTTTAGTACTCTTTTGATATCCTCTCCTCCCAAACCGCTATGTCCCTTATCTTTTTTCGAAGATTCTCCATGTTCGAAGACTCTCTCTTCCGAGAAATCGTTAGCCAGCGGTTCACCATTATTGGCGATTTCAAGAACGACAGAGTCTTCGCAATCCTTCACACTGAAATCAATCTCATAATCTTTACAATTATGATTGATAAAACCATGCGCAATCGCATTTGAGATGATGTTATTAAAAACTAAATCTAATGCTCCTCTTGGAATCAGGACGGCACTTTTTATCATTTTACTTGACTCAAAAGTATATAGAAAGCGGTTGTCGTGACGATCTCGAATATATTGCATTATGTAATCTTCCAATTGGATAGGTTCTATTATGCCATCGTCGTCAGTAAAGTGTTTGATTTGCGAATCAATATTCCTACAATAATTGGTTAATGTATTTAAAGCCTGCTCTACCGTAAGAGGGAATGGCTCTCCAAATACGTCATCACAAGACACATGACCTTGTCGAAGAATAAAGTCAGATAAAGTTTTGTATAATGATGTAAATGCGCCGAAAGTGTTTCCTATAGCGTGTTTTCGCGTATGAATCTCCCTCACATACTCTTCGTGTGCTTTTTGGAGTTCTCGTTCTTTTTCAGACAATTGCTCTTGATAGATTTCTTCAACAATGCTTTTCTGCTCTTGGATTTTGTCAGGCACCAGTATTCTAACCTCTTCGAACAACTCCAAAGCAAGAAGTTTCCCACTTCTTTTATAAACGAGTTGGTCTTGCACATATGGTTTCCACAATTCTTGAATAAGGTATATTGGAGAGACCTTTTGCTCTTTAATTTCGTAAGCAGCAATATTATCTTCAGCAAAAGCCCCATTATCCTTGTAAGAATAATACGTAGCGCGAAGGTTACTTTCTACAGAAACAAGAAGCGCATTCCTATCCAAATAGGTGAGCAAACCAGCCTCCGAGGGGGATGCCATTTCCAAATCAGTCAATCTGTTTTCAAAAGGCTTGCGAGATAAATTACGAACATTAATAATAGGTATCCTCGTCTCCAGAGAAAATCCTGTCCTGTGGCTCCCTTTTATTGATGCAGTCAAATCACCAAGACGCTCCAAATGAAATCCTTCGGGGATTTTAATTGAATTATATAAAAACGGCTCTAAGGCTAAAGACCCTCTTCCACTTAACAATTCCTTGCATGAAATCCATTTTGCAAAACGTGATTCTTCAGAATTGTCCAGTACCTCCATGAGCTTCTCACAAGAGAACTTACCCTCTTCATTCACGCACTGTGTTGCATCGATAAATTGTACAAGTCCTTTGTGCAATTTTCTCTTGTTCGTGATAATAATACATGATTGATGTCGCTTTTTAGGAGCAAACATCTCAGTAGGGAGTTTGATAATGGTTTGAATATAATCTTTCTCTAACAAGCGTTTACGTGGATTACCTTTGAAAATATACGTTAGACCGCTGAATAAACCAACTCTATCAAACAATATATCATATGAGTATATTCCAATAGATATCGCCTTTGTGCCGTTCGCGGTATTCTCTAAAAATTCAAGTCGAACATCTTTAGATATGCTGTTGTTCCATTGGTTGTCTTCTGTATGTGAAATTATGGCATCAACATTATTCAGCATCTTAATCGCTTTTTCCTCGCTACAGATTTTTTCTAATGAATCACAAGAATCTGCGCAAATTACATTAGTATAGGCACGTTGTAACGAATCTATACGAATTAGAGCATATGTGACTGCGCGAGGATCGTTGTCATCCCCAATGTATGATACAGAATTGCCTAATTCAGAACAAAATGCTGCTGTGCCGGCAAAAGGATTATATACATGCTTTACATTGTACTTACGCAAAATGCGTGAAATGACACTCACCAATTCCGCTGGAGTAAAATACATCAACATATCTTTTGTATTTGCGGAATATGTCAGAAGTTTTGAGATTGTACTCGGATATGCCTCTTTGATGTCATCCTGATGTAATTCTGTGAGAATACTATCAAGGAATTTCGCTCGTATTTTTAAAGAGCGCATGGTAATTTCTTCATTGGATTCTTTAGATGCAAGTTCCTCTAATGATTGAAGTATTTGATCTATCGGATTCTCCCGAAGCGCATCTGATATGTCAATATGTACATGATATCCCTTATGAAGGCAATATAAGACATACAAACAACTATCGAATGAACTATATAAATAGGGGAGAGTGTCTCCTCTATAATCTTTTATGGTTGACCAAAAGATATTGACAATTTTATCTGCTATCATGCTGTTATTTTCCATATATGTGATAGATGATTTTAAGGTGAAACAATAAAATTCAACAGTTAAGTTTTCAAATTTTCTGCAAAGGTACAACTTTTTTTTGACTTTTGCAAATTATTGTTCAGTATAATAGGTCACCATTTTTAGGAGACCATTTGAAATTTGTCTTCGTAGTATTGGCGGTGAGACTACTTCCACGCCTTGACCATAATAGAGAATGCAGTTTCTCAACTCTTGTGTCAACTGCACATGTAGAGTTAGTAAGCCTGTCTGCTCATCTGTACATGGCTGTTGCTCGCGGATGCTATCGTGCAATGGCTTATTCAATAGCAATTTGTGTACTTTAGGTTCGTGCGTACGCAAAACAACTCTTCTTACTTCCGGATGTTTGAAGTTTGGGGATGCGCCCAATACCCCCTTCATCAACTCTTCGTAATTTTTCGAATCACCTGGGCGATAGGGGACTGCCTTTGTTGTGTGGGCTTCAACGATTCGATCTACCGCTAATGTCACAAACGGCAAGCCTTGGTTCTCCTCTTCATTTTCAAAGATGCCATACACATAATGACGACCGTTGTAAACCTTTCGATAGTGTGCATGAAAAATGTGTTCTTCCGTTTGATGATAACTTGGAGCATAAGTGATTAGCAATGCTCTTTTTGAGAAATTCATCGCAGGCTCTATTACTGCTAATATGCGCAAATCGTGCAGAGGATCCTTATTGTATGAGGGATAAGCCGTCAGCGTGCGGCGCCTATCTTGCGAATCTGGTTTCTCTTGCAACGACATTCCTCGCTCGGCTAATGCTCTACTAATATCTTTTTTCGCAGCTTTAATTTGCTTTTCATAAGCCTGAATTTCCTCCCAACAAATTTCTGCGAACTTGAAAATTTCATCAAACACTTCCGTGCTCACCCATTCCTGCGTACGAAGCAATCTGTCCCACTCGCGAACGCATTTAGCATATTTAGATTCTCCGAAAAATATGTTTCCCATGGTTGCTGTGTTTTTCTAAGATTATTTGGTGTCGTTGTATTTGGTGCCATTTCGCTTATCGGCATTCTCCATCTATTTACTTTGTGTTTCGCATACAAAGTTACTACTTTTTTCGTTAATATTTGTATACGTCTGCAAATTATTTAGTATTTTTGTTGTTTTTTTCGCCGATGGTATCTCTTAATGCCCTTCTGTTCGGCGGAATTGTGCCATTTTGCTTTTCTGCATCCTCCATGTATGGCTTTCATGTGCATTACCTATGCTCATCGGGGGAATATCGTATCCTACTGCACCTTATATATACTATGTATATATCCCGTGATTTTCAAAATAGTCCTTTTCCCTCGTGTTTTCCATCGATAACTGACGGCTTACTTGTTATCCGCAAGCGGGGATGTTATTCTTTCTGCTCGTTCTCAAATGGCAGTTCTTGCGGTTTGTCGTTCTCGATAGGGCGGATATAATCCGAGGCGCGCTCGGAGGAGATGACGGAGTGTCCTAAGCGGCTTTCTTGGAAGGGATAGACTGAATAATGCGGAAGATGCCTTGTAAATCAGCGACATCTGTCATGTATTTCTTTCCGTCTGAAGAGGGTAATTTCAGTTGGTAACAATTTGTTACCGACTCATTCCCTTCCTTTATCAGTCTACCTTTCAGCACTTTCCAATACTTACGAACTTGCTGGTAATCGAAGCTACTAGTTAACACTTGTACTATATCCACAACGGAGAAATAGTACTTTTCCTGTTCGGCATCCCAGACGATGCGGACTTTCTTTCCTTCAAAAAGTTGTATGGCAAAATTGTCATTCATACATCAAACTGTATTTGGCTACAAAGATACAAAAAAAATCTGACATTTGCAAATTTTTCAGTCACTTTTTTCCTTAAACGTTATTTTTTTTGCGTTTTTAAGGAAAATCGACGATTATGCCCTGTTAATCCTATAAGACCTGACACTCCGATGCGGCGGATAGCGCCCGCGCCTCACTTTTTGGAGGCGAGGGCGTGGGCGATGAAGTTATCGAAGTGGGCGATGGGGTTGGGGCTGTGGATCTGTGCGCGCCAAGCAGTGTGGAGCGATTCGTACATGGGGTGCGTGCGGTCGTTCTTGATCTGTTGCGCCAGCTTGCAGGCTTCACGCCACTTCAAGTTCTGCACCTGCTCGGCAGGGGTGCGGGGCTTGGTGGTGAAGTCGCGGTAATTCTGGATAAAGAGCTCGTTCGGACCAAGCTTGAGCACTTCGTAGGTTTCCGAGTCTTTGAGTTGTTTGAGGCGGGTGCAGGTGAAATGATCTACACCCGGAATTCTCTTCTTGCTGATAGCACCTTGCGATATCTTGGTGCCATCCATTGTTGTTACTTTAGCCATAAGGAGCATATCCTTCTCCGCCTCAGAGGGCGCCAACGAAAGGATGTCACGAAGCATGGTCGGCAGTTGAGCCGGATTGATGTGAGCGCAGATATGCATGTCGGTATCTGCAACCGAAGTGATAGTTTGAATCATAAAAATTGAAATTTTAGTTAAACATTTATGGTTGTGGGCACGCACCTGTGAATGCCCACGAGAGACCGGTCTCGCGACACATGCCCCTCTATATATAATAGGGAAAAAAGTGACCTTTTTCAGGTTTTTTCAGGCATATATTCAGGCATACATGCAAAAGCCTTACAGCAAAGTGCTATTGGAGCAGCAGAGAATAAGTGCGTTAAAAAAAGCTACTGAAAATGTGTAAGATTTTTCGCTCGGCGTGTTTTTTGGCATGGAATTTGCACGATATACAATGGACAGATATGACCGAAAAACGGGCAAATGAGTCCGTGCGAAAATGAATAATCAATCCAATACGAACATGAGCAATCAATCCAAAGAGAATATGAACAAACAAGACAAACGCGATCATTTGTACATGCGAATGGCACGCACCTGGGCGGAGAACAGCTATTGCGAGCGCCGGAAGGTGGGTGCGCTGCTGGTGCGGGATCAGATGATTATCTCCGACGGATATAACGGAACACCTTCGGGGTTTGAGAATGTATGCGAGGACGAGAACAATGTGAGCAAGCCTTACGTGCTGCACGCTGAGGCGAATGCCATCACGAAGGTTGCCCGCTCGAGCAACAGCAGCGACGGCGCGACGCTGTATGTGACCGCATCGCCGTGCATGGAGTGCTCGAAGCTGATTATACAGGCAGGTATCAAGCGCGTGGTGTATGGTGAGAAATATAGGCTGATGGACGGCGTGGAGCTGCTGCAGCGCGCAGGGATACAGGTGGACTTTATGCCGGAAGCATAAAAAGTCGAAAGTCAAAAGTCGAAAGTCGAAAGCAACAAGACCGCTTCGCTAAAGGAGTAAGGACTAATGAATATGAAAAAATATATATTTCCGACAATCGCTGTGCTGTGCATTCTGTTGGGATTCTTTGTCGGAGAATCCGTGAGCAACCGGGTGAATGCGCAACATTTCTACATCCATAACGGTCAGTTGATGATGTCGCCCTCGTCGAAGGCCGACCAGATGATCCAGCTGATGCAACAGGCGTATGTGGACAGTCTGGATATCGATTCGATAACCGATATTGTGCTGGATGAGATGGTCAAGCAGCTTGACCCGCACTCGTCGTACATCCCGAAGAAAGATATCGAGTTGGTGAACTCGGAGCTGTCGGGCTCGTTTTCGGGTATCGGTGTGCAGTTCACGATACAGAACGACACGGTGCATATCGTGGCTGTGATATCCGGCGGTCCGAGTGAGCATGTTGGCGTGCTGGCGGGTGACAAGATTGTGGAGGTGAACGACTCGGCATTCACGGGCAAAGGTATGAACAACGAGCGCGTGATGCATACTTTGCGTGGTCCGAAAGGTACTCAGGTGAAGCTGGGTATCAAGCGATTCGGCACGGACGAGATGCTGCACTTCGATATCACGCGCGGAGATATACCTGTGCACTCGGTGGATGCGAAGTTTGTGATAGAGTCGAAAGTCGAAAGTCGAAAGTCGAAAGACAAGATTGGATTTATCAGAGTGAACAAGTTCGGTGAGACGACATACAAGGAGTTCATCACGGCGCTGGCAGAGCTGCGTGCACAAGGTGCAACAGAGTATATCGTTGACTTGCGCGAGAACAGCGGCGGCTACCTTGACCAGGCGGTGAAGATGGCGAACGAGTTCTTGCAGGCAGGCGACCTGATTGTATATTCCGAGGGGCGCAAGTATCCGCGTTACGAGGCGCGTGCCAACGGCGGCGGAAGGTTCCAGAATGTGCCTCTGGTGGTGCTGATTGACAACTTCTCGGCTTCGGCAGCGGAGATCTTCTCGGGCGCGATGCAAGATAATGACCGCGCCACGATCATCGGTCGGCGTTCGTTCGGCAAAGGTTTGGTGCAGCAGCAGTTCCCCTTTGAGGACGGATCGGCTGTGCGACTGACGGTAGCGAGGTACTACACACCTTCCGGACGATGCATCCAGAAACCATACACGCTCGGCGATAACGAGAGCTACCGCCAGGATCTGGAGGAACGCTTTGAACACGGCGAGTTCTATTCGGCAGACAGCATCCACTTCCAGGACAGTACGACATACCGCACGAAGAAGGGCAGGATAGTATATGGCGGCGGCGGAATCATGCCGGACGTATTTGTAGGCAGAGACACGACGCTGTACAGTCCGTACTTCAATATCGTGAGCAACCGTGCGCTGACGTATCAGTTTGCGTACCAATATGCCGACAAGCACCGCAAGCAACTGACGAAGTACACGCGTTGGCAGGATCTGGAGAAACATCTGATTGATGCCAACTGGGTGGATGAGTTCGTGACCTTCTGCGAAAAGAAAGGCGTAGAGCCGAACTATACCGACCTGGAGAAGTCAAGAAAGATGCTGGTTAGGATAGTGAATGCGTATATCGTTCGCGATATCATGGGCGACGAAGGATTCTTCCCCCTGTTTGAGCGCGACGATGACATCACAAACCGTGCGATAGAGGTGCTGAATGGTGTAGATTGACACCTTTACCCGCAAAGATGAGCATGTTTTGACAAATATTTGCATTTTTTGCACAAAAAATTTGCATATTTGAAAAAAATGTTGTATCTTTGCATCCGCTATTGTGAGACGTGGTCGCTCATACGCGCCTTACGGTAGCATTTTGGTCGGTTGCCCGAGCGGTTAGGGATCGGTCTGCAAAACCGGGGACAGCAGTTCGAATCTGCTACCGACCTCCCAAGATAAGCCGCCAAAGATGGCGGCTTATTTGTTTGATAACTGCGTGTTAGCGGATGGATAAGGATAAACTCATAGAGGACATCACATCGGGTGAGTACAAGTACGGATTCACGACAGATGTGCAGACGGACATCATCGGCAAGGGATTGAACGAGGATGTTATTCGCACTATATCCCGGAAGAAAGGCGAACCCGAGTGGCTGCTGGAGTTCCGACTGAAGGCCTACCGCAAATGGCTGACCATGCCGGTGCCCACATGGGCACATCTGACGATCCCTGAGATCGATTTTCAAGATATATCGTATTATGCTGCTCCCAAGTCGAAAGTCGAAAGCGAAAAGTCGAAAGAGGATATTGATCCTGAGATAGCCAAGACCTTCGACAAGCTCGGTATCCCCCTGGAGGAACGGGCGGCACTGGCGGGGAACATGGCCGTGGATGCGGTGATGGATTCGGTGTCCGTAAAAACGACTTTCCGCGAGACGCTTGCCGAGAAAGGTATCATCTTTTGCTCGATATCCGAGGCGGTGCGTGAGCACGAGGAACTGGTGCGCAAGTATCTGGGCTCGGTTGTGCCGTACTCCGATAATTTCTATGCCGCCCTGAACTCGGCGGTTTTCTCCGACGGATCGTTTGTATATATCCCTAAGGGTGTGCGTTGCCCTATGGAACTATCGACCTATTTCCGCATCAATGCGCAGAACACGGGTCAGTTTGAGCGCACGCTGCTCATTGCCGACGAGGGTGCATACCTGTCGTATCTGGAGGGTTGCACCGCTCCTCGCCGTGACGAGAACCAGCTGCATGCCGCTATCGTGGAGATTATCGTGCACAACGATGCCGAGGTCAAGTACTCGACCGTGCAGAACTGGTACCCGGGTGACAAGCAGGGTAAGGGAGGAATATACAACTTCGTTACGAAGCGCGGCATCACGTACGATAATGCCCGCCTGAGTTGGACGCAGGTGGAGACCGGTTCGGCGATCACGTGGAAGTACCCATCGTGCATACTGCGCGGTGATAACAGTTCGGCAGAGTTCTACTCGGTGGCCGTGACGAACAACTACCAGCAAGCCGACACGGGCACGAAGATGATTCATATAGGGCGTAACACGCGCTCGCGCATAGTAAGTAAAGGTATATCCGCGGGGCAGAGCCAGAACTCGTACCGCGGGTTGGTGAAGGTAAGCAGCAAGGCGGATAATGCCCGCAACTACTCGCAATGCGACTCGCTGCTGATCGGCGACCAGTGCGGCGCACACACCTTCCCCGTGATGCAGTTGAGTAATCCCACAGCCGTGGTGGAGCACGAGGCCACGACCTCGAAGATCAGCGAAGACCAGCTGTTCTACTGCCAGCAGCGCGGCATCAGCCTGGAGGATGCCGTGGGCTTGATAGTCAACGGCTACGCGAAAGAGGTGATGGACAAACTGCCGATGGAGTTTGCCGTGGAGGCGCAGAAACTGCTGCAGGTATCGCTGGAGGGGACAGTAGGCTAAGACAAGCAAACAGGAAATAACATAAACACGAACGATATGAAAGGAATCATTCTTGCAGGCGGAAGTGCCACGCGGCTGTATCCGCTCTCGAAAGCCATCAGTAAGCAAATTATGCCGGTGTACGACAAGCCGATGATCTATTATCCTCTGGCTACGTTGATGATGGCCGGCATCCGTGAGGTGCTTGTTATCTCCACGCCCCGTGACTTGCCAATGTTCCAGGAGCTGTTAGGTGACGGCGAGCGCTTGGGTATGCGCCTGGAGTACAAGGTACAACTTGTGCCGAACGGTCTGGCTCAGGCTTTCGTGCTTGGCAAAGAGTTCCTGAACGGAGAGCCCGGATGTCTGATACTGGGTGACAACCTGTTCTACGGTCACGGCTTCCGTAAGATGTTGCACGATGCAGTGAGTCAGGTGGAGAAGAAAGGCGGTGCGTGCATCTTCGGTTACGAGGTGATGGATCCGCGTGCGTACGGCGTAGTGGAGTTCGATCAGAAAGGCCATGTGCTCTCGCTGGAAGAGAAACCCGAGCAGCCCAAGTCGAACTACGCCGTACCGGGACTGTACTTCTACGATGCGACGGTGACGGAGAAAGCTGCAGCCTTGCAGCCCTCGAAGCGCGGTGAGTACGAGATTACCGATCTGAACAAGACCTATCTGAATGAGGGTACGCTGAGCGTGAAGTTGTTCTCGCGCGGCTTTGCATGGCTGGATACGGGCAACTGCGACAGCCTGATTGAGGCAGGAAACTTCATAGCCACCATCCAGAACCGTCAGGGATTCTACGTAAGTTGCATCGAGGAGATAGCTTGGCGTAACGGCTGGATTGACAGTGATAAACTGCGCTCGTTGGGCGAAGAAATGGGTAAGACTTCGTATGGTCAGTATCTCATCCGTCTGGCTCAGAAGTAAGCGGTGGCTGTGGCTGCCGGTTGCGCTGTGCGTGTTGTCGGCTTGCAGCAAGCCTTCGACGGCCAAGAGTGGTTCGCCGAGCGAAGACCTGTCAGATATCTTCAGCATGCAGCGTGCGGTAGCGGAAGCCGAGAATGCGGTTATAGCCTGCGTGAAGGCGGATAGTGTCAACTGGGTGCAACATGAGTTCGGCTGGTGGTATCGCTATACGTACCGAAGCGAAGAGCACGAGGAGTATGGGCTTGTGGCACCGGAAGACACGACGTGGCACGTGATACATGAGCAGGTGTATGACCTCGGCGGGCAGCTGATACTGGATGCGATACGCAGTTATAAGGAAAACCGTGGTGGCGAGCCGTTTGCCTATGTGATTATGCTTCGTGAGATGGTAGCGGGTGATACGGTGCAGTTGCTGCTGCCCTGGCATACAGGCTACGGCAAGCAAGGCACGGATCAGGTGCCCGGGTGCACGAATCTCAGGGTGCAGTTATGCCTGCATGACTTGGCGGGTTACGATGCTATAGTAGAAGAGACAAGCAAACAATAGAAGTTATCGGTAGAAAATGAAACATTTACAGACATATATCTTAGCATCTTTGCTGATTATGCTGGCAGGGCTGAGTTCGTGCAACACGAACAGCTATTCCGCCAAGCGTGCGGCAGAGGACAAACTCATCGCCGACTTCATCAAGCGGCAGAACATTAACGTTATTTATGAGCTGCCTGAGGATTCGGTGTGGGGCGAGAAGGATTATCTGAAAGTGCCGGGTTACGACGACTTGTACTTTCATCAGGATGCGTATGGCGATACCTCATATACGGTGAAGGTAGGCGACAGGATTCTGGTGCGCTATATGCGTTACACCTTGAATGAGATAGCCGATACTGCCCGGTACATCACTACGGCAGAGCAGGCTTACCCGACAGAATTTCAGTATGGAATAGATTATACGACTGCGCCGGAAGGTTGGCATGTGGCTGTAAAATACATGGCGCACAACGGCGCGGCGTGCAAGATCATCTGTCCGAGCAAGCAAGGCCTGGATGCCGAGAAGAGTACGGTAACGCCGTACGGCTACGACATGCAAATAAAAATTCCAAGATATTGATACAATACTAATAACAAAATAGCGATATGTTAGTAAAAAGTATTTCCGGAATACGCGGCACGATAGGCGGTCGCGTTGGTGAGGGACTCAATCCCGTGGATATTGTACGCTTCAGTGCAGCTTACGCCATGCAGCGTCGTAAGGCACTGCCTGAGAACAACAAACTGGTAGTAGGCCGTGATGCCCGCATCAGCGGTCAGATGGTTGATATGCTGGTTACAGCTACGCTGAGCGGAATGGGTTATCATGTAGTGAACATCGGTCTGGCTACCACGCCGACCACGGAGCTGGCAGTTATCGGCGAGCAGGCTGCGGGAGGTATCATCCTGACAGCGAGCCATAACCCGCTGCAGTGGAATGCGCTGAAGCTGCTGAACGAGCGCGGCGAGTTCCTGTCGGACATGGAGGGCAAAGAGGTGCTGGCTATAGCTGAGAAAGAGGATTTCCTGTTTGCAGAGATAGATAAGCTGGGCGAGGTGGAACATAAGGACTATCTGCCGTATCATGTTAACAATGTGCTCGGGCTGCAACTGGTGGACAAGCCGGCTATAGAGAAGGCGAACTTCACCGTAGCCATCGATTGCGTGAATTCGGTAGGCGGTTTGGCTATTCCTGCCTTGCTGGAGGCACTGGGCGTAAAGAACATTATCCGCCTGAACTGCGAGCCGACCGGACATTTTGCGCATAACCCCGAGCCTATCCCGCAGAACCTGACGCAGATAAGCGATCTGATGCGTGAGGGGAAGGCTGACTTGGGTATAGTTGTCGATCCGGATGTTGACCGTCTGGCACTGATATGCGAGAACGGCGACATGTTCGGCGAGGAATATACGCTGGTAAGCGTAGCTGACTATGTGCTGCAGCACACGCCGGGCAATACGGTGAGCAACCTCTCGTCGTCGCGCGCGCTGGCTGATGTGACCAAGCGTTACGGCGGCATGTACGAGGCTTCGGCAGTGGGCGAGGTGAACGTGACCACCTTGATGCGCAAGAACGGCGCGGTGATAGGCGGCGAAGGTAACGGAGGCGTGATCTATCCTGCCAGCCACTACGGCAGAGATGCCCTGGTAGGTGTAGCACTGTTCCTGAGTCATCTGGCACACAGCAAGATGAAAGTGAGCGAACTGAGAAAGACGTATCCCGAGTACTGCATATCGAAGAACAGGATTGACTTGACACCGGAGATGGATGTGGATGCCTTGCTGGAGCGCATCAAGCAGAAGTATCAGAACGAGCGCATCACGACGATCGACGGCGTGAAGATTGACTTTGCCGACGGGTGGGTACATCTGCGCAAATCGAATACGGAGCCTATCATCCGCATCTATAGTGAGGCGCACACTGTGGAAGAAGCTGACCGGCTGGCACAGATGATCAAGGAGGCCATTTAAGGTGAAAGGTGAAAAGTGAAAGGTGAAAAGTGAAAGGAGAAAGGTGAAAAGTGAAATGGTGAAAGAAAAGATGAATATACTGATAACGAACGACGACGGTTGGGGAAGTAAGGGAATAGTAACGCTGGTGAAAGCGATGCTGCCGTTGGGACATGTGACCGTGATTGCTCCGGATAGTCCCCGTAGCGGGGCGGCGGCGTGCATATCGGTGCAGAAACCGATGTATCTGAATCGCGTGGAGAAAGCGGTTGAGGGGCTGGAGCAAGCCGAGGTATATACCACCAACGGCACTCCGGCTGACTGCATCAAGCTGGCTATCAACGCGCTGTATGGCGGCGATATATCGAAGATTGATCTGGTGGTATCGGGCATCAACCATGGTTCGAACGCCTCGGTCAATACGATCTATTCCGGTACGATAGGTGCTTGCCTGGTAGCCGCAGAGCACGGAATACCTGCTATCGGATTTTCGTATTGCGACCATAGTGACGATATTGACCTCAGGGAGGCTGAGAAATATATCCCCGAGATTACCCGTCACCTGATGGAGGAGCCGATGCCGTACGGCGTATGCTATAACGTCAATTTCCCGGTCGGCGCAGTGGAAGGCATACAGTGGACGCGCCAGTGCCGCGGACATTGGGAGAGGGAACTGGCGGAACATGTGGATGATGAGGGCAGAACCTATTACATGCTGGTAGGCGAGTATATCAACCACGAGCCGGATGCCGAGGATACGGATGAGTATGCATTGGCGCATCATCGCATCAGTATTTGCCCGAACAGCATCGATATGACTGCTTATCAGCTGCTCTGATAGCTGACTACTATGAATAAATGGGATACCATATGGCTGGGTTTTGTGCTGGGATTGATATTGCCGGCGCTGTTCTGCGTGGCGTATGCCTATACCCTGCACCTGCCGCAATTGTGGGCACCGGATATGGTAGATATGCTCAAACCTGTGATAGGTCGTATGCTACTGCTCAGCACATTCACGGATATGGCGGGCATGTTCCTGTTGTACGAGTTCAATCTGTGGAAGATAGCCAAAGGGATGGTGGCAGCTATTATCCCCTATATGGCAGTAGGTATACTGCTGATCTAAACGGCGCCTATGAAATATTTTCTGATAGCCGGTGAAGCTTCGGGTGACGGACATGCAGCCCGACTGATAGAGGCATTGCGGGCAAGCGATGCGGAGGCAATATGCGTCGGATTAGGGGGCGACAAGATGCAAGCAGCTGGTTGCCGGCTATATCAGCACTACTCTAAGATGGCGTATATGGGGTATGTGGAGGTAATAAAGCATATCAAAGATATACGCGCGAATATCCGCATTGCCGAAGAGGCGTTGCTGCATGAGCAGCCGGAACACCTGATCCTTATCGATTATCCGGGCTTCAACCTGCACATGGCAGAGTTCGCCAAGAAACATCTACCCAAGACCAAAGTGACGTATTATATCCCGCCGAAGATCTGGGCGTGGAAGCGTTGGCGCGTGCACAAGATAGGCAGGAACTGTGATCTTATCTTAGGTATCTTCCCCTTTGAGCCTGAGTTCTATTCCAAGTACGGGTATGCGTGCACCTATGTGGGCAACCCGACCGTGGAGCAGATGGGAGAGGTCAGAAGTCAGATGTCAGATGTCAGAAGTCAGAAGTCAGATTATGTAGTGCTGTTGCCGGGGAGTAGAAGACACGAGATAGAGAACTGCCTGCCGCGCATGTTGGCAGGTGCGGAGCAGGCTATCAGCACGATGCCGGAGATACAGAAGATTGTAGTTACCCGCGCTCCGGGTATTGATGCAGAGATTTATGATCGGCTATGTGCCGGACACGATCAGGTGACGCTGACCTCTGATACCTATGGGGCAGTGCGTGGCGCGCGTGCAGCGGTTGTCAACTCCGGAACGGCTACACTGGAAACGGCGCTGCTTGATTGCCCGGAAACGGCTGTGTATCACCTTAAGTTCGGACGTTTGTTGGGGCTACTGAGGCCTATCATGTTCCAAATACCTTATTTTACCTTAGTAAATATCATCACGGGTCGTCAGGTGATCCGCGAGTTGCTGATGTATGAGTTCACCGTGGAGTCGGTGCGCGATGAACTGTATCGATTGTTAACCGACAAGCAGTACCTTGCCGCTATGCGACAAGGGTACAATGAACTTATTCAGATTCTTGGTACTTCTCCGGCAGCGCGTACTGCTGCGGCTCTGATCACTCGCGGGGCGTGATTGCCTTGCGTGATCCGATGATCGATCCGATGAGTAGCGGGGGAAGGGTATTGATTGTCCACAGTAACATGGTTGCGATGACTGCAGCTGCTGTTAGATCTTCGCCGAAAGGCTCGAAGATGACAGCCGCCCATGCTCCGCGTACCGCTATCTCGGCAAGAGGGATGTTCGGGGTGATGGTGATCATCATCCAGTAGAGCGGCAGCGTGATGAGCGTGGATGTAGGATCGAGTTGTACGCCGCAGAAGCGCAGACAAAGCCATAGCTGGAAGAGGAAACACAGGTAGCGCAAGAACGATATACCCATCATCACAAGGCCGTCGGCAATGGTTAGTTCTGCGAGGCTGTGGATGAGCAGTGCGGTGCGTTCCTTTTTCCACGAACGCCGGTCGAGTCGCCGCATAAGAGCGGGCAACCCCACGATGACGAGGATGGCTCCGAGCAGGGAGAGAATGAGATTGAGAAGCATCGAACCGTCGGGTGAGAGCCGTTGCATAGCGGCCGGCAGACCCATGATAACCACTACGGCAGTCATGGCATAACCGCCGATGAGGCCGAGGCAGGTGGCAGTGAGCCACAGACTTTCCGTGTTACGCAACAGCAGCGCTCTGCCCGGATACTCGCCAAGTTTGTACGGCGTGACGAAGCCGGCTATTGTACCATAATACACCTGCCGCTGGGCTTCCCACAGATTCATCGGCTCGATGTTGCGGAGCAGGTATTGCCATTTCCAGGACTCAAAGAACCGGTTGGCGGGAAAGAGCATAAAGCAGAGGGCAAGACACAAGTATTGCCACCATTCCGCCTGACGGAATTGTGCAGCAAGACCCGCGTAGTTGTCGTAGGTGACAATCTTGTAGGCAAGAAAACCGTACGCGGCGATGATGAGCAACCAACTGAGTATGCGTTTGTAGTTCATAATAGACAAAAGACAAAAGTCGAAAGTCGAAAGCAATTATTCGAAAGCGGCTTTCGGAGAGCAAAGTTACGACAATTTTTGCAGAAATGCAAATGTTTTGGCATATATTTTAGGAAAAATGTAAAAATTTTGCAAAAAATGGTGAAAAGGTTTGCAAATTCGGATTTTTTTTCGTATCTTTGTAGCGTGAAAGATGAAATAGTCGAAAGTCGATAGTCGAAAGACAAAAGACGAAAGACAAAAGACAAAAGAAAAAATACCATGAGAAGAAGAGTACTCTTTGCTTTATTGGTGTGCGCATTATCGGTACAAGTTATTTGGGCTCAGAGTCCGAAAACCGAGTTTCGCGCCACATGGTTCACTACGCATTATGGCATTGACTGGCCAAAGACCAAGGCCACTTCGTCTGCCAATATTACCAAGCAAAAACAGGAGATGACCGCTATCCTCGATCAGTTGAAGGCTGGGAACATGAATGCGACATGTTTTCAGGCACGTCCTGTATCGGATGCGTTCTATCAGTCATCGTACGAGCCGTGGAGTCATATACTGACCGGTAAACGCGGTCAGAATCCCGGCTACGATCCGTTGGCATATGCCGTGGAGCAGGCACATGCTCGTGGCATGGAGCTGCATGCCTGGGTTAATCCCTTCCGCTACGAGATCAACGCGGGTGAGAGAACGACTGCCATCAACAACGGTACAGCCTTGGCAGGCAGCGATCCTATACGCAGCCAGCATCCCGAATGGCTGCTCACGTACAACAACGGCACGTTCAGCGGCACGATCCTTGATCCGGGTAACCCCGAGGCACGGGCGTATGTGGTGAAGGTGCTGTTGGAGATAGTGAATAACTATGACATCGACGGCATGCTCATGGACGATTACTTCTATCCCTATGGCGGCACAACGACCGAGGATGCAACAAGCAAGGCGGCATACAAACCCTCCGGCATGAGCGATGGTGACTGGCGCCGAGAGAATGTGAACAAGGTGATCAAGGCTGTGTACGACTCCATACAGATTGTTAAGCCGTGGGTGAAGTTTGGCATGGCTCCCGGAGGTATATACTCGATGACCTCGTCGGCTGCGGCTGCCTATGGCGTGACCCTGCCCGCAGGAATAAGCGGCGGTGACATATGGAAAGTGCTGTATTGCGATGCCCTGGCATGGATCGATGGCGGTTATGTGGATTATATGGCACCGCAGGTGTATTGGTCAACCACCGCTGCACAACAGGATTACGATGTGCTCTGCCAATGGTGGGGACAAACGATATCTACGCTTAATGCCCGCCGTACGGATGGCAAGAAAGTGCACTCGTATATCAGTCAGGCAAGTTACAAGTTCGGCCCTTCGGAGCTGGCGCTTGAGATTGATGCCAACCGGCAGTACTCGCCGTACGATGCGCCGGGTAGCATCTTCTACAACACGAATACGTATCTCAAATTCTCGCACGACGATATAACCGAATACAGCTGCAGCACACTGGCACAGACGCGCTTCACGCAGAAAGCGTTGCCGCCTGCTATCACCTGGAAGGATCATCCGGAGTTGGCTGCGCCTACCGATTTGAGCCTTAACGGCGCAACGCTGAGTTGGCAACATACGGATGCCGTACGATTCAGCGTGTATGCTTATCCCAGAGGAACGGACAAGGACGCAGCGTTGGCGAACAGCCTTTACCTGGTAGGTATGGTGTATGGCATGCAAGCTGACCTGAGCGGAGTGGCTAACCTGCAGAACATGACGATAGCTGTGCGGGCGATGGACAGGTACGGTAACGAGTTTGAGGCAGCCGTGATCAACGAAGGGGAACCCGAGCCGCCCGTACAACCCGCTGAAGGCGAACTGAGTCGCGTAGAGTTGTGGCGCAAGACTGCCGCGGAACTGGGCGTGATGAGTACGAATAACAACCGCAGCATCGCATACTACGACGGCCATCTGTATATGTCGGATGCCACGAACAAGTACTACAAGCTCAATGCTACAACTGGCGCTGTAGAGCAGACCGTTCAACTGCCGGAGGTGTATTTCGTGTGGCATAACCTGCGCATCACCGACGACGGCATGATGCTGCTCGGCAATAGCGGAACAGGAGCAAACTACCAGAATGTATATGCCACCACGATTGGCGGTAGCAACCCGGCGAATGTAGGGCAGTATAACAGCACCGGCTTTGGGAGGAGCGATTACTTCTACCCTTTTGGCAACTATAGCGGGTCAGGCTACCTGCTGATGCTCAGTAACGTCAATCACAAGGTGCTGAAGATGGATTACAGCGGTAGCGCGATGAGTTCGTGTACGCTCATCGAACATAATGACCTGCCTGCAGGCACGAGCGCCAAAGCTATCCCGCTGGATGCAACGCATTTTCTGGCTACGGTAGCAAACGGACTGCCTACGGTGCACAGCTTGGCTACAGGCGCGAAGACTGAGGCTTGGACGGGAACCGTGCATCCGACGCCCTCCAATGTATCGGGATTAGGGCTGATAAACATCAAAGGACGGAGGTTTCTGCTCTTGCCGGCGGATATCTACGGAGCGTTTGATACCTACGATATAACCGATGGTCTGCCGGCAGCGCAGCAACTGCTGACCACCACCACGGGATTAGGAGAAAACGCCAATGCGGCTTTCACCGTCGATTTTGCGGTGAATGTACAAGATAATGACGCGTATGTGTATGTGCTTGCCCCCAACAACGGAATAGCGGCATACAAATATACCTTTACGCCGGAAGTGACGGATGTAATCGGTCAGCAGTCAGCAATCAGTAATCAGCTCCATGTACGAAAAGTGCTGACACCTGAGGGGCTACGAATCATAGTAAACGAACGCATCTATACTCCGATGGGAGTGAGGGTGCAATAATATAGGTAACACTTAAAAATCTAAAACACATGAAAAAGCTATTTCTCTTAATTATGGCAGTTGTGCCAATGATGGCCGCTGCCCAAGTGCTGGAGGTGCAATCGGTAACGAAGATGAACACTCCGGCTAATGTCGATTCGAAAATAGCGGGTGTATCTCCTGCCGGTGATTATCTGCTATTGACGAGTGTAGCGAACGAAGGTCTGGTTCGTTATGATCTGGCTACGGGCAAGACAACCGAGTTGTCGAAGGCTCAAGGTGCAGGTTACAACGTACGGATCAGTCAGGACGGCAAGGAGATTGCTTTCCGCGAGACGACCGTGGACAAGAACAAACTGCAGCGCAGCAATATCCTGCGTCAGAACTTCCTGTCCGGCAAACGTCAGCTGATTGCGAAAGGTGAGCGTGACTTGCGTAAGATGAATACGCAGGACGAGGCGATGAGCATCACGGTAGTGGATCAGAAGATCGCCTTGACGCGTAACGGTAAGACCGAGTTGCTGGCTCCTTGCGGCGAGGACAAGAGTTACATCTGGCCGTCGGTATCGCCTGACGGACAACACTTGTGCTTCTATGTAACGACGGGTGGTTGCTTTGTGTCGAACATTGACGGCACGAATCCGCAACATATTGCTTACGACTGCCGTGCGGCCAAGTGGTACAACAACAATGTGATTGTAGGTATGGCTGACAAGGATGATGGCGAACGCTTGGTAAGTTCGAGTATCGTGGCTTACAGCCTGGACGGACAAAAACAGGTACTGACCGACAACACGATGGTAGCTGTTTATCCGTTTGTGGCTCCGGGCTTTATTGCCTTCTCAACCGAGACAGGCGATACCTACCTGATGAAGATTAAGTGATTCGAGAAATGTAAATTGTGAGAATTATGAAACGAGTATTAACTATATTGACTGCGCTGCTGGTGGTGGTTACGCTGAGTGCCACGAACCTGGCGGGTAAGCGCATCTACGTCAATCCGGGTCACGGTTCGTTCGGACCGAATGACCGTCCGATGGCCACTATCCCGTATCCGAACCTGCCAACAACAGGTATGCCGGATACGTGCGGTTTCTATGAGTCGAACACCAACCTGTGGAAGTGCCTCTACCTGCGTGACCGTCTGGTAGCAGCCGGAGCAACCGTAGTGATGAGCCGTACGGAGAATGGTCCGTGGCCGTATCAGAAGGTGAATGGCGATTATCCTGACTATTGGTGGGATAGTAACAAGAATAATCCTGATCCGACAGCCTATAATGGTCTGCCTGATTATGAGGCTTACAACAAACCCTTGTCGGTCATCTGCGAGGAGGTAGAGTCGGGTAACTACGACCTGTTTATCTCCGTTCACTCCAACGCTGCTTCTGACGGTTCGTCGGCCAACTATCCGTTGTGCCTCTATCGTGGACACGACGAATCGAAGGGCGGCACCTCGAATTTCGAAGTAACCTGCCGTGCAATCTGGGATGCTGTATGGCCATGGCGTCAGGAGATGTTCAACTCTGAGTTGGAGTATGAGAGCGCATACAAGACGAGCGCCAATATCCGCGGTGATATCGATTTCTACGGTAGTTCATCTTCGCGTACATCGGCATACTCAGGTCAGACATATACGGGCTATCTGGGCGTGCTGAAACACGGCTGCGTAGGTGGCTTGGTAGAGGGATATTTCCATACCTATCAGCCGGCTCGTCACCGCGCCTTGAACCATGACTATTGCAAGATGGAAGGCTATGCCTACTATCGTGGTATCGTGGATTATTTTGGTGCCGATGACGATACGAAGGGATATATACTCGGTGTGATCAAGGACGAATATGAACGTATCAGTCACAACCTGTATTCATATGCCGCAAAGACGCATGACCAGTGGTTGCCGTTGAACGGCGCGGTTGTATCGTTGTATAAAGGAACGACGAAGATTGCCGAATATACAGTGGACAGCTGCTACAACGGAATCTTCTATTTCGGTGACTTGGAGCCGGGTAATGACTATTGGCTGGATGCTACCTGCGAGGGCTACAAGCCTATGTGGGATCAGTACAAAGCCCCGATCACCGTTACGGCGAATACTGTGACTTATCCGCGTATCTATCTGGAGAGCGAGAGCCATGAGACGGAACAAGAGCAGCCTAAGACCTACGAAGAGCCGGAGATCCCGGCATATGTAGGCGTAGCCGGAACTTATGCAATGACGCAGACGTTCGCAGATGAGGGCATTGAGGTGCTGGCAGACAAGATTATCCGTCGTACTATCGTTCGCAACGATACTACGATGTATGTGCTGGCATTGGATGCGCAGAACAATCCGTACCTGTACCTCATTAACCCGAGTACGCGCACGCTGAAAGCTACGTTGCCGACCGACTTCTGCTCGGTTAGCGCAAGCGGCAAACTCAAACTGTCGGATATCGCCGTTACGGCTGATGGTGTGCTGATCGGTTGCAACGAGGAGGCTACCACCTTTACGCCGAGTAACAACCTCCTGATATATAAGTGGACGTTGGCAGAAGGTGTATGGAGCGGAGCTGTTTGGCTTAACAACACTTCTGCCGAAACGGCCGGTAATTACTATAACGCTATCTCCGGTTCGACGATGGCGTATGCCGGAACACTGGAAGAGGGATCGTTGTATTTCACAGCTTATACGACAGGTTCGGACGCACATGCCGTACGTTATATATGCTACTCGATAGCAGCGGGCGCATATGCCGGTGCATTCCGCAACCAGGATGCTACGCACAAACTCTCGGAGATGGGTCATGACATACAGTTCACCATCTCGCCGCGTGGCGATGACAAGGTGATAATGACAGCATCGAATATTGCTCCGATGGAGTGCGAGTTCACAACGACTACTGCAGTTGCACCGAAATCCATCACACGCATGGCGGATGCATACATGGGTGTGAAAGGTGTTAACTTCTTCAAGTACGCCAAGCATCAACTGATGACTATGCCGTTGAACACTTTGGGTGAGAACACAGGCATAGCATTGCTGGATATCACCGAGGGTGTTGACCAGGCGAAGGTGATCAACTTGACGAACGCTGAGCTGGATACTATGGATGTGGACTTTGAGGCTACTGCAGGTCTGGTTCGCGGCACAGATATCACCTTGTATCTGCTGCGCAACGACTCCTTGAGCCGCTTCACTACCGCAAGCGTGGAGCAACCGCAGGCTGTAGGCGTATATGCATACGACCTGGTATCGAATGCGTTGATTCCTACTTGCCTTGATTGCAACTATGCAGAGGTTTACGTCTTCGTGTTCAAGACGAATGTAGAAGTGAATAGGGCTGATGTCGTGCTGTTCAACGCTGATGGCGAAGAGGTTAGCCGCTATCCGGCAGTGATGAACGGAACAGTAGGTACATTGGAGCTTAGCGTGAATGACCTGCCCGGACAGAATGGCGCCGTTTATACGTGGGGCGTTGAGGTAGAAGGTGATAATGTGGCTACCTGGGGACAGATCTTCAGCGACAACTCGATGCTTAACGCTTCAACAACGCGCGTATTCAACGCTGTTGACAAGAGTCCGGAATCGAAGTACTTCGGCCGTATCTATATCATGCGTCGTTCGGGTTCGTCGACATCATCGTTAAGACCGCAAAACGGCTTGTATGCATATAACCAGGATTACACGCTCGTTACGGAGAATCTGCTGAAGGGCGGTTGCGAGTTCGGTAACCCGACCCGCTTGAGCGTAGCTCCTGACGGCTATGTATATCAAGCTGACTGGGCGGATGGCTATTCGGGTGTATATGTGATCAATCCTGACAGTCTGGAAGGTACGTTCACGCAGTTCTTTGAGGGCACACGCAATGGCGCGGGTGTATTCACGAACAACGGTGTAGCCGTAGGTAGTTCAACTCCGGGCGTTAACGTCTTCGGAACAGGAGAAGATACGAAACTGATTGTCTATAACGAGGATGCTTCCGGTTCGTTGCCTGCCAACGGTTTGGCTATTTACAATATAGGACAAGCTGACGGTTCGCTTGCTCATTCGTGGGGCGTGGCACCGAGTGCTACTATCACGTTGACGATGCAGGCTAATACCGAAGGTACACCTGTCGGAACTTCACACGGCATATTTGTCAGCCAACACCGCACATCCGGTAACAACAATACGGCTGCTCCTTCGCTGCTGTTTATGGATTATGCCGGAACGATGCAGATGGCCAGCTGCTATGATCCGTACAAGGATATAATCGACGGTTCGGACGGTGGCGGTTATGCTATCAGTGCCGACGAGAAAGTGCTGGTATTGCAGGGTGGAAAGAAGCAGTTCTACGTATTCGACATCACCTGGGAAGGCGACAAGCCGGTATTGAACTTACGTTACGAGTACGAGCACGGCATACAGACTATCCGTCAGATGAACTTCGACTATGCCGGCAACCTCGTTTGCTCGGGTGAGTCAGGATTGTATATCTTCGCAATGCCGCACGATGGCAATGTGGTGATGACCCCTGCCCGCAAGAGTATGCGCATCATCAAGGGCGAAGAGGAAGTGATAGCAGTAACGGGCGTTGAACTGGATAAGACTGCCGAGGAGATGCAGGTAGGTTCGCAACTTACGCTCGTGGCTACTGTTCTGCCTGAAGATGCTGAGAACAAGAACGTAACCTGGAGCACTTCGGATTCGACTATAGTGACGGTTGCCGATGGTGTAGTAAGCGCAATAGCTGTTGGTACGGCTACCATCACCGTAACGACTGAGGATGGCGCGTTCACCGCTACCTGCACCGTAGAAGTGAAGCCGATAGTTGTATCCGTGACGAGTGTTGCACTTGACAAGGCAGAGCTCGAATTGGTTGAAGGTGAGACGGCTACGCTTGTGGCTACCGTATTGCCGGCTGATGCTACGAACAAAGACGTTGTTTGGAGTTCGCTCAGCGAGACCATCGCCACTGTAGCAGACGGTGTGGTAACGGCTGTGGCAGAAGGAACGACGGCAATCGTAGTAACTACCGTGGACGGTAACCTGGCGGATACATGTGTCGTGATAGTAAGCAAACCTGTTGTGCATGTAACGGGCGTAACGCTGGATCAGGTTACCTTGCTCTTCGACTTGCGCGAGACAGACAAACTGACCGCACAACTCGTAGTTACCGTGGCTCCTGAGGACGCAACCGACAAGAGCGTAACATGGGCTTCGTCGAACGAGGCTGTGGCGACTGTTGCTGAAGGCTTGGTAACGGCGGTTGCTGTTGGCAAGGCAGATATTACGGCAACCACTGTTGACGGCTCGTTTACAGCTACCTGCGCGGTGGAGGTAACCATGACGGACGGCATCTACCAAATAGCAGTAAACGGCGTATCGTACAGCGAGTATATGGTATGGAACAGCCAGAATTTGCCGCTGGAGGTTTATTCCGCCAACGGACAAAGAGTAGCTGCAGGTAATGCGGATATATCGCTTGAAGCTATGCCGGCAGGTACGTATCTGGTTCGCATGCCGGATGGTAAGACGATGAAGGTTCTGCGCTAAACGAACTGTAAATACCGACAGGAACACTTCCTGACGGAACATGCTTCACGGGCACCCTTTTGCGGGGTGCTCGTGTTGCGTATTTCGGGCGATGATTAGGGGTTTTGACTGCTACGTTTGCCAATATTGTCTCAAAAAGGAAGAAATTGATTCGAAAGGTATCGAAAATTTGGAAATTCACATTTTATTTCGTAATTTTGTACGTTCGAAATATAGTCAAGACGTATTTCGGGCACCAAACGATAGATTATTCAAACAACACTATGATACTTGACAAATTAGAAAATGCCGATTGGTACTTTGGCTGTGTACCCGGTTTTGAGCAGTTCATGCACTTCTTTAACAACAATGATTTGGAGGAATTGCCTGCCTGCAAGATTAAGTTGGATGGCCAGGATCTGATTGTTAACATCTGCGACCAAGCAGCAAAAGACGAGAAAGACTGCAAGTTAGAGGCTCACAAGGATTACATTGATATCCAGATACCTCTGACGGCCACCGAAACGATGTTCTGGAGCTCGCTGGAGGATTGCCAGAACGTAATAAAAGAGTACGACGAGGGTAAGGATATGGAGATTTACGGCGACAAGCCGGCAGCTCGCTTCAGTGTGCCCCGTGGTTACTTTGCTGTCTTTTTCCCGACGGATGCTCATGCAGCAGGCATAGCTTCGTCGGCTTTCCGTAAGATAATAGTAAAAGCTAAAGTTGAATAAATCTATCAATTAACTATGCTACAGATCGTACAAAACGAACCGGGCTTGCAGCCATATGAGCAAGCCCTGCAATCACGCCTTGATTATGTTGCTCGCAAAGAGAAGGAACTGACAGGCGGTAAACGCCGTATCTGCCGCTGGGCTGACGGATATTTATATTTCGGACTTCATCATCTTAATCCCGGTTGGGTGTTCCGTGAGTGGGCACCTAATGCAACCGCGATGTACATCAAGGGCGACTTCAACAATTGGCGCAAGGATGAGGCATATCGCATGTACCCGGTAGGTAACGGCGTATGGGAAGGTTACTTTACCGAGGAGCAGATGCATCACGGCGACCACTACAAGTTGCTGGTAGAATGGATGGGCGGCTATGGTGAGCGTATCCCGTCGTATGCACGTCGTGTAGTGCAAGATGAGCAGACGAAGATCTTCTCGGCTCAGGTATGGGCTCCGGAGAAGGAGTTTGATATGGGCAAGCGCAAAGGCCCGAAAGGATGGAAGCCCGATCAGCCGCTGTATATCTACGAGTGCCATATAGGTATGGCTACCGAGGAGCAGCGTGTAGGTACGTACAATGAGTTCCGCGAGAATGTGTTGCCGCGTATCGTGAAGTTAGGCTACAACTGTATTCAGATCATGGCCATTCAGGAGCATCCGTATTACGGATCGTTCGGATACCATGTATCGAACTTCTTTGCTCCGTCGTCGCGCTTCGGTACCCCCGAGGAACTGAAGGCATTGATCAAGGCTGCTCACGACAAGGGTTTGGCAGTAATCATGGATATCGTTCACTCGCATGCCGTAAAGAACGAGCTGGAAGGCCTCGGTAACTTCGACGGTACACCGTATCAGTATTTCCACGACGGCGCTCGTCGTGAGCACCCGGCATGGGACAGCTTGTGCTTCAACTACGGTAAGAACGAAGTACTGCACTTCCTGCTCTCGAACTGCAAGTACTGGCTCGAGGAGTATGACTTCGACGGATTCCGCTTCGACGGTGTGACCTCGATGATGTATCTCAGCCACGGTTTGGGCGAGGACTTCAACGGCTATCAGTCGTACTTCAACGGCAATGAGGACGGCGATGCTATATGCTATCTGACCTTGGCCAACAAGTTGATTCACGAGGTGAAGAAACATGCCATCACCATTGCAGAGGATATGTCCGGCATGCCTGGCATTGCCGCTCCGATAGCAGATGGAGGTATGGGCTTCGACTATCGTCTGGCTATGGGTATACCTGATTTCTGGATCAAGTACATCAAGGAGTTCCGCGACGAGGATTGGAAGGCAGGACATATATTGTACGAGATGACCAACCGTCGTCAGCACGAGAAGACTATCTCGTACGCCGAGAGTCATGATCAGGCGCTGGTGGGTGACAAGACAATCATCTTCCGCCTGGTAGATGCTGACATGTACTGGCACTTTGAGCATGGTCACTCAACGTATATGGTTGACCGCGGTATAGCATTGCACAAGATGATCCGCCTGATTACGGCATCGACCATCAACGGCGGTTACCTGAACTTCATGGGTAATGAGTTCGGTCATCCGGAATGGATCGACTTCCCGCGTCAGGGCAACGGCTGGAGTTATCAGTATGCCCGTCGTCAGTGGTCGCTGGTGGACAACCCGAACTTCTACTTTGCTGACCTCAACCGCTTCGACGAGGCTATGATTCACTTGCTGCGCAAGTCCGGCATCACGGCTCAGACGCCTATCATCAACTTGTGGGATAAGGAAGGTGACCAGGTTGTTGCCTACATGCGTGGCAACTACGTATTCGTATTCAACTGGAATGGCACCAAGTCGTTCCCCGATTACGGATTCCTGGCTCCGGAAGGTAAGTATCAGGTAGTGCTGAACACCGATGCACGTCAGTTTGCCGGCTTTGAGCAGACCGATGATACGGTGGATCACTTCACCTTACCTGATCGCGAGTATGCACGGGATAAGAAAGGCTGGCTGAAGCTGTATCTGCCTGCACGTAGCGCTATTGTTCTCAAGAAGGTGGATTAATAGACCGCTTCGCTGAAAGACAAAAGACAAAAGACAAAAGACCGCAGCCAATTGGCTGCTCAAAGACAAAAGAAGATGAGACTGATTATTGAAAAGAATTACGACTTGAT
Source organism: uncultured Bacteroidales bacterium (assembly GCA_902798965.1). Lineage (GTDB taxonomy): Bacteria > Bacteroidota > Bacteroidia > Bacteroidales > Paludibacteraceae > Colicola. Next base: position 26,098 of record CADBYS010000014.1, on the reverse strand, counting down.
GTCGGAGTGGGCAGCAAATTATGTTGCCAAGCGAATAAACGAGTTTGCACCGAAGGAGAGCAATCCGTTTGTGTTGGGTCTGCCTACCGGTTCGTCGCCGCTGGGAATGTACCGCAAGTTGATAGAGCTGAACAAGGAAGGCAAGGTATCGTTCCGCAATGTTGTTACGTTCAATATGGATGAGTATGTAGGATTGCCCGAGGAGCATCCTGAGAGCTATCACTCGTTCATGTGGAATAACTTCTTCTCGCACATCGATATCCGCAAGGAGAACGTGAATATACTGAACGGCAATGCTGCTGATCTGGAGGCAGAGTGCGCACGTTACGAGGCCAAGATCAAGAACTACGGTGGTATCCATCTGTTCTTGGGAGGTATTGGCCCGGATGGTCATATCGCCTTCAATGAGCCGGGCTCGTCGCTCACATCGCGTACGCGTAAGAAAGAGCTGACGACAGACACGATCATTGCCAACAGCCGTTTCTTTAACAACGACATCAACCTCGTGCCGAAGACTGCCCTGACGGTAGGTGTAGGTACGGTTATGGATGCCAAGGAGGTACTGATCCTCGTGAATGGTCACAACAAAGCCCGCGCTTTGCAACACGCCGTAGAGGGTGGTGTATCGCACATGTGGACGATCAGTGCCCTGCAGATGCATCAGCACGGCATCATCGTTTGCGACGAACTGGCTTGCGGCGAACTGAAGGTGGATACGTACAAGTATTTCCTCGACATCGAGAAGAATAACATTTTATAGACCGCCGCTTTGCGGCTCAAAGACAAAAGACCGTTTCACTAAAAGACCGCTCACGCTCAAAGAGTAATTAGGCTTTTGTCTTTGAGTGATCGAAGCAAACGGTCTTTCGACTAAAGATTATGCTATACCTCTATAATACGCTTGCGCGCGCGAAGCAGCCGTTCCGTCCTTTGCACGAGGGACATGTAGGCATGTACGTATGCGGACCCACCGTGTACGGCGATGCCCATCTGGGTCATGCTCGCCCTGCTATCACGTTCGATATCCTGTACCGTTACCTGATGAGCCTTGGCTATAAGGTGCGTTATGTGCGTAACATCACCGATGTTGGTCACCTGGAGCATGATGCTGACGAGGGCGAGGACAAGATAGCCAAGAAGGCGCGTCTGGAGCAGCTGGAGCCGATGGAGGTGGTGCAGTACTTCACCAACCGCTATCATCACGATATGGAAGCGCTGAATGTATTGCCGCCATCGATCGAGCCGCACGCTTCGGGACATATCATCGAGCAGATAGCGTTTGTGCAGAAGATCCTGGACAAGGGCTATGCCTATGAGTCGAACGGCAGCATCTATATGGACGTGGAGCGCTATGCCAAGGACTTCCCGTACGGCAAGCTGAGCGGACGTAACCTGGAAGATATCGTGACTGACACCCGCGAGTTGGATGGTCAGGACGAGAAGCGTCATTCATTTGACTTCGCCTTGTGGAAGAAAGCTGCGCCGGAGCATATCATGCATTGGCCGGCTGAGTTCCGCTACATGGAGAACGGCGAACAGAAGGTGCTCAAGAGCGAAGGCTTCCCCGGCTGGCATATGGAGTGCTCGGCTATGGGTACGAAGTACCTGGGTGCGGAGTTCGACATCCACGGTGGCGGAATGGATCTGATGTTCCCGCACCATGAGGCGGAGATCGCTCAGTCGTGCGCTGCGCTGGGGCATGATACTGTGCACTACTGGCTGCACAACAACATGATCACCATCGCCGGCAAGAAGATGGGTAAGAGTTACAATAACTTCATTACCTTGCGTCAGTTCTTTACAGGTGAGCACCCGCTGCTGAGCAAGCCGTTCAGCCCGATGACTATCCGTTTCTTTATCCTCATGGCGCATTACCGCTCGACGGTCGATTTCTCTTCGGAGGCGCTGGAGGCAGCCGAGAAGGGATTCCAACGCATGCAAGAGGCATATCAGCGCTTGCAGAAGTTGGCAGCTGCTGCGGCTACGAGCGAAGAGGTGAAGGCTTCTGTTGACGGGCTACGTGCCCGCTGCCAAGAGGCAATGGACGACGACCTGAATACGCCTATCGTCATCTCCAATCTGTTCGATGCATCGAAGGCTATCAACAGCATAGCCGACGGCAAGGCAACCATCAGCGCAGCCGACCTGGATGAACTGAAAGCCGTATGGAAGACCTACGCTATCGATATCTTAGGCCTGCAGTTGGCAGACAACGGCGCTGTGGATAACGGCAATGCAGCTGCGTATAGCGGTGCTGTGGATCTGCTGCTGAACATCCGCCTGGATGCCAAGCGCAACAAGGATTGGACAACATCCGACAAGATCCGCAACTCGCTGACCGATCTCGGGTTCAAGATCAAGGATACGAAGGACGGCTTTGAATGGTCGTTGTAAGCAAAGCCTGACATATACAGAGGGAGCGCCAAGATTGGCGCTCCTTTCTGTTAGAATAATACCGTAAATCCCGCGTGCACATTGATGCCTGCTTGCGGGAAGAACCACACATACGTGCCGTCGGTGCCACCGTTGCTGATGTAGTCGGTGTTGAACAGGTTGTTGACCGAGCACTTGAGCGTGCAGTCAGGCAGGTAATCGGCGTGGCGCGACAGGTGGAGAGGCAGGCGGTAGCGCAGTTGCAGGTTCGTGACGGTGTAGGGCTTGAGCATAGCAGTGGCGTCCTCGGTGTTGCTTAGGTACTGACTGCTGACCACTTGTGTCTGCACATCGGCGCTGAAGCCGGCTACGTGGAAGACGAGGCTGTTGCTCATCGTCCAATCCGGCGCGAAGGAGATAGTGCGCCAGACACTCTTGTCAAGCCAGCGGTTGCGGCTCCAGGTGAGGTTGGCGTGCCAGTCCAGCCACTTTGTCCACTCGGCAGCCAACTGCAGCTCGATGCCGGCGCGGTACGAACGCTTGACATTGGTAGTAATCAGATAGCCGACGCTGGTTATGTCGCCCGTGGTGATGAGTTGGTTGTCGTAATTCATCACATACAGGTTCACGCCGGCAGTCCAAGGTAGGGTGTAGCCGCTGCTGAAGATACCCGGAGATGAGTAGGTGTAGCCTAACTCGTAGTCTTGCATCTTCTCGGGTTGCGGGTCATCGTCGGCGATGTTGGTGACAAAGTTGTTACGGGTTGGTTCGCGGTGTGCGAGAGCAAAGGTGGCCGATAGGCGGTGGCCGTGGTTGTCGTAGGTGATGCCTGCCTTGGGGTTAAAGAAATGCCAGGTGTAGTGCCAATTGGCGGCTACGGGCGCACCAGGCATAGTTGCCTCCTCATTATCGCCCCAGATGCGGTAATCGACCATACGGTACTGCAGGTCGCAGTACAGCGACAGGCGCTCCCGCGCGCGATGGATAAGGTGCCAGTTGGATTTGGCATATACGCTGCCGTCCACTTTGTTGCCGTAGCCGAGCATGTAGTTGTCGAAATGCTGCCCTGTGAACAGCGTATCAATCGTGCCGTACTGCTGGCCTTGGTAGTTGTTGAGGGCGATGCCCATCTGCAGATCGACATGCTCGTCAATGAACTTGGTGCTCAATATACCTCCGTAGAAATGGTTACGCAGCCCCCGCTGCACGATGCCGCCCATGAGCCACTGGTCGTACATCTCGAAGTATCCTGTGCCGTAGGTGTAATGTCCGGTGGCAGAGAGCGACCAGTTGTTGTTGAAGCGGTGACCGATGTGCAGGTGGACGTGGTGCTGTTGGTAGTTGTCAGTCTGGTTGTCGTAGTAGGCGAGGTTGCCGTCGGCATCGATATATTCACCTGCGGGATTGTACCGCCGGTTGGTAGCCAGGGTAGCGGCATCAATGCCGTACCACGCCATGTAGGTGCGCTCTTTGCCGCCAAAGGCTTGGAGTCTTACGGCGCTCTTGTTGTTCTGCCAGCCTATCTCACCCTGGTAACTGAGCAGGTCGGAGAAGGCGCGCTCAATGTAGCCGTCAGAGTTGACCTTTGAGAAACGCCCGCTTATGTGCCATGCGCCGCTCTCTGCAGTCGCGTCGCCCAGATAGACGTCAGCTTTCACCATTTCACGGAAGGTGTTGTACATACCTCCGTTGAAATCTATTTCCGCCTGTACAGGGCGATTGCCCTTAGTCCAAGGTGTACGTTGCCGGTCGGGCAGATTGCCACTGCCGGTGCGGATGTTCACCGATGCGCCAAAGCTGCTACCGCCGTTGGCGCTCGTGCCTACGCCGCGTTGCACCTGCAGGCTGTTGATGCCGCTGGACATATCGGTGAGGTTAACCCAAAAGAGCGACTGGCTCTCCTGGTCGTTGAGCGGCACGTCGTTCATGGTGACGTTGATGCGCGTCTGGTCTGTGCCGCGGATGTGAAAGTAGGTGTAACCTATACCCAGACCGTCGTCAGAGGTGACGACCATCGAAGGCGTGCTTTGCAGCAGATAGGGCAGGTTCTGACCTGCATTATCCTGATTGAGCTGTGTGTGCCCGAGCTCCTGATGACTGATAGAGGCTTGTGTGACGGGGGCGCTGACCACTATATCCTCAAGCGGATTCATGTAGATGGTCAGGGTGTCGTGTGAAGACTGTGCCGCAAGCGGCAGAGCGGTGAGCGTGATGACGCTCGTTAAGATCAGCCAAGATTGGCTGATGCGGGTGTGTAGATGTTTCATTTCCCTTAGCAGCATTACCTGCTCAGGTTCAGCGGGTTTGACTTCTCAGGCAGCCGTGACCGGCTGTCTCCCCGAATGAATCTGATGCAATATTGTTAATTCGGGTGCAAAGATACAAAAAAAAAATGATAAATGCAAGAAAATCGGGAAAAATATTTGTATTATTGTCATTTTTTTTGTATCTTTGTAATCTAATACGAAAAGATATGCATAATCATACCCATCAACATACTCATATGTCGCATCCTGAGACAGGTGCTTCCGTTCGCGAGAAGGAGATATACCGCATAACGATCGTAGGCAGCATAGTGAATATTCTGCTTACGGGGCTTAAGTTCGCTGCGGGTGTGTTAGGCGCATCGTCGGCTATGATTGCCGATGCCGTACATTCGCTCAGCGATCTGCTGACGGATTTTGTAGTGCTGCTGTTTGTGAGGCTGAGCACTCGTCCGGCAGATACCGATCACCCGTACGGTCATGGCAAGTACGAGACACTGGCATCGGTTATTGTGGCAATGGCGCTGCTGGTAGCCGGAGGATTGCTGTTGACGGAAGGAGTGGAGAAGATTGCTGCTGCCTTGAATGGTTCTTTGCTTCCGATGCCCGGCAGAGTGGCGCTGTGGGCTGCACTGGTGAGTATAGTGGCCAAGGAGGCGGTGTATTGGGCTACGATAGCTGTAGCCAAGCGTGTGGACTCTCAAGCGCTCAAGGCCAACGCCTGGCATCACCGCACGGATGCCTTGTCATCGGTGGCTACGGCGTTAGGTATAGGCGGCGCGTTGCTGTTTGGCGGGAAGTGGGCTATATTGGATCCGATAGCAGCTGCGCTGGTAAGTATATTCATCATCGTGGCGGCAGCGAAGATGCTCCATGAGTCGATACAGGACTTGTTGGAGAAACGTTTGCCGACGGAAGTGGAACAGGAGATTCGCGATATAGTGGCTAAGGACAGTGAGATGAGCGAACTGCATCACTTGCGTACACGCCGCGTGGGAAGTGTATATTCGATTGAGATGCACCTGCGCATGCCCGGCAGCACATCGCTGTACGAGGCACACCGGCATAGTGAGATGCTCGAGCAACGCTTGCGTGACCGCTTCGGGCAGCAAACGCTTATTACCATTCATCTGGAGCCGTATAAGGTGAACGGGGTTTACCAAGAGAACTAAAACAAAGGAGCGCCAATCGTGGCGCTCCTTTTGTTTGTGGCCGTTAGCCATTAGCCATTGGCTGTTATTATGGGGCTACGCGGTTGATGTCACGCGGGAACATCGAGCATTCCTTGACGTTATTGATGCCCAGGAAGCAAGCCGTGATGCGCTCCAGACCGATAGCGAAACCTCCGTGAGGCGGCATACCGTTCTTGAACGTATCGAGGTAGAAGCGGAAGTTATCCGGGTTCATGCCACGCTTGATCATCTTGTCGCGGTAGTCTTGCTCCTTGTGGATACGTTGGCCGCCGGAGGTGATCTCCAAGCCGCGCATCAGCAGGTCGAAGCTCAGCGTCAGTGTCGGATCCTCAGGATCATCCATGGCGTAGAACGCACGGTGCTCACTGGGGAAGTGGGTTACGAACACGAAGTCCGAACCGTAGGTCTCCAGTGCATACTTGCAGATGGCGCGCTCCTCTTCCGGTGCCAGGTCATCCTCGCCGCGGTGGTCAGCCTCGCACAAGTGGTTCTCGAACAGTATCTCGTGAACCTCGCTCAGTTTCCAGGCAGGTACCTCGTGCGGGAGTACGGGCAGTGTAGCGCCGAGCAGGTTCAGCTCGTGGGCGCACTTCTCGCTCACCGTCTTGATGATATGTTGCAGCAGACGTGCCTCGAGTTGCATCACATCCTCCTGACCCTTGATGAAGCCCATCTCCACGTCGAGGGAGATGTACTCGTTCAGGTGACGGCTGGTGTTGTGCTTCTCGGCGCGATAAGCCGGAGCAATCTCGAATACGCGCTCATATACGCCTACGCCGATCTGCTTGTAGAACTGTGGCGACTGAGCCAGATATACCTGCTTGCCGAAATAATCCATCTTGAACACGTTAGCGCCGCCCTCTGCGCCCTCGGAAACGATCTTCGGGGTGTAGATCTGCGTGAAACCGTTATCGGTCAGGAAGTCTGCAAACGCCTTGGCGATGGTGGATTGTACCTTCAGGATACCCATGTCGCGCGGGTTACGGAGCGTAACCTGACGGTTGTCGAACTTATAGCGGAGCAGTGTCTCTTCGTCGCCGAATTTCAGCGCATTCATATCCACTACCTCAGCCGTTGTCGGGCGGGAGAGTACGCGTACCTCCTGTACAGCCAGCTCGATGGTGTTGTAATATACGGCGGGGTCCTTGATCTTGGCATCGCCTACCTTACCGGTGATGGTGATAGCCATCTCGCGGCAGAGGTCAGCCATAGCGATGGCGTTGCCGGCTTCGTCGAAGAACTTCGACTCGCTGTTGTCAACCACCGTCTGCAGCAGACCGCAGGCTTTGCGAAGGATAATGAATCCGCCCCACTTCGTGACGCGCACGTTGTGGATCATACCACTGACAGTTACAATCTCGCCGGCCTTTGCTCCGGCGAGATTGTCTGTAGTGTTAATATCATGCAGTGATATCATATTTGTAACATCTAATGTGTTATTCTGTTTCTCGATTTGTTTTGAGCAGGTTTGTGATTTCTCGTAAGGGAGTTATGTGGTTCATAATGACCGAACGAAAATCGCAAAGATGCCAAAAGAAATCAGAAACTTAAAGTTTTGGACCTGCAGCTACAAGTGCCTTACCGGCTTCGTTGTTGGTGTACTTGTTGAAGTTCTTGATGAAGCGACCAGCCAAGTCTTTAGCTTTCTCTTCCCATTGAGCGGCATCAGCATAGGTGTCGCGCGGGTCAAGGATCTTCGGATCTACGCCCGGCAGCTCGGTCGGAACCTCGAAGTCGAAGAACGGAATGTGCTTCGTCGGAGCGGTCTTGATAGCGCCGCCGAGGATAGCGTCGATGATACCACGGGTGTCGCGGATTGAGATACGTTTGCCGGTACCGTTCCAGCCGGTGTTAACCAAGTAAGCCTTGGCACCGCTCTTCTCCATACGCTTAACGAGCTCCTCAGCATATTTCGTCGGGTGCAGCTCCAGGAATGCCTGGCCGAAGCAAGCCGAGAAGGTCGGGGTCGGCTCGGTGATGCCGCGCTCGGTACCGGCGAGCTTAGCGGTGAAGCCGCTCAGGAAGTAGTACTTCGTCTGCTCCGGAGTCAGGATCGATACAGGAGGCAGTACGCCGAAGGCGTCAGCGCTCAGGAAGATAACGTTCTCAGCAGCCGGACCGGCACTTACAGGGCGAACAATCTTCTCAATGTGGTTGATCGGATACGATACGCGGGTGTTCTCGGTTACGCTCTTGTCAGCGAAGTCGATCTTGCCCTCAGCGTCAACGGTTACGTTCTCAAGCAGTGCGTCGCGACGGATAGCGTTGTAGATGTCAGGCTCGCTCTCCTTGTCCAGGTTGATAACCTTGGCATAGCAGCCGCCCTCGAAGTTGAATACGCCGTTGTCGTCCCAGCCGTGCTCGTCGTCGCCGATAAGCAGACGTTTCGGGTCGGTACTCAGAGTGGTCTTACCTGTACCTGACAGGCCGAAGAAGATAGCGGTGTTCTTGCCTTCCATGTCGGTGTTAGCCGAGCAGTGCATCGAAGCGATGCCCTTCAACGGCAGGTAGTAGTTCATCATCGAGAACATACCTTTCTTCATCTCACCGCCGTACCAGGTGTTCAGGATAACCTGCTCGCGGCTCGTGGTGTTGAAGGCAACGCAGGTCTCGCTGTTCAGACCGAGCTCCTTGTAGTTCTCAACCTTTGCCAACGAAGCGTTGTAGATAACGAAGTCGGGTTTGAAGTTAGCCAACTCCTCTTCGCTGGGCTGGATGAACATGTTCTTTACGAAGTGAGCCTGCCATGCTACCTCAACGATGAAGCGAACGGCCATGCGGGTGTCTTTGTTGGCACCGCAGAAAGCGTCAACGATGTACAGTTCCTTGTTCGAAAGCTCCTTGATAGCAAGTTCTTTTACCTTTGCCCAAACCTCTTCCGACATCGGGTGGTTGTCGTTCTTGTACTCGTCACTTGTCCACCATACGGTGTTCTTCGAGTTCTCGTCCATCACGATGTATTTGTCCTTGGGCGAACGACCGGTATAGATACCTGTCATTACGTTTACGGCATTGAGTTCGGTGTTCTGACCTTTCTCGTAACCGGTCAGAGCGGGGTTCGTCTCCTCCTTGAAGAGGTACTCATACGACGGGTTGTGTGCCTTAACGGTAGCACCTACGATGCCATACTGGCTAAGATCTAATGCATTCATTGTGTTTGTTGTTATTTAGTTTGTTAATATTATTCTTCGTTGGTTGGTTTCGGGCCATCAATCGAGATGATCTCCATCACCATGCGTTGGTTGAGGTTACGGCCGTACTCGCTCTGGTTGTCGGCTACGGGCTGCGAACCGCCTTTGCCGTCAATCTCGATGCGGTTGATGTCTATGCCGCGGTTCACGAGGTTACGGCGCACCATGCGGGCACGGGCTCGGCTCAGACGCTCCAGACGGTCGGCATCGCCTTGGTTGTCGGTATGTGCCGTCAGGCGGATGCAAACGTCGGGGTTCTGCCTCAGGAACATAGCCAGGTTTGCCAGAGCCGTTTCGCTTTCCGGCTGCAATGTGGCTTTATCCTTGATAAAGAACAGGTCTTTGACTTTCGCGGCATTGCCTACGCGGATCGGCTTGAGCTTGAGGATGATACTGTCTTGCTCGAAGTGGATCACATCAATCAGCGGCATATATCCCGCTTTGCGGGCATGGATGCTGTAGTCGCCGCGATGCAGACGTGTCACATACACGCCGCGGGTGTTGGCTGTACCATGGTACAGAGCGGTCGTATCGATCCAGTTGCCGAAACGTACGCCGGCATTCAGCGGCTTGCCTGTCTCGTTGTCGATTACGCGACCTACCAGGCACGGCGAGTTGGGATCAATGATGATCTCTTCCTCATCCACGATCTTCACCTCCGGCGGCGTGTTGTCCTCCTGGTCGAGAATCAGCTCGTAGCGGTCGCCGCCCAGGTCGGTGTGCTGAATGTTCAGGCGCTCGGCCATCTTACCTTTGTGGTAAGCGCGTACGTCATACTCGCCGCGTGCCACCTTCAGTACAGCGCTGCCGTCGGGTAGGGATGTAGCGTACGACTTGCTGTCGGCTATGCGGTCGGTGGTTTGGATGATAGCACCTTCCACCGGTCGGCCGTTGGCATCTTTTACTACCAGTTGCATCTCCGGTCTCGGACGTGTAGGCAGCGGCTCCATCGTCTTTTGCTTGCGGCGGAACTGGTAGGCGGCGGTGAACTTCAGCCCCAGCATCATATCCTCTTGCAAACGTGCCGGTCCACCTGTCGGATCGGGATGCAGCCACATGCCGCACTCACCGAACAGGGCGAGCTTGTAGTGCATGCGGAACTGTGTCCGCTGCTGCGGAGTCATTTCCTGCCCGGCAGGAATCTGCGGACGTGACCACTTGTCGAAGTTCATACCAATCTCAAATGCGGGGCCAAAGCGCAATGGCGCGAGACCGGTGCTGTGGATATCCATAAGTTTGTATCCGGCTTTGGCACCTAACTGCCAGTACCAGTTGTCAAGTTCCATACCTAAGAGCAGAGGAATTTGCAGATACCCGAGGTTATACGAGGTGTAGGTAGGGGGTAAACTCGGATCGGCTTGTGCAGTATGCACATAATTAATGCTGCGGAATTCCAGTCCTGTAGTGAACAGGAACTTGTTGTGGCGCAACTGGTAGCCTATTCCTAAGGCTCCGGCGCCCGACAGGCTATATGTGCCTCCACCCATCATGCCTAATTGGTCAAGGCGTGTACAAGCGCCTATATCTCCCCATACAGCCAGCCTGTGAGCTATGTCGCGGGTCATGTAGTCGGCTACCTCGTTGTTATGCTTCTGGATGCGGGCTACCTCAGCCATATATTCGGCTGTCTCGCGGGCTACCTCGGAGTCGATCGTGGCAGACTTGGCTGCTTGCGCACGTTCGGCTTGGCGCTCACGCTGTGCATTTTTGCGTGCGGCAGCTGACTGCTGCTTGTAGCGCAGTTCATCGTCATTGGATTGAGCAAACGTACGGCTATTGCCTGCTATGATGGCCAGACATATGGCGCAAATGATAGAAATATTTCGCATAGTGTTGTGCATGATCTTTCGTAAATTTATGAACTAATAATTACTATTTCTCAAAAAGCCTACAAAGTTACAAAAAAAAAATGACATTTGCAAATTTTTGCGAAGAAAAATTGCATATTTTTGCATTTTTTAGTACAGACATTCCGTTTGGGCTTGCACAAGGACGAAGCCCCACGGGGATTCCGTGAGGCTTCTGTGAGAGTTTTAGGGTGTGGATGATTACTTCATCTCTGTACCCAGAACGTTGTATTTCACGCCGTTGTGCTCGATAACGATTTGTCCGTCCTTGATCGACTTAACAGCCTTAACGTCAGCATTGACATTCTCAACGGCTGTTGCTGCGTAGGTGAACTGAGCGTAGGTAACAGCGGTGTTGATGTACTCGCCATTGTGACCGCAAGCCAAGGCTACGTAGTCACCGTTCGGCATCTCTTCAGCCATGTAGGTGGTGTAGAACTCGAGTACGTCGATGTTCTGATTGCCCTCGTAGATGAAGTACGGCAGTTTTTCTCCAATACTGTTAACCCAAGCGTTAGCCTCATCCTTGAGCGAAGCTTGCGAGAAGTCGTCCTCATAGTACTGGTAGTCTTCCAACGACTCCATGATAAAGAAGTATGGATCGTTGTTGGTGGCGCTGATAGCCAGTGTGCCGTTGGCGTAAGCCATAGTGATCACGTTGTCGGACATCTGACCTTCCAGAGTGTGGATGTGAGCGGTGTCGAACTCGGTGGTAGCGGTGAACGTGGTAGGATCTATGCCCCAAGCCATAACAACATACTCGGTGTTCGGCTCCAGACCTGACAATGTGTCACGGTAAGAGTCTTGAAGCAGGAACATGTCGTAGGTAGCCATTCCGTACTGAATGTACGCACCGTAGTTCTCATCAATGTAATCCTTCAGGTAAGCGGTGTAGGAAGCCGGAGTAACCTGGTCGTAGTACTCTGCAGGTGCTGCGGTGAAGTACCAGTATGTATCCGCAGCTTTCGGGGCGATGGTAACATCAGCCGACGCAGCGGCAACACTGTGAACGGTGATGTCGAAGTTCGTGCCGTTCTGGTTGGCAGCGAGGTTCTGAACATCTGCACGTGCTGCGGGGGCAAAGCCGACGTGCTTGATTTGTGCGCGATTAACTGTCACAGCCTGCGCGCTGAGCAACATAGCGGTTGCTACAAAAAGTGTAAAAATTTTCTTCATTGTTATAACAATTTAATTATTTGTGTTGTTGTCTGTTAGCATGACGCGAGTGTTGCGTCATCAATACTGTCCACTATAAATCATTCTATTGCCTTATATTGTGTTGATTATTAACATGCTGCGAATGTTATTTAACCGTGAGACTATGTTTTTTTTGTTTATTTCTTTTGAGTGTTTTGCTCAAAGAGTTGTGATAATTGATGTTAAAAACTATCCGAAAGTTCACTTTCGAGGAGTTTTTANGAGGAGTTTTTAGCAGCAATTAGCACCAGAAACGTTAGTTTCAAAACACTCAAAAGGGTTTATCTTGGTTTTTGTTTAATTTTAGTGGACACTAATGTTGCGTCATGTATTCCAAAATGATTTAGCAAAAGTTGTGCCGCTTTTGTCAAACAAGGCGCAAAGGTAATATTTTTTTCCCGAAAAAGCATATTTTTGCGTAAATTAGTCTCCAAAACGCAGCAAATGGTCATGCAAATGTGTGAAAACCTGTCACACAGCCCTCACAAGTTTAATCAACATTGTTATCCCATCCTGGTCATCGTAGGTAATTAGTAGGTGGTTAGTAGGTTATTAGTAGGTGATTAGTAGGTGATTCCTCTGATCAAAGCACGGAGAACTGCCTGTCAAAGCCCCTCGAAAGCCTGTTATGCTCCATTTTGAGGATTTCGCGCACGCAGGTACGTTAATCGATGTGCGCATATGTATTATATTGTTATGCGCACGTAACAAAATGTAACTTTGTGTCACGAAATTGCGGAAAATTGTAACATTTTGATAACAATTTGCGAAAAATATTTGCATAAATGAAAAAAAAGTTGTAATTTTGCGGCACTTTGCGTAAAATACGCAGTAATCGACACCACGAAAAGCACGGATAGCTATAGCTATTGGCGTGCTTTTGAAATATAGAATAAACAAGAAACAAATAACTTAAAAATGTTATGCGTATGAAAAAGATTTTTTCTGTTTTAGTAGCGCTGGCACTCGTGATGAGTGCAGCTGCTGTTCCCTTTGGGAAGAATGCTGACAAGCCGCAGCCTATTAAGCGTATTGCAACTCAGAAGGTTCAACTTCTGAGCTCAACGCAAAAGCAGGCCAAGGCTGTTAAGGCTTTGAATGCTAATCCCGTTAAGGGTGTTAAGAAAGCAAAAGCAAGCAATGTAACGCTTGACTTCCCTGCTTTGAAGTATGATGATCACGTAGCCGATCATGGCTGGTGGCAGTTGTATGGCCAGAATGCTGATGGCGTGTATGTTTCGTTCTCGAACTCTAACACCATTTCGCAGGCTGCCGGTACCTACGACATCGCAACCGAGATGGATGCCGAATACACCTATGTATCGTACGACGGCATGAACGCTATCGGTTTCGTAAGCGGTACTGTTACTCTGTCGTTTGACGCCAACGGCGTAGCACAATTGTCCGCCACCGCTGTAGGCGAGGATGGTAACAACTACACGATTACCGCTGCTCAGAAGGTGATCACTCCTTCGTCGAACGTTATCACGATGACCTACAGCAACGGTATGCTGAACATCGCGACTACGAACAATGATCCGTACTTCCTGCTCATCGAGACCCGTGCGGCTTATGACCAGTATCAGGCTGACTTCTCGCAGGCTTCGCTCAATGATGAGGTTGACGGCTGGTACGAGACGCTGGTTAACTACGGTTATACTGAGAATATGTTGTTCTCGGGTGGCCAACAGATTGATGTAAACGAGTACTATCAGTTGCTTGGCAACGAGTTGGAAGAGGCTACCGATCTGGTTGCTCTGGTTGCTCCTTACGTCGATGATGAGCGCAATGGTAATGCTTCGTATCTGGAGTTCAACTATGTTCCCGCTCCGTTCGTTCCGACCGGTGAGACTATCAATGTAGTATTCCAGGAGCCGATGGAGAAGATGAAATATTACAGCACCGACGGTGACTGGTGGATGAATTCCAATCGCGAAGGTCTGTACAAGGCTTATCTGGACATCGTTAACAACGATGCTACATCGCCTGCAGGTACCTACACCGAGGAGGATTTCCTGATGAACTACACGTACATTTATGTATATGAGGATTCTACCTCTACCAAGAGCACGAAGCTGTCAACCAAGTCCGCTGAGGCTGTGGTAACCGATGCCAACGATACGATCAGCGTATTTGCCAACATCCTGGCTAAGGACGGTAATGTTTACTCAATCAGCATGTTCTTTGCTAAGCCGACGGCTCAGTTCGAGGCTGAGATTGAGGCAAGCAACCTGAAGATTTCGGAAGGCTGGGGCACCTCTGCTATCGCAAGCAACGATGAGTATGAAGTTTCTCTGAGCTTGAGCGGTTCGAGCATCGTTGGTTCGTACACCATCGGTCAGAATGCTTCGGGCTCGATCAAGATCATCGCCGACAACTCGACCGTATCTATCTACAGCGGTTCGTTCGACATCACGCTCAACGACGATGGTCTGTATGAGTTGGAAGGTGAGGTACTGTGTATGAACAACACGGCGTACACCCTGACCTTGTGGTATGAGTTGCCTACTGCAACCCGCAACGAGACGCTCACCATCACCGACGCTCAGATCGGTTTGTACGATGGTGCTTGGCAGATCATCGGCTTCAATGCCGACCAGAGCCGCTACATCTCTGTAGCCGCTTTGGCGGATGCTGTATCCGGCACGTATGCGACCAACGACCTGTACGCTGACTACAGCTACGTTGCAGAACTCGGTGCTGATACGATGTACTATGACTTCCTCACGGCTGACCTGACCGTAGTATATAACGAGAACGACAGCACGTTCAGCCTTACCGGTACAGGCCTGATGCAGAACGAGGACAACGAGGCAGATGTTCCGTTCTACACCTTTAACATCAGCGGTAAGCTGGCTGATCAGGGCTCGACTCCCGAGGCTATCGAGTACGACGAGCAAAGTTCTGACTTTGCAGTTAACTTCAATGAGTACACCGAGTACGACGAAAATCTGGCACAATACGGTGTGGTTGTTATCGAGGCTGAGGACGACGACCTCAACTATGTACTCCTCTACCTGGTTGCCAATGCAGGTGATACCGAGCTCATGCCGGGTGACTATCCTGTTACCAGCAGCTGGGAAGACGAGTCATGGGCTGCAAGTACAACCATCGCAGGTACGTGCGATGCTTCTACACAAAAACTCTATCCGTCATATGCTGCTATTCTTATCCAGCAGCAGGGACAGTGGTATATCAACAATGTTTGGTACATCGTTGGCGGCACGGTAAAGGTTAATGCTGACTACTCGATCGATATCAATGCAACGAACTCGTACGGCAGAACGATCACCTCGCACATGACCGGTCGTCAGACTCCGGTTGAGGAGGTTAAGGTAGAATCTGCTGCTATCAAGCGTATTGAGAACGGCGTGCTGCTCATCGAGCGCAACGGCGCTACTTATAACGCTCAGGGTATTCGTCAATAAATGATTTCCGGGTTACGCGTACATGCATGCATTTGCGTGTACGCGTACATGCCCGTTATAATTAGGGTACTTTAGGATAAGTACCGTCAAGGAGTACGATTTCTCCGGCGTGCAGGCGTGAGCCGCACACCTTCCGGAAACCTATTCCTATTGTCGATTATATAGAGTCTCCTTTTGACGGTCGTTTTTGTTACCTCAAAATGGCGGGCATCGAGATGATTGAGCAGACGATTATTCGAAAACGATAACATTAACTAAATACTTAAACTTATGAGTAAAAAATTTTACACATGTTTCGCGTGTTGTTTGTTGGCTTTGCTGACGGCTCTTCCGTTGTCAGTGAATGCTAATGAACTTACCGTGAATGCAGATGCCTCAGGAGGTACTTATTATGTTCCTGTTTATGGTTCGTATGTGGACACAGAGAACACTCACACACAGGTGCTTTACCTCGCTTCTGAGATTGAGGAAATTACGGCAGGCTCCACTATTAATGCCATGACGTTCTATATTTCCTCTCCTGCTGCCGCTGAATGGGGAGCAGGGCTCTCTGTAAAGTTAGGAGAGACTGATCAGACAGATTTGTCTACTTCTTATGCTACGCTTACCGGTGAAACGGAAGTGTATAGTGGTACAGGTCTTTCCGGTACAGGATCTACGATGGCTATTCAATTTACGACTCCTTATCAATACCAAGGTGGTAACCTGGTAGTTGATATAGTAGTGACGGAAGAAGGTTCATGGAAATCGGCGACTTTTGTTGCTCGCTCTGCTTCTCCGGCTATGGGTCGATATAATACAGGTTCCGGCACCGGTACGGCAAATACTTATCAGCCGAAGGTGTTGATTGATTATACACCGAGTAGTACACCTGTATGCTTTAGACCTAAGAACTTGGCAATCTCCAATATCACGGCTACTTCAGCTACGGCAACATGGACTGCCGGTGGCACGGAGACGGCTTGGGATATCTCGATTGATAATGGCGCAACGAGAACGTCGCTGTCGAATACGACCCGTACGTTCAGTAACTTGACTCCGAACACGGAATATACCGTTATCCTTCGCGCAAAGTGTAGTGATAACGAGTATTCAGGTGAGGTATCGACTACGTTCCGCACGGCATGTGCTGCTATCAGCACGTTCCCCTATACCGAGAACTTTGACGGTCTGACCGTTGCTTCGGCTTATACTCCGAGTGAACAAATATTGCCGTCTTGCTGGGGAGCACTCAATACAACGACCTATTCTACGTATACTATATATCCTACAGCTTATTATTATTCCTATACTAATTATTCGCGTTCTACGCCTAACTCGTTGAGGTTCTATTCATCGTATAGTTCTTATACCGCTTACGATCCTCAAGATCAATATGCAATACTTCCTCCGATGAGTGGTGTGAACGGTTTGCGTCTGAGGTTGTGGGCACGTGCTTACTCGACTTCGTATGATGCTACGTTTACTGTAGGTGTGATGACCGATCCGAGCGATGCATCGACGTTTGTCGCCATTGCAACGAAGACTCCGGCTTCGGCGACCTATGAGGAATTTGTAATACCGTTCAACAAGTACTCGGGTAATGGCGAGTATATTGCCATTAAGATGGCAGCAGCTGACGCAAGCCATACGTCGCGTTACGTACATATTGATGATATCACGGTAGAGGCGTTGCCGAGTTGCTTGGAGCCGGACGAGCTTGCAGTTTCTGCAGCCACGGCCGAAGGTGTTACCCTGTCATGGAGTAGGATTAACGGAGCCAGCTACGAGTACGTTGTACTGCCTGATACCGTTGAGTTCGATGCTGAGCAAGTGAGCGCAGACGCTATTCATTCAGCCACTGATACGTTCGCAGTCATTAGCGGTTTGAATGCCAATTCCGGTTATCAGGCATTTGTCCGTGCCACCTGTGGCTCAGCCGGCGTAAGTGAATGGAGTGCAGGTATTTCGTTCCGTACAAAGTGCAATGCTATCTCTGAGCTTCCGTATGTAGAGAGCTTCGAGAACAGCGCATCATCCGCGTTGCCGACAACATGTTGGACACGTGTCAAAGCAAGCGGTTCGTATCCAAATGTAGGATCAAGTTCTTCTAGCGCATATCAAGGAAGTAAGTATCTTTACTTCTATGGTGGTATAAGTACCAGCGAGCAGATTATTGCTTTGCCGGAGATCAGTGCTGACTTGAGCAATGCACGTATTCGCTTCTGGTACAAGAATGGTACGACAGGTACGTCTTATCCTTCTGTTATACTCGGTAAGATGAGTAATGTTGACGATGAGGATAGTTTCGTAGCTATTGAGACCTTGGCTCAGAAGTCGTCGTACACTGCTTATGAGAAGGAGCTGACAGGTGTTGATAGCGACTACCACTACTTGGCATTCAAACTTGCCGGTGGCACCTCTGCAACAACAGCATATATTGATTCGATTATTATCGATGCTATTCCTTCTTGCTATCCTGTCGTAAGTCTTGGCATTAGCGAGGAAGATGGTGCTATCACTGCCAATTCCGTATTGCTGGAGTGGACAGGCCATGAGGGACAATCAAGTCAGTACAGTATTACCATCAAGGAAGGTGACTCTATCCTGTCTTATAATGGCGAACTGTACGAGAACAAGATCGTTTCCGGCAACAGCCTGCGTGTACGTGGTTTGGAGACTGCTAAGGCATATAACTTAACAGTTAGCATTGTTGCTGTTTGTGGCGAAAATGATAACAGTGAGGTTCTTACCCAAAACATATCCTTCAATACAACGTGCCAGGCTATTACTTCATTCCCGTGGTCAGAGAACTTCGAAGAGATGGCTACTGGTGCTATCAATATTCCATGTTGGAGTAACGAGCATATTTCCGGATCTGGTTCTTCTTTGTTTAGTGTATCTACTAATTCAAACGGCACGAACAGCACACATCAGTTGCAGTTGCCCGATATGAGTAGCGGAACAATAACCCGTTTGGCATTGCCGTTGATGGAAATTCCTGCTGCTAATGCATATACGCTTAAGTTGGATATTTACCGCAATGTAGGTAGTACATCGTATACTGAAGAGGGCATTCGAGTATATCAGAAGAGTGGAGCATCAGAAGTAGAGTTGGCATTCTTGCCGCGTAATTACACTGTATCGAATGATGTTATTCCGGCAGAATCCGCTTCAGGATGGTACACGTACGAACTTACTCTTCCGCTTGCAGGAGAATGCAATATTGTTCTGCAAGGTGAAAGTAAGTATGGTTCATCCACTTACATGGATAACATCATTATTCGCGAGATATCTACATGCTTGGAGCCTACTGCTGTTCACGTTATTGATTCAACCATTACGACTACATCTGCAACAATTGTTTGGTCTGACGCTAATGCGGAAGCAGGTAACTATCTGCTCACGATCAAGAAAGACTCTGTGATCTTTAACGGATACGAGAATGTTGCAGTTAACGGTGACACCACCTTTGTTATCGAAGGCCTGAACCAAGCATCGATATATAATCTGTCCGTTAGCATTACGAAGGTTTGCGCTGGAGCGAATAGTTATGCAAAGGAAGCTCTGGTATCGTTTGCAACAGAATGTGCAGTTGTTACTGAGTTGCCTTGGATTGAAAACTTCAATGAGTTGACTTCCGGTATTCCTGTTTGTTGGGATAATGCTGAGGGAACCACCACTACCGCTTCATCTCGGTGGAACTATTTTGCCACCGGTTATGAAGGAGTAGGCTTGCGTTTCAACTCGTTCTCCAATAGTAATGGCAATACCAATGTTCTCGCAACTTCGTTCGTTGCCCTGCCTGCTACGCCGGCAGAACTGAATTTCATGTGCAAGAACCCCACAGGTGGTGCATTTAGCGTTTCTATTGCCGCAAATGGTGGTCAGCGTCAAACATTGTTGTCAGATTTGACCGGCATTAGCGAGTGGACTGAAATGAATGTTGATCTTAGCGCATATGCAGGCGATACGATTCAACTCTTCTTCAACGGAACAAGTAACTATGGTTCCGGCGATGCATACCTGTATTTGGATAATGTAGAGATCCAGTTAGTTCCTTCTTGCCGCAAGCCGTCAGGCTTGAATATCATTGATATTACCGTAGACGGCGCGACAGCATCGTGGGATCGGATTGCGAATAGCGCCTGGAAGTATGCCGTAGCGCTTGCTTCGGAAGATGTCCCTGCCGCTGATGCATTCATCGCCGTAACGGATACGTTTGTGGTAGTGACTGGCAAACAGGATAATACAGACTATGTATTCTATCTGCGTCAAGATTGCGGTGGCAATGATATCAGTGAGTTTATCTCCAAGCCTTTCCACACTTTGCAGTTGCCTGCTGACCCGTCGAACTTCTCCGATGATTTCGAGGCCGGTAACAGCTGGTTGTTTATTAACGGCGGTTTGACGAATGCTTGGGTATGGGGCGAAGCTGCTCATAATGGCGAAGGTACACATGCATTGTACATTTCCAATGACGGCGGTGCTACTAATGCATATACAAATTCCTCCGCTGTTTTGGTATATGCAACCAGGTCGTTCAATTTTGCGGGAGGAACATATATCTTCCAGTATGATTGGAAGGCTTATGGTGAGAGTACGTATGACTACCTGCGTGTAGCCTTGGTTCCCGTTGCTGTGCAATTGAATGCAGCTACATCGTTGCCGACAGGCTTGTCAGCAACTGAAATGCCTGATGGCTGGATTGCTCTGGATGGAGGTAGTAAACTGAATCTGGTTTCTTCTTGGCAGACATTCAACAGTGGTGAAGTAACTATTCCGACAGGTACGTACAATGTGGTACTCCTCTGGAGAGACGACACCAGTACAGGATCGCAGACCCCTGCTGCGGTAGATAACTTCAGCATTTCGCGCGTTGTATGTTCCAAGCCGGCACAAGTTGCTGTAGCAGATTCGACTATTACCTCATCTTCTGCAGTAATCGGCTGGACAGCTGCTGAAGGTCAGAATGCATGGCAGATTGCCTTGGATACAGTATCCGGCTTCAATCCGAGTGAGGCTACGTTGATTAATGTTACTGCTAATCCGTACACACTCTCCGGTCTCGCTTCGGAAAAGAACTATTATGCGTATGTTCGCGCCAACTGCGGCGAAGACGGTTTCAGTAGCTGGAGCAGCAAGGTTGCATTCAAGACAGCCAAGGCCTGCCAGACACCTGACGGTTTGGCTGCCAGTGCAGTTACTGCTACATCTGCTGTGATTTCATGGAACGCCTACGGACAGAGTGCATTCGAACTCCGCTATGGTTATGGCTCGGAGTGGCTTGATACAATAGCAGTAAATGGTAGTTCGTACGCATTGAGTAACTTGGATGATTTCAAGACGTATAATGTACAGGTACGTGCACTCTGCTCGGAAGATTTCACTCAAGCTGCATCGTTTAGCTTTACCACGCTACTCGTAGCGCAGGCATTGCCTTACAATACCGGCTTTGAGGGCGCAGAAGCAGAGAAATGGGCTAGCTTAAGTAGTACAGGCTCCAACAAGTGGGCTATCGGCTCCGCTACTAACAATGGTGGTGCTAAGGCCGCATATGTTAGCCAAAACAATGGCACCGCGAATTCGTATGACAATAGTTCAAAGAGTTCTACCATTCTGACCAGTCTGTTCCATTTCGAAGCAGGTGGTTACTATCTGTCATTCGATTGGAAAGGCAGTGGAGAGTCAACATGGGATGGTATGCAAGTGATGCTTATCCCTGCTACAACAGATGTGATGGGAGCAACATTCTCAGAAAATATTGCAACTATCGGTGGAGTATCTGTCAGCAGAGAGACTCCTAAATTCGCTTCTGCTCCTGCCGGATGGATGCTACTGAAGAACCCGCTGGGTACTGTAACTACCAGCTCCTGGTTCAACCAGAAATCAACGTGGGTAGAAAATCAAGAATTTGAATTGTCGTTCAGCGAGGCTGCAGATTATTATCTCGTATTCTTCTGGTGTAATGACGGTTCTGGCGGTTCGAATCCATCGGCTGCAGTTGATAACATATCTATCACCAAGAAGTTGTGTGGTGACTTGACCAATATTCATCCGGTAGCTGCAACTACAACCAGTGCTGAGATTGCATGGAATGCAGTGGAAAGTGCCGTAGGATATGAGTATGTAGTGCTTGCCGCAGGTGAGGAACTGAACGAGGAGAACGCTGTATCGGTAAGCGATACGATAACTACCATAAGCGGTTTGAATCACTCGTCGTTCTATACTATCTATGTTCGCGCTATCTGCAGCGAAGGTGCAGGTAAGTGGGCGAGCGCAGAGTTCCACACCGAATGTGAGGTACTACTGTCGTCGGATGTATATAACGAAAACGATGAGATGATCTTCGGATTCGAAGAGTATGCTGCTAATCAGAACCTGCAGGGCGATATCCTCTGCTGGCAGACCGAAGGTGGCGTATGGAAAACAACTTCTACCGCTCATAGCGGCTCGGTTGGTGCATATGTTGCAGCTCTGGGTGCTACGGATACATTCAGCCTGTTGATCACTCCGGCATTCGAGCTTATCGAAGAGCAAGAACTGGTAGCTTACGTTAAGGAAGGTGCTTCGCATAGCGATGCCGACTCCGTAGTATTCTACATCAACGATGCTCCTGCACTGGAAGGTGCAACACGTATCGGTGCTGTTGCCGCTATCGCTGATTGGCGTGAGTTCCGCGGCAAACTGCCCGAAGGATGGTTCACCGAGGATGAAATTGCTGAGTTTGAGCAGGCTTATATCCTGATTCAGGCTTATGCCGAGAAGGCTATCTATGTGGATGACATCATGCTCCATTATGCTCCGAACTGCGCAACGGTTAAGAACGTTGAGGTTGCCGTAGAGGCTACTTCTCTGACCGTAACGTGGGAAGCCGGTGGCAATGAGACCTCATGGGCTGTTTCGTACGCTGTGAATGGTGCCGAGAAGTCTTGGGAAGGCTTGGTAAACAATAATCCTATCTTGGTTATCAATGACCTGCCGGCCAACACGGCTGACACACTGACTGTCGAAATCGTATCCTTGTGCGAAGGTGACGCGATGAGTGAGGCTGTTCAGTCGGTATTCGCTTACAAGACTTTGTGCGGCTCGATCGCTGAGTTCCCGTGGACGGAGAACTTCGAGGATTATGCCGGTGCATCGTATAGTTCAAATGGTGTAATACCTGATTGCTGGGATGCATATTCTACATCATCAGTTCGACCGCACGTTATTCCTTCGAGTGATACCTATGGATATGTACATAGTGGCACGAAGGCGTTGACATTCTACGGTAGTGGTACCAATTACGCTATTCTGCCTGCATTTGCAGCAGATTTGAGTGCATTGCAAATCTCCTTCTGGTATGCAACTGAAAGCAACTCGAATGGTACATTGACCTTGGGTTATATCACTGCTGAAGATGTTGATTGCAACACATTTACTGCAATTCAGCAATACCCGGCAAGTTCTGCATGTTATCATACAATGGTTTCTTCCGAGGTTAGTCTGAGTGAACTTCCTGCAAGTGCTTCGAGACTTGTATTCCGTTGGTATTACAGCAGTCAGTATAGTTGTACTGTAGATGATATCACCGTAATGCCGGTTACTACTTGCAAGGCTACGAAGGACGCCGGTGTTAAGAATATCACCATGAACTCGGCTACTCTGTACTGGAGTCCCGCAACTACCGCAGGTGATTACCGTGTAACGGTTAAGGATGGTGAGGAAATTCTCGTTGACAACCAGCTTGTTCAGGATACCTTCTTGGTAATCAGCAACCTGACTCCGTCAACAGCTTACACCCTCGAGGCTTCTATCACTACCGACTGCGGTAATGGTGATGTAAGTTATCCGTATGTAGCTGAGCTTGCTTTTGTTACCAAGTGTGAACCGATCGCTATTACCAAGCAACAGCCTTGGGCTGAGGACTTTGAGTTGATAGCTTCAGGTGATCTTGACGAGCTGTGCTGGACGAACGAGCATATAAGCGGTGCCGGATCGCAACTCTTCAAGGTTAATACCTCTACCAACGGTACGAACAGCACGCACCAGTTGCAGTTGCCGGATATGACCAGTGGCACGATTACTCGTCTCACATTGCCGTCGATGGAGATTTCTGCTGCTAATGCATTCGCATTCAGCATGAGTATCTATCGAAATGCAACATCGTATGAGGGCGAAGGTATTCGCGTTATCGCAAGTTACGATGGAGAAGAAACCGAACTGGCATTTATCTCACGTAATTATTCGGTATCGAATGACGTTATCCCGGCTGAATCTGCAGCTGCTTGGTATGATTACGAGTTTACATTGCCTTATGCAGGTGTATGCGAAATCATTCTGCAAGGTGAGAGCAAGTATGGCTCGTCAACGTATATGGATAATCTCGAAGTATTCCAGTTGCCTACTTGCTTCAAGCCGTCAGATGTTGCTTTGGTAGAATATACTACCAATTCAGCTTCGTTCACTTGGGAGGGCAATGCTGATAACTATTCAGTTAAGATCTACAATGGAACGAACCTGATTGCTGATACGCTGATTGCTGCATCTGAGCTGCCGTTCGAAATCGACACGCTCCAAGCCAATACAAGTTATCCGTTCCGCTTCGTGGTTAAGGGTATCTGTAGCGAGGACGACGAGTCGGCTGAGAATAGCTCGGTTGTATCCGTTCACACCTTGTGCGAGGCATTGGTTATCGACGACGAGAACTGGTGGGCTGAGGACTTCAACTCGCTCACGCAACAGTACACGATACCTGATTGCTGGAGCAACGAAGAGGGTACAACCACATCCAGCTCGTACAAGTGGGGTGCTGTAGGTACAGGTGCTGTAGGTAGCGCATACTTACGATTCAACTCGTACAACAACGCTGATGGTAACACCAACGTACTCGCTACGCCGATGCTCACATTGCCTGAGACTCCTGCTCAACTCGTATTCTTGTGCAAGAATCCAACAGGCGGCGACTTCAATGTAGCTATTGCCGGTGAGGATGGCGTACGTGATACCGTACTGAGCAACCTCACAGGTATTGCCGATTGGACGGAGCAGAAGATTATGCTTGCTGACTACGCAGGTCAGACCATCCGCATCTTATTCAACGCAACCAGCAACTACGGTAGCGGTGCTGCGTACATCGATCTGGATTCTGTAGCTATCAACGCTGCACCGAACTGCATGCCTGTTAAGAATATCGAGAAGTTCAGCCTCACGGCTAACGAGGTAGTCTTCACATGGGATCAGAACGGTAGCGAGGCACAGTGGGATGTTGTCGTAACCGATAATCTCAATGCCCAGGCTCAGCCGCTGTTCAATGCTACAGTGGATTCACGCAGCATCAGCATTGCTATCGAGCCCAACACCAAGTACTCGATGCATGTAAGCGTTGTCGCTCATTGCGAGGGCGAGGGTAATATCTCTGAGGCAGTAGCCGAAGACTTCATCTTCCGCAGCCCGCTGAGCGAGGATATGGTTCTCGAGATTGAGAACAATACGATTGACTCGATCGACCTGAACGATCCGGATGAGCAGGCTAAGTGGACTCTGCTGGGTGCAGACGAAACCAACCACTTCATCTTCGCAAGCTTCAACGAGAATGCAGGTCTGTACATCTCGAACGATGGCGCAAGCTGGCAATATACAACGTTAGATGCTTCATCTGCCGCTATTGCTTACCGCGCATTCAGCGTTCCGGAGGACAACACGCCTGTTGAGATCAGCTTCAAGTGGCAGGCTAACGGACAATCGACGGTTGACTACGGTCGTGCATTCATCGCCGGCGCAGATGTCGAGATGGAGATTGCTAACCACCAAGCTAAGTTCAATGGTACGCAGATGACTGCTTCCAACGCTATCTCGGGCGTATATAGCCTCAGCAACGGCGTTTCGCCGACCCTCAGTGGTGCAACGGCTGAGCAGTCGCTCGCTGACGACGACTACACGCTGGATGCTGGTCAGTACTACATCGTATTCGCATGGCGTAACAACGACGACGCCGGTGCTCAGAACCCGCTCGGTATCTACGATCTCAAGATCTGGAACAAGAAGGGTTACACACCGACGGCTGTTGACAACATCACAGGTGAAGGCGTTGAGGTACAGAAGATTCTCCAAGACGGTCAGGTTTATATCCTCCGCGACGGTGTAATCTACAACATCCTCGGTACGATCGTTCGCTAAGCGATTAGCTGTCAATCCAAATTCAGGGACTTCCACACGGGAGTCCCTGTTTTTATGTGCCCTCCGCCTCCCCTCCGCCTATCACCCAAGTGGGGAACCATAAACCTTATAGGAAGCTCATAGGAACCTTATAGGAACCTCATGCATTCATCTATCTGTTTATCAGCACCTTGTGCCTATACCCTTTTTATGCCCGATTTTAGTGCCTTTTTCCTCCGTGCCTTTCCGTGTTAATCTGTGTTCGCCTATAACCGTTGCAATCCGTAAGATCCGTGTTATCCGTACAGAATTTTGGGATAATTTTTGGCAATTTTGACAGACCGGATTCTTTGCAATGGATTCACTGAAATTTATTTATGTTTATGGCTGATGATGGCTGTTACTCGAAGAGTTGTGTGTTAGGCGGATAAGGCTATCGTCAAGCTCGCTTGAGCGAGAGACTTATACGACTAAAGCACAAGTCCG
>CADBYS010000013.1 GCA_902798965.1 uncultured Bacteroidales bacterium | reverse complement strand
GGGGAAGTTGATTTGCGTATATTTGTGCGTGCCTTTCTCATCGGTGGCCACCACGCGTGTGTAGTCGTCGCTCTCCATCCAGATATATCCGGGTGTCACGCGCGAGCAGGCTATACCGGATACCTCCGGCAGTTTGAGTGAATCGCCTACCACACCGCATTGCTTGCGTTGCCACTCGGTGTTCCATGCCAAAGTGTCGCCGTTATACACCAGTTTAGGCGCAGCGTTGCATGCTGCCATGCTCAGCAGCAACAAACTTGCCAAAAGAATCTTTTTCATATTTCCGTTATTTTACTTCTGCTCCCAGGGCATTGAAGGTCTTGCCGTCGCGAACAAAGAGCACTTGTCCGTTGCGGATAAGCTTGGTAGTCTTAGCTTCGTTGCTAACCTGATCAACAGCAGTCTCATCGCCTTCTACGGTAATCTTTACGTTGCGCAGTGAGAATGTATTTGTAGTAGGTGCGCCAGGATTAGCAATAAAACCGAGAGCGATGAATGAACGTGCTCCCAGGTCAAAGTTAGATGCATCCCACATCAGTTTGGTGGGGAAATAGCCTGTTTTTGCAAACCAGTCTTCATGCGACATACTGAAATCATCAGCGTCATCGTACCAGCGAGCTCCATCGTCCGCGCGAAGATATACAACAAAACTTGTCCAGCCTTCCGTTACTCCTTTGTACTCGAAGTCAATAGATGTTACTGCAAGATTGTCTAATGGAAATTCTACACCAGCCCATTCCCATCCACCGGCTGTATAAGCTACATTCAGTTCGTCACCGTTCACAGTAGGCGTAGCCGAGCAATTGTCATAAGCAATAGATACAGCTGCACTTGGACTCAATGTGATTTGTTTAGCGCTCAGTGAGATGGCTGCAAACATAGCAGCAATCATAAGTAAAGATTTTTTCATAACGTAATGTATTTAGGGTTAATATTATTTCTTATAGTTACTGCGGGCTTATTTCGACAGCGCGTACATGGCGAAGGCTGCACAGCATATACCTGCAATTTGCAGCGGTGTGGGTATAACGCTGAGGATGATCAACGAGAGCAGCACCGTAACCATAGGTGACAGACCTTCCATCGGCGAAACGATGACTGCCTTGCCGTAACGGTAAGCATAGACGAGGGTCAGCGCACCGATAGAGTTCAGGATCTGTATGCCAAAGCAGCCGAGGCTCTTGCTCATCACCTCTTCGCCGGCAAAGAACGCAGCGGCATCGGGGCTCATGAAGTAAGCTACAGGAATAAGTACCAAGCCCGAGAGAGCCATCCAGCAGAAGATCGACTCGGCATCCATCGAGTTGTTGGCGAACTTCATAAAGAAGCCTTGGATACCCCATGCAAACAGCACCAGCACAGCCAGCACGATCCACAGCCAGCCGCTTACAGGGCTGTCGTCACCGCCCGATTGGATAGAAAGCAAGAGGATAGCGATCAAGGCAACAACGATACCTGCTACCTGCCACTTGGTGGCTTTCTCCTTCAGGAACACGGCTGCCAGGGTGATAACGATCACCGGCGACATCGAGATGAAAGGGAAGATGATATATGCAGGGCCAATGGATAAAGCCTTGAACAGTACCAACTGACCGCCTGCACCCAACAGACCCACCGTGCAGCCCAACAATGCGGACTTCCAGTCGTGAAGGAACTTGCCTTTGTTAATGATCAGTGCCACGATAGCACACGGCACCATGGTCAGTGCCCAAAGGATATACACTACGGTTTCCGGAATACCTGCGCGATCCATCTGCAGGTCGGAGAATGCACCCCATACGCCCCATGTTACCACAGTGATGAGGATAAATACTAACCAAAGTTTGTCTTTCATATTGTGTTTGTTTAGTCGAAAGAAAAAAGACCGTTCACTTCGTTTACTCAAAGAAAAAAGCCTAATTACCTTCCGATGGGTTGAACTTTTTCATTAACGAATACACTAATTTTTGCACTTCTACTACTTCTTTATTTATTTGCTTGGATTGTTCAGCATCTATATAGCCAAATTCTCCGGCGAGCAGAAGTTCTGTTTCCAATTCATATGCAGAGCCTAATGCAAAGGATAAGAAGTGTACCAATTCTTTCTCCGTTGGTCTCCCCGCACCTTCTGCTATGTTTGATGGTATTGATACAACAGCTCTTTGTATTTGCGATATTAATCCGTATCTTTCGCTTGCAGGGAATGTATTAGTTAACAAATAGACCTCTTTTGTAAGTTGCATAGCCTTTTGCCAAGCCACAAGTTCCCTAAAATTATGTATTCTCATGTTCGTGTTATTTTCGTCGAAAGATCGTTCGCATATTCTTAGTCGAAAGACCGTTTGCTATGCTCACTCAAAGAGAAAAGATAAAGGCCTAATTACTTTTCAGCGCTAAAACATTATAGGCTTTTTTCTTTTAGCGTAGCGGTCTTTTTTCTTTCAGGCGTAGCCGGTCTATTTTACCAATTCAAAGAATGGTAAACGATCCAGCGGAACATCGATGTGATAGGTTTTGCCGCCTTTGTATTTCTTGCCCTGGTCGTCACGCCAGTTACCGGCGGGGAGGATGACATCGCGCTCAAGGCGGTCATCTATAACAGGGGCTATGAGATACTTATCGCCGAGCATGAACTGGTCTTTCACTTGCGCCAAGCCCTGGTGCGGGAACTGGTATTCCATCAGTCGCACTATAGGCTCACCTGTCTTGGCTGCCTGATGAGCGTACTGCATAATATATGGTCCGAACTCGGCATGCAACTTAGCCATCCTTTGTACGATGGCAAGGTTCTCCTTGCTTAGTATACGCCACGGCGCTACGGAGAACTGCATCATAGGCATCAAAGCGTGTACCTGAGCCGAGCGAACGATAAGTGCCTCATCGAACTCGCCGGGCTGAATATTCAGGAACGCCGTGAACTGACCGCCGCCAATCATATCGGGGCAAGCGTAGGCATAGCCTAACAGGCCTGCTACGCACATCTGCGGGATGAGTTGCTGCACGGCAGCCCAGCTGTAATCCTTGTCAC
This sequence comes from uncultured Bacteroidales bacterium, assembly GCA_902798965.1. Taxonomy (GTDB): domain Bacteria; phylum Bacteroidota; class Bacteroidia; order Bacteroidales; family Paludibacteraceae; genus Colicola. Next base: position 70,750 of record CADBYS010000013.1, on the reverse strand, counting down.
CTAAGCGTTGTACGAGCGGTTGCCCACCCATCTTCCAGCAAGCGCGGTACTCATTGAAGGGGAATTGCAGACCTATACGTGCCCATGAGAGGGTGTGATCCACGTTCGTTGCTTTCTTATCATAGGCAGCGATGCGCGCAGAGGCGTAGCAGTTGTTGTCGCCGGCATCGAACTTAAAGCCATCGATACCATAATCGGCTTGTGCCTGCTTGAGCACATTTACGAAATGTTCGGCCGCCTTGGGATTCGTCAGATCGTAGCACGCCGAGTAGCCATTCCACCAATTGAGGATGGCCGTTTCGCCCTGCGGGGTGCGCAAGAGGTAACCGGCAGCCTCCAGTTCGCGGTATTCGGGTGAGTCGGGACTGACAAACGGACAAACCCACACCATGACCTTGAAGCCTAAGCGGTGCAACTCGTCGATCATCGTCTTGGGGTCAGGGAACCGCTCCGCCTTGAAGGAGAAGTTGCCGTAGTAGCGCTGCCAGTTGTCGTCGATCATCAGCACACCTGCCGGAAAACCGTTGTCAATCACCGCGTGGGCGTACTTCAATATATCCGCCTGGTTCTGATTGTACATCAGTTCGATCCAGGTGTTGTACTGCGGTCGGGTGAACAGAAGCGTGTCGGGCAGTTGACCGTTGGCAGGGAAATACTTCGCTTGCGCCGCCATATATGCCTCACGCAGGGTATTGCCGCCCTTGACGGGAATGAATGAGGTAGAAGTACGCACTACACCATTCTTGGCAGTGAAGTTAAACGGTCGATCCGACCACACGTATTCGCCGTCCGATGACAGGAACAAGGGCACCAACTGGTTGTTGGCATCCTGTGTGTTGAGGTCGAACAGCGGCTGGTCGATGTAAGGCTGTTCATGTCCGAGACCAACAGCCGCGCCCCACCAAAGCGCGTCTTGTGCTGTAATGGTAGTGGCGAATAGCAGCAGTATGTATAGTACCTCTCTTCTCATCTATTCTATAGTAACAGTTGTCAAGTAGTTGTAGCCGGTGGCTTCTTCCCAAACGTCTTTGTTCGCAAGACGGATACTGTAGCGCGGGTCGTTGTGCAACGACTCGTACGGATCCGGCAGGTTAAGATAGAGCTTGTACTCCCCGGGCTTAACGTCCTTGAGCGAGCATGATAGTGTGAACTTGTGCTGTTCGCCGGGCAACCAGAAACGCGGATCTTCTGTTTGCGGGAAGATGTGTTTCTTGCCCGGGTCGTTGGCATTTACCAGAACGAGTTCCACGTCACGCGGGTTAACCGGAGCCGCAAATCCCTTGTTATGTAGCACGCAGTACACCTCCAACGGGCTGCCAGCTACGGGTTTCGGGGTTACAATAATTTTTTCCAAAGCGAGACGATATCCAAGACGCATTAGCATCGTATCCATCGAGCCGTCGGAGCGCCACATGCCGGTAACTGATTCACGGTAGTCGCGATTCAGGTACGTCCAGTGGTATTTCTCCATTTCGCTAATAGCGTTCTCGCCTTTGGAATAGGAGCATTTCTCGCATGTCTCACCGCCCATCATTGTATATTTGGTGTCTTCCGCCCAGAATTCGCGTTCGCTTGGTTTGTTGTATGTACCCACATCACTGGATGAGGAGACGAAGCAATCGTTGTGACCACAAATACGAGCTTTTGCGGTATTCTTATACGCTTCAGCTGCAGTCAACGCACTCATTGCCGTATCGCCATGCATAAGGAGATAACGCATTTTGTAGGCGGGGGTACGCAGTGCGACTTGACGCGTTTCAGGAACGGCTCTAAGCATATGATCCAGAACCTCCCAGCGCATTTCGAAATCAGAGTCTTTTGTCGGATTCTGTTTATAACCACTGTCGGTATAATACCATTCGCCCCATGATCCGAGCCATCCGCATTGTACGCATAGGATAACATCTGCGTGCTTCTGGAGGTATGGGGTAACTTGATCGATATGTCGATGGATCCATTCTGGCGAAGCATTCCATGGCTTGTCAGCTGCATCCATACTGCTTTTATATGAGAAGCGAAGCACGACTTTTGCACCGCCTTCGCGTAGGGCATTCATATTAGTTTCAAAGCGATCCAGAAATTCTTGTGGGATATCGCTTTCCATATAGTCGGTCAGATAGTAGGAGTGTAGTAGTACGGTCATACGTGCAGCCGACGTGCGCAAGTTCTTGATCACCCCAGCATCGGCGTGGGATGTTACATTGGCAGATGTATAATAAGTTTGTGCGAACAGACCTCTCTCCGGGTTGGGGAAGATCTCATCGCTTTCGGCAAAGTTTACTATGATGCCTTTCGGTTCAGGAGTATTGCCTGAGCATGCTGCAAGTAGCATGACACAAAAGGTAAGAGGTAGAATAGTCTTCATAAGGAAGGATATTTTCGATGAAAGGATATTTCCTCGTATGGTAGAAAAAACAGTACCGGTGTGGTTGCGGTGCGCTTCCACACCGGTACATCAATCAACATTGATTAAGCTTAATTTTTGTTGTTGTCTTGTTAAGACATGCAATAAGTTCCGGAAACTTATTACTTGTTGATCTTAACTTTGAGTTTAGCCGTGTGCCCAGCAGGATTTTCCTCTGTCGGGGTTACCAACGGGAGAATACCTACAGAGCTCCAGTTCTGTTGGATGTCGAAGCCAATTCCGAACTCGTTTGCGTTCCACGTAGCGGGGATAAGTTCGCGGAGGAGTTGGATCTCGATCTTTCCGTCAACAACCTGGCTGTTTCCGATAGGAGACTGGCCTTCGCCTACGATAGCGCCCCAGAAGTCAGAACCGTCGTGCTCTACGCTCGGATCTGTCCATTCCCAGCCGCTGCCACCAACTTCGCCCCACCATTTGAATACGGCAGGATTGTAGGGATATGCAGCACCTTCTGCGAATACAGCACCCTCGAGGAGGATGTCAGTGTTAGCGTCAGTGAATTGATCACCATAACCACCTGTAGCATCGCTGTTGTCGGTGTCGAGGTAAACGTGGAACGGAACCCACTCAAGGTCAGCTACTTCCTCGTAGTCAGGCTCAACAACGATAAAGATGTACATCTCGTCAGCATAAACAGCTGCACCCTTCAGGCCGATCAGTGATGCATCTTCGGGGCATGCGCACGAAACAACGAACTCTTCGGGAACATTCTTCCAGTCATCAAGCGAATTGTCGTCCACTTTGATCTTCTGAACGTACTCTTTCTTGTCACCACCCTTGTCGGGATTCTTAGGATCGTTTCCTCCATTCTTGTTACATGCAACGAATGCGAAAGTAGCAACGCACATCAGTGCAATTTTCCAATTTGCTTTCATAAATCTTAAAATTTAATTGGTTAATGTATAATGTTGATTGGTTGTTTCTATTAATAACCCGGGTTCTGCTGAATACCGCTAACCGTCCACTCGTTGTTCGGAATAGGATACTGCAGATGTTCGCGGTCATAAGGTACTATCTCAAACGGTTGCGCACCTGCATACTGGCGATTCATATCCAGTTTGTTGCGTATCATATCGAACAGACGATGTCCTTCCCAAGCGAGTTCCATGCGACGCTCGTCCATTACGATCTGGAAGGCATTGTCGTATCCGTGCTCTGTAGCAGAAGTGAAGGTCGGGATACCTGCGCGGGTACGGATTACGTTTACGTCATCCAGAGCCTTGGCAGCATCACCCTTGTGTGCATATGCTTCTGCGCGGTTGAGAATCACCTCAGCCCAGCGGCAGAGTACCGGCGACGAGAGCATGGGGTTACCATCCTGATAGCTGAACTTGGTGATGTAAATCATCGGTACAGTAAATCCTACACGGAGTGTTACGTCCTTGTTGATTCGGCAGAGGCAATCCTGGCCACCATAGTTCACGTGGTATTCAGTGTACTCGCCGGCTGGATCGGCTTTTCCATTTCCTTTGATCTTACGATTCTCGATGTTGTAGGTAGTGGCACCATCCTTGAACGAATAGTTGCCTGCACCGTCGTCAATCAAGTTGAAGCTTGCGTAGATATGAGGAGTCTTAGGATCTGTTTCGCCGGTTGCAGGAACAGTAACATATACTTTCCACAAATCGTCGCCACCGGTAGTGGTTTTTCCTGAGAACTGCGGGATGCAGAAGGCGGTATAACGAAGATCGTTCGGGTAACGCTCATAGAGGTACTTAATCGGGTCAGACGGATAAATCTCACCCCAGCCGATACCATCCTTGAGGTACATCGAACCGATGGATGATTGTCCACGGTCATCGGTTGTCTCATGCGCAATGCAGAAGAGGGTTTCCGGCGATGTTTTTGCATCGATAAAATAGTTGGCAAAATCGTCATCCAACTTCGATGCCGGAGCAGCACCGTTCAATGCCTCATCCACAGCAGCAATACACTTGTCGTAATCCTCCATGTAGAGATATACACGGCTCAGCACACCCAATGCGGCTTCCTTGCAAGGGTATCCGGCATTGCCACGGCTCTTGCCCATCAGGTCGGCAGCCTTGCGCAGATCTGCTACGATCTGGTCATACACCTCGCCAACCGGGTTGCGCGTGGTGACCGTTGAATTGGTGGAAGTACGCAGAGGTACACCGATATTGTCGCGTCCGAACGAATACGGCTTAGCATAGAGGGTAACCATGTGCAGGTGCATCAATGCACGCATGAAATATGCCTCACCGAGCAACTGCTTGGTATCCGGATCATCCTCTTTGAGTGTTTCAATGACCGTGTTGGTCATGTAGATGATCTTGTAGCCTACCATCCAGATTGTACCTACGTTCTTTAATCCGTCGGTCATCATGTGCGCGGTGGCCTCGTAGAGCGGGTCGGTGGTGTGAGCCGACAGGCAGATATTGTCAGCCGGGAACTCCGACAACTGGAAATAGTGACGTGCATAGCAGTTACCCGACGCATAACCGAGGAACTCCACCTCGTCTTTCATCATGGCATAGCAACCATCCATAACGAGCTTTGCTCCTTCAGCAGAACCAAGCAGTACTTCGCTGTTCAACTCATCGGAAGGAACAACGTCAAGACTACAACTGCTTATCCCGAACATTAGTCCGAGAGCTGCAGTCAAATATAATACTTTTGTTTTCATAATCTTCTATATTTTATTTCGTTAATGTCGATATTACTCTATTTCGATATTACGATATTTCGAAGTGACTTAATTAGAACGATATTTCAAGTCCTCCTTGGAACGTACGTCCTACAGGATAGTTCTCAGAGTAGAAACCTGCGAGGTTGTTAGCATTGCTCTCCAAGGTAATTTCCGGATCCATACCGGAGAATCTGGAAGCTGTGAAGATGTTGTCAGCACTGAAATAGATGCGGCACTTAGTCATGTGCGCCTTCTTTATCAGTTCCAGCGGGAAGTCATAACCAAATGTTATGTTTTTCAGACGGAAGTACGAACCATCCTCCAGATAACGCGAGGATATCTGGTTGGCGTTCTTATTACCGTTGAGCATAGCCTTCGGGTGTGTAGCTCCGTTGGGGTCATCTTCCGTCCAACGTTTCCAACCGAGGTTGGAGTGCTCGATAGAGAGCTGGTTGTAACCGAGGTACGAACCGTCGGCATCGGACGAATGGCGGGTGTAGTTGTAGATCTTGTTACCATAGGTAAAGTTGCCGTTCAGGTGCAAGAATATACCATTCCAACTAACCGTGGTATTGATACCGCCAGCGAACAACGGGGTAGCTGTACCTACAGCATGTGCCTGAGTAGCGTTGTAGTCGTTGGTGGTCGTCTTGTTGCCGGCACCATCCAATACATAGTTACCATCGGCATCTACTACGTACCACAGAGGATCACCGTTAGCGGGATCAACACCAGCCCACTCTTTCATGTACCACGTGTAAATATCCTGTCCTTCCTTGATCTGCTGGTTAACCGACGATGCTGTTTGCAGCAAGGGTTTGTGACCGGGCAGACTGACAACGCGGTTCTGGTTGAAGCCGATATTGAAGCCGAGATCCCAACGCCATTTGTTCTTATCAATGATGTTGGCATCGATACGGTACTCTATACCACGGTTGCGAACAGCACCGATATTCCTCAGTGCCTCATAGAAACCGGTGGAGGGAGCTACCGGCTCGTAAATCAACAGGTCTTTGTTATCTGTCTGATAGAGGTCGATAGACATGTCGACTTTCTTGATGAAAGTAATATCAAGACCTACAGCAGCCATATAAGCGGTCTCCCAGTGCAGTTTGGGGTTAGCCAGACGGCTCGGAGTAGCAGCCACCTTGCTTTGGTACAGACGGTTAAGCTCGTAGGTGGATAGATACTGATAAGCCGGTATATCGCTATTACCGGTGATACCATAAGAAGCACGCAGCTTCAAGAAGCTTACCACGCTCTGATTGCGCATGAAGTCCTCATTGCTAATCAACCAGCTGGCAGCCACTGAGGGGAAATGTCCCCAACGATGCAATCTACCGAAGTTGGAGTTAGCCTCCGTACGATATGAAGCGGTAATGAAATAACGCTTAGCGTAATCGTAGCTTGCCTGAACAAAGAACGACAATGCGCGTCCTGGCATTACATAACCGCTGTTGAGGTAAGGAACAGCTGCGTTCAGAGCGTCGACGCCTTCCAGCATATCGGTACCCGATGCTGTCGTATATTCCGACTGCCACGTGCTCCACTCCTGACCAATCATGGCGTTGAAGCTGTGTGCATCCCATTGCGAACCGCCCTTGAGGATGTTGGTAGTACCGAACGACTTGCTCATACCGATGCTCTTTTCGAGATATCCGTTCTGGTATGAAGTATTATAGGTTCGCGGATCAATATAGGTAGAACTCAACCAGTGACCTGCACCAAAGGTGTTAGTAGTAGTGAAGTGCAACCAGTCAGTGAAGTGAACACCCAGTTGGAGCACACCGGCGAAATCGAAGTTATCGCCCTTTGCATAGTTGTATTTCGTACCATGCAGCGAGTTCCATGTTTCCTGGCTCCACCATTTGCCACCGTTATCCGGACGTTTGCTGCTGTCGATTCTGACATATCGGTTGGTAACATTGCCTGACGCGTCATATTCGTACGGGCAATCCCACGGCATCTTGAAGTAGGCGTCACCCAGCATTGTCCAACTCGTCGGATAGTCAACGTTCGATTTGCTGAAGTCCACTTTGATGTTCATATCCAGCCATTTGGTGATGTCTGCTTTGAGAGAAGCGTGACCGCTCACTTTCTGCATTCCGGTACCGATCAAGGTTCCTTGCTCACCGAAATAGTCAAGAGATACATAGTAACCAACGTGCTCCGCACCACCATGAACAGCAATGTTGTAGTTCTGTACAACGCCAGTATGGAAGAACTCATTCTGCCAGTTATAATCAGGCAGCTCATCCAATGACGGATAGATTGCGCGGAATACGCCTGCCGAATACAGCGATTTGTGGAAGTTATACAACTCCTCCGATGCCATCATCTTGTAGTTACCAAAGAGGGCTTGCTTAGCACCGGCTGTGGCCTTAACGTCCACATGTACCTTATCGCCTTTCTTACCGGATTTCGTTGTAACGACGATTACACCACCTGCACCTTGTGCACCGTAGATACCGGTCGAACCTGCATCCTTGAGGACGGAGATCGTTTCTACATCGTTGGGGTTGAATGCACCGCCAACAACACCATCTACTACGTAGATAGGAGCACTACCGGCACTGATGGAACCGGTACCGCGGATACGAAGCTGTGCCGATTCACCCGGCTGACCACTGGCGTTGGTAACCGTCAGACCGGCTACCTTACCTTGCAACATGTTTCCGATATCACTCGATGTAACATCGGTGAGGGCATCGGCGCTAACCGTTACAACTGCCGAACTCAACTCAGCACGTTTCACTGCCGAATAACCCAGAGACACAACTTCTTGCAGTTGCTGGGCATCAGCCTCCATGATCACTTGCATCGAAGCTACGGCGCGAACGGTGATCGTCTTGTAGCCGATGTACGAGAATTGCAGCACCGCTTTGTCGGGTACTGCCATTTCAAAGTTACCGTCGAAGTCGGTTACGGTACCTTGGGTTGTACCCTCAACAAGGATACTTACACCAATCAGAGGTTCCGAGCCGTCGGCGTCAATAACCTGTCCACGCACGTTGATGTCGGCATAAGCCGCAACAGCGAGCATCAGGCTCAATAAGATTGCTGGAAATCTTTTCATGGGATGTTATTATTTTGGTTTGTTATTTTCGATATTTCGATATTTCGAGAAATCGATATTTCGAAGTTAATTGTTCTCTATTACTTTGAGCAGGTAGTTACGAGTGAAGTTTACGTCAATTTTCGGATTGCTGCCATCCACGGTGAACTCACGGGGCTCATCGGCGGTATATTCGATGGCCGTGTAGGTCTTGGCGGGATCAAGTCCGCGGAGCTCCAAGGTACCACTATAGGTGGGTTCGGGAACAGTAGCTTTATCAACATGTGCGGGATCCATTGCGCCAAGCGGAGCTTCGGGATTAACGTAGAAGGCATAATAGAGCGCATCATTCTGGCGAATGACGTGTGCCTCGGGGTAGTCGTAGCCCCAGGTGTAGAGGTTGAGGTACTCACCACGTGCGAGGTTGTTCTCCTTATATATCTTCATCCACTTGCGGATGAGGGCTTCCTTCTCGGGAGTAAGAACAAACGGACCATCTTTCACGTCGGGGTTGTCCTTCGGCCATGTGAACTTGGAACCTATAACGGCGCCTACACCGATCTGCGTGCCGAAATCCAAACCGCCGTCGGTGAGCTCGATATGATCGCCATAGTAAGCGAGTTGCGGCGCCATGGCGGCGTACGCTTTGCGCTTCATGCGCACCTGGCACGACGACATCGGGTCGCTGGCTACTGCCTGGTTGAAGTTAGGGATCATATAATAGTTGATCGCGCAACCGCAGGGACAGAACTGAATGACTGCGTCGGGTTTCATCTGGCGTGCCTCGGCGTAGAGTTTCTCGAAGTACGAAGGCATCAGCTCCGGTGCTTGCCAGCCACTCTCGAGGCCTGTACCTTCGTTGAAGTCGGGTTGGCAGCAGTTCATGTGCTGACCATCGAGTTTCAAGCCGTCGAAGTTCCAAGTGAGCATGAACATCTTCAGCAAGTCCTTGGTGTACGCGTCGGTAGCGGGGTTAACAGGCGAGAGATACCAGCTGTCCCACCAGGGGTAAGCAGCAGCAGTTCAGGATGTTGCTTGGCGAGCTTGGTGTCGGGGTCGGCAGCCAGCGGAGCCCACCAGAGTTTGGCTTTCATACCGCGTTTGTGTATCTCGTCGGTGATGCGACGCATATCTTTGTCACCACCCGGGAAACGGCTGTTGGTGTTCCAGTCGCCTTCGGCAATCTGGTAACCATCATCCACATCCACCCAGGTGAAGCCGAGTTCAGCGACCTTGTCGAGCGTACCAACGACCTCGTTGATGGTGAATGTGCGCTCGTAGCCCCACGCGCACCAAACAGGCTCGAAGGATTGCGGCTCGGAGGGTTGCAACTTAATGCCTTCGTTGGCTTGCATATACTCCGAGAAGGTGCGCAAGGCATTGAAATAGTCGCCTTTGTGCGAGAGGCGGAAAGCCTTGAAACAGTGCAGTGTGTCGCCTGTACCCAGTTCGATAGCCTCGGGCAGATTGTAATGCAGGCAAGCGGTGATCTTGTTGTCGTAGCGCTTCCACTCCACGGGCATCGAGATCATGCGGAGCACCGGCTCCAGAAGACCGATAGCTACGCCACCGTCACGCTGCCACAAGTCCAGTACGGGGATACCTCCGCCGTAATCGGAATTGTTCATGCCCAGGTAGTTCTCTTGCTCAAAGCCTTCTTTGACGGGCAACACCCAATCTTTGCGGGCGTTGGTGGAGGAGGGTTGCAATGACCAAACGACGTCTTCCTTCGCCTCAACCTCGGTGCGGCAGAGCTCGTAGCCCTTGACGGTCACGGGCTTGCCCAGGTTGATGAAGCGGGTCTCGATGACCTCCAGCCCCGGCATCTCAGCTACGGGGGTGACGGTCTGTTGCTTAACTACATGCAGCCCGGCTTGCTGATAGGGGAACGCTTGCATGTCCGCCTCGGTGCAGATGAGCCGCTCGGTGTCAGCCTTGGGTTGGCACGCAACCATCATGGCTGCAATACCGAGAAAATATAGAATGTTGCGTTTCATATTCGTTGTCGTTTTTTGGAAAATAAACCTACATAAACCCCTCAGTTGTCTGTTTGCACTGTTGTGCTTTGTGTATTAGTCTGTTTAGCCACCCTTACAAGCAAGCTTGACGTGCGACTAATCAGTCTAATCCACACATGCTTTGCATGTAACAGCCAACTTCGGCAATAAACATAAATAAATTTTCAAAGATCTTTATTTGTATTCCGTCAGGATGCGCTCGGCATTGTCGTGGTAAATCTTCTTGAGCACATCGTCAGGCAGGTTGAAGGCGCTGAGTGCCCAGTGATAACCGAACTCGGGGATATAGAAGTGCTCGTCGTTGGTCTCGAGAACACGGAAGATGTTGCGATACATCTCAGGTTCGAAGCCGTTGTCGGTACCGAAAAGTACGCGATCCTGATACTTAATAAGGAACTCGCGTGTAGCGCGTGGAGTGTGGGCACTTTCGGCAACGCGTGCGGAGATGTCGACGTACATGTTGGGATACTTATCAAGCATCGCGCCAAGCGTTGGCCAGTCGTGCGACATGTTCAGATAGTGGCAAGCGATGAACAGGGTACCGGGGTTCTCGCGAACGGCGTTCTCGAAGGTCTCCATGAGCTTCCAGTAGCCGTAGCAGTTGGTGGTATCCACGTGCCAATTAACGGCGTTGACCATTCCGTCATTCGTCTCATCCATAGGCAGATACATCCAGTAGGGCTCAGCTATATGGATGCTGATCGGCATGTGCAGTTCGCCGGCTTTGCGGATGAGGGGTTGGATGCGCGGATCGTCGATATGAATGTCACGACCTTCTACGGGGCGAGCGTAGGTATCACCTTCGCCTTTGTCGCCGAGCTCACCTACACCGGTAGCGCCCAGCTCGTTGTGATAACGCTCCAGCAGGGCGCAAGCTTTCTCGATTCCTTCGGGCGACATGTCGCTGTAGTCGAAGCAGCACCAGAAACGGAAGCGGTCTTTGTACGGAGCGTAGAGCTCAACCACCTCCTCAAACGGGCGGCCGATCCATGAGCAATGCATGATGGCGGTGTGCAGTACACCTACCTCATCCATGTTCTTGCACCACTGTGCGATCTGCCCGGCATCCTCCACATAATCATGCGAGTGCATGTCGATGATAGGGAACTTGGCCTTGTCAACATTCGTGACAGGGATGTTGTTGACAACCGTGGGGTTGAAATCACGGAGCAAAATCTTGTCAACAGGCGAATCAGCTGAATCACTTGCCTTTGGGGCGTTGCAAGCCGCAAGCACAAAAGCGGCACAAATGAGTAGAAGATTAGACTTTTTCATGTCGTTTTTCATAATTTTGCTTGCAAAATTACAACTTTTTTTTCAAATTTCCAACTGATTGCTATATGCTCTATAACATATTTTCGAAAGTGTTTTTTGTAATGCATATATTTACAATATATTACGTTTCGAAATAGACCTTTCGTAATGTTTCGAAAAAAATATTCGAAACTTTTTATTTGCAAATGTCAAAAATTTTTTGTATCTTTGCAGTCTGAAATGAGATTTTTATGAAAATAAACATAAATAAACACTATTTGTATGGTTGCATGTACTACGTACATTAAGGCTTAGTTCGCTAAGGTGCACTTTCAAATATATTTGAGTGCCCCTTATCGACCTAATCCTTACCATTACATGGTGCAACCATACAAATAGCAATAAACATAAATATAACGAAGTATATGCAATACACGTTTAAACGGATAGATGAGACACATCCTGAATGGTTGAATAGTCTGAAACAGCGGTGTTATGCTGTGAATGGATGCTGTACACAAGTTCATAGCGAGCTCGGACCATTCTTAAATGAGTATATTTATCAAGATGCTTTACAAATATTGTTTGACGAGCGAAAGATACCTTATATAAAGGAATATTGTTTTCATGTAGATTTCCGTGGTAAGCAGATTGCGCATAAGCATTTCGTGGATTTTTTGGTTGAAGATAGTATAATCATTGAGTGTAAAGCAGTAGAGAAGTTATGTATAGAGCATCGGCAACAATTATGGAACTATATGCGACTTACTAAAAAGAGTATAGGCATTTTGTATAACTTTGCGCCGATTAAAGATCAGTCAGAGCATTACTATTTAGATTCCGATGGAACAATGTATATGTTTTAAACTATTATACTCTATATTGTATTATAGTCATCGTATATCATTTTAGCCTATCGAATCATTATTTCATTATGCATTGCCAAATTGATCATTGAAATTTATTTATGTTTATTGCTTTTGAGTGTTTTGCTCGGAGAGTAGTGATAATTGGTGATAAAAACTATCCGATAGTTCACTTTCGAGGAGTTTTTAGCAGCAAGTAGCACAAGAAACGTTAGTTTCAAAACACTCAAAAGGGTTTATATTTGTTTATTTTCAGAAATATAATCATCAATCATATGAATGCATCATCGGCAAAGGAACGCAGGGCGTTGATATTGCGCCTGCTGGAACAGAAAGAGGAAGTGTCGGTCACGGAACTGAGCCGTGAGACCGGGATCTCCGAAGTGACGATCCGCAAGGATCTGACAGTACTGCAGAACCGGCATCTGCTGCTGCGTACGCGCGGCGGCGCTATGCGCAAGCCCGTAGAGAACCAGAACCAGGAGAAAGCCATCGACACCAAGAAGATGTTCAACTTCAAGGAGAAGGAACGTATCGGCGAGGAGGCAGCCAAACTGATCAAGGACGGCGACTATGTGATGTTCGACTCGGGCACCACGACGCTTGAGGTAGCGCGGCACCTGGATCGCTTCCAGAACCTGCATATCGTCACCAACGCGATGAACATAGCCGTGGAGCTGATGGCTTACAAGCGCTTCGATGTTGTGCTGCTTGGCGGTAATGTGCGCACGAACAGTCAGTCCACCGTTGGGCCGCTGGCACTATCCGTGCTACGAAACTTCAGCCGTTACAAGCTGTTTTTAGGCGTGGATTCGTTCTCGCTGGAGCATGGCGTAAGCACACCGAGTCTGGAAGAGGCGCTGCTGAACCAGATCATGATACAACAGGCGGCAAAAGTGATTGCGGTGTTCGACTCGTCGAAGTTCAACAAGCGCAGCTTCGTGCACGTGGCGAACGCCGAGGAGCTGGACTACATCATTACCGACAGGGCAATACCCGTAGGAATGGTATCGAAACTGAAGGCTTTGGGCGTTGAAGTGCGAGTTGTGTGAAAAAGTGATATTGGTACTGTTGCGATAACGTTCAGAAAATAAACCTAAATAAACCCTTTTGAGTGTTTTGATGCTTGCGCATCCTGTGCTAATTGCTGCCCAAAACTCCTTAAAAATAAATTTTTAGATAGTTTTTATCATCAATTATCACCACTCTACGAGCAAAACACTCAAAAGCAATACAACATAAATAAAAGTATATATATACTATGTATATATATAGTATATGTTAGAAATGTCAAAAAAGGTTGTGGTATCCTACGGTTATCCTATGGGTATCCTACGGTTATCCTACGGTAAGACCAGCTAAATGGATGCTAAAGGGTAGTGGCTTGGAGGCTAAATAAAGGCTAAATATAGGATAAAGATTGGCTAAAGATTGGCTAAAGATTGGCTAAATATCGTATAAATACAAAAAGAGGCGTGCAAAACAGCACGCCTCTTTGATTTAGTCAGCCTATATGCTGAGGGTAGGGATTACTCCATTTGTCCTTGAGCGTTGTAACGAACGCCGTTGCGGATGATGATGAGTTTTCCGTTCTCGATAAGCTTAACAACCTTAGCGTCAACAGCGGTGTTCTCGATGTTGGTTGCCGGGCTATTCCACTTAGCGTAGAGCGCACCTGCATAGTTGGCAGGAATAACCGTCAAAGCCTCGCCACTGAACTCAGCATTGTCATACCAGCCACCGAACGTTGCTTCCGCTTTGTAAACAGCAGGCAGTGTATATTCAGCGCTTACAGATTCGGGGAGAACCATCTCTGCATAAGCAGCCAACCAATGCTCCTCTTTACCGGCTTCGGTGAAGATAGCGTGAGAGCTACCCATCGGCCATGCAGTTCTGTCGCGTTTGTTAAAGAACGAGTCAAGAACCCAGCGCCACTGTGCTTCAGAACCAGCAGTCAAATCCCAACTTTCCTCACCTTGGTGACCGCAAACGTAGATAACATAGTCACCTAACCACTTCCAACCGGCAGTCTCGCTCTTCATCATGCTCGAACTTCCAATGGCATCTGTGATGAACGTTGCAACATTAGCAATCGGCTGATCAGAACGAGTTACACTGTAGAATGCGTTGTAATCGGGCTTGAATGCCTCCCAGAGCTCTTCGTTGGTGTCACACCCCTTAGGCAGCGCAGCACCACCATTGAGTTCCCAAGTGATACCTGTAGGAGCAGGGGTCGGGAAGGTAACGGTGAGTTTGCCGGCTGCGTAGTCATACGTAAAGGTGTATTCACCGGCGCCATTCGGTTGGAGAGATACACTCTTCAGTCCCTCATAGTCTCTAACCAGACCATCTACCCAATTGTAGTCAGCCCAAATCTTGTAGTTCTCGGAACCTTCGTTAGCCTTACCAAGCCATTCACCGTCACGGATCACCTTGAAGTCGTACCACTCACCGGTCAGGTTCAGTTTAACGCTTGTCGACTTCTTGTCCTCAGCGGCAGTCATTGCGATAGCGTCCGTTGCTTCCACCCAACCGTTGATACCAATCAACTTCATCTCAGGAGCCACGAAATTACCGGTCATCGTGAATGCTTCTTCGGTGTAGTTAACAGTTACGTTGCCAGCCTCATCAAGGATGAAGCAGATATTGCCGTCTTGGTCTTTATACAAGCCACCGGCTACATCGGTCATGGCATCGATGCCTTTCCATTCAGCACCGGCAACCACCTTCATCTGGTACTTGCCAGCAGCCATATTCTCGAAGGTATAGCTGTCTTCGTAAACAGGAATCTTGTTGTCGTCCCAAGAGGTCATTGAACCTGCGACGTAGAACTTAACAACCTGAGCAGCTTCAGGGAATGTGATTGCCAAATTGTTGGTGGCATAAGTCCATGTGAAGGTATATTCACCAGCAGCATCAGCAACGAGTGTCAAGTTGCCTTGTCCGGATACAACCTCAGCAGAATTATTCTGGCGTGTAAACGCAGTACCATTGGCAGTCCAGTTGCCCGATCCACCGATACGCATACCGAACTCATAGTTGCCGACAGCAAGTGTCAGTTTGATTGAAGCGGTAGCTTTGTCGTCAGCTTCGGTGAAGTTCTGGGTGTCAGCCCATGAGCCAAGGAAGTTACCGTGCATAGCAACAGTCGGGAGGACTTCAGCCGAACCGGTCTTGGTAGCAACAGCGTTAACACTGTTGTTCGAAGGATCGAAGGTGATAGTGATGGTGTAGATACCTGCCTCAGTGATATTGAGGACGTAGTTCTGTGAGGGATATGAGGGATCCCAAACGTGGTCTTGGCAAACCTTGAACTCAATAGAACCTGCAGCAAGAGTAAGTTCAGCTTTCTCCCATTTGTATGTTCCGTCTAATTGGAGAGTCATATCGTTGGCCGTGTTAGCGGGAGCCCAAGTTGTACCGAACAAGTCAGTACTGCTACCTGCTACGGTATAGGTGTGTGCGGGAGCAGCAGCGGGAACCCAACGCGGGTCACCGACCGGTTCACCGTCAGCGAGCGTCAAAGCCGGCGAACCTTCACCAAGTGTGAAGTTACCCTCAGCAGCATTTACGAAGAGCGGGTCTTGTTGGATGCAGTTGGTTTTGGTCACATCGCTGTGAATACCTTTACCGGAATCCTTGAGATAGTTATACGTGATGCAGTTAACAGCTTCAGCTACGTCGCGGATAGCGCGTACGTTGTCTCGGCTTGCCGGCAACATAAAGATCGAGTTAGTGACAGTAGAAGCCGAATTGCTTACTTTACCTACAGCGGCATAGTCGGTGTTCATGGCCAGTACATTGTAGAACGTACAACGGTCAACTACGAATATACCGGAAGTAGCACGGCTGTCAATCACACCAGCCCAAAAAGAAGAGGCGTCGGTAGAGATGTTAGCGAAAGTTGAGTTCCGAATAATCAAATCGCTGGGATTGGTATTCTCCATGAACACAACGCTCTTCATACAATCGTGGAAATAACAGTCAGTAATCATCACCTGAGCGAGTCTTCTGCTGGATGTGGCTTGAATCATGGCCTTGTTCTTTTGCCAGCCATAGAATTCGCAACCGTTGAGAACAACACGTTTGCCGTCAGTGTCATCAGCTGCCACGATTACTTGCTCATACTCGCCAATAGTGCTGCAATCAAACTTGACGTTGATAAACTCAGCCGTAGCGCCCTCTTTCAGGCGAACAGGGCAAACTGTTTTGATAATAACCTCGGCGCCTTCGGCTGCACGTACAGTAAGATTTTTACCTGTAAATGCGAGGTAGTTACCAGACTCGTTGTACGTACCTGCAGCTAAGACGATTTCGTCACCACTTGCTGCACTATTCAATGCACCTTGAATTGCATTTGCAGTGGAAGTGTCGATGTTGATCACCGCTGCGTTTGCTGCAACTGCTACAAGCATTGCAGCGAAAAACGAGAGAATCTTTTTCATGCTTTTAGATTTTGGTTAATAAATATTGGGTTAACATTGTATGTTCACAAACAAAATTTCGATACAAAGATACAACTTTTTTTGCAAAAATGCAAATTTTGTTGCAAAAAAAGTGAAAAATGTTGCATTTTTTTGCAAAATTTCCCGCAAACAGGGTTGTTCACGGGAAATTTTTGAAATTTTTGACAAACATTAACCGACGTTGTACCCAAAAGGTTTATTTCATAAACAACATCTCAAAGTCCGCTTGTTGACAGGATTACTCCACTCTTTCGCCGAGGACGTTGTAGGTCTTTCCGTCCTTGCGGATATAAACCTGACCATTGCGGATGAACTTCTCGCCGTCGTTGATTACAGCTTTCGTTACATTCTCGCAGCCGGTGGGCGTAGAGTGCGGGCGGGTGCGAACCACGTTAATGGTGTTGAATACCTCCTTATTGCCCTGAGCATCGGTCTTGTAGGTAATCATCTCGATACCTGCATTCGTTACGTTGAAGCGGGTGTAAGAAGGACTGCCCGGCTGACCGAAACGTGATGTAAACAGGTCAAAGAGGTTGTTCACATTATGGTGCTTGTTGTCAAACAGCAGTTCCGGATCGGTCGTATAGTTGGCCTCCATGGTCTCGCGGTTGTACGGCTCATAGCGTTTGCGTCCGCAGGTGGCACCGATGAAGTAGAGTGTACCGTCGTCGGTGGTAAACGTACCGCCTTCGAGACCGGTCTTGTTATTGCTGCGATCCCATCTACCGGTTGCTTCCGGCGCTACGCGTACGGTGTCGGTTACGGAACCGGGAACAACGGTACGGGTATCCGGATCAACAGGACCCATCACCTCGTAGCAGTGGTCGTGACCTTGGATAGCCAGGTCGATCTCACAATCCTTGAAGATCGGCAACATCAGTTCGCGAATCAGCGGGCACTCGTCATCCTCGTGGTGACCGGCACCGGAGAAGATGTTCTTGTGCGACAGGGTTACGCGATATTTCGTATTCGGGTAAGCGGCAATCTGGTCTTGGAACCAGTTCCTAAGATCAGTCGTGATGTACGACGAAACCATATTCTTGTCGCTACTGCCATGCGCACGCCACCAGTCTTGGAGCGAATAAACGAGGAAGAGCACGTCGCCATAAACGAAGCTGTAAGTGATGCCCTTGAACTGCGGCTTGGTCTCTGCTGCATTGGCAAATCCCCAATCGGTGTTGAAGTGGTAATCGTAGTTCAGACTCGGGCTGTCGTCATGGTTACCATCGGTAGGAACAAACGCCATTTTGTTAATTGCGGGGCGCATTGATCCCTCGAACCACTGTTCCCACTGCCACTCGGAGTTCGTAGCTCCACCTGTATCGGCGAAGTCACCCGGGAAGAGGCAGAACTTGACGTCTTGCTCGTTCATAACTACTGCTTCCGCACATTGACGAGCCTGCTCGATGTACTCGGCATCCTGGATGTGGCTGTCGGTCATATATACGAAGGAGAAGTCGCCTTGCTGAGCATCCTTGGTAACAAACTGAGCTATTTCGCTCCAGTGTCCCTCGTAACCTACACGCCAACTATAGGTAGTACCCGGTGTCAGGGTCGTAGCCTGTGCCTTGTGGCTGACGTAGTCGAATTTCGTGTTACGCGGCAGACCTGCAGCAGTACAGATGTCGTACTTCGGACTCTCGCTGGACTGAATAGGCGTGTAGTGGAGGTTGGCGTTGGTGGTCTGTGCGGTAACCTCAATGACGCCGTTGTTGGTGGCAAAATCGTTGGCTGTAGCATTCGCCATCGGCAGCAGTTGTACCTTACCTTGCGTGATACCTCCGTTGGTGAACCAGCAGAAGCCCATATGGGTAGCCGGGTCGCCATAGAAGGTGGCAATCTGGTTGTAGGGCTGCTCCTTGGGTTGCAGTTCTGCGATAGCAGCGTTCATCGTAACCAGTTTTCCGGCGATAGACGCAATATCCTCCGGCGTGACGTCCGGACTCATGCTATCGATCTTCGCAGCCTGCTTGGCAACAAGGAACGGAATGAAACTTGGAATCGTATAGTCCTCGATATGATAGGTAGCTTCTGCATCCAGAACCTCTTGCGGATATTTTACAGGCGGCAGAGGCAGAACAACCACAACAGCGCTGGCGGAGAATCCGCCTTCCTGGGTTGTGACGCGTGCTATGGTAGTGCCTTCTTGCACTGCGGTTACTACGCCGTTCTTGATGGTAGCAATAGTCGGGTCATCGGTCGTCCAATCTACGCGTTTGTTGTTGGCGTTAGCCGGCTCCACTTGAGCAACCAGTGTACCTGTTCGTCCTTGAATAATCTTAATGGAGTCTTGCGTGATGCTTACGCCCGTTACGGCAATGATCACAGCATCCGGGTCGTATTCGTAAGCGCCTAAATCCACGCCGGTACCCTTGGGACGAGCCACACCTATAATGTCTTTTGCCGGAGCGGATGTGGCATCACCGTTGTCGAGCAATGGTGTAGAAGCGGCAGTCAGCGAGAAATCGGCGTTAGCTACAGCTGTTCTTTCGGCATCGGTCTTCGGCAGTCCCACAAATCCTGTCGGGTTGCGGAAGTTAGGGCCGTCGGTAGCATTGTTGTCGGCAGCCAGCCCCGTAGTCATTCCTGAACCTATATCAGCAATGTTATTCGTAGAACCAACACCGGAAGCGAGGTAGTTATGATTGGTAGCCGAGCCGTTGGGCACCACATTGCCCCAGAAGACATTGTTCACCGCTTTGCCGGTAACACGGCAACCGGCATAACGACTTTCTACACCTTGGTTATTGCAAACGGTATTGTTGATAAACGTACCGCCGCCATACAAAGCGCCGTTGTAGTCCACCTGGTTATTGTAAATGACGCAGTTGCGCACCGTAGCCTCGGCATTGGCGTTGATCATCACACCGCCTTTGCAGCCGCGGATGATACAATCCTCAACAATAAAAGCACCGGAACTCTCGCAGTGGATTGCTCCCGCTTGTTGTGCCAAGGTACACGAGCAGTTGTCGAACAGACAGCCACGAATAACTGCCGGAATAAGAGCAGATGAACCTGCGGCCGTTTCGTCCACAAAGATACCACCGGCTTTCGAACCACTCACGCAGTTGCGGAAAATACAGTTGCTGACAACCATACCGCCACGGCAGTAGATAGCAGCTCCACCCCACTGGCTGTGGTTAGCATTCCGGAATACCAAACCGTCAATCGTAATGATATTGTCAGCGTTGCCACCGTACTTCACCACGAGCCATTGCGTTAAGCCTGTTCCGTCGATAATACTCTCGTACAGTTCCGGATCACGTACGCCGGTCTCTGCGTTGTAGCCGCCGAGATAGGTGGCTCCATCCTGAACGGAGATATTCTCGTTGTACACACCTTCGGCGATAAACATTGTATCACCGACACCTACATCCCAGATGGCTGCAGCAATTGTTGTCTTGGCATGTTCCCAGGATTTACCATTGCCGTCATCACCCGTCGGAGAGATGTACCTGTTGCTTGCTGACGCACACAGCGTTGCCATGCAAAGCGTCAAAAGAAATAAAGTTCGTTTCATGATATAAATGTTTTAGTTGTCAGTATTCAGTTATCAGCAATCAGTTCGCGGGAACTCCGTGCGCTGCGTTGCGCACCACGCGCATGGTGTTGAACAGGGTTACGTTGCCCTGGTCGTCGTCCGCTGTGTAGGAGTTGAACTCTATGCAGTCGTCCTTGACGGTGATCTTCGTGAAGCTCGGGGCTTCGGGCTGACCGAACATACCTGTAAACAAGTCGAAGTAATTCTTTACATTGTGGTGCTTGTTGTCGTGCAGCGCCTCGATGTCGTCGGTGTAGTCGCTTTCCATCCGTTCGCGGGTGTGCGGATAGTATTTTTTGCGTCCGCAGGTAGCGCCGATGAAATAGAACGTACCGTTGTCGGTGCAGTAGGTGCCGCCCTTGTAGCCGGTCATGTTCTTGTTAGTGCCGCCTTCCACAATCTCGCGGTCGGTGATGGCATCCAGGATCGGCGTGCAGTCGTCGGGATTAACCGGACCAATCACCTCATAGGTGTGGTCGTGGCCTTGCAGAGCGATATCGATCTCGCAATCTTTCATCACGGGCAACATACATGCGCGGAACAACGGCGGCTCCTCGTCGGTCGAGTGGTCGGAACCAGAGAACAGGTTGAAGTGCGCGAGCGATATGCGGTACTTGGTGTTCGGGTTCTCCGTCACCGTCTTGCGGAACCAGTAACCCACATGATCGGTCAGGTATTCGGATGTCATGTCGGTATATACGTACGGCTCGCGCCAGAAGTCTTGCATCGAGAATACACAGAACAGCACATCGCCATAGATGAAGCTATACACGATGCCTTCGAACTGCGGCTTGTTGGTGATGGTGAGGTTGAACTCGTTGTCGGT
Organism: uncultured Bacteroidales bacterium; assembly: GCA_902798965.1. Lineage (GTDB taxonomy): Bacteria > Bacteroidota > Bacteroidia > Bacteroidales > Paludibacteraceae > Colicola. Next base: position 49,652 of record CADBYS010000013.1, on the reverse strand, counting down.
GTTGAAGTGGTAGGTGTAGTTGATGTTCGGGCTGTCGTCGTGATTGCCGTCGGTAACCACCATCGGCATATTCATGATCACGGGGTTCAGCGCCTCCTCGAACCAACGTTCCCACTCCCACTCGGAGTTGTTGGCATCGCCGTCCTCCACAAAGTCGCCGGGGAACACGCAGAACCGTGCCTCGGGAACAGTCTTCGCGGCAGCCAGTGCGCAGCGGCGGGCATAGCGGATATACTCGGCATTCATGATGTGGCTGTCGCTCATGTAGATGAACGAGTATTCGCCCTGGTCGGCATCCTCGGTGCGGAAATGTCCGATCTTGCTCCAGTGGCCGTCGTAGCCCACACGCCACGAGTATTCCGTACCCGGGGTGAGATTGGTGGCTATAGCCTTGTGGGTGATGTACTTGTAGCGCTCGCTGGCAGGAATACCCGACAGGTTGACGATGTAACGTGCCTTACCTGTGTAACGCAAGCCCTTGGTGCGCTCTGCGGAGGCCGGCACGGTAATCACGTTGGCCGCAAAGTCCGCCTCCGTGGCATCGGCCTTGGCTACGATCTGTACCTCGCCGTCGGTCACACCATCGTTGGTGAACCAGCAGAAGCCCATGCGGGTTTTCGGGTCGCCGTTGATGTTGGCAACCATGCAATACGGCTCGGTCTTGGGCACAAGTTCCTTAACCTTGTCGTACATCGCTTTCAGGTTCGCCTCGCTCGGATCGTTGGCGCATGCCTGGATGGCGATCTTCAGCATGGTGTGGCTGGGCACTGTCCAGTCGTCCACGGTGTACATCGAATCCACCTTCTCCCATTCAGTCAGCTCGTGAACGGTGTCTTTCGGTTGATCCGGATTGTCCGGCGTATCGGGGATGTTCGGCTTGCACGCTGCAAATAGCACCATGCAGCTCATCATCAGAAAATAAGTAAACTTTTTCATTGTATGATATCATTTAGTCTTTTTTCTTTTAGCGCAGCGGTCTTTATTCTTTCAGCGCAGCGGTCTTTTCTATCACCATCTCGTTGAATTTCTCTGTCTTGCCGTTGGGCAGTACCTTGAACGACTCAATGAGCAGGTTCTCTTTCCTTACTGTTACGCGCGTGTAACTGGGCGCCCCCGGCTGCCCGAACATACCCGTGAACAGATCGAAGTAATCGTCAATCTTATGGATATGCTTGCTGGCATCCATCTCTTCGCGGGAGAGGGGCGTGTAGCGTTTGGCACCGCAGGTAGCGCCTATAAAATATAAGGTACCGTCCTTCACGTTGTACGTGCCGCCTTTCTTGCCCGTGGCATTGCCGATCGGGTCAACGGCTACCGACTGCTGATTGCTGATGGCTGACAGCAGCGGCTTGCGCGTATCGGGATCCACCGGGCCAATCACCTCGTAGGTGTGGTCGTGGCCTTGCAGCACCACGTCGATATGGCAATCTTTCATTACCGGCAACATCGTTGCGCGCAGCAGCGGCGTCTCCTTGTCGCGCTGGTGGTCGGAACCCGAGAACAGGTTCTTGTGCACCAGGCCTACCCGCCATGTGGCGTTCGGTGCTGCGGCAACCTGCCTGCGGAACCAGCCGCCCAGGTCGCGCTGCAAATATTCCGAAGTGCCGGCGGCATAGTCGTACTCCCCGCGCCAGAAGTCTTGCTCGGAAAAGGCGATGAGCTGCATGTCACCATAGGTGAAGCTGTAGTTGATGCCCGCGAACTGCGGACGAACCTTCGTCTGCAGATTGAACGTCGTATCGGTGTTGAAGTGGTAGGTGTAGTTCAGCAGCGGGCTGTCGTCATGATTGCCGTCGGTAGGCACGATAGGCATCCAACGGGTCACGGGGCGCATCACCTCCTCAAACCAGCGTTCCCACTCCCACTCCGAGTTATTGCTTGTTCCGGTATCCACAAAGTCGCCCGGGAACACGCAGAATCGTGCGCTCTTCTCGTATCGAGCCACAGCCTCAGCGCACATACGGGCTGCGTCGATATATTCCTGATTCTGTATATGACTGTCGGTCATATAGATAAAACTGTACTCTCCCTGTTCCTTATCTTCCGTTCGGAAATGGGCAATCTCACTCCAGTGGCCGTCGAATCCCACGCGGTAGGAGTAATCCGTGCCGGCTTGCAGCCCCTGCGCCAACGCCTTGTGGCTCACATAGCGGAAAGCGGTGTTCTTGTCGATCTTCGCTTTCTTTAGTATGCCCGAGGTCGAGATGGCATAATGCAGCGGCACGGTGGTTGTGGCTGTGGCGGCTACAGTCAGCACATTCCCCGCCTTGTCAAAATCCTCAGCCGTAGCATGTGCCTTGGGTAGCAGTTGTACTACGCCCTGCTCCACCCCTTCGTTGGTGAACCAGCAGAATCCCATGCGGCTGCCCGGGTCGCCGTTGATCGTGGCTACCATGCAATACGGTTCGTCTTTCCCGATGAGTGGTTTCTGCTCGTCAAGCAGGTACGCGACGAACGATGGCACGGTGTAATCCTCGCTCTTATATATCGTATTCCCTACCTTCTTTTCGCACGGGAAAGTCAGCACCTCCGTCGGCAGATCGCTGCGCGGCGAGGCGGGTGGCATAGAGGCTATACGGTGCGTCGGTGCACCGTAACTGTAGTCGGCGACCAACAGAATGTTCTCCTCCGCCTCGGTGATAGGCACTCCCACAAACGTGCTCGGGTCGCGGAAATGCGGACCATCAGCAGCCAGGTTGTCGGTGCTGAGCCACGGCTTGGCAAAGAAGTGCTCTTCAAATCCCTCGTCCGCACGGCTCTGCCCGGACTCACTCTCATCGCTCACATAGTTGCAGGGATCCACAAAGCCGTACTCATTCCGGTTGCCCCACATCGTGCAGTCATATACCGAACTCTCGCTGTGTATGCCGCCGTAACGGTCACCGTAATTGTTGGCGATGATACAAGCTGTCAGCGTGCCGTCGAAGTTCGCCACACCGCCGGCATCAGGCCAGTCGTGCCCCGTAGCGCTGCAGTTGTGTATCACGCACTCTTCGAGCCGTGCACCCAGTGCCGAAGCTTCCGGCAGATCGCCCTTGATCAGCACACCGCCGCACTGCACGCCGCTGCAACCGCGAACCACACAATGCCGCATCGTTACCTTCCCGCGTAGCCATGCAGCACCGCCGCGCTGGTTATGGCGGGCATTCTGGAGGATCAGATTCTCGATGAGCGTAGGTTGTTGGCAGTCCTGATCGCACGAGATCAAGCGACTTCCTACGTTCGTGCCATCCAGTATGACCTCACCCTGACCGATGATGGCTATGCCGTCCTTGAGCACAATCGCCTCGCGGTACGTACCGGCCTCAATCAGCAAGGTATCCCCGGCGCGGCAGTTGTCGATGCCCGCGCGAATCGCCTCATTCGGTCGCACGTACCGCGTAGCGGCTGACGCACTCAGCGCCAGCGCTACGAAAAGTACTATGTGAAAGATTCTTTTCATTTTTCGATATTTCGATTTATCGATTTATCGATATTTCGAATTTTCGAGGGTTAGCTCCAGCCAAAGCGTTCGCGACCAATGCGCTCAACGTCCTCACGGCAGGTGAAAGCCGTCGTGCCACCGGCAGCGGTGGTGTTCACAGCACCGGTCATGTTGCCGTACTCCTGGCACCGTGCCAGATCGTCACCGGCTGCCAACCGTGCAATGAAGCCTGAGTTGAACGAGTCGCCCGCACCGATGCAGTCCACCACGTTCTTGTTCAGCAGCGCCTCTTGCTTGCGGTCGGGTTGTCCCTTGCGCATCAGGATGCTGCCCTTGCTGCCACACTTGATGACGGCGGCGTTGGTGTAAGGACGAATCGTCTCTATCGCCTCCTCCAGCGTCTCGCAACGCGTCAGGAACTTCAACTCTGTCTCGTTCGGCATGAATACCGTGAGCATCGGCAATACCTGCTTCCAATCCAGATCCCACTGCTCGGCGGGATCCCACTGGCTGTCCAGCGAAACGGTCACACCGTGCTGCTTGCACAGCTCCAGGATCTTCATCAGGTCGCGCTTCACGCCGCTCTGCATATATATAGAGGATATATGGATATGCTTGGCTTGCGTGAATACCTCGGGATTGATGTCGTCGAGTCCCATATAATCCATCGCACCCTGATAGGTCAGGTTGGCGCGATCCTCATCGTAACTCATGCAGATCGTGGCACCCGTGGCATATTTGTCCTGACGAATAAGGAAACAGGTATCTACGCCCTTGGCTTTCAGGCTGCTCTCCACCAGGTCGCCGAAACTGTCGTTGCCGATCATACCGCAGAAAGCTACCTTCGCACCCAGCGCAGCTGCATTAGCCGCAAAGATGGCGGTCGAGCTGCCCAGCGTCAGCGTCATCTGTTTGGCAAACTTCTCTTTGCCTACTTCGGGAAAACCTTCAATGTTATTGAGAATCAGATCCACATTCAACTCACCCAATGCTATAATATCAAACTTTTTCATATTACATTCTGTCGTTAAAGAGTTTATTCATTTCTGTGTACCACTTACCCGGATAACTGTGTCCCATCTCCGGTCCAAACAGATACACCTTGTCCTGTTCCGGCGTAGCCAGGTTATTGAACGGCACGGTGTTCGTTCGCGGCGGACACACATCGTCTTGCAACCCGCTGCTGGCCAACACGGCGCACGAGATGCGCGGCGTGAGGTTCTTGGTGTCGAAGTACGAGAGGAAGCGGAGCATCTCTTCGTCGGTCATCGCGCCTTGGCAACGCTTGGCTGTCTCGGCTGCCAAACCGCCGATCTTCATCGCGTCGGCATAGTCACCCAGGAACGCCACGTTTGCAGCGATGGCTTTGCACGGGTAGTCGCTCAGCGCCGCGCAAGCGTAAGTCAGCGCACCGCCTTGGCTCGAACCCTCGGCAAACAGACGCGTCATGTCGCTCGTCTCCCTCGTGGCCATGAACCGAACAGCCTGCACCACATCCATGAACGCGCCACGGTAGTACCAGCTGTTCTTGTCGCCGAAGTTGTACGAGAACCAGTCGCCGTACGGGTTTTCCAAGTCACCCAGGCCATCCGGCACGCGCGACGACTCCGGGCGGTTGTTGATGTACTGCCCGCGATGCGACAGGTAGAACTCAGCATGCTCTGAACCGTTACCCGACGGACACTCCACCTTAGCTTTCGAGCCTTGGGTGTCGTAGCCGTAGAAGTGCATGATCACGGGGTGCTTCTGCCCGTCTTGCGGCTCGCAGTAATACCCGCGAACCACCACCGGCTCACCATCCAGACCATCCGGAACAGAGTTCAGCTCCACCAGATATACTTTCCGTTTGTCGGTGCTCTTGCTCGGCAACTCAATCAGGTGGGCATTCATATCGATGGCTGCCAACTGATCCTTCGCTGCTTGCCAGAAAGCCTCGAAATCCGGCTGCTTGTCGGGCGGCGAAACGATCTGGAACGGATCGATACCGAAGTAGAACATCCGGGCGGTCTTACCGTTCACGTAGCAACGGGCACGGTAGTACCCGGGCTCCAGATTCTGCTCAGTGGTAGCGATATAATCCACCTCGCTTTTCCCGGCAACCTCCACGCTGTCCAGTATATCCGTCACGGCTTGTTTCATGTCGGTAGAGATGTTCACCGTCACTCCTACCTTCACCTTCGCTTCGTTCGGGTTCTCTATGTGCACGGTGATGGCCGGCTTGCCGCTCCACACCCAGTCGTTGGTGACAAGCACCGACGACTTGATGAGCGACAAGTCAGCTTCCTCCGGCGTTGGCTCTTGCGCCGAGGGACCTTTACATCCCCCGCACGCGCCGAGCGTAACCGCCAGAACCACCGCTAACCATATAGATAATTGCTTTGACATTTTTAGATCTCTGCAGTTGTTGGTTGTTGTTGACTTAAATGTCCTTCATATAGTCGTTGAGGTTCACGATATTGAAGGCATTGTAGTACTTATCCATATTGTGCTCAATGCGCATCAACACGATCTCCTCGGCCTTGATACCGAAGCGCTCCAGGTTTTCGTACAACATCTGACGGGCTACCAGTGCTTCCGGCTTCTGCCAAATGTAACGGCATCCGGTCTTCACCAGCCACAGCTGACGATCCTTCGTGCACTCGCTCAGGTCTTTGCCAACCTCCTCGCCGTGTAGCCACTTCTTCCAGCGGTTGCTGTCATATACGCATTTCCACAGCACATCGGTCATGTGGCTCAGCTGGGCAACCTTGCCTTCCTCAAACAGTCTCTTTTCAACCTCTTCGAGCTCAGCCAGTGCGTCGTACTCGTTCATCGTGAACTCCGGACCAACGTTAGCTGCACCCATGCCTGCCTTCGGGTAATCCTCGGGGTTCTCTACATCGTCAGAGTAGTGACCCTTGATGTAGCTGCCGTACGGACGAACCTTAGCAGTCAACTCGCGGGCTACCTTCGGATCAAAGAACGTGGTGTGCAGGTCGGTACCTACCTTACCTACGATAAAGCAAGGCCATATATCATCCAAACCTACCTCATGCAAGCCGGCCTTGAGTCCCTCCAGGAAGGTGTCGAACGTCTTCTCGTCTGCCAGACCACCGTGAACCTCTTCGGTACCTACCTCGTAGGAGATAGGAGCAATGCCGTGAGCCTTGCGGAAATCCTCGGCATGCTTGATCAGTTCTACCGTACGTTTTACCACCACATGGATATCAATGATCTCGCCCTTGGGCAGGAAGATATCAACGGTCGGGTCAACGTGAATCAGGTCGTAGCCTGCCAGGATAGCAGCCTCGTAGCTCTTCTTTACGCCGTTCATAGCGCGCTCGGTGTCCCAACGCTCTATCGACTGCACATCCTTGAGCCATGGACCTCCGTGGTCGATAGCCACTACGTACGGACCCGTATAGTTCACAGCCGCAGCTTCGCGAGCCAGGATCTTCGTGAACATCTCTTGCGTCATACCCGTATAACCGCCGTCGCAGTCCACCTGGTTCAGGGTGGTTGCAAAATAGATTGGCGAGTTGTTACGCTTTGCTGCGCGGAACGATGCCTTGATTACCGACAAGGAGTTCGGGCACGCTGCAAATAGTGTCATCGGAACTCCGGTTGCTTTCTTTCTCTCCTCCATCACGCGGAGGATGTTCTCTGTCTTTGCCATATTCTGTTGATTTTTTATTGTTCATAGTCGAAAGACCGTTCGTTTCACTCGCTCAAAGAAAAAAGTCGAAAGCCTAATTACCTTTCATCGCTAGCACATAATAGGCTTTTGTCTTTTAGCGAAGCGGTCTTTTTTCTTTTAGCCGAAGGCGGTCTATTCGTAGATCGTCACGCCTTCTACCACGCGGTGAATGTTGCCGCTTACGCTCGGTGCATCGGGATTCAGCCCGTGTGCCAGCGATGCGTAGAAGCCTAACAACTGACCTACCAATACGTAAGGTACTACACCATAGAAGTCATTCTCACCCGGACCAAACGGCATCCGTACTACCAAGTCAGCCTTTACGCCCGGCAGCTCGGGAGCCTTGCCGGCAATCACGATGATCTGTGCTACAGGCTTGTTGTTGGCATCCACCTGCTTAACCAGGTCACGCTCGTAGCGCTGAACATCCTCTTGCTCGGTCATCAGATAAACGACGATCGACTTGCTGTTCACCACAGCTTTTGGTCCGTGACGGAAGCCCAGGAACGAGTCGAACTTGCAAACCACAGCACCGTCGGTCAGCTCTTGCAGCTTCAGGTGGCACTCCTCGGCGATGCCCTTCAGCGCACCCGAACCCAAGAATACACCGCGCTCAAACGGACGACTGGCGATCTCTTTCAGTTTCTCTTCGTACTCGGCGATCACAGCCTCAGCGTTCTTTGCTGCACTCTCAATCATCTCGGCATCTTTCTCGATCGTGTCGATATGGCCTAACATCATGCAGGTCAGCAGCATCGTTGAGAACGAACTCGTCATAGCCAGCGACTTGTCATCGGTTTCTTCCGGCAGCAACATTGCCAGCACATTCTCCTTGCCCGCAGCCTGAAGTGCCAGTTTGCCGTTCTTGTTGCAGGTGATGTACACATGTGCCACGTTCTTGCAGAGCTTGTTTGCCAGGTTCACGGCAGCCACGCTCTCGGGGCTGTTACCCGAACGTGCAAAACTAACCAACAGCAACGGACGCTCCTTGTCCAGCAGGTACTGTGCATGAGTCACGATGTCGGTTGTAGGAACCGAACGAACGTTACGCCACAAACCGCGCATGATAGGCTGCAACGCATCGCCGATGAAGGCCGATGTGCCCGCACCTGTCAATACGACGTCGGTGTCAGGGGTCAGATACTTGTGCATGAATGCACGAATCTCCTCTTTCGCTGCCAGCACCGCTGCGTACTCCTTACGCCACATTGCCGGCTGCTGATGAATCTCGTTGTAGGTAAATGAATTGTTCATATGATTGTGTTTTTAATGATTTTGTCCTTTGTATGGGATCCCCGACGCAAACCAAGCTGTAAGCTGTTTGCGGTGGGGAGAGCGGAGGTATCGGTCGCTTTAATGAGCGCGTAGCGGTCAGTCAGTGCGATCCGATTACCGAACGCGAGTGCAAAATTACAAAATAATTTTGACATTTCGAAACTATTCGCTATGCTTTTGGACATATTTTCGAAACTACTTATTATATACATATAATTATCAGCCTATTGAATGTTTCATTTGCTATTTCGTAACCTTTCGAAAATTTTCCCAATATTCAGCCTTTCAAATTTTTGCACTGGCAAAAGTGGCAGAAATGGCAAAACTTTTGCCACTTTTGCCATTTCTGCCATGTCATTTTTTTGCATGGCGATATTGGCGAAAGTGGCGATATCGCCAATATCGCCACTTTCGCCAATGCATTTTTTTGTTCTTAGATTCAATGAAAATCTATTAGTATTATATATTTATATATAATACAGCATCACTGAAACTTTAGTTATTCCTTATATATTCCTTAATTATTGATTAGTTATTGTCCTTCCTAACGCTTTATCAACATCAAGGGATTGACCTTTTCCCCCATCTCAACATTCGAAACCTTTCGAAAAAATATTTTCCTCTTTGCCAGATTTCCAAACAATCAGTATATAAGCGCATTACGAACAACGAAGTATCGCAACGTTTCGTTTTATGTTTCGTAACACACGCATTCGCGTGCATATATGCGTATTTTTTTGTAACTTTGCATTGCTTTTTGTGGGCTTCTCCACAAAATCGCCCCAACTAACATAATCAAAAACTCAAAATATCATGAAAAAGGTTTTACTACTTATTCCGGCATTGGTGCTTGCATTGGCAGTTAATGCCACAACTCCCTCAACGGACTTCTCCGGTGGTTATACGTTTGCTGCAGATGATGCCACTTTGAGTGGAACGGCTCCGTCTAACAAATTCTTCCTCAAAACAGACTCAGACCCCCATTCTATTGTTTGGTATGACGTGGCTTACGGTGCAGCAGAGGCCACTTGGAATATTACGGCTACAAGAAGTTGCTATGTTTCTGTCTCCCTTGATTTAGGTTCTTATAATAACAACAAACACATCTTTGAAGTGAAGATTTTACAAGGCAGCACTGAAATAGGTACTGTTGCAGAAGGCGCAGCAGATCCGAACGGAGATACTGATGGATATAAAAATGATTATGACAAAGTGAAACCTTTGGAAGGAAGCATCTTCCTCCCTGAAGCTGGTGAATATACCATAGAATTACGTAATATTCGCGGATATGGCAAAGGCGCTGTTAATAATGTCATCCTTACCTACGCCGGCGGCGCACAAGTTGATATACCGGCTGCTAATATCCCCTTTGGTGATGCTATTTTCAGTACTCACGCTTGGTTAGATAAATCCGGTACATCCGACTCTATCCGCTTTGCACGCGCTGACCATGAAAGCGAAGCTGCTGATGCAAGCTATACGGTAGCCGGCTCCGAATATGTAAAATGGAATGTTAAAGTAGCAAAAGACGGCTACTATAAGTTCACGGCCAATACCTATTGCAAACAAGGTCATAACTATCGTATCATGCTTCTCTCTGCAGATGAGAGTTCTACCATCCATACTTGGCAAGAAGCAGAAGGGACTGGATATGATTGGAATAACCAAAAAGCGAATTGGGAAATTTCTACCGATGCGTGGGATATCCCTGCAGGCAATTATGTGCTGAAGGTGCAGGCAAGAGCTTATGGTCGCTTGTTAAGTTTAGCTGGTACATATGTAGGCGGTGCAGTTCAAACATTACCTACTACGACCGATAATAGCGAATCTTGGTTCTCTCCCAAAGGTACACGTGCAGACGGAATGATTACATTTACATCCTATACCAATCAATGGGTAAAATGGAATATTGCAGTTCCCGGTTCTGTGACACGTGCTTATAACGTGGCTTTGAATATTAATAACCCGACTGAATATGGACATCGTTTCTCTGTAAGTTTCTACGAGCCAGAAGCAGAAGAACCGTTTGCCACACTTACCGAAAGTTCATGGAATAAAACCTACGGCACTCCGGTATCTATCCCGATGGGCATTGTTAATTTGGAAGGTGGAAATAGATATATAGTTAAAGTGACCAATTCAGAGAGTGGCGCGCAGCCGAAAATCATCAGCCTAAGTTTCACCAATGCTGGAGGTGATGTTAAAGCTATCTCAACCTCTGAAAATACCTCTCTCAATGTAGCTGACGCTTGGTTCTCCGGCTGTTCACGTGACAACGCAAAGACCTATATCCAATATCCTTCCAGCGGCACTGCTTCTGCATGGATTAAGTGGAATATTGCTACTTCTGCAACAAAGATGTACGATCTGGCCGCTAATATTAATACAACTCATGCTCATGGCTTCACGGTCGCAATCTATGAAGATGAAGAGGCAGATCCGGTGGCATCTATAACGGAAGGGTCTTATGTTAGCACTACCGGTGACGGTCTTGAGCTTGAGTTAGGGCGCGTAAATCTTGTGGGAGGAAAGAACTATGTAGTGAAAGTGACTAATGCTCCTGATGGTTCACAAGCCAAAGTAACCAGCGTTGTTTTCGCTCCGGTAGCAGCATCCTCTACTTCACTGCCAAATACACTAGCTTTCTCCAATGCCGTATTGAGCGAGAAGGCAAATATCACTGATGGTATGCTCTATTTTAATGAACCTGGTGCAGATAAGGACCCACGCGGTCAATGGGCACGATGGAACGTAACAACAGACCACGACGGACTCTTCCTCTTCACTATGGGCACGAATAGCAGCAACGGGCAAAACTATAAGATTTCCATTCTCGATGACAGTGAACATGTTATAGATTCCTGCCAAACAACATCTTTAGAATCCGGAGCAAAGACGATTAAACACTACTTCGATCTCGCTGCCGGTGACTACTCCGTTAAGGTTGAGAATACACGTAGCTATTCGAAAGGTCATCTCACAAGCCTTGTTGTTACCGAACCCGGTGATGTTATAACGATTGACGAGAAAGCAACAACTATTACTTCGTGGGAAGATCAACTGAATGTTGCTAATGTTGATGTGAAAATCATCCGTACCCTAAGAGGTGGTATGTACAACACATTCGTCTTACCATTCGCCATTTCGTCTGATCAGGCCAAGGAAATCTTCGGCGAAAATGTGGAGATGTACACACTCAAACAGGCAACCGTAGAAGATGATTATATTCTGAATCTCGAGCTGAAGTCGGAATCTTCTACGTATCAGGGAACGCCAATCTTTATCAAGCCGGCAAACGATGTAGAGAATCCGATCTTTATAGATGTAACGATAAAAGCCACAACTGTTGGAACCACCACTAAGACCAACGCCAACTTCGCCGGCACGTTCGTCAAGACTACACTTGGCCCGGATCAGGATATCCTCTTCCTCGCACAGGATAATATGCTCTATTATCCCGCTGTTGATATCGAAGTCTTGGGTATGCGCGGCTGGTTCGTCATCCACGACTCACCGGCTCCAGCTCCGCAAATCACGCGTGCGCGCATCATTAATAATGAAAACGTCGTAACGGAAATCGAACTGGTTGGCAACACCCTGCCCACAGAGTTCGGCGACAATCAGGTAACCAAACGCATCGACGACGGACAACTGCTCATCATCCGCGATGGAGCTATCTACAATGCTCTCGGTGTACGAATCAAATAAGGTTATGAATGAACAATAAATGTTTAACTCTAAAAATGAAAGTTATGAAAAAGACATATAGCAATCCGAGCACATCAGTTGTTTCGTTCGTTTCCCCAATGGTTTGTCAAGTAGGTTCAGTTCATGGTGATAGCGGAATGCAATTCGGCGGAGCTGCAACCGATACGTCTGACCCTGCTTTCAAGCCAATGTAAATTGACGTCTGTCTATACATCAAGGGTGGTGGCATAGAGACCACCACCCTTGATGTAAATAATTATCTCTACAACACGATGAAATGTTGTATATCCCTTTTGACAAGTGCGCTGCTCTGCGCAACTGCCATCCATGCAGCCACCGTTAATGTAACTCCGGGTTCCGGAACACTGAGAACCGCCATCACCAACGCGGCAGCAGGTGATGTGCTTGTGTTGGCTACCGGCGACTACACTGAGTCTTCCAGTATCAAACCCGCCGTGGCATTGACCATCCAAGCCGCGAACGGGGCGAAACCTGTGATTAAACTCTCCGCTCGCATGGAGATAAAAGCGGATTTTGCGTTCAAGGGTGTAACTGTTCAGAGTACGACAGATGTAATTCGTTGTGTCGCCGGTGACGCACGTTACAACCTCACTGTCTCCGATTGTCTGTTCTCTCTCGGAGGCGCAGCCGCTAACACGGCACGCGCTATCTATTCAGCAGACGCTCCCGCGCAGCTGCAAAACATTGCTATCACCAACTGCACGTTTGATGGCGGAGTGAACGGTACCGGGCGGTTCATTTATCTCTATTCCAGCGAACTGGCTTCGGTGCAAGGCTCGTGCTTCATTGACCACTGCACGTTCTACAACAGCAACGATACACGCGGCGTTTATCCGGCGAACCTCAACGGCTGTCATATCACCAATTGCATCTTCATGAACCCCGAGGAACGGGAAGGTGCCAACAGTTTTGCCGTCTATGGCTCCAACTCGTACGTACACAACTGCATCGCATTTAATGCGCCTGTCAAAGTAGGAACCGGCGGTTCACAAGCCAACTGCTCGGTGCGCAATCCGTATTTCGTAGAACCGGCTACCGGTAATTTCCAACTCTTCGCCAACAGCCCTGCGGTCAATGCCGGTACGGACGGCAGCACACTCGGCGACCCGCGTTGGGGCGTTTCCCCGGAAAATTACGACAACAGCAACGAGCCGTACGTTCCCTACAAACAGCCGTACTCGATGGCTCCGACTACGAACTCCGTCAAGATCCTGTGGCAGATGATTGAGGAGAGGGAACCCACCGACGCAATAGTCTATTTCGGTACCGATTCGGCTAATCTCGATCAGAGCATCCAATCTTCTGAAGGCTGGAACGTAGCCGACGAGGGCTATATGCATGTAGTTACGCTTACCGGTTTGCAGCCCAATACCCGCTATTACTTCACCGTGGGTGCCAGCGCTACACGCCGTTTCGATAAGGTCTGCAGCACAAAGACTGCCCCGGAGCAAGGCACGGCTTTCCGTATCTTCACCATCAGCGATATCCACGGCAACGCCCGCAACAACTGGTCGAACATGCAAGATTTTATCTGCGACCTTAACTGCGACATATCGCTCATGAACGGCGATTTTGTCAGCAGCAAGGGCAACGACCGCAACTGGAACAACTACTTCTTTACTCCCGGCGCACCGTTCCTGAGCCAAGTGCCACTGATGTCCTCGTCCGGCAACCATGAGACCGGTGATCCGCGCGGATTACGCTGGTCGTCGTTCTACGACTATTTCCACCAGTTCGCCCATGAGGGTGCGTGCGAAGGAGATACCATCGACCCGCGCAACGAAGCCTATTTCCATTTCGTATATGGAAACGCGGATGTCATCATGCTCAACCTCAACGGCGATGAGTCGTCGCCCGAGTTCCTGCCCGGCAGCCGCCAATACGCGTGGGCGGACTCCATATTATATACGTGCACGCGCCCGTGGATCATCATCTGCCACCACGTAGGCGTTCATACCACCGGTTATCACGGTCAGTGGGCAGACGAACCGCGACAGATGGGTACGCTCTTTGAGAAATATGCTGCAGCGCCGTACAACAAACGCATCATCTCCCTCTCCGGTGATGACCACTCCTTCGAGCACCTCTACAAAGATGGCGTCCATTATCTCCGCCCGGGTTGCGGACGCGACGCCAACTATGCGCAGCAGAAACAACTCCAGGACTACCGCTACTCGATGTTCTATAGGCAGGTTTCCTGTTTCTCGACGCTTGATATGGCGGCTGACGCTTCATCGATCGCCCTCACCGCCTACGACTCTGTCGGCAACCCCTTCTACACCTATACGTTCCTCCACGATGGCGAAGTGGTAACCCCTGCCGTCAACTTCACCGTGCCGGCTACCGAAGTCAATGCCGAAGATTCGATTCTGCTTCGCTGGTTCACATTTGATCCCGTCGGCGATGCTACCGTCTCTCTCTACTGCGGGCAGACACCCGATGCCACCGACATCACCGGCTTGACACCTATCGTCACCAACCTCACGGGTACGGCTGAGAAATACATGTGGCACACGCGTTCGGTTATGCCCAAAGGCAAATATTACCTCTACGCAGTCGTTACTTCCGGCGGGCAAACGTATATGTGTACGAACAAACCCGTCGTCAACCTGCTCGAAGATCTTACCCCTCCGCCCGCTCCTACGGCTCTTGGCGGCTACAAGCAAGACGGTCATTACCAACTCACGTGGCTCAATCCCACGCACCTCGTGCACTTGGACGAACTGCTCACGGACTTCAGTACCGGCATCACGCCTGTGATCAGGAGCATTGAAGAGGGGGCACTCATGAGCCTCAGCCTCGCTGACGGTGCGCTGCAATGCGATTACACCCTCACCAAAGCCTGGGCAACTGCCGCGGCGGAATATGTCTTCACAGCACCCGCAGACATGCACCTCACCCCCATCCTTACGTTTCGCCTCAAGGGTAACGGCACTTCTACCGACCTTCGTATTGTCTGCAAGAACATGTCCGCCAATCATGAAGACTGGTGGTACACCGAAAGCATCAACCTCTCGCAGAGCACATGGCAGGAAATCACCCTCGATTTGCGCAGCTTGCAGGCTTTCGAATGGTACACTAACACCGATGACCACAACCAGTGCGAAGGTATAGTGCGCCTCTCGTTCGGTGTCTCTACCGGAAACACCGTATCCGGTACGTTCTGGATTGATGACCTGCATCTCACCGGCGATATTTATCCCGCACCGGACTATGCACAGACGGTCATCGTCCGCAAGGACAACGAGTTCCCGACTTCTCCTACCGACGGCACGGAGATCTATCGCGGCACTGCCGAGACCTGCATGGATGCTTCGGCGCAAGTGGGCGATGTGTATTACTACGCCGCCTTTGCCGCCGATGACCGCGGCAACTGGTCAGCACCCGCCCTGAGCGCCCAATGGAAATCTGTGAACGTCCCGACCGACAGCACTACCTCCAACAAACAACCCGCTGCCAGGAAAATCCTACGCAACGGGCTGGTATATATTCAGCGTAATACTAACACCTACACGGTTCTTGGGCAGCAGTGCACTGCTGATTGATCGATGCGTTCGTTTAATTCTTATCTCGTTTCACTCGAACGATTATTTCGCTTAATTCGTGAACAAATACAGGAAGGCGATATGCGCAGGGATATCGCCGGTGCGCACCGACCATTGCAGTTGGCCTTGCGGGCTGTAGCAGTGTAACATGCCGGGCGTGACGTAGTTCTTGGCATCAGTGATATATACGTCACGCGTAATAGGATGCACCTTGATGCAGTAGGGCTTGGTGATATCAGCCGCCGTGCCATCCGTCACGAAATGGTCGTTGACCATCCGGCGTGTGACAACATCCACTATGCCATAGGTGACGGAATCGCGCATGGTGACATAACTCCACTCCGTGGCGCACAGATACAGTGAGTCGCCGACTATATCGATATCCGACACGGGCACCATCACCGAGTCGATGACCTGATCCGTACTTGTATCCACACAGTACAGCCGCGAAGGGGTATTGAAATAATCGCCCCGCGAGGTGACCCACAGCCGGTCATGACTATCCTTACGCACCTGATGCAGATTGATCGCCACAGGTATGCGACCGGTCTCCGTGAAGGTGGTCAAGTCAATCACGCTCAGCGTGTTCTCGTAGTTCGGAACCATATAACCGCCGGAATTCGCCACGTACATCTTATTGCCCACTATCGCCAGTCCATCGGGCTGGTAGCCGACCAGACACCGGTCGATGATCTGCAGCGTAGCGGTATCGATGCGCGCCACATAACCTATCTGCGCGTGCGAGGCGTCAACCGACACCGGACCTGCATAGGAAGTGACATAGGCATATTGCCCCTGGAAGGTTATGTACCGGCAGTTGGGGATATCCACTTGACCAATTCGCTTGCACGTGCGTGCATCCATTACCTCTATCTTGTTCGAGCAGTTGATAACGGCATAAAGTCGGCTGCCGTATATCTGCAGATCATTGCCCACGTCACCAAGTTCCTTAGCCACCGTGGGGTTCGCCTCGGCGTAGATGTTACGGCGGTAGGTGGCCGTTTGGTAATCGTAATAGTCGAGCGTGGATTTGTTGGAACCCATGTTGCCCTCGTTGAGCAGATACATCCCGACAACAGAGGTACGCAAGGTATCGCCGTGCTTTTCCTCTTCGGGCGGCAGAACAGGCTCATCATGACGGCAGCCTGCCAGAAGCAGGCTTGCCAGAACTATATAGAAGATGGAGTTTCTCATTTCAGCACGCAAAGTTACTTTGCTTGCGCAGACTTTTTTGTCCAAACGATAAATCCACAGAGCAGGGAAACGGTGATGACTGTAGCCACAAGATAACCTATCCAGCGATAGGCTTCGGGCAGGTGCAATCCTTCGGGAGCAATGAGGATATAACTGGAGCTAACCATGGTCATGAACAGCGCGGGAATCAATGCAATCAGATATCCGTACTTGCGAGCGCCGTTCTTGTACAGCCAAACCGTACCTGCCCAGAGGGTGAAGACGGCAAGCGTCTGATTCGTCCAGGAGAAGTAACGCCAAACGATATCGAAGTTGACAAACACCATTCCGAACACGCAGAGGAAGAGCGGGAAAGCGATCATGAGACGCTTCATGCGGGGTTTCTGGTCGATATGGAGGAAGTCGGCTACGATGAGTCGTGCGGAGCGCAGCGCGGTGTCGCCCGAGGTGATAGGCGCAGCAATCACACCGATGATAGCAAGAATGCCACCTACCCTACCCAGCCATGAGCGGGAAACGACATCAACGATCAGGGCAGCGATGTTCTCCCCTTTGTGCTGTGCAGCAAACGCCTGGAGGCCATCAATGCCGTACAAGCCCTGTTCGGGGTCGGCAAAGAACGTGCCGGCAGCCGCAGCCCAGATAAGCGCGAGGATACCTTCGGCAACCATTGCGCCGTAGAAGATCCAGCGGCCTTGGCGTTCGTTGGTCAGGCAGCGGGACATGATAGGCGACTGCGTGCCGTGGAAGCCCGATATAGCGCCGCAGGCGATGCTGACGAACATCATCGGGAAGATAGGCAGACCGTCGGCTTTGCGGTTGTAGAGGCCATCGGTGAGTTCGGGCATCTCCGAGCCGTGCCAACCGAGCATCACGATCATGATGCCCACACCCATGAACAGCAGCATACCACCGAAGATAGGATAGAAACGGCCGATGAGTTTATCAACAGGCAGCACCGTAGCCAAGGCATAGTAGGCGAAGATGATCAGCACCCATATGATAGGCAGCGAGCGTCCCTGGAAAGGCATTGCGTGCAACGGAGCAAGCCCCTGGAGCAAGGTAGCGGGACCACTGAGGAAGGTGGTGGTAAGCAACAGCAGCAAGACGAGCGAAAGCACGCGCATGAACACGCGCACACCCGAACCTAACTCACTGCCGACGATCTCGGGCAGAGAAACACCGCCTTTTCGAAGCGAGAGCATACCGCTCAGGTAGTCGTGCACACCACCGGCGAAGATCGTACCGAACACGATCCACAGGAACGCCGACGGGCCGAAAAAGATACCCATGATGGCACCGAAGATAGGTCCGAGACCCGCGATATTGAGGAACTGAACGAGGAAGATACGCCATCCGGACATCGGCACGAAGTCCACACCGTCGTTCTTGGTGATGGCGGGTGTTTCGGCTTTGGGGTCGATGCCGAACACCTTCTCCACAAATGTGCCATACAGCACAAAACCAATGACAAGCACTACAAGTGCTATAAGAAATGTTATCATACTGAATCAATAAAAACTTTTGACAATGGTATGTTGTTGCAGCAGGCTGCTGATGTTAAAGCAGAGTTTGCTGCGTTGTCCCAAGCGCTCGAAGAGCGAGCGGAAGGGATAGAGGACGCTGACGAGCGGCTTGAGCCACGCGGCATAAACCACGTGCAGCCGGCAATATGCGTAGCGGAAACCGATGACGCGCACCAGAAAATCCTGATAACCTGTAGCATGGCGGATATTGCGCTCGCCGTCGCAAATATAGCGCACGCGCTGTTGCTCGAGGTAGAAGCGAGTGACGGTGAATGCCAGAGCGGCATTGACCTCGGTAGGCAAGAGGCGTGTGGGCACCTTGACCTGCCGCAGCCATGCTACGTCGTCCACCACCTCGCAATAGCAGAAAGCACAAAGCTCGTTGTCCGCCGTGAATGCCAGGAAACAATCCGCATGGTTCGCCTTCATCTGCTCGAGTTGCTTGAGGAAGTCGCTGCGGGTATAGTTGGGGCGATAACTCGCCGGATAGTCGGCAAAACTCTCACACAGCAGGCTGTAGATCGCCTCGTGGTAGGGTTGGAGCTGCTCGGTAGTGAGCGGTAGGATGCGGCAATTCTGCAATCCGCGGCGTATACGGTAGCGCTGCTTGGCGGAGTAACTGTCGAGCGGCGTGAACTGCTCCTTGACGCAGTACCACCAGGCAGTAGGCTGCGGGCAGTCGTGATGCGATGTCCAGCGGGCGAACAACCCACCCTGATCGCGCAAGGCTTGTCGCGCCATGGCTTCGGTAGGCGTGGTATCGCCCTGCCAAAGCAAGGCCTGCTGATATCTGACGAACCGGTTAGTCATGGCTGATGTATCGTTCGCGTCCGCGGTAATCGCCGTGGCGAAGGGTTCGCCAGGCGCTGGTGAGCCAGGTGCGCCAACCGATGGTGAAGTCCTGACCATACTGCCTGCCCAGGCGGATAAATTCGATGAACGCCTTCGGGCCGTAACGCAGCGCACGCCTCAGGGAATACATGACCGACACCTGGAACTCGGGTTTGCCGAGCGAGCGCAAGTACTGATTGTTGCGCAGAATAACCTCGTAGCGGCAACGCCGTGCCTCGAGGTTATGCTGATGTACCAAACTGCCGTACACAACATTGATGCTATACACAACGGCAGAATCCACGGCAATGGTGCGGGCATAGAAGCCTACCGCCGTAGAGAAATGCACATCGTTGCCCCAGCGCGTGTTCTCGAAGCGGATAGCGTTATCCACCACTATCGACCGGCGAATCATTTTCGCGCAGGGCTCGTTGTAGTTGTAGCGCAGCCAGCCTTCGGTAACTTCGGAGGGCTGGCGGCGGTAGTTATCGAGCAAGCGGGAAAGATGCGTGTGGCGGTCGGCGGGTTGGCCTGTATCCGTGAAACGGCTGGTGGAATAGAAATAGATGAGATCGTAATCGGAGTCGGCAAAGCGATCGAAGGCCGGGAAGGCTTCGGGGGTGAAGTTGTCGTCATCGTCCATGAACAGCAGCCACTTGCCCTGCGCGCGGTCGAGACCGATATTGCGGGCATAACCCGCACCCCTACCCTCCGTATCATCGATGACCAGCACCTGTATATCTTCGCGCGCGGGTATCGACCGCAATCCCGACTCAAGCATTTCGTTTGAGCCGTGATGCGGGATGATAATGGAGTACGTAGGTCTCACCTTCGTATTGCTATCTTAGTAGGCAGCCATCTGTGCGGCAACGGTGGACTTGACGAGGTCGGCGAACTCCTGAATGGTCATCTGACCCTTGTCCTCAGCGCCTTGTACGCGAACGCTGACGAGGCCTTGCTCGGCTTCCTTCTCGCCCACAACGAGCATGAACGGAATATGTTTCATCTCGTTGTCGCGGATCTTACGGCCAAGTTTCTCGTTGCGGTCGTCAACCAGGGTACGAACCTCCTGTGCCTCGAGGATCTCCTGAACCTTATGAGCGTACTCGTTGCTCTTCTCGGAGATAGGCAGCACGATGCACTGGTCGGGCGTGAGCCAGAGCGGGAACTTACCGGCAGTGTGCTCGATGAGCACGGCTACGAAGCGCTCCATGGAGCCGAACGGTGCGCGGTGGATCATTACGGGGCGATGCTTCTGGTTGTCCTCGCCTAC
The DNA here is from genome assembly GCA_902798965.1 of uncultured Bacteroidales bacterium. GTDB lineage: Bacteria > Bacteroidota > Bacteroidia > Bacteroidales > Paludibacteraceae > Colicola. Next base: position 29,179 of record CADBYS010000013.1, on the reverse strand, counting down.
ATATTCGAGTCCGAAACGTTCGGGCAGGTTGTAGTCCACCTGGATGGTACCGAGCTGCCAGCGGCGACCGATGGCATCCTTAACCATGAAGTCGAGTTTCGGGCCATAGAACGCAGCCTCGCCGTACTCGACGCGTGCAGGGAGGTTTTTCTCCTTGCAGGCTTCGATGATGGCTTGCTCGGCTTTCTCCCACACCTCGTCGGAGCCGACGTACTTCGTGGTGTTCTTGGGGTCACGCAGACTGATCTGTGCCTCGAAGTTTTGGAAGTCGAGTGCCTTGAAGATGATCTCGATGATCTCCATTACGCGAATGAACTCGTCCTTCACCTGGTCGGGGCGGCAGAAGATATGTGCGTCATCCTGAGTAAAGGAACGCACGCGCGTGAGGCCGTGGAGCTCACCCGACTGCTCGTAGCGATATACCGTACCGAACTCGGCGCAGCGGAACGGAAGTTCCTTGTAGGAGCGCGGCTGATTCTTGAAGATCATACAGTGGTGCGGGCAGTTCATCGGCTTGAGCATATATACCTCGCCTTCCTCGGGCGTGGTGATAGGCTGGAAGGAGTCCTTGCCATAGTGATCCCAGTGGCCTGAGGTGACGTAGAGCTGCTTGGAGCCGATATGCGGGGTGATAACCTGCTGGTAGCCGTAGCGCTTCTGGATGCGCTTGAGGAAATCCTCGAGGCGCAGACGCAGGGCAGTACCCTTCGGCAGCCAAACCGGCAGACCTTTGCCGATCATGTCGCTGAACATGAAAAGCTCCATCTCTTTGCCGATCTTGCGGTGGTCACGTTTCTTGGCTTCCTCGAGCAGCGCCAGGTACTCATCGAGCATGGCTTTCTTGGGGAAGGAGATACCGTAGATACGTGTCATCATCGGACGCGAAGCGTCACCACGCCAATAGGCGGCAGCGCAGCTGAGCACCTTGAATGCCTTGATAGGCTCGGTACTGACGAGGTGCGGGCCTTTGCACAGGTCGGTGAAGTTTCCCTGGGTGTAGGTGGAGATGTGTCCGTCCTCAAGTTCGCTGATGAGTTCGCACTTGTAGGACTGACCCTTGTCGCCGAAGGCTTTGAGTGCGTCGGCTTTGGCGATGGACGACTTGACGAGCTGCTCTTTCTTTGCGCGGAGCTCGGCAACCTTCGCCTCGATCTGGGGGAAGTCGCTCTCTTTGATCACCTGTCCTTCGGCGGGGAGAACATCGTAATAGAATCCGTTCTCTATAGCCGGACCTATACCGAACTGGATGCCCGGGTAGAGCTCTTGCAGGGCTTCCGCCATAAGGTGGGAGGACGTGTGCCAGAAGGCGTGCTTTGCCTCGGAGTCGTCCCACTTGTGCAGACGAATACATGCATCCGCCTGTATGGGGTGATTGAGCTCGACGATAGTCCACTCAGCTTCGGGTTCAAGGGATTTGATACTTGCGCAAAGGATGTCTTGCGCGAGACGTGAAGAGATACTTGCGGCTACCTCATACGGGGTGATACCGTCTTGGAACTCCCGAACAGAATTGTCGGGGAAAGTGATTTTTACCATATTGTTATAAACGTACAAATGTTTATGTCCGGCACGCTCACAACTGCCTGCCAAGACGAAATATGTTGTTAGTTGTGATTTCTGTCAATGATTTCTTTTCTGTTCACGAATTAAGCGAATTAAACTAATTACAATGAACTTTTCGGTCAAAAATTACCCAAAATTATCCAAAATTATATTGGGATTGCAAAGATACGAATAATTTTTGAAATTTACAAATATTACAGCAAAAAAGCCACCCGAAGGCGGCTTTTTTGTTTTATTTTGCATAGTTGATATGCTTACTCGGCTATTTGGCCTTGGAGGTTGTAGCGTACACCACCACGGATGATGTAGATCTGACCGTTCTCCAGAACCTTAACGGCGGGAGCGTTTGTAAAGATATCCTCAACGCCGGCACCTGCGATAAGTTCAACCGTACCACCACCGTTGGTCTCATAAACCGTACGTTCGGGTTTGGGATTTTCACCTTCGGTAGCATCCTGGTGGAAATGTTTGAGTTTATCGGTAACTTTCACCTTTGCACCCGGCACGAGTTTATCTGCGATCGATGCCTCACATTTAGCACGATAAGCCTGGAATACCTGACCGTTGTCGTTGAGGTTGTCGCTCATCCAGAATGAGATGTTGCCATACTCCGCGCTATACTCATAAGCAATTTCCGTGATGTAGCCGGTGATAGCGTAGGTCTCAGCAGAAACTTTGTTCTGCTCCAGAGCCTGACAAGCAGCCACAGCCTCAGAAACGTTTACAGAGATGATGGTCAGTTCACCAGCACCGCTGATAACGGTAACTGCACCGTGATCGATCTCGGGAGTAGTACCACCATAGTTTTTGAGTTTACCGGTTACAAATACCTCTGTACCATTTATTACACTTACGCCTGCAGGCATTGTGCACGAGTAAGCCTCAATGGTCTTCTCCGAACCTTGCTTGTCATCCATCCAGAAGGTTACGCCATTGTCGAACATGTCGGTAACGAATCCGCGAACGGTTACCGTAGCCGTAGAACTTTCGCCGGAACCGAGCGAGAGAGTATATTCGCGAGCTTGTGCGCAAGTGATGGTATCGCCATCCTTCGGAACGAAGGGACGGTCACCGATCAGAACTATCTCGTCACCATCGGCATTCGAAGCGTAGAACTCAATGTCTTTGCTCAAGCGATAAGCTTTTTCGCCGGCAACTGCTGAAGCCAAAACAGTATATACATTCAGACCATTCGTGTTAACCTCTTTGAATGTGAGCTTAACCGAACCGGTGACAGCAGTATTCGTACCTTCAAGAGTAATAGCCGAACCTGTCTCCAAAGTGTGATAACCGGCAATGGAGGTCTCTTTATCGCTACTGAACTCAAGACGAAGCACATTGGCAGCCTGACCAGCAACCTTCTCGATTTCGAGAGCCCACTTACCTGTCGAGCGATAAGCGTTACCTACACTCCAATCGATGTTAACGATATCAGCGCCACGGATGGTGCGTACATAGTAACCGGTGTTCAACTCGGGGATATCCTGGTTAGTATTGTTGTTATGGTACATAGCCAAACCTGCTGCGTAAACGAGGATCTCGTCACCCTCAACGAATTCAATAGCAGCAGCGTTGGGATAAGCTGTATTGTCAGCACCTTTCATGCGATAAGCTTGCAGAGAGTCTGTGGGGTTCTCTGTATCAGCCATCCAATAGGAAATATTTCCATAGGTTTCTACGTTCGAAGTAATGATGCTCAGCACTTTACCTTTCACATAGCACTCACCTTTGTTGCCCTCAGGATCAGCCAAGCGAGCCAAGGCTTGCGAAACAGTGATCGTGTCAACAGGCACCTGAATAACCTCAGCATCGATGGTTACAGCAATCTTCGACAGACGAGCCTGCGAAGGAAGCGTATCAACTTGCCATGACAATGCATTTACAACGATTTCTGCATCCAAACCACCGGTCTTATCCGCTGCGGCGAACTCGAAGTTAATCTTCTGAATGGTAGATGTTGAACTGATGGTGAGTTGCGAGTTCTTGTAGCAGCGGAGAGACTCCGATGCGCCATAAGCCTTGGAACAAGCTACCGTTACATCGTTCTTGGTCAACGATACAGGACTACCAGTATTAGCTGTACCTTGATTGGCAAAATCAGCCGGCAAGAAAGTAACTACACCGGCAGACATTGTGCATGCGCAAACAAAAGCTGCGCAGAGTGATAAAAATTTTTTCATGATTTTGGTTAATAAAGATTGAATATTTTGTTAATTGTTTTCGTTATTTTGTAATGAGCAGGTGAAATAAAATTCACCACACGCCATAACTCGGTGCAAAGATACAACTTTTTTTGCAAATTTCAAAATTTTTTTGTAACTTTGTTGCGTTTTTAGTGAAAAATCTTCATTTTTTAACCAAATATGGCAAAAATCTTAGTTATTGACGACGAAAGAGCGATAAGAAATATCCTAAAAGAGACGTTAGAGTTCGAAGGTTACAAGGTTGACGTAGCCGAAAATGGTGCTCAGGGTGTGGAGATGGCTCAGGCAGGAAGTTACGATCTGATCTATTCGGATGTAAAGATGCCTCAGATGGATGGCACGGAGCTGTTGGCAGCATTGAAACAGCCGGAGAGTAACTGTGCCGACGTGCCTGTGGTGATGATTTCCGGTCATGGGAACATCGAGACAGCTGTGGAGTGCATCAAGCAGGGTGCGTACGACTTTCTGGAAAAGCCGCTGGACTTGAACCGTTTGCTGGTTACCACCAAACACGGCATCGACAGCAAGCAGCTGCGCCATGAGGCGAAGGCACTGCGGAGCGAGACCGTAGCACTGAAAAAGAAGGTGAACAGCAAGTACCAGATGATCGGTACGAGCAAGGCGATAGAGTCGGTACGTGAGATGATAGCCAAGGTAGCTCCGACAGAGGCGCGCGTGCTGATTACCGGCGAAAACGGAACAGGTAAGGAGGTTGTGGCACGGATGATATTTGAACAAAGCCATAGAGCCGATATGCCGCTGGTGACCTGTAACTGTGCGGCTATTCCCTCAGAATTGATTGAAAGCGAGCTGTTCGGTCACACCAAAGGATCATTTACAGGCGCGGTGAAAGACCGTGCCGGCAAGTTCGAGCAGGCTAACGGCGGTACATTGTTCCTGGACGAGATAGGCGATATGAGTCTGGCAGCACAGACAAAAGTGCTGCGCGCCCTGCAAGAAGGAGAAGTGACGCGCGTGGGTAGCGACAAACCCATTGAAGTGAACGTGCGCGTGATTGCCGCCACGAACAAAGACCTGCACAAAGAGATAGAAAAAGGCACGTTCCGCGAAGACCTGTTCCATCGCTTGAACGTTATACCTATTCATGTACCGGCGTTGGATGACAGGAAAGAAGATATACCTGAACTGGTGGAGTTCTTTACCCAACAGATATGCGAGGAGCAAGGCTGGGCAGTGAAGCGCTTCGACAAAGAGGCGATCAAAGCATTGCAGGCGCGTCACTGGCCTGGGAACATCCGCGAACTGAGGAACGTAGTAGAACGACTAATTATCTTATCCGGCGCGGAAATCTCCGCCGCTGACATAGAACACTTTGCTTGAGCCGTAGGGCTGAACAATATCCGTGAGGTGCTGGCGATCGGTATCGGTTAGGAAGATCTGACCGAATCGGTCGCTACGTACCATATCTACTATACGCGCCACGCGCGTGGAGTCGAGTTTGTCGAATATGTCATCGAGGAGGAGAATCGGCTTGACCGATTGTTCGCTTAAGTATAGCGCTTGAGCGAGTTTGAGGGCGATGAGGTACGTCTTTTGCTGCCCTTGGCTACCTACGCGGCGCAAGGGATAGTCGCCCAATTGCATCTCCAGTTCATCCTTATGGATGCCTTGGGAAGTCCAGCCGAGGATCAAATCGCGTCGGCGGGTGTTGGCGAGGGATTGCAGTAGGTCACGGTCGTGCAGTTGTGAGCGGTAGGTGAGTTGCGGCTGCTCCTCCACCAAGGCGATGGTCTTGTACAGATCGGCAAAGACGGGTATGAACGCCTTAACAAACTCCTCGCGGCGGGCAAAGATATACGACGCATGGGGCACCATCTGCATCTCGAGCACCTCAAAGAGGTCGTCAGGTACGGATGGTGCTTCGCTGTATTGCTTGAGCAGGGCATTGCGCTGCTTGACGAGGGCATTGTACAGGCTGAGGTGCTCGAGGTAGGCGCGGTCGGTCTGCCCGATGATGATATCCAGGAACCGGCGACGCTCGTCACTGCCTTCGGCGATGAGTTGGTTATCTTCGGGCGAAACCATGACCAGAGGAATACGACCAATATGATCAATCAGGCGCTGGTAATCCTTCTTGCCACAGCGGAATTGCTTCTTTGCGCCGCGCTTGATGGAACACGTTATAGATAAGGGTTCTACCACGTCTTGCTCAGCATTTGACCCCGATATGACCCCGGTGTTGTTGCTGAAAGGAACATACACCCCTTGTATCATGGCAAAGTCCGAATCGTGGCGGATATTTTGCGAATCAATAGGGTTGAAGGCGGACTTGGTAAAGCTCAGATAATAAATGGCATCGAGGAGGTTGGTCTTGCCCTGACCGTTGTTTCCGACAAAACAGTTGAGTTTGTCGGCAAAGGTAAGAGAGGTCTCCTGGATGTTCTTGAATCCGATGATATGTAGTTCCTTGAGAAGCATTGCAACAATGTACGATTTAATAATTGATGTTCATGCCGAAGGCGCGGGTGAAGGCATCGGTGGTGTGCAGATGGTCGGGGGTGTCGAGCACGCAGCCTTGCAGGGGCGGGAACATGAGCAGAATATTGTCAGCTGAGCGCAAGGCGAGATCCAGTTCGTGGGTAGAGATGAGGATTGTCTTGCCTTGATTGTGGGCAATATCGCGCAACAGGTTGAGCGTGCGGATGCGCGAAGGGAGATCGAGATGAGCCGTGGGTTCGTCGAGTAGGATGACCGGGGTCTGTTGCGCCAGAGCTTTGGCAATGAGGATGCGTTGTTTCTCGCCATCAGAGTGGTCGTTGTAATAGGTATCGGCGAGATCGGCTACGCCTACCTGCTCCATGGCTTCGCGGACGATACGTCGATCAGCAGCCGTGAGCGTGCCGAGGAACGAGGTGTAGGGGTATCGCCCCATGGCCACAACATCCGTGACCGTAGCACTCTCGACGCTGATGCGTTCAGTTAGGACGAGGGCGAGGAGTTTAGACCGCTCGCTTTGCTCGCTCAAAGACGAAAGACCGCTGCCGCTCAAAGACAAAAGACTAAATGAGCCGCTGAGGGCAGGTTGAAGACCGGCGAGGGTACGAAGCAACGTGGATTTGCCACAACCGTTGGCACCGAGCAGTGCAGTCATCGTGCCGTCTGCCAGCGTGAAGGTCAAGTCGCGCTGGATGACGCGGCTGCCGTAGCCAATGGTTATGTCTTCACAATGAATCATATTAGTCAACAACTATTCGTAGTAGTACACTCTTTGAACGCGACGGGAGACAGAGGTGAGGACTTCGTAGGGGATAGTGCCGAGGCGATCGGAGAGCTCTTGCAAGGGCAGTCGCTCGCCGAATACCTCAACAGAGTCGCCGACATGCGCATCAGTTCCCGTGACATCCACCATCGCCTGATCCATACATACATTACCCACCACGGGACAACGTTGTCCGCGGACAATAACCTCTCCGCCATAGTTCGAGAAACGGCGATCGAAACCGTCGGCATAACCGATAGGTATAACGGCAATCTGCCGGTCGGTAGTGAGGGTGGTGTGTCGTCCGTAACCGATGGTCTCACCGGCCTTGACGGTTTTAACAGAAAGGATAGTGGTAAGCAGCGAGCAGACATTACGCAGTTTGGCTTCGTTGAACGATATGCCGTACAGGCCGATGCCCAGGCGGCACATGTCAAATTGATACGGCGTGAAACGTTCGATGCCTGCAGAGTTGCATATATGTCGGATGATAGGATAGTCGAGCTTGTCTTGCAAGGTATCGGCGCAGTGCTTGAAGTAATGTATCTGCTCCATGGTGAAGGCATCGAATTGTGCTTCGTCGCTGCCCGCCAGGTGCGAGAATACAGAACGCACGCGCACGACATGCTGGCTGTTGAGGCGCTCAATGAGTCGCGGCATATCTTCCTCGTAGAAGCCGAGGCGATGCATGCCGGAGTCGATCTTGATATGTATGGGGTAATCTTCAAGGCCTTTCTCAGCCGCAGCGGTGATGACCTGCTCGAGTGAGGCAAACGAATAGACGTTCGGCTCAAGGTTGTTCTCGAGGATAAGGTTCATGGCAGCGACCTCGGGATCCATAATGATGATAGGCAGAGTGATACCTGCGCGACGAAGTTCTACTCCTTCGTCGGCTACAGCTACAGCGAGGTAGTCGGCTACTTTGGCCGCTTGCAAAGCTTTGCTTACCTCCAGGCTACCTGCACCGTAGGCAAAGGCTTTGACCATACAGGTCAGCTTGGTGGTTGGCTTCAAGAGCGAGCGGAAGTAACGGACATTATCGACCAGAGCACTGAGATTGACGCGCATCACCGTCTCATGCGTCTGATGTAATATACGATGGGAGATGGTATCCTCGTCGTAGCCCAAAGCACGCATCACCGCAGCGCAGGTGCGCACATTCTGGTGCGTGGGGTCTTCTATTACCTGTTGGCAATGTGCAAAGAGTTTCATTTTCTCTGCACGTTTGTCCTCGAGGTTGGCGAAGTTCTCACCATGCTCCTCGCCTATATAAGTTATCACGCCCAACGTAGGCCGGATGATTGGTTCGAGTCGTTGCATCTCGCCGGGCATCGATATGCCTGCCTCGAAGATAGCAAGCTGGGTATCGTCGTTCATCTGCCATACAGAGAGCGGCACACCTATCTGCGAGTTGTAGGATTTTGGGGAACGAACGATGCGGTAGTCGTCCTTCAACAACTCGTAGAGCCACTCCTTGACGACCGTCTTGCCATTGCTGCCGGTGATACCGATGACGGGAACGTTATACAGCGAACGCTTATAGGCCGCGAGTTGCTGCAGGGCTGCGAGAGTGTCTTCGACGAGGAGGTAGACCGCTTCGCTCAAAGACAAAAGACCACTCCGTTCAAAGACAAAAGACTTAGTATTGACGACAAACAGGCGTACGCCTTGCTTGTATAGGTCGGGGATATAATGCGCACCATCATTCTTTGCAGTGCGAAGCGCAAAGAAAAGTGTGGTGGCGGGGTCAGGGGCTTGCGACGAGCCGAGTTGACGACTGTCGGTAAGCAGGTAGTTGACCTCTTGGTTGGCAGGGTTGCCAATTACCTCTTGGGGTTGGATGGCAGCAATAACTTCGGTCAGTTTCATTGAAGGATTGATTCTATTTCTTCGTGAGAGGGATTGTGCGCGAGGATTGTACCGTCGCTTGCGATCAGAACGGTGTGAGGAATAGCTATTATGCCGTATGCATTGGCACCCTCTCCGTTATTGTCGCGTATTTGCGGCCATGTGAGTTCCAGGTCGTTGACGGCTTGCAGCCAGGCTTGCTCGTCCTTGTCAACCGATACGCCCAGGATAAGCAGGCGGTCGTGATGCTTGGAATACAGCTCTTTGAGTCCGGGCATCGAACGGCGGCAAGGGCCGCACCAACTTGCCCAGAAATCCACAAGCATATACTCAGCACGTAAGCTGTATTGAATCAGCGAAGCCTCGTTACCGTTAGGCAACACACCTGTAAAATCGGTAAGCGGATTTCCTACCGCTGTGCGTTGCTCGGCCTGGAACGCATCGTATTGCCGCTTGAGTCCGTGTACATCCAGACTATCGATGTTCAGCACAGCGAAGGCTTGGGCTTTCTGGGCGGGCTCGAGCAGATAGTACAGATCCGCCAGAATGAAGTAAGCAGCCTCCGACTCGGGCAGTGCCTGCTGCATGGCAAACGCCTGCTCGATGTAGGCGGTTACGAGTGAGTCGGCAACTTGCGGCGTTGCAGCCTGTTCGTATTCCTGCTCAACACGATCGCTGAGAGCTTGGTATTCCTCAATAAGTTTGGCGGATTTGTCTTCACGCTGACAACCTACCAACAATAGGGCGATGGTTAAGATACCGAAAAAACGTTTCATACGCGATATATTTTCAAAGATTAAACTGCTTGCGTTGCCTGGTCGCGGGAGACATCAGTGGGGTCGATGGTGGAGGGGATATACATCATCTCCGCCGCGGCTTTCTCCTGTGGGAAGGTGAAATAGGTGCATGTACATTCGCAGAGCACCTCGCCCGGTGTGAACAATCCGTCATCGTTCTTGGTGCCCGGTGCACGGATCTCGCCATGCACGTAAGCCACGTTGCGGCGCATCTCTTGCAGGTAGGCGCGGAGCTCGATGTAGGGATAGAGCGTGCTGACAGGTTTGTGGTAACGCGTTTCCATCTTGGCGGTCACGCCGGCTGTTTGAAGTTTGTGGAAGACTACCCAGCCGCAGACCTCATCCAGGAGCACGGCTTGTATGCCGCCATGCAGGGTGTTGAGCCAGGACTGATGATTCTGCGTGGGGTGCCAGAAGCTGACAATGCTGTCGCCATCCTCATAGAAACGCATCCGCGTGCCGATGGGGTTGTTCGGGCTGCAACCGAAGCAGTTGTAGCCGGGGGTTTCAATCCAGGGATTCTTGAGTAAGTTCATTTTTAGTCGAAAGTCAAAAGTCGAAAGTCAAAAGCCTAAATAGTCTTTATTCTTTCAGTGAAACGGTCTTTATTCTTTCAGCGCAGCAGTCTAATTATGTAACAGGGTTTTGACGAACTGCTCGGCGTTGAAGGGTTGGAGATCGGTCATCTGTTCGCCGAGGCCGATGTAACGTACAGGGATCTTGAACTGGTCGGAGATACCGAGCACCACTCCACCCTTGGCTGTGCCGTCGAGCTTGGTGATAGCGAGCGAACTGACCTGTGTGGCAGCAGTGAACTGCTTGGCCTGCTCGAAGGCATTCTGGCCTGTTGAGCCGTCGAGTACGAGCATCACGTCGTGCGGCGCACCGGGAACAACCTTCTGCATCACGTTCTTGATCTTCGTGAGCTCGTGCATGAGGTTGATCTTGTTATGCAGTCGTCCGGCGGTATCGATGAGCACCACATCCGCGCCGTTGGCTTTGGCGGATTGCAGGGTATCGAAGGCTACGGAAGCCGGATCGGAACCTTGCTGCTGCTTGATGACCGGCACGCCAACGCGTTCGCCCCATATGCATAGTTGCTCCACAGCCGCAGCACGGAAAGTATCGGCAGCGCCGAGATACACCTTCTTGCCGGCTTGCTTGTATAGGTAAGCGAGCTTGCCGATGGTGGTCGTTTTGCCGACGCCGTTGACACCGACGACCATAATCACATAAGGATCGCTGCCGCTGGCAGAAGTCAGACCGCTATCGCTGTCAGAAGTCAGATTGTTTTCGGCGAGGAGAGCGCAGGTCTCTTCCACGAGCATCCGGTTGAGTTCGGAAGTGCCGACATACTTGTCGCGCTTGACACGATCCTGTATGCGCTCGATGATACGCAGAGTGGTCTCCACGCCTACGTCGGAGGTGATGAGCGCCTCCTCGAGGTCGTCGAGCACATCATCATCGATGGTGGAGCGGCCTGCTATAGCGTGACTGATCTTGCTGAGGACAGAGGTGTTGGATTTCTCCAAGCCCTTGTCGAGTGTCTCTTGTTTGGTTTTGTTTCCGAATAATCCGAAGAAAGCCATATTATGTACGATTTAATTATGTACGATGTACTATTGATTTACTCCTCTCGGTGGCGGCGGACATCGATGACTTCGCCGGTAGCGGAAGAGAAGATGACATTGAGTGATGCGATGGCCACATCCTCAGGTGGGAGGAGCGTGCCATCGGGTTCGTTGCCGAAGTTCTGGATACGCATGGGCGTCTTGGTGCGCTCAGGGTTGATGCAGTTGACGCGGATGTTACAATCGCCCCACTCGTCGGCGATGGCCTGCGTAAAGTTGACGATTGCCGCCTTGGTGGCCGAATAGAGGGAGTAGAACATACGCCCGCGGGTGTAGGACGAGGAGGTATAGAACAGCAGTGCGCCATGTGACTCGCGCAGGTAGGGGAACGAAGCACGGGCTACGTTGACTACGCCATTGAGGTTCGTATTGACGGATTCGACTATATCTTCGTCCTCCATGTTGTTGAGAGGTTTGCGGATCAGCACGCCGGCGGTATTGATGACGGCATCGATGCGCCCTTGCTCCTCGTTGACATCATGCAGCGCCTTCTCTACCGCCTGCATATCGTTAACATCCACGCCGTTGGTGCGTGAGAAGGAATAGACGCGGCACTTATGTTCCTTGCAAATACGTACGATCTCTGAGCCTATGCCTTGCGAGCCGCCAAAGACGACGATGACGCGCTTGCTCAATCCTTTCTCGGCTTGCGGCACAAGTCGCTTCTGGGTGCCGTGAAGCGTACGGAGTTGGAAGAGCCGGTCGAGCAGATAGAGGTCTTCGACATAGGTGATCTTCATATTGAAGTTCTCACCGTTGACTACGAATATGGGCTCGTCGGGCAAGTAGCGCTTGACCGTTCCGCAATCGTCGGTAGTGACGAAGTTGGGGTCGTTGAGCGCCAGCTCGTACGCACGGCGAATGACACCACGCTTGAAACACTGAGGTGTCTGGCCGTTACGCAACACCGCACGATTAGGGATCGACTCGATGCAACCTGTCTCGGGGTTGATAGCCACGACGGTGTCGGTGGTAGGTACTGCCACATCCACGGCATTGTAATGCTCGAGCGCGTCGATGCAATCGTTGATGATGCGTTCGTTGACGAGCGGTCGCACGGCATCATGGAAGATGAGGTTATCACTATCGTCGGTGTAGGCACGGATGGCGGTGAGCGACGATTCGTAGCGTTCCTTGCCGCCGACAAGGATCTTCTTGACCTTTGTGAACTGGTTCTTGTTGACCAGTGCCTCCACCTCCTCAACATAATCAACGCGGGAGATGATACAGATCTCATCAATACGCGCTGCGCCGTCGAAGACTGCGAGTGTATGCTCGATGACTTGTTTACCGGCCACCTTCAGGAACTGTTTGGGTGTCTCATTGCCCAGGCGCGAACCCGAACCTCCGGCAAGGATGATTGCTATATTTTTCATTAGTCGTACTTTATGGATGAATCGAATTAGCGTATTGCGGCATAGAGGGTATCGATGATGTATTTTGCATCCTCATCGCTGACCATCGGTCCACTTGGCAGGCATAGACCTGTAGCGAACAGCTGCTCGCTTATGCCATTGACATACGCGGGGTTGTTGCGGTATACGGGTTGCTTGTGCATGGGTTTCCACAGCGGTCGGGCTTCGATACCGGCCTTATCCATGACGATACGCAACGCCTCGATGTTATCGTTAGGTTGGCAATCGGTACGCAACGTAGCCGCCTGATGTACTACGCCTGCCGCACCGCCTACCGCACCCTGAATTGCCTGCTCGTAGGCATGCTCCTCGCCTGCTATATGTATGTCGGGTGAGACGGTGACGGTTGATAGCCAGAAGTTGGAATCGTAATCGGCATTGGGATTGTCGTGGAAGAGCACGCCGCGGCTGCCATCGAACGCCTTGCGATAGAGGTCGGCAATATGCTGATGATGACGTATATGCTCATCGACGATGGTCATCTGTCCGCGACCTATACCTGCGCAGATGTTCGATAGGCGGTAGTTGTAACCTATGGCTTCGTGCTGGTAATAGGGGTAGGCTTCGCGTGCCTGCGTAGCGTACCACATGATGCGTTCGCGTGCCGTCTCGTCGGGGCAGATGAGTGCTCCGCCGCCGGAAGTGGTGATCATTTTATTGCCATTGAAGGAGAGCACACCGTACTGGCCGAACGTGCCGAGTACCTGACCCTTGTAGCGGCTGCCAAAACCTTCGGCTGCATCCTCGATGACGGGGATATTGTACTTACGGCCGATAGCCAGGATCTCCTCAATACGATACGGCATACCGTAGAGTGCTACGGGAATGATAGCTTTGGGATAGCGACCTGTCTTCTGCTTACGCTCGATGATAGCTTGCTCGAGCAAGGCGGGATCCATGTTCCATGAGTCGGGTTCGGAATCGATGAACACAGGTGTTGCCCCCAGATAGGTGACAGGATGCGATGATGCGCAGAAGGTGAACGACTGCACACAGACCTCATCACCGGCTTGCACGCCGCAGGCGATGAGTGCCAGGTGCACTGCCGCCGTACCGCTGCACAAGGCAACGACAGGACGCTCGCCGCCGCAGAAGGTGCGGAGGTCTTGTTCAAAACCATTGACATTCGGACCAAGAGGCACTACCCAGTTCGTATCGAATGCCTCCTGAATAAATTGCTGTTCTTTGCCGCTCATATGAGCCAGGCATAAATATATTCTTGCCATATAGTTGTTAATATGTATTCTATTCGTTTTGTGCGGTTGCAGCGGATGGCGCGTCATCGGGGAGCCGGAAATCGACGATGAAGTGCCGTTCGCGCTTATGCTCGGGCGGCAGCTGCATATACTCGCCGTAGAGGTTGCGCAGATAGGTATCGGTGTCGTTGGGCACGGCGCACGTCAGGCCGCAGAACGTGGCAGGTTTGGCAGGCAGGTACACTTGAGCGGGAAAAATCTCACCGTTGTAGTACATACGTCCTGTAGGTATACCTATAGGGTGCCCCGGGGCGGAGCTGCTGACCCAATGGTCGAACCACCAGACCCATTTGCGATGAGGTACGATGCGCAGTATGCTACCCAGGAATCGCTTGTAGCGATACCTGCGTCGTGACTCCGGCGTAGCACTCATATACTGCTCCAACAGTTTGGAGGGGAACTGAGCATACGACGTAAGGATGGAGCAATACTGCAGGGCGTTGGCAACAAATCCTTTGCAGAGTTGTCCAAGGCGCGTCACAGGTACTGCATCCAGGGCAAACACATCGATGTACAATCCTTTGGGGAAAGGTGCGCTCTCGTGGAAGATCTCTACATCACGGCTGTTACGCCTGAAGATCTTGAGGAACACATTCTTGGAGTCGGTGCGAGGGTTGGGGTACGAGAACTCGTACTTACTGCCCATTGCCCCCTGCTCGAGCAGACGAATGAGCGCATCGTAATCGCGACGTGGCATCATCACATCCAGATCGTCGTCCCACGGGATGAACCCCTGATGACGGATAGCACCCAGACACGTACCCCCGCACAGCATGAGCGTGAGGTTATGTGCCCGGCACAGAGCTGCCAAGTCACGGTAGATATCGAGCAATGCCTCCTTCATCGCTGACGACTCTTCAGGCGTCAGCTGACGAAGGGCACTACTGCTCTTGGCGAGCTCATTCATTATTTGCGTATCGGACTTCATTACAAAAAGCCTACAAAGTTACGAAAAATTTTTGATATTTGCAAATTTTTTGTCACTTTGCTATTAATATACTACAATCTTTACTGCTTGTACGCCACTTGAGGATTCAATTCGCAGCATATATACGCCCTGAACGGACGGCATATCCACGAGTTGCTTGCTCTCGGTTTGCGTAAGTTCAGCGATGCGTTGACCTGTAGCGCTGAGGAGCACGAGATGCAACGATTCGAGTTCGGACTGCTGAACCGTGACGCTACCGCCCATATGTACGCGGTTAGGCAGTACAGTGATGTGGTTGGGTGACGAAGGCGGATTGTCAGCCGAGCGAGGTATATCGCTGAATGCGTACTCGCAAGTGAAGATCATTCCTTCCTCGGTAGTGAGTCGGCAAGTATATGTGCCGTTCATACCATCCGGCAAGTAGAGCGTCTGCTCGGTCTTGCCTTCGAGAGCTACACCGTTCTCATACCACTGGTAACCGGTGTACAAGCCTTCGGCGTTATCCACAAGCAGCACATCAGTCCACTTGGAGAAGACTACGCCTTCTTGTGCAAACTCTATCTGCAAGGAATCCAAGTCGGCGCAGCCCAAGGTATCCTTAGCTTCGACGATGGCAGTGTATGTGCCCGCAGCGGGCGTGGACAACAAGGTGAACGAAAGGGTATCGCGGTTGTCGCTGAGCAGCAGATTGCCGGTGGGCAGATCATTACCCTTGCTGTCAAGCAAGGTGAGTGTCACGCTATCCTTATGGATATCGCCTTGCTCGATTACGAGCGGGATATTGATCTCCGTTTCGCTGTTACACAGGCGCGCTATCGGCGTGAGGCTGATGACTGGTTCGGGCTTGACGTACGGCGTAGCGAAGATTGTTGCCGGGATGAGGAACTCGCAGCCTGTAGCCGGATAGCGAACGATGACGTAGTGCGTCTCGTTGCTGTTCGGGAGAGCAATGCTGAAGGTATCGACATCCGTAAACGTGCGTACCGATCCTCCGACTATACTATCCGTCACGGTGTAGGAGCCTACCTGGTTGGCAGCCGTGATGCTGAGCGTGATGTTGTACTGCTTGTTGCTGCACCAGAAGACGGTGTCAATAGCGGTGATGTCCGCCGAGAGCTCAGGTACCTTCGGTGAGTCAAACATGTTCGAAGCAACCACGCAATCCGGCCAACCGGCGAAGTACGCCGTGAGTTGCATCTCTCTGCCCTCCCTATCCATGTGCTCGATGCGGAAATCGGCCGTGGTATCAGTCGGGTTAGTGATACTGATAGTGTCTGCATGCTTATCATCGAACTTAACGATGAGGTTGCCCAGGCCGAATGCGTTGTTGAACTTCACTGTACCGCTGAGCGTGTAATCCACTGTGCCGCACGGGTTGGCGGATGTAATCACGTCGAACGGTTCGATCTTGTTCAACTCAGGCATTACAAACGATTTGGCGGTTGAGCAAGTGTACAACTCATCTTCGAAGTAGATGGTGAGCGACTTGCTGCCACTTACATCGTGCAATCCCGTGAGCGGGATAAGGGCTTGCGTAGCACCTGCGGCAACGGTCGTGCTATCGAGGCGATCGATAGTACTATCCTGATAAGCCACATAGAGTTTCTTGCCATCAGCATGCATTACACTCATGCTTACCGAAGCGCTATAGGTCTCGCCGCAACTGATATATGCGGTTGGCTGCGTGATAACTATGTCGCTTGTGATGAGCGGTTGCTGCAACGCCTTGAAGGTGGTAGAGATCGGACATTGAGCCGTTGTGCCGTCCGCCTTGAGATGCAGCGTATGCATGTAGCCGTCGGCAGGCACATCGATGCCCGTGTAGAAGACAACGGTGGTTGTATCGCCTTGGTGCGTGATAGTGCCTGTAAGGGCTACCGCTTGGAGTTCATCGTCATCCAGCCACAACTGCGGTACACCGCTCGCGTTGATGTAGCGAACGCTACCTTGCAGCGGATACGTCTGGCTACCGCACGATGTTTGGCTTTCGGCAATCGTGATGCCAAGCAGTTCCGGACGCGGAACCTGATTGAATGTAACCATCTGCGCAGCTGTGCAATACGTAGCAGGTATAGATACCATGACGGTGTCATCCGTCTTATCCGGATACGTACGCGGAACATTACGGAGGGTGTCGGAATAGAGGCCATCGGTTACCGAACGGGTTACGCGTATATCCTTGCTCTCGATTGTAGCGATAGCATTCTGTCCGTTCTCTACGCGGTAGGAAACGACGAGCGTGACGCTATCGTTGCCGCACGTGACATCAGTGATAGTATCTACTTTGACATTCGTGATACGCGGTGAGAACGGTGCTGCAGGCAAGATGTATGTCTTGTCGCAACTATTCGCGCCATCGAACCAAACGTGCAATGTATCAACTGCTCCGTGGGCTTTGAGGTTCGGGATAGCAATCTGAACGAGTGTATCACGGTCGTAATTCAACTCGAGAACTCTGTCCATAATAGTATCCGCTTGTTCTGCCCCATTCAACGCCACATGCAAGTTGCCTTGCTGCTTGGTGTAACGGAGCACAAATACGAGCGAATCAGTCGTCTCGTTGCAAGCAGGTACGGTGTAATGAACACCCGTAGTATCCATATGCGGCATAGCCGGTTCGCGGAATGCATAACTCTTCCTGCAACTATAGCCCTTATCCTTGAAGTACGCGCAGAACGTATGGCTCTTAAGCGGTTCGCCTGCGGTAAGCAGGAACGTGAGCTGTGCGTGTTTAGCGTTAGCACTGTCACGCCACAGAATGTTGTGACTCTCATCCTCGATATACAGGCTGTCCGTTGCCATCGTATAATCCCAATGCAGATCTACGGTGTAGCGCGTCGAATCACATGCTAACGAACGAGCCGATACGTAGAATGTATCCAGAACCGATGCATGCTGCGGTATCGAAGTGATGATGCTATCGCAGTCGTTAGCGCGCGTACTGAAGTATATGCGGTAACGTTGTGCGGGATCATCGGTTACGTGCAAGCCTGTCAGGATACGAGTGAACGAACCGCTCGCACTGTTGTCATAGCAGAGATGCGATCCACCACTTACGATACTATCCACTACAAAGTAGCCGTTGGCATGCGACCAGGTGAAGTGCAACGTGTCGCTATAGTATCCCTCACAGTCAATCGTCGAATGATGCGTGGTATACGACCATGACGGTTGTTTCTTGACTACCGAGGCAACCGGCAGCGTGAGGCACGCACTACGATTACGGAAGTATGCATAAGCAGTGCGTGTGGTACTGCTGTCAGCCGGATACGACCAGTTGACGGTTATGCTTGTCAATCCGGCGAGATCTGTGGCAGAAATACTAACAATCAGTTCATGGTTGTTGTCACGAACAACAAGGTCGCCTGTCTGGTTGGCGAAACTTACCGTGAGCGGCAGATGAACCGTACCGTTGCAATCCACATTCGGTGTTTCCGTTGCTCGTACCATACTGATAATAGGTGCAGCGGGAGCAGTATATATCTCGGTAGTATCGCCACGAGAATAAGTCTGTGCCAAGAACGTTGCATGCAGGGTGTGCTGCATAGCGGTCATCGGAGCGTGGAGCTCGCTCAGCGTCAGACGAATGGTGTCGTTATTATCAGCACCTATCGTGTTGTGCGAAGCGGAATACAACGTACCATCGGCTTCATCGGTGATGACGAGCGTGCCGCTAATCTCCGAAGCAATGATACGGATATCAATGCTATACGTACTGTCGCAAGCGACCTCGGAGATACGCGTTACTTCCATCGATTGGAACTTGCGCTGATCCGGTGTGTTGCAGGTTGCAGACTTCGGACAGTTGCGCTTATTGAACTGTGCGGTGAAGGTGCGAACAATGCCGTTCTCGGTGGGCAGACCGGTGTAGGTGTGCTCCCAAACGCCATTGGCAGGTACGGTATCGCTGAACGCAATCGGATTACCGGTTACGGCATCGATAATATCCGCACTAACGGTGATAGAGTCGGCTTTGCTGTTGTTGCGGAAGTTACGCGTATATACGCGCACCGTTGCATCGTAGGTCAGCACGCCGAAGGTCGGTTCGGTGCGGGTAACCACCACGCTGTCAATAACCGGACTATAGGGTGCAGGAACGATGAGCGCGTTATCACCTGTCAGGCTGCATGCGTGCTGGCCGTCACACCATACGCGAACGGTATCCGGATTGCCATCTGCCAGCAGACCTGTGAAGGTGATAGTAGCTGTTTGCGAATCCTCGTTCTCAGCCACATAGCCTTCTGCAGCTGTTATCTCTTGCGCTGCTTGACCGGAAACCTGTGCATACATCTTACCTAGCTGGAAGGTGTACGAAACAGGTACGGTAAGCGTGTACGTGCTATCGGCACATGCATCATCGGTTGCGATAGCCTGTGCTCCGAATGCCATGACAGGCTTGGCGGGTTCGCTGAACGTGTTGGTTACGGTTGAGCAGTCATGACCGGTGAAGTATGCCTTGATGATCTGATTAGCACCCGGCGAGGTGACATGCTCGAAGTCGAAGATCTGTACGCCGCCTGTAGATGTGACAGTCATCGTTTGACCGTTAGCCAACTCAATCGTGATTTCTTGTCCCGCGCAGTTCGTTGTGATAGCATTGCCTATCGTGTATTCTACGGCATTGCAATCCTTGGCGTATACGCTCTGCGTGAAGGTCAGGATCTGTATGCTATCGGCAGCGGTGTACTGCGAACGATGTGCACAACTGTCCACACCGGCAAAGAATACCTCTACCTCGTGCGGCTGATGGTTGCGGTCGCTGAGGTTCTCCAGGATGATCGTTGCTGTACTATCATCGGCTGTGGTGCTTACCGGTGAGGTGGTCTTTTCTATACCGCCATCGGTGTAGCGAGCAAACAGGTTCTGCTTGTTACCACGCAGGTACGTTACGGTTATCGTATCGTTGTACGAGCGGTCGCAGTGAACTAATGTATCAGACAGCTTGTGCTGTACATTAGTGATCTCCGGTCGCCAGATTGCAGTGAAGACGGAATCCACGGCGCAAGAGGTGTTCCAACCGTCGATCATCAATTTGAGATGATGCTCCTTACCATCGGTGGGTACGTTGATAGCCATCGTATCCAATAGCATGGATAAGGTATCCGTACTATGGAGTTCAGCGCCATACAAGTAACGCGGAGTGCTGCCATCCAGACTGAGATACGGTGCTGCGTCGATGTTCACGTAGCGCAACTTACCCTTGAGCGGGAAGGTCGGTGCCTCGCAAAGGACTGTTCCTTGGTCGGCAGGGATAGTTATATCCACAAGAGCAGGAACAATCGGCTCAGATATAGCATCTGAGTACGAGAGGCAATTCGATACCTCGCTAAAGTACGCTTCGAGCAACTTATTCGGATCATAAGATGAGATACCGGTGATGGTATATGGCAAATCAGTATTTGCTTCGCAATCTGCTTTGCGAATGGTGAATAAGTGCTCGTCATCGTACTTGACGATGATATCACCATGCTTGTCGCCTTCGAAGCGAACAGTACCTGACAAATCATACAACAGGTTGCCACACGAACTACGATTAGTAACCTGAACGGGGAAGCCGTTTTGAATAGCCGAACTCGAAGGAGGAGCATATGTGCCGATATGATTGCCGGCATGCTTGCATCTCTCCGTCGTTTCACCTTCGAAGTATGCATACAAGTTATGCGTACCCGGAGTCATATCTCGTAATCCGGTAATCTTGACAGTATCTGTTCCTGAACCGGTTACCGGTTGAGAAGAGTAAGCGATTCTGTTATCTGCACTATCCTTATACTCGATTACGATCCTCTTGTTCTCGGCGCGTAGATACGATGTAACGACCTTAAATTCATACAAGGGGTTATCGCAATCCACACGTTCGGTCTTCTCGATGATCTCTACTTTGTTAATGAACGGCACGTTCGGGAAGTCTATATCTGTCAGCTTACCACTACATGCGTGATTACCAGCGAACATATAGTGCAGAACGTGACCGGCTGAACCATTAGCGGACAAGTCAACAAGCGAATCTTGCAGCGTTCGAGCACTTACATGCCGTAGGCTGTCAGGAATATGGATGTTTTTCTTGTACTGCGCCTTATCCGCTGTCAAGCTATCCAACCAAACGGTCAGGTCACCGGGTTGATAGGTATAACTCAACGCGAATTTCAGCGTAAACGTCGTATCATCGCAAGCGGGTTGGATCGGCGTGACTGACAGAACAGAGGCTGTAGGCTTGGTGGGTTCGTCGAACGTATCTTGCGAACTCATCTCCGAGCACGACATGTCTTTGAAGTAAGCCGTCAGTCGGTGGTCTGTTCCGGTTACCGTTACACCTGTGAGCGTGTACTCGTACTTATTTTCGGATACTAAGCGGGCGATTGTATCGTTGCCATTGGCATCCTTCACGATGATCACGGAATCCGGCGTTGCATTGGTAGTAATTTCACCTGTCACTGTATATGTCGCATCATCGCACGACTTGGGCTGTGCCTCGGCCGTGAAGGTCAACATACGCAGACTGTCGGCTGCTGTGTATTGCGAATGATGCACACAACTATCTGCACCGGCAAAGAATACTTCTACGCCATGCGACAGATGGTTGCGGTCGGTGAGTTTCGGGAGAATAATCGTAGCCGCCCCCTCTTCAGCAGTGGTAGTTACACTATCCTTCTTTAGCACTCCACCATCCGTGTAGCGAGCATACAACTTCTGTCCGTTGCCGCGCTTGTAAAGGACGGTAACGGTGTCGTTGTACGTCTGGTTGCAATGAACCATGGTATCGGAGAGTTGGTGCTTAACAGCCGTGATCTCCGGACGCCAGATGGCTGTGAAGTCGCGGTTAATCGGACAACTACTCATCCATTTGCCGGCAGACACGTGCAAGGTGTGCGTCTTGCCATCGGTAGGCACATAGAGCGGGAGATGAATCAGATTGAAGCTCTTCCTTGCAGTGTCTTGCAGGCTGATGTTGCCGGCAGGCAA
This sequence comes from uncultured Bacteroidales bacterium, assembly GCA_902798965.1. Classification (GTDB taxonomy): domain Bacteria; phylum Bacteroidota; class Bacteroidia; order Bacteroidales; family Paludibacteraceae; genus Colicola. Next base: position 7,357 of record CADBYS010000013.1, on the reverse strand, counting down.
GGTGATATGCGCACTGTCGTCCAACCAAACCTCGGGCAGCGAATCGATGTACTGGTACTCGATATGCCCATGCAGACGATAGGTCTCCGCGCCACAAACCGTATCATGGCTGTCAGCGATATGCAGAGCTATGTTCGGCTTGGGTGTCTCCTCAAACCAAACGGTGTCGGGCACAGTCGGGTAAGATGTTACACCATCCAAACAATACGTATTTCTGCCATTGTAGTAGATGGTGATGTAATCATCGTTCTTATTCTCGTACGTGCGCGCTACATTATATACAACCTCATTCTTTCCATTGTGCGTAGCAATGGTTCGCGTTTCGTCACGGAAGACGATGGTTGCATCTTTGCCTTGATGGTTGTTAACGGTGTAAGTGAGCGTCAGCTTGTACTTATCGGAATTGCATGCGATGTTCGATATTTCTGCCTTGGCGCTTGTTACCTTCGGTGAGAACGGAGCAGCAGGCATATCGAACGACTTCGAGCAACCGTCGCTAAATTCTACAGTTACCTTGTGTGTCTTGCCATCGGCAAGCATATCGGGCAAAGCGACGCGCATCGTGTCGTTGGTTGACAAGTCTTGCGTGTAATTACCTTCAATGATTAAGTAAGTCATAGGATTACCATCCAACTTCACGGTCATCTCGCCGCGTTGCTTGCGATACGGGATACTGAAACGTAGACGAGTGAGCGTGTCACCACAAGCCGGCACGTCATATTGTACGTTGAGCGTATCGAACCACGGAACAACAGGGGCATTGAACTTGTCGGATTGTACAGTGCACGTCTTTGCTCCGGTAAAGTATGCCGTGAGTTGCAAGTTCTGACCCGAAACACGCATATCAGTGATCTCATAATGCGCAGAATCAACAGGGTGCAGAATCGTATCACGGTGGGTATCATCGTAGAATACTACCAAATCGCCATCGCCGTTGTTGAACTTGATTGTTCCGCTTACTGAGTAGAGCGAATCGCAAGTAGCACGGCTGGCGTCGGCTGAGAAGTAATTGATTGTATTCGGAACCGGCAAAGTATAACTCGAACTTCGTGGGCATCCTTCGAAGCCTCCGAAGTAAACGCTGATAGACTTGCTATCCGTACCGGAGTCATACAACGGTTGCAAGGTGATAGAGTCCGAACCGTTATCTTTCGTGAGTACTGCCGAACTGTCAATACGAGTCTTGTTACTGTCGTTGTACGAAACGTAGATTCGCTTGCCCAAGCCATTCGAGTAGTCAACATAAACCTTGGCAGAATACGACTCACCGCAATTGAGGTTGGTCTTTGTCTGCTTGGTTGATGTGATGTTCAATACCGGTTGTTGCGGTGCACTAACGGTAACGCTGTCATAGCAACCCAATGCATGGTTGAACTGCACGTAGAGCTTGTGAGCTTTACCGTCAGCCGGCACACCATGAACACGGAGGTTCTTGAGGGTATCGGAAGCATCTTGGTTCACGTTGTAGCTAATGCTGTGCTTTGACAGGTTATCTACCCAGTAGTTCAACGTGCCGTTTTGCTTGGTATATGCAAGGTTAAACGTGAGTGTTGTGGTTACTGAGTCGCACTTCGGCTCTACATATTGCGCATCACGGATATCCATCTGCGGCTTAACTGTCGGAGTATATTCCTTGACGAACGGATCACAGCCCTTGCCGACGAAGTACAGTCGAACTTGATGCGAACCGCCTGCAGGTATAATCAGTTGATACGTCGTATCATCAGTCATACTCATGTCATCGTGGATGTTCGGATCATCAACTGCCTCAGCACGTATTGTGCCTACAGCGCCGTTCGTCCATACTCCACCGTAAACGGTATCATTCTCCACTCCGCATGCTTTGGGCTTGCAGATAGCGGAAACGACAATGATCTTCATGGCTTGCGGCTCGATGTAGCTGGTATCCACGCCGCAATCCTCCAATCCATCGATATACACTTTAACCTTGTGAGGCTCAGTGCCATCGGTATCTGTCAAGTTCGGCAGAATGATAGTAGCTGTTGCATCGTTTTCATGCGTATTGGCATGTGCTGTACGAATCTCATTACCATCTTTGTACTCGGCATAGATAGTCTTACCGCCGGCATTGAAGATGTTCGCAACAATCGTATCACTGTACGTCTCATTGCAACCGATGAATGCCTTGGGTTTCGATACACTTACTATCGTAGGCTGTGCAACAACCTTGAAGCTTACGGATGACGTATCTCCCTTGACACTCTTGTCAGAAGTTACAAAGCCACTGATGGTATAAGTTCCAGCCGTCCAATCTGCAATGCGAATGCCCCACGGCGACGGATGCTCGGCGAGTTGTATCGTCTTGTCAGATTCGTCCATCCGAACACCATCCTTATGTGTCCAATACGTGAATGTCTTCGCATCATTGATGGCGTACTTAATCTTGATCGAATCTGTACCAACGCATACATCAGCAGGCTTGGTAAAGTCAATAGATGGCTTGTTGTTGATGGTTACATGCATACTATCCACCTTACCGTCGCAATGCGAGGACTTGGGCGTTACAATAAGTGCATACTTGCCTTCGGTCAGCAGTTTCGTGGTCAAGACGATAGAATCTTTGCTTGCTGCAACACCTGTCTTGCTTTGCAACACATCCACATGATTCTTGTTGATGAACTCATAATCATAAGTATCAGCATGCTCCAAGTGGAACTTGACAACGACGCTGTCGGTCGTCTCGCGCACAGCAGCCAGCGGTTCGAAGGATGTTACACGCGGTTGCGGATAAATCTCGAAGGTAGCTGTATCCGGCAGGCTTGAGCAATCCGCGGGACTTTCGGCATAAGCAATCACGCTGTAAACGCCATGATTCCAAGTTTCATCCACCGTGATTGTGAATGTTCCTATTGCGCTTGTTACCTCCACACTATTGCTAAGTTTGGCATCAGAACCTAACTTAACCGTGTAATGGATAGTTTGGGCATTGCTCTGCCCATAGCCAATAGAGAATGTACCGGCAGGATAACACTGCGCAGCAGCGTCACTGAGCGTGAGAGTCGGGATAGGTCTGAGTGACTGATTTGCGAAATCAACTGAATCAGTCTTACTGCATTCATGATTCTTGAACTTAACCGCAATTTTACCACCCGAAGTCAAGCCGCCAATGGTAAAAGTTGTTCGCTCGGACAGGTTGAACGAATCTTCGTGTCCGTGACCGTCCGAAACGATTACATCCTCGTTGGATACATTGGATACTACCGTACCCGATATGCTGAACGCCGGATCACCGCAATTGATAGTGTTCGGGTGAATATTATCCAATTGCAGAGTCTTCAGTATCGGTGACTTGTAGGTCTGTTTCAAGGTTTCACAGCGATTTGTGCCAACAAAGTATGCCTTAATGGTATCAACGTGCTCGCCGATATCTGGCAGATCGGTCAATGTGTACTCTACGTCACCGGACTCGCCGATAGCAGCAGTCGGGTAGGTTGCCGATTTGAGCAAACCGCTCGCACCGTAGCATTCCACTACAATGCTTTGCTTATTGCCTTGCGAGAAGGTAACTTTACCGCTTACGTTGTATTTGTCGTCACAATGGGCATAATCTACCGACCTATTGGCGGTAACCGCACTGATTTGCGGACGCCAAACGGCAATGAACGTTGATTCTACTGTAGCGCACGATTCAGTCCAACCACCGGCTTTCACATATAAGTGATGCGTCTTGCCATCGGTAGGAACGGAGATGCTCAGGTTCTTAAGATCAACATGCAAGGGTGATGCGTTACTCAACGTTACCTGACTTTCCGTAAGGTTAATGTGTGTATTATTATCCAACCAGATTTCCGGCAAAGCATTGATATAAGAGTAATCCAACGAACCTTGCAAGGTATAACTCTCAGCGTTGCAAGCTATCGTGCCTTGATCTGCCGAAATAGTCAGTGCCAACGACGGAACAGGAGTCTCAATATATGTAGCCTTGACAGGTTTGGTGCAATAACTTGCACTTGCATAGAAGATCTTCACGCTATCTTCTGCCGGAGTCACAGCCTGACGAGTTACTGAAGGGATCGAATACGAATTGTCGCCATCATGTGTGTCACACTTGTAATCCACTCCACGGAAACGAATCGTTGCCTGTTTGTTTTGGCTGTTAGCCACATGGAAATCAACCTTCAGCTTATACTGATTATTACCACACACGATGTCAGTCATCGTAGCCTTGGCATTGGTAATCTTCGGTGAGAAAGGTGTGGCTACCAGGTCGAACGTCTTATCACAGCACTTGTCGCCTACAAACTCAACACGCAGTGTACGCGTCAGACTATCAGCCGCCAAACCGGCTATCTTCAACGTTACCTCTTGCTCGCTGTCAGAAGCCGACAACGCATCACCCGCCTCGATTATATACGTTTGCTCTGCGCTATTCAGATACAACTTCAAGGTACTGCTCTGCTTCGTGTACTTGAGTTTGAACGTCAGGTCAGTAGTTGTCACGTTGCATTCAGGATTGCTGTACGCAACATCCGATATGCTGATGGTCGGCTTAACCGGCGTATCGAAGTGTGCAGTTACTTCGCTGCAACTTTCGGTATTATGGCCGGTAAAGTATGCCACTATCGGGAGGTCGCTTCCGGTAGTATTGAAGCCACGGATAGCGAATGTATTCTCACCCTTTACCGACGATGCTATAGTTGCAGTGTGTGTATCGTCATACTTAATCGTTATGCTCTCGCCGGCATGGTTCGAGCTTACCTTACCCGTAACGGTGAATGTATCTTTGTCACATGTCTTGGGTTGAGCCGTTGCGCTGAAAGCACTCAACTTAATTGTAGCAGGTGATTTGTAAGTCTTCGTTTGCTTCGATGCATTACAGATACTTGTGCCGGCAAAGTAAGCCTTGATGGTATCAACTTGCTCGCCGATATCTGTCAGATCGGTCAGTGTGTACTCCACGTCACCGGACTCGCCGATAGCAGTAGTCGGGTAAGTTGCCGATTTGAGCAAGCCGCTTGCACCGTAGCACTCCACTACAACGCTTTGCTTATTGCCTTGCGAGAAGGAAACTTTACCGCTTACGCTGTATTTGCCGTCACAATGCGCAAAATCTACCGACCTGTTGGCAGTAACCTCACTGATTTGCGGACGCCAGACAGCAGTGAACATTGAATCCACGGCGCATGACGCGTTCCAATCATCAATCTTGAATACCAAGTGGTGTGGCTTGCCATCGGTGGGAACCTTTATATTTAGGGTATCAAGCAACATGGATTTGGTTTCAACGCTATTGAGCGTTACGCCCGGCAACATGCGTTTGATACCACCATCCAGACTGAGATACGGAATCTTGTCCAGTTTCACATAATGGATGGTTCCCTTCAATGCATACTGCGTTGCATCACAACTGATAGAACCTTGCTCGGCAGGGATGAGGATGTCAATGAGTTTGGGCAATATCGGTGAGCTGAATTCTTGCGAATGTGACAAGCAACTCTCGCCATCGAAGTGTGCACTAATCTTATATCCACTAACCGGTTTAGTCAATCCGCTCATCGTAAACGGCGTACCCGCCGGGTTGCAGTTCGCTTGCGAAATAACAGTATCCTTGGTATGCAAATCATCAAACGAGATGATCATATCACCGGTTGCTGTTCCGCCATAGGTTATTGTTCCGGTAAGCGAATACAAGAGCTGGTCGCATGTCGCATAGTCGTGAACCGTTACCTCAAAGTCGTTGATTGACGAACTGGACGGTGTGTTGAATACCACGCGATGTGCTTCCATTTCGCGGCAATCAGCATACTTGTCGCCATCGAAATAGACATATATGGTATCGTGTGCATAGCCGTCTTTCTTGTCAAAAGTAACTGCAATCTCTGTATAGTTAGCAGAAGGTACTGCCGTAGCCGTTGTATATTGCGGCGTGCGGTTGGCTTTCAGGTACTTGACAATCAGCCTCTCACCGGCTGCATACGTAGTGTTCACCTTAACCGTTGCGTTATATGTACCCTCCGAGCAACTGATCTTATCGGGACAATCTACGTCAACATCGCTTATTATCGGAGTTACGGGGAACTTACCCAACGATTCGCTATCGGCACACGAATGGCTACCGGTGAACTTGTAGTACAACTTCTGTCCTGTTGCGCCAATTGCCGGCAGATCGGTGATAGAGTCGGAAACCGTCAATGACTCGGAGCTTGCCTTTGTGAACTTGTCGTCAACTGCCCGCAGCACTTTCTTGTGCGAATCATCCACCCAAATAATCAGCGAATCGGCATCCTGATAAGTATAATCCAAATCGAAGGTCAGCGTGAATGTCGTTACATCACAGGCCGGAGTCTTCAGTTGAATATTTTTCAGTGCTGCCGTAGGTTTCGCCGGTTCGCTGAACGTATTATCCGAAGTCTTGGTATAGCAAGCTTCCTTACCTTCGAAATAAGCCGTCAGGTGTTTACTTGCACCGGTAACCGTTACGCCACTCAAAGAATATTCATACGTATTGCCTGACTTATGTGTGGCTTTTACACTATTACTGTTTGCATCCTTAACGTAGATATCCAAACTCGGCGTGGTATTCGTTGTCAACTCACCCGTAACGGTATACGAAACATCATCGCAGTTCTTGGGTTGAGCAGTTACATTAAACGAGTTGAAGACTATCATTGTCGGCTCAGCATACGTCTTATCATCAATCGGGCATACTGCTTCCAGACCTTCAAAGTAAATATGGAGTGCATGGCTGTTATGACCGATTTCTGTCAAGTCCTTAAGGACAATCGTCGCGGTACTTGTACCATCCGCCAAAACTGCACTATTAGAAACGGTTGTTTCATTGTCTTCACACGAGGCATAAATCTTCTTGCCGCTTATGCCGCGTTCGTAGTTTATGGTCAGCGTGAGATCATACTTGTCACCGCAATGGATATATGACTTCGATAGCGATGGTGTTACACTCGTTACCTGCGGACGCCATACGGAGGTGAAGGTGCTATCTACGGTTCCACAAGTAGCACTCCAACCATCGGCTTTCACGTATAAGTGATGCGCCTTGCCGTCTGTTGGAACAGAGATGCTTAGATCCTTAAGATCAACATGTCGAAGCGATGCATTACTCAAAGTAACTTGACCTGACGTGAGATGAATATGTGTCTTGTCATCTAACCAAATTTCCGGCAGCTCGTTGATGTACATATAATCAAATGAGCCTTGCAGAGTATAATTTTCAGCGTTGCAAGCTATCGTTCCTTGATCTGTCGGGATAGTAAATGCCAACGCCGGAACAGGTGTCTCAGTATATGTAGCAGTAGTATGAGTGCTACAATTGGTGGCACTTGCGTAGAAAATCTCTACCGTCTCATCAGCAGGTGTTGTGCTATTGCGTGATATACCC
>CADBYS010000012.1 GCA_902798965.1 uncultured Bacteroidales bacterium | reverse complement strand
ATCGGTTTAATCTCCGGCACCACATCCTGTTTGTCCCCGTCTATCATCCTGTACGCCGCCGCCATATGTAGCAGCATCTTATTCCCGATCATCTCCGCCGTCTCATAATCCTCGTCGCTACAATAAATAGTATCGACCAATTTGGGCGATTTTTTGCATCCGGAATGCATGCTCCCCCCAGCAACTACACACCGAGCGACTCATTTTGAGCCGCTCGGTGTTTGATAATCCAAAATTTATTCTCTTTTACCTTTCACTTTTCACCTTTCAATTCTCCATTACTCCACTTTTACTCCGGTGTCAGTGCAACGCGTGCTGTTGGCGAGAGGATAAAGAGATGGCTTTCTTTGATACATACGAACTATTGACTTTAGAAATCTAAATTTTCTGCAAAGATACAAAAAAAAATGATATTTGCAAATATTTTTTGCATTATTTGGGAATTTGGCGCATTTTGATTTGGGAACTTGGCAAAATTCCATTTGGGAACTTGGCGCAGTTTCATTTGGGAACTTGGCAACAGCAGTAGCATTCACCAGCGAAGAGAAAGGCGACTGGCTGACATACAAAGGACGTAAGTATATTGTATGCGACCCCACCTATGAGAATGCTCCCGTAGGCGCTACAATGCCCGGAATGGATAACCAGAAAGCTAAGATGATTGCGCTGAAGTGAGATAATACTGTACGGATTTGACGGATCTTACGGACACAAAGAGCAATAAACATGAAGCACCTAACAGCCCGCATGCCGAACGACAGCCTTGTGCTGACGGACGCTGACAGAAAGACGCTGGTGTTACATTTTTCGAGGCGATAGCTAACCGTAAATACAACTATTCCGATGGACTTATATTTGTCAAAAATTACCCAAAACTAATCTAAAATGGCGATAGAGTACAGCCTGCAAGAGAATGCTTGCGGGCTGTAATTTTGGGGATTTGGGATAAATAATAAAGATTTTTGCAAAAAAGTTGGGGAAAAATTTGCAAATTCAAGATTTTTTTATTATCTTTGTAGTCGATTTATTTCACTTGCATAAACAAACACAAAATATACCTATGAATCTAACATTCCAAATTAACTATCGGACGATGTACGGTCAGTCGCTGTGCATCGTTGAGACGCAGTCGAACGAGGTCGGCTGGACGGAACGTGAACCGCTGCAGTTGTCGTGTGAAGGTGAAGACTTCTGGACAGCAACGGTGAAGATTGATCACGCCGCAAGTATCGTGTACAAGTACGCTATCCGTCTGCAAGAGGGCGGGTACATCTACGAGTCGGGACTTGACCGCCGCTTGACCATCCGCTCGACGGACAAGAAAGTGGTGACGCACGACTTCTGGCAGGCAGTGGATTACGAGAAAGCCTTCTACAGCACAGCTTTCCTGAAATCGTTGTTTGCCCGTCACACGGCAGCCGCCCCGAAAGCCAAGGGCAGAGCGAAAGCCTCGAACGTAACGCTGACCATCGATCTGCCGCAGATATTGCCGTCGCAGGGCGTAGCGATCATCGGTAGCATCCCGCAACTGGGCGAGTGGGATATGGCAAAGAAGTTGCCGATGAGCGATGCCGAGTTCCCCGTATGGAAAGCCGATATCGAGGTGAGCGACATGAACACGTTCGACTACAAGTACGTGATTTACGACTTAGAGAGCGGCAACGTGATTGACATCGAGTGGGGCGAGAACCGCCATGCCTGGGGTTTGCCGGAGAAGGGCTCAAGACTGCGCGTTAACGACCGTTCGTTCCGCCGCACACAACCGCGCTTCCGCGGAGCAGGTGTAGCCATACCTGTATTCAGTCTGCGTACGGACGAGGGTTTCGGTATCGGCGAGTTCCCCGACCTGAAGAAGATGGCCGACTGGGCAGCCCTGACAGGACAGAAGATGATTCAGACGCTGCCTATCAACGATACGACGCTGACGCACACCAACCGCGACTCGTATCCTTACAACGCCGTATCGGTATTCGCGCTGCATCCTATATACATCAATATAGAGAAGATGGGACGCCTGACTCCGGCGCAGAAAAAGAAATACGACGCTACGAAAGCCGAGTTCAACGCCAAGTCGATAGCCGACTACCAGTGCGTATATGACGAGAAGATGAAATACTTCGAGGCGCTGTACAAGGCCGATGGCGAGGCTTGTATGGCCAGCGAGGAGTTCAAGGCATTCTTTGCCAAGAACAAAGGCTGGCTGGAGCCGTATGCAAAGTTCCTGTCGAAGCGCGACAAGCACCCCGTAGCGTTCTACTACTACCTGCAGTTCCATGCCGACAAGCAGCTGAGCGATGCCGTGGCGTACGCTCACTCGATAGGCGTAGCGATGAAGGGTGATATACCTATCGGTATCAGTCCTGACTCGGTAGATGCAGCCGTAGAACCCGAGCTGTTCAACCTGAATGCTTCCGCCGGTGCACCGCCCGATGACTTCGATGCACGCGGTCAGAACTGGGGCTTCCCGACCTATAACTGGGACGAGATGGCCAAGGACGGCTACGACTGGTGGCGTCGTCGCTTCACGAAGATGCAAGATTACTTCGATGCCTACCGTATCGACCATATCCTCGGATTCTTCCGTATATGGCAAATGCGCAAGAGCGACGTATGGGGACTATGCGGTCACTTCTCGCCCGCTATGCCTTACTCGCCGCAAGACCTGTGGAACATGGGTGTATGCCTGGATATCGACCGCATGACCAAGCCGTATATCCGCGGAAACTTCCTGGGCGACGTATTCGGCTACGACACCGAGACTGCCAAGCAGCGCTTCCTGAACACGAACGACGGATATATCTTCTGGTTCAAGGATGAGTTCGACACCCAGATGAAGGTACAGGAGTACTTCGACGCCGTGATGGTAGATGACGACACGCTGCATCAGGCAGGCTTCATGAACAAAGATCAGGCGCTGAATCTGCGCGACGGTTTGTTCTACCTGCATTGCGAGGTGCTGTTCGTTCGCGACCAAAAGAACCCCGAGATGTTGCACCCGCGCATTAGCATCTATCAGAGCCACTCGTTCACCGAGTTGTACGACGACCAGAAGCGCATATTGATGAACATCTACAACGACTACTTCTACCGTCGTCACACCGAGTTCTGGCGCGAGAGTGCAATGCGCAAGCTGCCGACGCTGATCAGCTCGACCGGCATGCTCTGCTGCGGCGAGGATCTGGGTATGGTGCCCGACTGCGTACCGCAAGTGATGCACGAGTTGCAGATACTGAGTCTGGAGATCCAGCGCATGCCGAAAGATCCGAAGCGTGCGTTCGCTCACCCGGCAGACGCGCCTTATCTGAGCGTTTGCACCACCGGTACGCACGACACGAACCCGCTGCGCGCATGGTGGGAGGAAGACCGCGAGGTAACGCAGAAGTTCTACAACGACCAGATGGGCTGGTGGGGCGAAGCACCTGCCGTGATGACTCCGGAGATTGCCGACTTCATCGTTAAGCAGCACATGTACAGCCCGGCTATGTGGGTTATCCTGCCGCTGCAAGACTGGCTGGCAGTGGATGGCGAGGTTCGTCTGCCCGACGCCAACGGCGAGCGCATCAATCTGCCGTCGAATCCGCGTCACTTCTGGAACTACAGAATGCACATCAGCATCGAGGATCTGATGAAGCGTGATGCCTTCAACGAGCATATCCGTCACCTGACAAGCGTGCGTTAATGCAAGCCTAAGGTGCATAATAGAGCAAAAAATGCATAATTTTGCAGTTTTCCGTGCAGAAAATTTGCAAATATGCATTTTTTGTTGTACCTTTGCAAGCCTTTTCGAGTAAAAGGTATACCATTAAGGTGATTTTCTCCGAAGGAGAGGTCACAAGTTACTAACCCGGACACGCGATTCGAGCAATCGTAGTCCACAAACAAACAAAGAAAAATGGCAACAAAAATTCGTTTGGCTCGTCATGGTCACAAGGACTATGCATACTACCATATCGTAGTAGCCGACAGTCGTTCACCTCGTGACGGCAAAATCATTGAGCGTATTGGCTCGTACAACCCCAACACCAATCCTTGCACGGTAGATCTGAACTTCGAGCGCGCATTGTATTGGGTAACCGTAGGTGCTCAACCCACCGATACCGTTCGCAACCTGCTGTCAGGTGAGGGCGTTATGCTGATGAAGCACTTGCAGGGTGGCGTTAAGAAGGGCGCCTTCAACGAAGCTGAGGCTCAGAAGCGTTTCGACGCATGGAAGGCTCAGAAGGATGCCAAGCTCGGCAAGATCAGCCGCAGCGAGGCTGACAAGAAAGCTGCCGCTGCCAAGGCTCTGCTCGCACAAGAGGTAGAGACCAACAAGGCAAAGGCTGCCGAGATCGCCAAGAAACGTCAAGAAGCCGCTGAGGCACTCGCCGCTGCCGCCGTAGAGGCTGCAAAGGAAGCTGCTGAGGCTACGCAAGAGGCTGCCGCTGAATAATCGGCTGCACGATGCAGAAAAAGTGGTGCACCCCGTGGGGACACCACTTTTTTAGTTAAAACTGTTGGTGACTGCGTGTTGGTGACTTCGTGTTGGCGACTGCGTGTTAGTGACTGCGTGTTGGTGACTGCGTGTTGAATGGGAAAATTGTTGAATATATCGATTGTGTTGTACCGGACACCCGAGAGCGAGTGGCTGGGGCTGGTGCATGAGTTGCTGCGCGCCGAGAGCGTGAACAGCATCTACCTGGTGGACAACTCTCCCGAGCCCTTGCCCGAACGCAATTGGGAACGGGGCGTGCACTATATGCACAACGAGCGGAACATGGGGTATGGCGCAGCGCACAACCGGGCAATCTACGAATCGATATACGACGATATACCCTTCCACTTAGTTATCAATTCGGATATCGAGGTGCAAGCTGAGGCTATTGACCGGCTGGTAGGTGTGATGATTGAGAATCCCGCTATAGGCCAACTGATGCCGCGCGTGGTGAATCCTGAAGGCGAGATGCAGTATCTGTGCAAATTGCTGCCCACGCCCTGTGATCTGCTACGACGCATACTGCTTGGCAAGTTAGGAAAGAACAGCCGCGCTAATGCCCGATTCGAGTTGCGCGCACTGGATCATGACCGTCCGATCAACGCTCCTTACCTATCCGGCTGCTTTATGCTGCTGCGCACCGAAGCCCTAACCAAAGTCGGGGTATTCGACGAGCGGTACTTTATGTATCCCGAAGATATAGACCTGACGCGCCGTATACACCGTGAGTACCTGACCTTATACTATCCTTCCGAAACGATCGTTCATGCCCACAAGCAGGCATCGTACCACAGCCTGAAAATGCTGTGGATACATGCCGCTAATATGACCCGCTATTTCAATAAGTGGGGGTGGGTGTTCGATTCCGAACGCAGGTTATACAATTCCCAAGTGCTGAACCGGTAAGCCTGCTACCAGTCGGTAGAGAGGCGGTCGACAGGTTTGAATAGCAGTTGGGTTTTCTCGTCTTGCCACGTGAACTTGTAGATGGTCAGTGCGTCTTTGGACTGATAGCCATCCATCAGGGTGATGCCTGTATAATAGGTGTGACCGCTCTCGAAGTAAGTGGTGGAAGTGCCGTCGCCTATACCGTTGTTGTTATGGGCATAGATGCCGTAGTGGATACGGGAGTCTTCCTTGTAGAGGATATATTCGGCAAAATTCTCCTCGAAATATGCCGCCGGGCTGCTGTAGCCGTATTGGACGAGATTGAGTGAGTCGGTTGTAGCTCCCACCCAGGGTACGTAATCGACAATCTCCTCGCCGGCGCCTCTCGGGTTGAACAGAATAGGATAGATGTAATCCCAGTAACCCCGCACGCGGTACTCGAACTTAATGTCCTCGAACTCCGATTTCTCGGTGGTGTTGACGTAATAAGTGAACAGTCGTCCGTCGGGCTTATTGGTATGCGAATCCACGACGAAAGCGTAGATCATATACTCCTTGTTAGGCTCCAACATGGGGAAGTTATGCTCCACTGTTCCGTATTGCAGGGAGTGCGTCGGGAACTCAGCCACCGGTTGTACGCCATCAGCGAGCAACCATATTCGCCAATCCATGTATTCAGCATACGCAATATCCAGCTGCAATGCCATAAAACTCTTGACGCTATAATTTTGGGTGGTATCCGGGGCATCGGACTTGGCAACGATGCCGATATGGTAGTAGGCTTCATCGCTCGGCGTGAATTTGCACTTGACGAAACCAGACGAGATGATATACGGATTGATATCAATCGACACCTTCAAACCGCTGACGGCTTTTGCCTCAGGATTGCAAGCGCTGAACGTGAGCAACATTCCGAATGCTGCAAGGGCTATATATATCTTTTTAATCATAATGGTATCTTTTACAATCATCGGTTAAACAATATATGACCAGCTTAATTCAGGTAACGCGTCTGTTCCTCAGCCTGCTCAATCTCCAGCAGCGTCTTGACTGTGAGGATGAATCGTAGGCAGGTCATGACATGTCCGCCGTAGTGTCCGAAGTTGTACGTTATATTGGCGGTAGCCCAACGTTGCTTGGCATTGGTGGCATTGGTATAGGTGACCGTCTCGTCGTCCATGGAGTGCATGATATATACCGGTGCTTGCGGTATCCAGGCGTAGGAAATGATGGAGTTTTCCACCATGGCCTTGAATAGCTCGCTCACCTCCTTGCTCTGCACATCCATGCCGGTTTCGGTGAGCATCTTGCTGGTAACCTTGGTGCCTATGAGGTTATTGATCTCCTTGGTGACGTACTTCTTGCTGTTAACCCATTCGTCCAAGTGATCGCAGAGCCAGGGCTGCATGATTGTACTCATCTCCAGATCAAGATGATTACCTGCAATCATTCCTTGCAGAACCAAGGGGACAGCTACGGGATAGTCCGCTACGTTCGTTGTGACGAATCGTTCGTAGGTAGCTTTGACATCGTACGGTCCACCTCCGGCGAACACCCGGCGAATCTTGATAGGTTCTTCCAGGATGTATTCGTTGTATATATCTTCAATCATGTACTCCACTGCCATAGTCGTCGCGCCTCCCTGTGAGTAACCCATGAGGTAGATGTCGTCGTACTTCGGCTTCAGTTTTACGGCATCGAAATACTTCTTGACAGCTACGTACATATCTACCACGTTCATGGCCGTGAGATCCATCACGAGGTAGGGGTGAACCTTGTCGACTGTGATGCCGTAGCCTATATAGTCGGGGCAAATAAGGGCATATCCCATGGAGCATAGCAGTCCCTCCAGAGGGAAGCAATTACTTGGTGCCTCCTTGTTGGAACCGATGGTGTAGTGCGAAATGAGCATGTATCGGTCGAACTTACCGTCAGCGGGAACGATCACCTTACCGGATAGGGTAATCGGGTTGCCTTCGGTATCGAGAGACTTATATATGCCGCTTATCTCTACCACTTTGTTTCCATTCATCTTGTCGAGCCAGGCCTGTAGCATTCCCGCACCGGACGTACCGGAGGTGCGTCGGCGTTGCGGTGTGTCATCGGTCTGATTGTCTTGCCACTCATTGACCAATGAGCCGTCGGGAAGATAGCAATCGGTAGGAATACCGTTTGACAGGTCGGTGTAACGACGGTTGGTAACACGGAACATTGTGCTATCGCCGCTGGGTGGGTTATCGAAATCCACCACGTACAAGTCTCCCCACGAACAAGAGGCGAGGACTACTGCTGAAATGATTCCTATAATCAATCGTGCATGTTTCATAGCTGTTGGAATTTTAGAATGTTACACCTATTGCCACGTTGAATATTCGGCTACCGAACATGTAGATGTTTTGCCCGTCCTTGAGGGATATGAGTGATCCCAGTTCGACCGAGGCAAACCAGTTCTCATACCAAGCCGATAGTCCTAATAGCGTGAGGTTCACTGCCGGTGCGCAAACCGTAGTACGTCCCTTGGCATCGGTTTCTGTACCGCCATTGATGTTCAATCCGATACCTAATCCCGAATGCAGGGAGACATAATCGTGATGCAGGTAGGTGAAATAGATGGTGGGCATAGCTACGATGTTGTATAGCGAGCGGTTGTTCACGCGACCGGTTTCTGTACCTGAGCCATTGCGTGTCACAGCATCCCACATGACGCCACTGCCGTCGATCATCGCACCGTAACTGAACCAGCGGTTCAGACGATTCTGGTACTCCAACGACCAGTGTTGCGTGTAGCGGAAATGCTCTTGATAGACAGCACTGTACGAGTCAGGCAGATTATTAACAGGCTGCGAAGATGCATGCCATATCAAGTGCTCGAAGTGCTGATCACCCCAAGCAATGCGCAACATGTGCGGATTCATGCCGCGGTGCGACTCGCTCTCTGCCAGTAGCGGAAGAGCGAGGCACAACGCCATGACTGTAAAAATGAATTTAAGTTGTCTCATAGTCTTGCGATATGTCGATGATTCGATATGTCGTGGTTAACGTAGGGTTGCTCCAAACGTATCTTCAAACGCCTTCTGCAGACGAGCCATGATCGATTCGATCTGCTTATCCTTGAGGGTGTTCTCTTCGTCCTGAAGGATGAAGGAGAGGGCGTAGGATTTCTTGCCCGCCTCGAGGTTCTTGCCCTCATAAACATCGAACAGATACACGTTCTTTAGGTACTTTTTCTCCGTTTGGTAAGCGGTGCGTGCCAGGTCGGCGAACTGTACAGCCTTATCCACGAGCAAGGCGAAGTCGCGCTTCACAGCCGGGAACTTAGGCAGGTCGTTGATGACGGGTTTGTACTGCTTGTTCTGCTTGAGCAGGGCTTTCCAGTCGAGGTCGGCAAAGAAGACCGGATTGTCGATATCGAACAGCTTGCGCAGTTCGCGGCTGACGATGGTGAGTTCACCGAGGCGCTTGCCGTTTTGTGCGCTGACCATGAGGCCGTCGGCATACAGCGGCGACTTCTCGATAGGCGTATAGACGAGTGCGTTGACGTTCACGCCCATGCGGCGCAAGATGTTCTCGACATACGCGCGCAGCTCGTAGAACGTTGATTCCTGCTCTTTCATTACCCACGACTGAAGCGTTTTGTTACCTGTGATCCATACGCCAAGATGCATCTCTTCGCTATATGCGCGCAGTGGGTCGATGGCTGCATTAGGGTCTTTCGCCTTTTGACTTTCGACTTTCGATTTGTCGTAGTGGTAGCAGTTGCCGAACTCATAGAGCTTGAGGTCAGCGTTCTTGCGGTTGGCGTTACGCTGTATGCTCTCCAAACCGCCGAAGAGCAGTGACTGACGCAGTACACCCAGGTCTTGCGAGAGCGGATTCATGATCTTCACGCACGAGTCGAGGTTGCCGGCATACTCGTAGTAGGCAACCTTGGTGAGCGAGTTGTTAAGGATCTCGTAGAACCCTTGTGCCGACAGCTGCTCGCTGATGCGCGTCTGCAAGCGTTGCGGATCGGGCTTGATGCCATAACTGAGGTTGGTATTCAGCTTGTCGGGGAACTCGATATTGTTGTAGCCATAGATACGCAGAATGTCTTCCACTACGTCGCACTCGCGCTGTACATCCACGCGGTAACGCGGCACATCGAGTTGCCATGAATCGCCAAGCTTGGCGGTTACCTCTATCTCCAGGGCGCGGAGGATGGTTTCTATGGTTTCCGCACCAAGCTCTTTACCGATGAGTTGGTGGCAACGTTCCAGGCTGAAAGTTACGTGGAACGGCTCCATGAACAGCGCTTCGCTGATTGCTTTGTTTTCTCCATTCTGTACATCCACGGGTTGGCAGATCTTGCCGCCGGCAATCTCGCGGACGAGCGCCGCGCAGCGACGCAGCACATGCAATGTGTTGTTCGGATCACAACCGCGCTCGTAGCGGAACGAGGCGTCGGTCTGCAACTGATGACGACGTGCAGTCTTGCGGATTCCTACGGGGTGGAAATATGCACTCTCGATGAAGATGTTGGTCGTCTGCTCCGTTACACCGGAATCCAAGCCGCCGAACACGCCTGCCAGGCACATCGGGCGCTCGGCATTGCTGATGGTGAGGTCGGCCGCGCTGAGTTTGCGCTCAATGCCATCCAGTGTGACGAACGGAGTGCCCTCCGCGCAGTTCTTGACGATGATATGGTTGCCCGTAATCTTGTCGGCATCGAAGGCGTGCAGTGCCTGCCCATACTCGTGCAAAACGAAGTTCGTTATATCCACGATGTTGTTAATCGGGCGCAGACCGATGGTTGTCAGGGCTTTCTTAAGCCAGTCAGGACTCTCCTGAACATGCACGCCCTTGACCATCACGCCGCTGTAACGCGGGCAGGCATCAGCGTTCTCCACGCTGACGAGGATAGGACTGTCCTGTTCGTCGATGCTGAAGCCGCTCTCGTCGGGACGAGTGAGAGTCACCTCTTTCTGCCCGTGTGCCTGATAGTAGGCATACAGGTCGCGTGCAACGCCATAGTGCGAGATAGCATCCGAACGGTTGGGGGTTATATCCACCTCGATGAGCGTGTCGTTTTCCAGATGGAAATACTCGCTTGCCGCCAGACCAACGGGCGTATCTTCGGGCAGTACCATGATTCCTGCATGGTCGGTGCCCACGCCAATCTCGTCCTCGGCACAGATCATACCCAGTGACTCCTCGCCGCGAATCTTGCCGCGCTTGATGGTGAATGACTCCTCACCGCTGTAGAGCACGGTTCCGATGGTAGCCACGATCACCTTTTGTCCGGCAGCTACGTTCGGCGCACCGCACACTATCTGTACCGGATTGCCGTCGCCCAGGTCAACGGTGGTGATATGCAGGTGGTCGGAGTTCGGGTGCTCCACGCAGGTCAGCACATGACCTACCACCAGTCCCTTCAATCCGCCACGGATGGATTGTACTTGTTCTACTGTTCCTACCTCCAAACCGATGGAAGTGAGGATGGTTGCCACCTTCTCGGCATCATCCGGCAGCGAGATGTAACGCTTAAGCCAATTGTAAGAAATATTCATATTATTTATATTTTTAGTCGAAAGATAAAAGACCGTTTCTCTCAAAGAGAAAAGCCTGATATGTTATAGTTGCCTGAGCACGCTCTGCTCGTGGATTATATCCATGAGTTGCTTGGCGGCCTGCGGGTCAATACCGTGTTCCTCTGCCCAATGCATGCGTCGGCTGAGCAGCTCGTTGTATCGCTCGTTTTGCAGCACAGGTATGTTGTGTGCCCGCTTGTACTCGCCGATGCGTCGGGCTATATCAATACGCTTGCGCAGCAGTGCCCAGAGTTCGTCGTCGGTCTCGTCAATCTGCTGGCGCAGGGCTGATAGTTCGTTTTGCTCGTTGCCGGGCTGATTGACTGCTATCATCGTCAGGCGTTGCAGCAGTTCGCTTAGCGCCTCGGGGGTGAGTTGCTGGCGTGCATCGCTCAGTGCTTTCTGCGGCTCGGGATGCACCTCAATCATCAATCCGTCCATCCCCATACGCAGCGACTGTTCGGCTATTGTAGCTACATGCTCCGCGTTGCCGGCTATATGACTGGCATCGGTTAGCAGCGGGATAGCCGGGTAGCGGCGCTTGAACTCGATAGCCACCGACCACATCGGTGCATTGCGGTAGATGCTTGTGGTGCTATCGCCCAAGGCAAATCCCCGATGTATGGCGCATATATGCTCATAACCTGCGGCTTGCAGCCGCTCAACAGCCCCGCACCACAGTTCGATGTCGGGGGAGATGGGGTTCTTGATGTACCACACGATATTCTGCTTGTCAGGTAGCTGTGTGCTTGCCAACGCCTCCACCATGAACGGGTTGGATGTGGTGCGCGCCCCTATCCAGAAATGCCTGATGCTTGCCTTGTAAGCAGATAGCAGATGTTCGGGCTGTGCTACCTCCGTAGCCGGAGGTATACCCAATTGTTTTGCAGTATCTTGCAGCCAAGGTAAGCCCTCTGCGCCAACACCCTGAAACGTTGCCGGGCTGCTGCGGGGTTTCCATAAGCCTGCGCGCAGCACTATATCAAAACCTTGTGCCGACGAATCGCCGAGCACGGGCTTCAAAGCTTGTGCTACTGCTGCCATCTGTGCAGCGTTCTCTGCCGCACAAGGCCCTACTATCAGCGTTTTCCTGTTCATTCGTCAGTTGTTGGTTCATCCATCCGTTGCAAGAACGGTATTGTCACATCCAAGGTATCGACCGGTGGCAGCCGGTAATCGTCCAAAGGGTAGCCTTTGTATGCACTGACCATCACGCGTTCGCAGGTAAAGAGCTCAAAGTGCTGCCTGCGGTCTTCCAACAAGGCTTTCTGCATGGCGGACTTATCCTCGTACAAGGCGTGCTCGGCTTCCAGGCGCTTCAGCACACGCGGGTATAACTTGTTGAAGCGCTGCGGGTGATGCGTGTACCATACGAGTGAGGAGTCGAACTGCGCCTGTGTCACTCCGTGCTCGGCAAGCACGGCATCGTAGTAAGCCGCCTCATCCACCTCCTTAAAATGATGTCCCTTGACTTGCAGCATGCCATCCATCCTATGCAGATCCGTTAGTACGGCAACCATCTGCCGCGTGGATAGCACCTCTTTGCGGCACGAACACAACAACCCCGTCATCAGCATCAAGCCGATGTACAACCCTATACGTGTGTGCGCGCGTGCGTTCATTAAATTATAATAGTTGTTCCAATTGTTCCAGTTTGCTGCGGATGCGTTGCAGGCGTTCTACCGCTTCGCTGCGTACGTCCGAGCGTCGCTCGCCGACCTGCAACTCATTCCTTATAGCTTCGATGCGCGTGATCTTCATCTCATCGCGGATGAACTTGATGCGCTTGATGAGCTCAATATCGTTAGCGGTGTAGTAGCGGTTGCCATGTTTATCCTTGCGTGGCGACAGTTGCTCGAACTGCGCTTCCCAATACCGCAAGGTAGGGGCTTCAAGACCGGTGGCCTCGATCGTCTCACGCATGGAAAAATAGGTTCGTTCTACCATATCTCTAAACTTTAAACACTCAACTCCAATCATCCGTCACGGGCTGACGCGCAGGTTCTTGCCCGTATATATGTTCGTACTTGTCAATCCGTTCCATTTCTGCAGTTGGCTTACGGTGACATGGAACTTCTTGGCTATGCTGCCCAAGGTATCGCCTTGGCGAATCTTATAGTACATCTTGCCGTTAACCATATATCCGCCGGCGATGCTTGTGTGCTGCGCCATGTCGATCTCCGTGCGCCGGTCGTGGATGAGTTGCTTGGCGTTGTAGGCAAGGATGGTGTCCTGTTGCGACAGGAAGGTTACGGTGCGGTCAACCGGCAGGCACAGGCTGTAAGCTTTGTTGCCCGGCAAGATATCCCGTGTGTATTGCGGATTGAGGTATCGCAGATCCTCGATAGGTATATCCAGCACGTCGGCCACCTGCTTGAGGTGCATTCGCTCGCTGATGACTATCGTATCGGTGAGCATCCGGTTCGTGCGAATCGTATCGGGGCATATACCGTGCTCGCCGGCATAGTTGAATACGTAGTTGGAGGCGATGAACAGCGGTACGTACATACGCGTCTCGTGCGGCAAGTAGGGGTAGATGCTCCAGAAGTCGCGTTTGCCTCCGGCATACTGGATGGCTTTGGTCACGTTTCTCGGACCGCAGTTATAGGCGGCGATGGCCAAGTTCCAATCCCCGAAAATGTTGTACAGCGCTTGCAGAAACAGGCAAGCTGCCTCGGTGGATTTGTACACGTCGTATCGCTCATCCACCAGCGAGTTTACTTCCAGCCCGTAGCGTTTGGCGGTAGCGGGCATGAATTGCCATAATCCCGCTGCTCCGGCGTGCGAACGTGCGGTAGGCTTCAGTGCGGACTCAATAACCGCCACGTATTTGAGTTCGTAGGGTAGGTTATGTCTGCCCAGTGCCTCCTCGAAGATAGGGAAGAAGTGCTCCGACTCGCGCATGATGCGTGCCGTGTGGCGTGCACTATGCTTGATGTAGCGTTGTATGTATCGCTTGGCTACAGGGTTATACGGCAGTTCGACGATACAGGGCAATGCCTGCAGCCGCTGCTTGTAGATGCTGTCAGCCAAGGCTATTGTATCCAGCGCTCCGAAGCAACTCGATGTATCCAGTCCTGCCCACATCCATTCGAATAGCCTCAGTTCCAACGAGTCGAGCGGCTCATCAACGGCTAATGCTTGTGCCGCAAGGCTATCCGCAGGCGCGGTTATGCTATCCGCGAGCAGCGCACTATCCGTGGCAAGCACGGGTATGCTGTCTTCTGCCCGCATCAGCGGCATGAGCATCAACAGAATGGTTATGTATAGTATTTTTCTCATTATTGTCTATGTGTAATTTCGTGCAGTGGCTAAAACTGTATAGCCAGATGTACTTCCCCGTTCGGGTGGTGATGTATGGGGTCGATGTACAGTGAGGGTTCGACTTGCATCGACAGGTCAGGACTGATGTCGAAGTCAAACAGCTGTGCATCGACATAGGCATCGACCAGCGACAGGGCATAAACGGCCACGGTCACCACGATCGACAAGTCGCGATAACGGCGGTAGGTGTTTTGCCAGTTCTCGAGCTTGCTCAGGTAGGTTGACTGCCCGCCCATTCGCGTTATGTTATACCCGTCGGGTAGGATGGCGTTGTAGGACTTGCTCATATCCGTCTCGTCCACGCCGTCCTCGCTATGGTAATCGTTGTACATGTCGATATATGCCCGCTTGTACTCGTTGTAGGTGTTCTGGTTGGTCATGATAGCATATCCGCAGCCCATGAGTGCGCCATACACGATGGGTACCTTCCACCACGAGCGGTTGTACATCTGTCCCAAGCCCGGGCATATTGCTCCCAGCCATACAGCCCTCAAGGCGTTCGGCCGCCACTCGACCGTTGGCAAGGTATCTACGGGTATCTCCGACGCGTCAATCAGTTGCGATGAGTCCTGGCGAAACGCAAAGTTATCTTGCTCATCCGCCCATATCCTATGTGGCGTGACGAGTATAAGCAATAACAATATGACCCTTGTTGCCCGCACTGTTACCGCAATTGGTCGATGATAGTGTTCAGTTCCTCTTCGTCCTTGAAGGCGATGGTTATCTTGCCGTCGGATACTTTCACTGCGTGATGCAATCGTTGCTCGAGCCACATCTGTTGTGCGGGATAAGCCGAACGAGCGTTCTTTCTCGGTGCACGCGGAGCGGACGATTGTTGTTGCCCTACGCTCACCAGTTCCTCTACGCGGCGTACGCTCAGTCCTTCCGCCAATATCCGGCGGTAAAGCGAGAGTTGCTGCTCGGGCGACGAGCTGCCTAAAATGGCACGTGCGTGCCCCATATCGAGTTTGCGCTCTTTGATGCCCATCTGCACCTCGGCGGGTAACTTCAATAGACGCAGGTAGTTGGCTACCGTAGCGCGTTTCTTGCCCACACGTTCGGCCATCTGCTCCTGTGTCAGCTCATAATCATCCATCAGACGCTGATACGCCAAGGCTATCTCGATGGCATCGAGGTTCTCGCGTTGTATGTTCTCGATCAGTGCCCACTCCATCACCTGCTCGTCCTTAGCCGTGCGGACGTAAGCGGGTATGTCGTACAAGCCCGCCATCTTTGCGGCGCGGAAACGACGTTCGCCGGCAATGATCATATAGGTGCCATCGGCGTTTTGCTTGAGCGTGATGGGCGATATGACACCATGCTCGCGAATGGAGTCCGAGAGTTCCTGCAGAGCCTCCTCGTCGAAGGTGCGGCGAGGCTGGTTGGGGTTAGCCACTATCTCGCTAAGGGGTATCTCCGATATGCGGCTCGCCTTGCCTGTGGTAACGTGCGAGGTATCAATCAAGGCATCCAAGCCTCTGCCTAATCCTGTTGCTTTTTTCATAATCGTTTCGATATTTCGTATTATCGATATTTCGATATATCAAGGTTATCTGTTCATTACTTCTTTTGCCAGCGCCTTGTAGGCGATGGCACCTTTGGAGTTTGGCTCGTAATCGAGGATGGTTTGTCCGTGGCTGGGTGCTTCCGACAGACGCACGTTACGTGCAATGACGGTGTTGAACACCAGGTCGCCGAAGTGGCGACGTACCTCGTCGAGCACCTGATTGCTCAGGCGGAGCCGGTTGTCGTACATGGTTAGCACGAAGCCCATGATGCTCAAACCCGGGTTCAGCTGCGACTTGATGATCTTGATTGTATTAAGCAGCTTGGCTATACCTTCCAATGCAAAGAACTCGCATTGTACGGGTATAATCACGTTGTCGGCAACCGTCAGCGCATTCACCGTAATCAGCCCCAAGGATGGCGAGCAGTCGATCAGTATATAGTCATATTCGTTGCGCACGGGTTGCAATACGCGTTGCAGCAGTCGCTCTCTGTCGGGCAGATTGAGCATCTCAATCTCTGCGCCCACCAGATCGATATGCGACGGGATGATATGCAGGTTCTCCACTTCCGTTTCGATGATAGCTTCCTTGGCGGCAATGCCGTTGACCAAGCACTCGTATATCGAGGCTTCCAGTTCGCGGATATCTATGCCCAAACCCGATGAGGCGTTGGCCTGCGGGTCGGCATCTACCAGCAATACACGTTTGCCGTTACGAGCCAAGGCTGCCGAGAGGTTGATGGCTGTGGTAGTCTTGCCCACACCGCCTTTTTGGTTAGCTAATGCTATTATTTTATTTGCCATATATTTTTGTACTATTTGCTATTCAGTAATTTGTTGAACCGCTCCACTATCTGTTCGGCGGTAAAGGCTTTGCAAGCGAAGTTGCGGTACTTGCATCGCTCTGTTCCGTGAATCGAGCATGGGCGGCATGTCACGGGCAGTGACATGACTTGTGTGTTTGCCTTGCCCCATGCGGCAAATCCCATATATGTATGTGTGCCACACCATATACTCAGTGTAGGGCAGCTGACCAACGCTGCCAGATGTTGGTTGGCGGAATCCATGCAGAGCAATCCATCGATATGTCGCATCAGTTCCAACTCTCCGTCCAAGGGCAGTTGGTTGGTCACGCTCTCCACGTTATCCCACAGCGAAGCCCACTGGCGCAGCATCTCTGTCTCCACATGGCCTGCACCGAACAGGAAGATACGCGTGTCGGGTTGCTGCGCATAAACTGCTATCACATCTTTCATTGTCTTGAACGGAAGCACGTTCGACAGGTGTTTGGCAAACGGGGCTATACCTATCCATCTGCCTTTCTTTTCGCCGAACAGTTCCTTCACTTTCGCTGCGGCTTGCTCATTGACGGGCATCACGTTTACAGCTCCTGCGGGCACCAAGCCTGCATCGCGAAACGTATCGGCGTAGCGCTCCACTTCCGGCTTGAGCGGAGTGGACTGCTCATAGCCGGTACGAGCCAGTGCACGGCGTTCGCGTCGACCGGTATGTATGGTGCTGGTAGGAATCTTGTGCCAATGTAGGAAGTACCGCACAACGCGCGTACGGAAATCATCTTGCACATCGAACACCTTGGTGGGATGATAGCTCATAATCTGCTTGGCGAGCCGGAACAATCCGTGTCGGCGTTCTACCTCCGGATCAGCTTCAACGAAGCGAACGTTCTTGAGTCCGTAGAACAGAGCTTCCAACGGCTTAAGCGATATGACGATAAATTCGTCGCTCGGATAAGTCTGACTCAGTTGTGTCACAATGGGCACTAACATCGCTACGTTCCCTAACGATGACAAACGAAGGATAACATATGTATTCTTTTCGCTTTCCATATCTATGTTGTTTTATTCTTTCAATTTTAACTTTTCACCTTTCACTTTATCTGCCACATGTAGGCAAAATTCACACTTGCCGTAAGGGCATTGGATGCAGCAAAGTGTTCGGCGCGTGAGTTGTTGTACAGGCTGCTGAAGCCATAATGTACGCGCAACTCCAATTGGAATACTCCTACATATCGCGCTATGCCATATACGCCTATTCCTCCCGCAGCGCCCCACTCGAAGTTGTGGTCGATCGGGCGGTATTGATAGACGGATGTCGTTTGCTTGGTGCCCGACTCTTGCGAGAATAGGCAGTAGGCTATTTCCGGTCCGAGATTAACGAATCCCTGTACATGCTCTCCGCCGAAGTGTATATGTGCCAGGAACGGTACTTGCACGTAATGCAGCGTGCGCGTGTAGTCGTAGCCATCCTTGGCCGAATACTCCCTCCAGCCGCGTTGTACGTAGCCAGCCTCGATCTGCATGGAGCAAACTTTGTGGGCTGCATACCGAAACACCAAACCGGCATTGAACCCGATGGGCACCTTGGTGAAGTCGGACATACCGCTTACCTTCGGCGTAAAGAACACCGTGGAAGCGGTTGCTCCTCCGAAGGCTCCGACGAACATCTCATGCTCTTTTAGTCGCGGTTGTGCCATCGCAGTACCTGCTGTAAGCAAAAGCAACAGGAGCAGTCTAATGCCGTTCAATGGTAATATGTGTGTTCTCGTATCCGCCATTTTCTATGGGTGTGAATCGTATAGAGGATTGTATGCCCTCGTACGATGTATCGGTTGCTTGAAGCGTAGAGTCGCGCCAGGCTTGTAGAATATATCGCGTCAAGTCGTAACCCAACAAGTCGTAGCGCGGGAGTGCTGATGACAACTGATGACCGAAGTATTGTGCAAAGTCTTGCTCATAGCGGGCATACTCCTCTCCGGCAGGACTGCGGAACACGGTGGTGAGCAGTTGCGGCAGAGTGATGCGCTCGCTCTGCCAAGAGTAGTCGCCAAGCAGAGTCAGTTGCTTGCCATGCTTGCCGGATAGCAGGTACGGCATGAGCAATTGTACGTTCGAGTAGCGCTCGGAGTGGAAGAGTAGGATGTTCTCCACACTATCTTTCAGAGCCAAACATACCGAGTCGGCAAGGATCTGACGGATAGTTGTGTGCGTTACGGGCAAATGACGGGCATTTATACTGTCGCGAAGCAGACGAATGTTCTCTGCATAATCCATCTTATTGGCATAAGCATCCACCAATACGATGTTGATGGCACTACGCAGGGTATCCAAATGTTCCATCAGTGCGTGGGCATGTACTGCGCTCGAGGGGTTGAACTTCATCAGGTAGGGGTTGGTGTTCACCTCGCGCACATAGGGTAGGAAGGGGATGATAACAGGAATCTTGTGCTCCTGAACATATCCGGATAATGCCTCCACCTGCTTGTAGAATGCCGGTCCTATGATTACGTCCGTGGATGCTAACAGGTTGGAATCAACGAGTTGGCATATCACTTTGCCATCCTTGCCGGTATCGATGGTGCGCACATCGTAGTAGGTAGCATGTATCACGCCCAGACTGTCGGTATATACGGCATCATGATGTTTGAGCGCCAGTAGCGCACCGCAGTAGAAGTCGTAGAAGCGGTCGATGCTCGGGCTGCGTTGCACTATATCAGCCTGTAGCGGCAGCAGGAATGTCAGCCGAACGGTGTCGGTGTAGGCAATCGTATCCATCGCAACCGCGGTCATCTCCAGGCTGTCGGTTGCGGGCAAACTATCAGCAAGAGCGATGACGGCTGCAGGCTGCGGCTCTTCGGCTTGCGGACGAGCCAATGAGTCTGTCTGCGCGGGCAGCTGCGGCAATGGTGCAACCTCGCGGCGGAAAGACTCCATCAGCTTGTTGGCCTTCTCTGCCTTTCCCTCTTTCTTTTGTTCTATAGGCTTGGGCGTATTCTCCACTACCTCCACCTTCTCGGGCTGTTCCACCTTTGCTGCCTTTTCCGGTTTCGTAGCCGGCAGGTTGGTAGGGATGCGAATCACCTCCTCGTAGCGCAATCCGCGGCTGCGCAGCTCGGGGTTAGCCTCGAGAATAGCTTCCTGGGTAACGCCGAAGTTCTTGCTTATGCGGTACAGACCTATACTCTTCTCCACGGTATAGCGGTAATATACTTTCCCGTCGATCGTGTCGGTAGGATAGGGCAGTATCTCTTGCGCTTGTACGGCAATAGCTACAAGCAGCAATCCATATAGTAGTATTCGCTTCATGACAATATATATCTTTTTCTTCGAATGATCCAAACTGTCAGTGCCAGCATGCTTATGAGCAACAGGGGCGTGATGATGCTTACCGCCTGTATCAGTGCGCGGCTCTGGTGTGCGCGTGTGTCGTTGAGCAGTCGCAGGGCAATCGTCTTCTCGCGCAGTGCTATCAACCCGTTGTCGTCAGCCAGGTCGAGCACGGCGTTCACTACGAAGTCGCGGTTGCCGAACTGTATGCCCGAGTAGCGGTCGTAGCCTACGGGTAGGGGGGCTCCTTGTTGCCAATGGTTCTGCAGTATGCTGCCGGAGGCAACTACGAGTTGGCGCGTCTTGACTGAGTGGTCGGCACGGTCGTCGTCTGTCAGTCCTTCGGGAATCATCCTGTGGCTGAACACTGAAGGGAACTCTCCCTCCATCCGTACCGCTACAGGCAGATAGGCTGAGCGGAACAGTTGCGGATCGACACGCAGGTTGCTCAGGTCGATCTCTGCCGGTGCGTGCGTCTGGCGCGAGGCGGTAGAGGTAGCGAGCAGTACTTCTTTCTGCACGGTTGCGGTGCTTCCCACCGTATCCACCGTGGATGCAAAGACGCTACTTACCTGCATCACATCCTTCGTTACAGGCGAACTGACCGAGGTGAGCAGCAGCGGAGCAAACGTCCACGGCATAGGCTGGTAGTTAGCTTGCCCGGCTTCGCCTGATACATCCACGGGAACAGTCAGACACTGCAAGTCTTGCACTAACACGGGGTTGACCCGTACGCCGTAGCGAAACAACATATCCGTCAGATTCAAATCCAGCGCAATCACGGGCGTCAAGCCTGACTCCGACAGCATATCCTCGCTCAGCCGCACGCCATCCAATGCCCACAATATGCGGCCGCCGTGCATCAGGTATTGGTCGAGTATGTACTTGTCCTGTTCGCTCAGCGGCTGCTGCGGCGCGGCAATGATCACCACCTTGTAGGGCTGCAACGCCTTCACATCGTCCGTCAGTGATCCTCTGTCCACATCGAAGTAGCGACTCAGTTGCCGGCTCACGTCATACACATCCGCCTCATCCAGTTCGCCGTGTCCCTCCAAGAAGGCGATACGCTCAATCTGCTCGCGGCTGATACTGTGTATGGCTTCGGCAAACGCGTACTCCATGCTCTCGATGCTCTTGTTCAGGTTCTGCTCGCCGCTCAGTGCGCGGTTGTTCTTGAGCAGTGGTACGACGGTCTGTCGTCCGCGGTAATGTATAACCGCGTAGGGATAGACAGTGGTCTGTACCGTTTTGCCATTCTGCTCGCGCTCGTGGATGACGGTAGGCTGCAAGTCATCCTTGCTGCTTTCCTGTGCGGGCACAAGTTGTACCTTGCCGTAGCGGCTCATCTCGTCCAGGAGTTCGACAGTCGCCTTCCTCAGCCGCCTAAATCCGCTATTCAGATCCCCTTCGAGCAGCAACTCCACTTCCACCGGCTCATCGAGCTCGTGCAGCAGTGTCTTGGTGGCTGCGCCAAGGCTGTAACGCTTATCTTCCGTCAAGTCCCAACGTATCGGGTACAAGTAGGCCGCTATTCCTAATAGCACCAAGCAACTTAATCCTACTATGTATCCGATTCGTCTGTTCATCGCTTACCGAATGTTACTCTTTAGGCAGTACATCGCGGTAGATTACCACCGGATATTTGGCTTTCAGTGCCTCAATCCACTTGGCATCCAGGTACTCCTGGTAATCGCTGGTTACCTTGTTGCGGTCGTCGGTATATACTTCGGCAGCCTTGAGCACCTTGCCTTGTACGTACACGAGCGGGAACTTCTCATCCTCCTTGTACTCGGCTTTCTTGTCCTTGAAGCCGAACTTGTCAATCGCGCCGTTTCTGCCTTTCAGCCACAATCCTTGCTCCATGCGTACGTAGGTCACGCTGTCGGTGTTCAGACGCTTGATGTAGCTGTTGATGGAGTCTTTCTGAGCTTGCTTGATGATGCTTTGTGCGGCTTTCAGGGTGTTCTTGTCCTTGCAATATACCACGATACCCTTGAAGCGCGGCTCATCCCATGTGTACTCTTTCTTGTGCTGAGCAAAGTATGCCTCCAAGCCTGCCGTATCTTTGGCAGCTTTATCCCATACCTCCTCCAGCGATACGTCGAACAGCAATATACCGTCGTGGTACTCCTTAACCAGACGTGCCAACTCGGGATACTTCTCCTCCAGATGAGCATCGGCATACTCCATCACTTCTGCTTCGGGCATATCGGCGGGCAGGTTGTACTCGGCGCGCGTCTTGTCGATAAAGCTCTGCTTTACCTCCTGGAAGCGCTCGTCACGTTGAACGCGTTTTTTCAGTTCATCTTTCTTTTCCTCGTAGGGCAGCGTGCCGCGCTTGCCGTCGAGTTTGGCTATGTGCCAGCCGAAGCGCGATTGGAAGGGTTTGGTGATGTCGCCTACGTTCTTGAGGCCGAACACTGCGTCTTCAAAAGGCTTAACCATCGCTCCGTGACCGAACCAGCCAAGGCTGCCGCCACGCATAGCCGATCCCTTGTCGTCCGACAGGTTACGTGCCAGTTCGTCGAATCGGGCATCGGGTTGCATCACCAGCTCGTAGATGGAGTCGATCTCCACCTTGGCGCGCTCGGCTGCCAGGCTGTCACCGCGCGGAGTGGCCTTCATGATGTGCGAAGCCTGAATCTCCTCGTGCTCACGCTCCTCTTCCACCAGAGCGATATGGAAGCCGTACGGGCTGCGGAAGATCTCCGTCACCTCACCGACGGGGGTAGTATATACAGCTTTCTCGAACGGATAGACGAAGCGGAAAGGACTGATCCAGCCCAGTTCGCCTTCTGTCTCCTTGATGCTCGGGTCAGTGGATACTTCCAGTGCCACTGTCTTGAAGTCCTCTTTCGGCTTGAAGGTTGTCTTCTGCTTCTTGCCCTTGCCGGTCACAACTTTCTTGCCGGTGGTCACGCGCTCGCGTGCATCTTGAATACGTGCAAGTGCCTGCTCTACGGTAGCAGAGTCCGCACTCATCGGGCACTCGATGGCGATATGGGCAACACGTCTGTCCTTGCACGACCACTGATAGGTGCGCAGCAACAGCGCTTCCAGTGCATCGTTGTCCGTCAGGTACTTCGGCGTAGCTTGGGCACGATACCCCTTCAGCTCCTTGATGAACGCTTCCGTGGTATCAATACCGCGGCGCTCTGCCTCCGTAACCTTCAGCTTGAAGTTCACGAACAAGTCCAGATACTCCTCCATCGACTTTTGGCTGCCGGCTGCCTCCTGGCTGTTCTTTTGATAAATGTACTCAAACTCCGACAGCATAACCGGTTTGCCGTCGATTGTCATCAGCACCTTGTCCTCTTGGGCAAATATTCCAGCCACACAAAGTGCCATAATTAGTGTAAAAATGCTTCTTTTCATATCTTGATTTTTTATATTTTTACAAAAATGCACATAATACGCCACAAAGTTACAAAAAAATTTTGATATTTGCAAAAAAAAACGTATCTTTGTAGCAAATTTTAACAAACAAGTAGTTTTTTATGAAATCAATGATACTTTCTGACAAGATTTCGTCACTTCAGATGGATTTTGCAGCTCATTGCATCAAAGATGCAGAGTCCATTGCCATCATTACCCATCAGAACCCTGACGGTGATGCGATGGGTAGCAGTTTGGGTATGCGTTACTTCCTCTTGTCGCTTGGCAAGACGAACGTAGCAAATATTGTGCCAACCCTGTATGCTGACTTCTTGTCGTGGATGCCCGGAGCGGAACATATGATCCAAGCCGAGCAGCAACCCGAGTTGGCAGAGCGCACGCTGCGTGAGGCCGATCTGGTTATCTGCACCGATCTGGCGGAAGCAACGCGTGTGGCATCGATGAGCGGTGTGCTGGCTGAGCGCTTTGAACGCGCGCAGCAAGAGGAACACAAGTATTCGCTGCTTATCATCGACCACCACTTGTCGTCGGTATCTGCTTCTTGCCCTCATCAAATTGCATACCCCGACAGCGCTTCGGCAAGCGAACTCGTCTTTCGGTTGGCTTATCAATCCGGCAAACTGGCGCTGAATGCCGACTTTGCCACCTGCATCTATACAGGTATGATGACCGATACCGGCAACTTCTCCTACAACTCGTGCCAGCCGGAGATGTACTCCATCGTGGCGATGCTGCTTACTACGGGCATCAATAAAGATGCTATATACGATAAGGTGTTCAATTCCTACGGGGTTGATCGCGTGCGACTTATGGGCTATTGCCTATATCACAAGATGCGCATTTTCCCGGAGTACCACGCGGCACTCATCACCCTTAACCGACGGGAAATTTATCGCTTCAACGCCAAGTCCGGCGATATGGAAGGTATAGTCAATCTGCCGCTGCAAATCAAAGATATCTATTATTCCGTATTTATGCGTGAGGACAAAGTGCCCCCGCATCAGAAACAGGAAGCCGGCAACGCAAACATCAAAGCCAAGATTTCCTTCCGCAGCCAGGGTGACAGACCGGTGAACATTCTCGCGCGCGAAGTGTTCCACGGTGGAGGTCACATGAATGCCTCCGGAGGTGAGTTCTTTGGCAAAGTCGATCAGGCTGCTGCCAAGTTTCAGGAAGTGATGCGCGACTACCTGCTCACCGAATAGCTGACACACGGATACTGATTTTTTCATTTTCGGCGATAATTTTTGACAATTTTTGGCTATTTTTGACTAAAAGTGATATTTTTGTACTTTTTTGACATTTTTTTTGCCTCAACTCTTGCAAATATCATTTTTTTTTTGTAACTTTGCGCCGAATTTGATGTAGTGGCTATTGGCCGGCTCTTCAATGAGTATATTGGTACGATTAAAACCAAATAATTGGACACAATTTAACAACCAAAATAAAATTAATTTTACAATCTATGACAAAAGTAGCTATTAACGGCTTTGGCCGTATTGGTCGTCTGGCTTTCCGTCAGATGTTTGAAGCTGAGGGTTATGAGGTAGTTGCAATCAACGACTTGACAAGCCCGAAGATGTTGGCTCACCTGCTGAAATATGACACCGCTCAAGGTGGTTTCGCCGGCAAGTTCGGTGAGGGTAAGCACACTGTAGCTTATAAGGATGCTGTTCTCGCAGAGGACGGTAAGACTGTTGTAACTCCGGGTTCGATCATCGTTGACGGCAAGGAGATCACTATCTATGCTAAGCCGAATGCAGCTGAGCTGCCTTGGGGCGAGCTCGGTATCGACGTTGTTCTCGAGTGCACAGGTTTCTATACCAGCAAGGCTAAGGCTTCTGCTCACATCGAGGCTGGCGCAAAGAAAGTTGTTATCTCTGCTCCCGCAGGCAACGATCTGCCCACCATTGTTTACAATGTTAACCACAAGACTCTGACTCCGGCTGACACCGTTATCTCTGCTGCTTCTTGCACCACGAACTGCTTGGCTCCTATGGCTGCAGCTCTGCACAAGTATGCTCCGATCCAGAGCGGTATCATGAGTACCATCCACGCTTACACCGGCGACCAGATGATTCTCGACGGCCCGCAACGTAAGGGTGATCTCCGTCGTAGCCGCGCAGGTGCTCAGAACATCGTTCCGAACAGCACCGGTGCTGCCAAGGCTATCGGTCTCGTTATTCCTGAACTGAACGGTAAGCTCATCGGTAGCGCACAGCGTGTTCCGACTCCTACCGGATCGACCACTATCCTGGTTGCAGTTGTTAAGGGTAAAGACATCACCAAAGAGGGTATCAACGCTGCTATGAAGGCTGCTCAGACCGAGTCCTTCGGTTACACCGAGGATGAGATCGTATCAAGCGACGTTATCGGTATGCGTTTCGGCTCGCTCTTCGACGCTACCCAGACCATGGTTGCCAAGATCGACGACGACACCTATCAGGTACAGGTTGTTAGCTGGTACGACAACGAGAACAGCTACACCAGCCAGATGGTTCGCACCATTAAGTACCTCGCTGAGCTCAAGTAATTCAGTCCCGTACAACCCAAGTAAGAGCCGCCCCACAAGGCGGCTCTTATTTTATTCATCCGTAACAGTTTAACAGCTTAACAATTTAACGACTTAACAACTTAACATTTAGAATTTCTTAAAGTGATATACCACCTTGATACCGGCGTCAAAGAATCCTAAACCGTTCCTCTTGACATACGCCTCCGTGACAGGTGTTACCGTTACTACAGCCGGCGATTCGGTGCTGGGCGGCACGATGCCTATCAGTTGCTTGCCGGTCGGATCGTTCGGGTAAATGGAAAACAGACTGTAATCGACATACACGCCGATGCCCAATTCCGTATCCTGAATCTTCAGTTCGTAGCCGCCTTCTGCCGACAGCATAATGTTCAGCCGTGACAGGTTCGTTTTCGCCTTCTGCAGCAGCATGTCGTCGGTCACCTTGCCGGTAATGATCTCGTTGGGCACATGTACGTTCTTGGTCATGTTCCAGGCATCGATATCCGTGGCGGTGAGTGTCTGGCTGTAGTGACTGAATACGGGTATAGCGAATCGTGCGCCTACATTCACGAAGTAATGCTCCTTAATGATCATCGTGAACATCGCGGGAATCTCTATGGTGAGCGATCCGTCATTCTCCACGGCGTTAGCGCCTGTGATGGTGTAGCGTACGTTGTCGCCGTCCTCATCGGTGAAGTCGAATGTCCGTTCGCCTTGCGCCGTTACGCCGTTGCGCGCGTAACCGATGCTCAAGCCTGTCATGATACCCATCTCCGGCATGTTGTACGGCCGCCAGTAGTAGGCGTATTGCGCATCCAGCAGGGCATCGAAACCTATCTTCCACTTGCCGTTGGCTTCGGGCATAGTCTTTTGCATCATTGAAGCCAAGCCTCCCCGCAGACCTATTCCTACACGGCTGAAGGGTTTGTCGGCAAGCGAGGCGTACAAGGCTTGCAAGCTGTCGCGGCGGGCGTTGCGCACGGCAATCAGACTGTCGCGGATAGCTTTTTCCCGCGCACGTTTGGCGGCAAGTGCCAGTGCTTCCTCGCGGGCTAAGCTGTCGCGCACGAACTTCTCGCGTGCTTTCCGGGCTGCGGCTGCCTTGGATATGCTATCGCGCACAAACTTGGCGCGCTCCACGGCGGCTATACTGTCGCGTATATGTTGCTCGCGCGCCTCGTTGATCATCGTGGTCATGTTGTACTCCTCGGCCATCTGTTGTATCTTCCGCTTATCCTCCTCGGTCATCTCTTCCAGCTCTTGCAGTCGCTCCAGGATGAACGGGCGGTCGAAGTTCACACGCAGCAGGGCGGTGTCGCTTCGGTCGGCAGATCCGAGCAGCAGCAGGTCGTTCTTGGGGTCAACCCACGAGTTGATACCCTCCAGCAGCGCACCGTTCGGGAATCGCTTACCGCCAACCTGAGCAATCCTGTGGCGTACGTAATATACCCAGTTCGATATATTCTCGCCCGTCAGGTAAGTCTTCTGCTCCTTACGGATGATGATTGTATCGCCCACCTTGAACTGATAGTCGTCGGCAGCCACTTCGCCTATCTCTTGCAGTTCCTCGTCGCGCTGTGCATAGTGGCCTATCACCACCTCGTCGTCAGGCAAGGCGGCACGTGCAGGCAGATAGGCCGTAAGGCTTATCAACAACAGGAATATGATGCGTATATACTTGTTCATTTCGGTGTCCTCCTATTGTCGAATGATGAATCGTATAGCTTCCCGCTGCTCGGCGTTGCTTACGTATAGCAGGTAAACGCCCGACTGCAATCCTTGGGTCGGCACAGCTGCGGCTTTCGTTCCATCGCTGGTGTGCGTCCACGTCAGCAGCTGTATTCCCTCAGCGTTGTATATGCTTAGGGTGGTCGGCAGGTCGGCAATCAGGTTGTACAGACTCATCGGCTTGCCCGGCTTGCCGATGTTCGGCGCGAGCAATAGCGGTGCGTTAGCCGGCGAATGAACGAGCACGCGTGTGCTCCATGTGCCGCCGCACTCGTCGCGGGTTTCGGGCATCGAGATGATAGCGTAGTACTTACCTACCAGATGACGGTCGTCGGTGTAGTAGTAACCTGTGCCTACCAACTCATCCGCCGATATATCTATCTCATCGCCCACAATGCGATACCAGCGCACGCTGTCGGGCTCGGGATACAGGCCGTAGTAGTTGTTCAGCGAATCCAGATCAACCATCAGCAGCCAGTCGTTGTACTTCGATACGGCAGGCATATCGGTGAACTCAACGCCTTTCTCGTAGTCGGGCTGTGCTATGACTAATGTTGTGTCGTAGCGCAGTATGCCGCAGGCATTGCTTACCTCTATGCGCAGCGACAACTCATCCATGGTGGCTGCAATCTCGCTGCCGGTGTAGGGCACATAGTTGCCTGTACTGTCCTTGTATAGCACACGGATCGTTGTGTCGCTTTGGAACAGTTCGTCTGCTTCTATCGCCTCGCGCAATGTTTGCAGTACTGCGGTGTCGCCGCTATACGGAGTGCCGCAGAAGGCATAACCCCAGTTCAGCTCGCCGATGTTGATGTTCAGCTCATTGTGCCATACATACAGGGTGTGGGTAGTCACCGAATCTGTGTAGGTGACGGTGTGCTGCTCCTCGTCCTCAACTACGCGTACCGCAACTACCGTATCGCTTACCACCGTGTCGCCGCTCAGGGTCAGTGAGTGCTCGCCGTAGGTGTAACTATCGCCCTTGCACAGTGTATCTTGCTTGGCGGCATAGACATATTCGCGGATGGTGAATACCTCCAGTACCTTCAACTCCATCGTTACGATACTGTCGCAGCCGTGAGCGTTAGGCAGGGTGTCGTACCGGATAAGCTCACCCAACTCGCTCGGAGTGATCGTGTCCGTACCAAACACGTACGAATCGCCTAAGATGATACTGTCTTGTACGGTGCTGTCGCTCGGCAGCCATACTGACAGGTAATAGGTCGTCACGGAATCCGTATAGATATGCTGATGCAGTTCCTCATCCACGCGCATCGGCAGGTAATCCGTCAGGGTGTCGCTTACCGCCATCTCTGCCTCTACGGTATAGATCCTGTCGGCAATCATATACGTGTTGCCCAAGCAGACCGTATCATATATCTCTCCATATACATAGGTGCGCACGGAATCATAGATCACTATCGGCTCGGGCTGCTTGTAGGTCAGCGTGAGTATGACGATACTGTCGCAACCGTTGGCAGCAGCGTTGTGCAGTGTATCGGTAAATGTGCCTATCGTATCCAACATTTGGCAACCGAACAGATATTTCTCGCCCTCAGCAATGCTGTCTGCGAATGGGTACCAAACCGTGTCGCAAGGTTCTATCTCCGGCGGAGTGAGCGGCTCGGGTTGCCTATAAGTCAGTACCAGCGTAACGATACTGTCGCATTCGTGCATATCTGCGCCGCGGAGAGTATCGCGATACGTACCTGCGTCAGTCAGTTGCCTGCCGCGGAATGGATAACTTTCACCTTTGTAGATACTATCGGTTATCAGACTATCACCCGGAGTCCAAAGGGATAGATGATAGATGTTAACCGTATCATGGTAGGTGTAAGTGAATTGGTATTTGTCAACCTGCATCGGCAGGTAATCCGCAACCGTATCGTAGATCGTTTGCGCTGCCTTAATCTCATATTCCTTGCCGCTATATGCCGTAAATGGTGCACCCGGACAAACCGTATCATACAATTCGGCTATATGGTATTCGTAAAGGGTGTTGTAAACAGGAGTCCACATCTTCAGGTGCAGCGTAACGATACTGTCGCAGCCACGCATGTTTTGTCCGCGCAGGGTGTGAACATATATGCCGGTGTCGGTCAACTGCTCGCCGTGGAAGAGGTATGTTTGCCCGGCATAGATACTATCCTCAATGCTGCTTTCGGTCGGTTGCCAAACGGATATGTGGTACGTAACTACCGAATCTGTATATACGCGGTGATGGTTAGCATCATCCGGGTACATGTCAATGTAGTCGGTTAGTGTGTCGCTGAAAGCCGTTTCGCCATTGATGGTTGTCAGCTTGCCGCCGATGGAGATGTACTCCTCCCCTACGCAAACCGTGT
The DNA here is from genome assembly GCA_902798965.1 of uncultured Bacteroidales bacterium. Taxonomy (GTDB): domain Bacteria; phylum Bacteroidota; class Bacteroidia; order Bacteroidales; family Paludibacteraceae; genus Colicola. Next base: position 50,590 of record CADBYS010000012.1, on the reverse strand, counting down.
CATATTGCTCGCCTGTAACATATACGCGCACGGAATCATAATAGGTGCGCAGCGTCAGGTGCAAAGTGATGATACTGTCGCAGCCGTGCATGCTTTGCCCGGGCAGAGTGTGGGTATAAGTACCCGTATCGGTCAACTGCTCGCAATGGAAGAGGTAGGTCTCGTTGAAGTAGATACTATCCTCCATGTATCCTCTTGCGGTCTCCCACAGACTGAAGTGGTAGGTCAGCAGCGAATCGTGGTAGATATACTGATGATGGATATCATCGGTTTCCATGTCAATGAAGTCCGCGATGGTGTCGGTTACCTCCAAACCTTCGGTTACCGCATAGTCCTTGCCGCCAATGGTATATACGGTTCCCGGACAAACGGTTACGATTGTATCTCCCGGATGATATACGCGAATGGAGTCATACTTCGTTCGGAATGTCAGGTGCAAGGTGATAGTACTGTCGCAACCGTGTATGCTTTGTTTGGGCAATACATGCGTATATGTGCCCGAATCTGTCAACTGCTCGCAGTGGAAGAGGTATGTTTCTCCTTCGTAGATGCTATCCGTAGCAAATCCTTCTGCCGTTTCCCAAACCGATATATGGTACGAAACAACGGTGTCGTAATAGATGCGTATATGATTCTCGTCATCTACCAGCATCTCCTTGTAATCCGACAATGTGTCGCTGAAAGCCGTTTCGCCGCTGATCGTTGTGCGTTTGCCGCTGATAGAGGTATATGTCTCACCAAGGCAGATGGTATCATATTGCTCACCCTCGTTGTATATGCGTATCGAGTCGTAGTGGGTGCGCAGCGTAAGGTGCAGGGTGATGATACTGTCGCAGCCGTGCATGCTTTGCCCTGGCAGAGTGTGGGTATAAGTACCCGTATCGGTCAACTGCTCGCAGTGGAAGAGGTAGGTCTCGTTGAAGTAGATACTATCCTCCATGTATCCTCTCGCCTCATCCCATACATCCAGTTGGTAGGTCACGATCGTATCGTGGTATATATGCCTGCGGTTCACCTCATCCGTTTCCATCGGAATGAAGTTAAGCAATGTATCGTTGAACTCCATCGCGCCGTTCACGGTCAGTTTGTTGCCGCTTACTGTTGTGAGGATTGTTCCCTTACACAGTGTTTCGATTACTTCCCCGTAATGCGGCTGACGGATGGAATCATACAGCGGCGGCATAATCTTCAGCGTCAGCGTTACGATACTGTCGCAACCGTTGGCAGAGCCGTTAATCAAGGTATCGACATATATGCCTGCTGTATCTATCACTCGGCAACCGAACAGGTACTTCTCTCCCTCGTAGATGCTGTCCTCGAACGCACTTTCCGCTATCGGCCATACATTCAGTTGGTACGAAACGATCGTATCGTGGTAGATATGTTTGTGGTTGACCTCATCCGTTTCCATTGGGCGGAAGTTCAGCACGGTATCGTTGAATACCAATGCTCCGTTCACGGTCAACTCTTTGCCGCTGACGGTTGTGATACTTGTTCCCTTACAGAAGGTTTCGGCTACTTCCCCGTAATGCGCTTGCCGCACAGAGTCATACACGATCGTCATGATTTTGAGCGTGAGCGTTACGATACTATCGCAACCGTTGGCAGAGCCGTTAAGCAAGGTATCTTTATATTCGCCCGCCTCAGTCAGCACCTTGCAGCCGAACAGATATTTCTCTCCCTCATAGATGCTGTCCTCGTAAGCATAGTACACATCCTCACACAGCGGCAGAGGAGTCTTGTAACTCAGCGTCAAGGTAACAATACTATCGCAACCTGTAACCGCCGCACCCGACAGGGTATCTTTATATTCGCCCGCTTCGATCAGCACCTTGCAGCCGAAGAGGTATTTCTCTCCCTCATAGATACTGTCCTCGTACGCATAGTGCACATCCTCGCAAGCCGGCGGCTCTACTACAGTCAGCGTCAGCGTGACAATACTATCGCAGCCCGTAACAGCAGCGCCGGGTAGGGTATCGTGATATGTACCTGCCTCGGTCAGCACCTTGCAGCCAAATAGGAACGTATCGCCCTCGTATATGCTGCCCTCTATAGCAGAGTGCACAACCGCGCAAGCCGGCGGTTCAACTGCAGTCAGCGTCAGCGTAACGATACTATCACAGCCTTTGCTGTTCACGAGGGTATCGTAGTAAGTGGAAACGCCGGCAACTTCGGGATGAATAACCTTGCAGCCGAACAGCGCGTCTTGCCCAAGCTCGATGGTTTGCGAAAGACTGCTGTAGCTCTTGTTGCATTCAAACCTCAAATTCAGCGTCCGCAGTTCGCCTTCATACTCCACGTTGGTATATGTGCCCGAATGCGTAAATACCTGACAACCGTATACGAACCGCACCGGCGATGCCTCGTCGGTACGGATAGTTATATCTACTGCCATCATCGGCAGCAGACATAACATATTCATCAGTAGGGTAATATATCGTAGGTATCTACGTCGCATTGTTCCCCGTGTCGCCTCTTAAAACTATCGACTTTCGTCTGAAAGCTTTCGACTTTCGACTTTTGACTTTCGACTCTTTACTGCTTGCGTATATGGAGCACCTCAGCCCCTTCGTTTAGTTCCACGGTATATGCTCCGTCAGGCAACTTGCTCAAGTCAATCTCTTGCGGCGTGTTCTCCGAAGGAACATTCATCTTCTCTGTTCCCTCTTCGTCCTTAATCACGATGTTCGTCAGATAGGGATTCTGCTCAATCTGCAACTTGCCGTATCGATAGCAGATTTTCAACTCATTGTCTGCATGGCGCTCATAGAATAGCACAAAGCGGTTATTGAGTTCGCTGTTTTTCTCACTTTCCTCAATTGTGAAAGCATAATCTCCACCTTCGGTGACAGCAATCTCTGACTTGGTCTTCTTGTCGTAGATCCGTACAACGCCTGTCAAGTCATCGAAGTACATCGTGTAACTGGTTTGTCCCGATGTCTTGATGCCAATAGGCATGTTCGTCATGTGCATCATCGACAGCGAACTGTACTTCACATTGTCGAAGATGGTATATATTGCCAATGGCATCGTGCTCAAATCCTGAATCTCGGAAGCATAGCCGTTGGTAATCTCGCCGTCAGTCAGATCGTTGGATTCGCCTACTACCAGGTTCGGTGTGTATGTGCCATCATCCAGCGTGATGGAAACTCGATCCGTATAGGTGATAGCTGACATCGTGATGGCTGTCATCACGGATAGGATGGATATAAACAACTTTTTCATTGCTTTGCTATTTGATATTATCCGATTAAATAACGTATCCTTGCGGATTACCAATGAAGCGCATCGGTGCTTCCGGGGCATTTGGATCACCTGCAGACCCACTTCCGGTACCTCCGGATATACCTTCCATTATCATGTAGGATGTTGTCAGACGGAAACTCTCAGTCTGAGGAATTGTATATTTATTCTTTTTCATATTATTTCACTACTTTAGTTCCGTTGATAATATATACACCCTTCGGCAGTGCGTTTACATCCTCGCCCAGATATTGACCGGTAATGCTATAAACGCCTGTCATCTGCTTGTCGGCTGTCATGTTGTCGATTGCGGTCGGCACTTTGTTTGCAGCAACAATCTGGAAACGGTAGTTGTTCTCGCCTTGTGCGGCATTGAAGGTATATTCACCGTCCTCCATGATGTTGATGATTGTATTGTTAGCGCGATCGATCAGCGCATAGTCGAAGTTCTCTACACCCGAGAAGTCGATTGTGTACGTACCTGCTGCAGGTGCTTGCAAACCGAGGAACCAACCATCCAGATTGTCCGTTGCTACGCGCTCCATACGTTCGCTGCCGTTGATGGCATACAGGATCAGACCTGTGCTGTTGTACTTCGGTGCATCGTAGCCGTTATCCTCGGCAGCCGAGAACTGCTCACCTTCCGTAAGCGATATGTTATCCCAGTACATGTCGTTGTACAAGCCGATCTGCACTCTGCTCATAGCGGCATTGTTGCGTGCCGGAGCGGGAGCGGGCTCAATACCCATTGCGGGGTTATAGACATTATTAAGGTAGTCAATGTCCTGGGTGGCTTCCTCACCGTTGCTGAGTTTCATGATAAATGCCTGCATCGGTTTGATGGACGATTCATAGAACTTCTTAACCATCGTACCATTCTCACGTACACGGTAGGTTGTTCCTACATTGGAGAGATTGATACCTTGCCATGTGTAGGTGTCGTCACCAAGGTCTTTGTACAGATAGATTGTTGCCAAGATGTTGCCTCCATTGGCTTCAATAACGTCATTAAGGAAAGTCTTGATGTCAATCGGAGCAGTGTACGAGTTAGCGTACGGATTCCAACCGGTCTTGAAGCTCAGCGGAGCATTAGCGTTACCCATCAGATCAACGATGAAATCATAGGTCACAGGAGCATTCTTTGCATTCGTCGAACCTAACTCATAGCATTGGAACGGAACAGCGTCGGTATAAGCGAGACCGTCAGCACTTTCAATTTTTCTCCATGTTCCCCAATCGTCAGCTTCATAATCCCATGTACAGATATACGAGTTAATACTCATATTGCCTGACTTAACGGTTACATTGCCGTCAACCGAAGGCATACCGAAACGTTGATATACCCACTTGCTGCCATCGCGGAAAGACTTCGAGGTGAAGCGATAGGTTGCTTTCGGGTGATCCTCGCGGATGAACTCTGTCTCCGGCGAGAAGAGCACGATACCCGATTTGTCTTCCTCACCCTCGATAACAAAATTCTCTGCTGTAGAACCATAAACCAAGCCTTCTACTACAAGAGAAGCACCTGCCTCAACGGTCAAACCACCAGTCGTGGTCTCTTCATTCAGTAATACCGAACCTGAACCTACCATCAGCGTAGCGCCTTCCTTAATATTCAATTCAGCGTCACCCTCAACCGTCACTTTCTTAACTTCCACAACAGTGCTGTTCTCCTCATCTGTTTGATCCACTACGACATCGGTATTTTTCGTAATGACCGCCTGATTGGTTGCTGTAGATGTCTTAACTTCTGCATCATCACCTACAGATTCGGATGAGTAGCTGCCTGCATAAGTCTCGCCGTCTTCATTCGTCAATACGGCATTCTTGCTCGGGTCGTTAACAATCTCTGCGGTTGCTGCAGTCGGGTTACCTACCTCGAAGAAATACGGATCTTCGTCAATCGGGTTAGCGGCCTTGCCAGCTGCTACATTTGCTGTAATATCTTTGCTCCATTTACCACCGCTTACGAAGCCGCCCTTAGTAGCTAAGTCTTGCGAAATAAGGATACCGCCCTGGAAGTTACCACCTGTAACCGAGATGCTGTTAACTTTGGTTTCCTTTTGAGGATTTTTATTTTCCGGTGTGTATTCGTAGAACGCATACCAACTATCGGAAATCAAAGTGGCATCATTTGAAACGGTAATATTCATATTGCCGGCATAGCCGGGATTGGATTCAATCTGGACTGCTGCAAAAGAAGGATTGAGACCATTGTTATATCCCTCTACACGACCACCATTACTACCTACTGCATGAATCGTGCCACCGGAAATCGTCAATGTTCCACCTTTGATACCAATACCCGTTTGTCCGGTGATTGTACCACCCGAAATAGTCAGCGTACCTGCTTGCGGATGATAGATGGCAGCATCAGCCGTTGCCGAACTGAGCGAACCGCCGGAAATGTCAATGGCTGTTCCACCATATTCAGCAGTACCATTACCGGTTATCGCAAAGCTGGTTGCATTAATAGAACCGTCTGTCATATTTAGGGTAGCTCCATTACCATACATGGAAACACCGTATCCTGCTTGAGCAGTATTAGAAACAATCGAACCTCCATTGATATTCAAAGTGGTAACAATAGGATCTCCGGATCCAGATGTATTTGCATTAATATTTATTGCAAAAGCTTTTTCTCCGGTGCTAGTATTAGTTACTAAACCACCATTTATGGTTACTTGAGAACCATTATTAACTAAAATAGCATCCCATATAGTGGTACTTTCAATCCTTCCGCTATTCATCGTTAACGTAGCGCCGTTACACTTGATTACGTCATCAGCGGTAGATCCGACATATTCTACGGTACCGCCATCAATAGTGATAGAAGGAATAGCTTCTCCAACTTTCGTTGCTTCAATCGCGTATCCACTGGTACTGGAAACAGTTGCACCTTCATTGATCGTAAGGGTAGTGCTACTTTGGGCTTTGATATTATTAACGATAGCTCCATTGTTGAGTACTATATCTCCACTTGTTGATGTTATAGTCGGCACTGTTCCGCTGATAGCTACATTGCTAAACCCGTCTACATAAAGTGCAGGGTTTGTTGTGGTGCTTCTGATCTCACCACCGGTCATCGTTAAGGTAGATGCTTGCAGGTACACAGAAGAAGCAGCTTCTGCACCTGCAACAGTGTTATCCTCATTGTTACCTGCAGTAATTGTTCCACCCACCATGTTAACGGTGCTACTAGTCTTCGCTTGTATTGCGAGACCCGTAGTGTTTCCTGCGTTCGGGTTACCAATGATACTTCCTCCATTAATGTTCAGTGTACTTCCGACTGCTCCAATAACTGCCAATGTATTAGTGCCAGCATATGTGAGTGTACCACCATTGATAGTGATTGTAGCGCCCGATGCACCCTTAATAGAATTGCTCTTCTCGGATTGCACAGTCACACCATTGTTGATTTCTACTTCTGCGTTAGCTTTGCACCAAATGGGATAACTCATGTTATTGCCGGTATGATTAATACAACCATTGTTATTACTATCGGTGTTTACCAAAATGAGTTTATTACCTCCATTAATAGCCAAATTTGTATTAGCACCTGAAAGCGTTTTGCCATTCAGATCCAAAGTCACAGTTCTACCTGTTGGGTTTCCGAATGTAACATATGTAGAAGCCACATCGCTAAGCACTATTACTGTTTGACCATCTTCGGCAGCTGCAATCGCCTTGTTAAGTGCGGTATAAGCCTTTTTGTAGGTGTAGCTTGATGGATCATCAGCCTCAGCTTCTGAATCGCACTTGTAAATGATCTCACCTAACTGTGCCACGTTAGTGATTTCACCCCACGCCATACTAACGCAAAGCATTGTCATAAGTGAAAAAACTAAAAACTTTTTCATAATATTTTGTGTTTTAAATTGTTAATATTCTTGGTTAATTGGTATCGTGGTTATTTGTCTTCATAGTGCTCGTCTTTCCTCATCTGTTTAACTACGCGACGAAGATACTTGGCTACTCTGGCAAGCATTTTCTCATCTTGGGCAATGATGCTCATGCTCCGATAAATATCTGCATTCATTTGTAATGCCGTCATAACTTTGTTGTTAAATATATATTATTGCTATCCTTTTTTTCTTAAAAAATTTGCATATATCAAAATTTTTTTGTACCTTTGCACCGTTCATTCCCGGTAGTCCCTGACGCAAGTCAAACTATCGGGTTTAGCATTTCTTATAGTTTGCTATTTTTTATCATTCTTTTATTCCGTTGACAAGTAGTCGCTGGTCATCAGCCTGTCATACGCATATTGTTGGTAATTGTCTTTAATGGTTGACTTACCTATTCTCTGTAGTTGATGTTGATGGCTGTATGGTGTCCCATCCAACTCCCATCCACCTATCACCCACATGGGGAACCATAAACCTCATAGAAAGCTTATAGGAACCTTATAGGAACCTCATGCATTCATCTGTCTGTTTATCAACTCCTTATGCCCATACCCCTTTATACCCTGATTTTTAGTGCCTTTTTGCCCTTTTGTGTTGTTGCTTTTATCAGTCCAAAATTACCAAAAATTTCCCCCCAAAACCCAATGATTTTTGTTAATATTATTCTCTCGCCATCCACTCTTTGATCGTTCCTGTTTGGCTGCTGAAGGCTACGCCGATCTTCGTCACCTTCCGCGAATCGGTAAGATAGGGCTTGGCGTACTCCTTTTCCTCAATCTGCTGCAGAGCTGCCTCGGCTGAGCCATCCAGCTTGAACTCGAAGATATACACCCGCTCTGCTGTTTCAACAATCATATCCGCCCAGCCTTGGCTGTTATGCCGCTCAACCTTTACGCTGTAGGTGCTCATCAGGCTGAATATGAGATAGAGCGTGTACTGGAAGTGGTACTCCTTATCCTTACGCATCTCATAATCAACGCACGACAGATACTGATCAAGCAAATCACGCATCTCATCCAACTGATGAGCCTCCAAGCAATCAACTATCCTCTCTACGATCGATTTGGAATCCGTATTATGAGTTAGATAACTGTTGCTAAGCATCGTGATGAACCCTCGCTTCACTTCCGTGTTCGGGAAGTCGAGATAGTAGCGGTTGGCATCATCACCCCGTTGAACAACCGATTTGATGGTCAGATACCCGCTCTGATACAGCATCGCCAACGGGTCTTCTGTACTTGCTCGGTAGTCCATGAAATACGATGATTCGTATGGCCGGCTTAGCATGGCAGATATATCAACCTTGTTCCTGCCGAGTAATTTAATCAGGTAGGTCGGCGTGCCGGATGCAAACCAATAGTCAGAGATGATTCCTGTATCAAAGATGTTCAGCAGGCTGAACGGATTGTAAATGTCCGTCATGTTCTGACTAAAATGGTAACCGTCAAACCGTCGCTTCAGCAGGGTTTTCATCCCTTCCGCCGGCCGATTGTTCTTGGCTGCCAATTCAGCGATGGACGAGGCGAACACAGCATCCAACTCCTCCTCCGTTATGCCGCACATGGCTTCGTATGCCGGCGCCATACTGATGTCCATCGGCTGGTTGAATCCGCTGAACACACTCACTTGCGAGAATTTGGTAACACCGGTCAGCATCACGAATCGCAGATTAGCGTCTGCCAATTTGAAAACCGAGTAGAAGGCTTTCAGCGTCTCGCGATTAGCTTGCTCTTGCGGCTCGCCTAACACATCCAGCAGAGGCTTGTCGTATTCGTCAACCAGTACTACACATCGTAGCCCTGTCTGCTTGTGTGCTTGTTGCAATACATATGCAAAGCGATCGCCTAAGTTCTTGCTTTCGGGGGTGATTGCATATTGTTTTTCCCATAATGCAACTGCGTCACTCAAGCGATTCAGCAACGTTTCCGGGGCTTGGAAGTTCGCTCCGTTGAAGTCCAAATGAAAGACGGGATATTGCTTCCATTCTTTCTCCAGCGACGTAATCTTCAGCCCCTCAAACAACTCTTTCTTGCCCGAGAAGTATGCCTCCAGGGTTGATAGCATCAGCGATTTGCCAAACCTGCGCGGACGACAAAGGAAGCAGATATGTTTCTGTGCCAGCTGATAAATCAGGTCGGTCTTATCTACATACACAAAACCTTCCTGACGCATCACCTCGAAACTCTGTACTCCTACAGGGTATTTCATCGGTACTATGTTCGCATTATCTGTCATCCTTTGTTGTTGCTTTTATCAGTCCAATTACCAAAAATTATTCCAAAATTCCAATGAATTTTGTTCATTTTGGGACATTTTTGACCAATAATCACCGATGTTGTATCCAACGGGTTTATTTTCCTAAAACTCTCCGCAGCAGCGTTACTTCACAATGTAGTACTTCCGCTCACCGTTGTTGAACTCCACCGAGTATTGTCCGGCAGGCAGTGCCGTGAGGTCAATCTCCTGCGGCGTGTTCTTGGACTCTGCATCAACCTTTACAACACCGTTCTCATCCTTTACCACGATGTTGCCCAAGTACGGATTGTTCAAGATCTGCAACATGCCATATTGGAAGCAAAGCTCCAACTCGCCCTCATCAGCTATGCGCTTGAAGTTGATAACGAAGCGGTCAGCAATCACGCTGTTCGTGCCTTCTACATAAGCCGGATCGTTGCTGAGCGTAAAGTTGTACTCCGTGTTATTGTTCAACTCGAAGGTCACAGGATCGCCTCCTCCTTCCGGGCGGAAGTCCGTTACACTAACTGTTTTACTGTTGTTGCCTGCGGCTCCTAACTCTGCACCGAGAGTGAACACCTGCTTGGCTGCGGCTTCGCGGCTGGTAACAATCACCAGCGGAATGTTCTGCAACTCCGGAGCGTTCAACTCCATATAGTTGCCGCCCTTGTACATTACATACAAACCAATGTTACTTGCATTGGAGTACATAGGTATATAACTGGCGCTTGCCGAAGCGTCGAACGGACTATATGTGTCACCTCCGGCAATACGTGCCTCTACCTCTTTCGTTTCCGTATCAAGGTAGATGGTCAGTTGAGAATTGATGGCAGCTTGCATGCCCAGTGTGCTCAGCACAGCAAGCGTAATAGCAAATATCTGTTTCATTGTCGCGAAATTTTTACATATTAATTGAGATATCTAATCGGAGCATTTTTCCCGATAGGTTGATTTAAGCCTCCTCCCGGTGTTCCTTGGATGTTTCCCGGAGCCGGATTAGGATCGCTGATGCAAATAATGGTTGTCCCTTGCAGGGTAACCAATTGCGTATATGGTGCGTTGTAAGTTTTCATTGTCTTCTATTTTTTTGTGGCATACATCCCCTCCGACCTAAGCCGGAGAGAATGTATGTGTGTCGTTTATTTTACTTCTTGACCTTCCACTGTGAACCACTTGTTGTCACGCAGGATGTACAGTTTGCCGTCCTTCATTACTTTCTGCATTACCGGAGCGTTCACGTCTTCAATGCCGGTCGGCACTTTGTGAGCGGCAACGATCTGGAAGCGAGCCGGAACAGTGGTATTTGCAGCCTGGCTGAAGGTATACGTAGCACCTTCCGTCATCTGGATCGTTGCACCGGTCAGTACATCGCGAAGCTCGAATTGCTCACCGCGGAGATTATCGAAGCCAAGTGTGTACTCGGTCTCATTGCCCGATTGGAAAGCAATCGTCATATTAACAATCTCGTCAGAAGCAACAGCTGACATGTCACCGTTCTCGGTGGTTACGTAGATGTTCAGACCATTGTTCATCCACTTCGATGCATCAGCACCATTATCGAAGGCAGCAGAGTACTCATTGCTGCGAATGAAACTAACCTCGTCCTCTTGCTTAGCACCGGATACATAAACCGTGAACATGTCCTCGTTAGCCGCTGCGCGAGCCGGAGCTCCACCTCCATTGCTAACCAAGCCATATTTCGGGTTGCCCCAGATAGCAGCGGAGTAGTCCAAAGAGGTAGCACTCTCGCCCTCTGCGAAGGTGTTCATCAAGAATGCTTGCATCGAGCGGATATCGGTAATCAAACCGTGACGAGCATTGCGCTTGCCATAGTAAACCGATCCATAGGATGATTCAGTAATCGATTTGAATGCATCTACATAGTAGTCGTAGATCCAGATAGTCTTCTGCATATCATCACCGAAACTCTCAAAGAATTTCAGAATGTCGATGTCACCGGTGTAACTGTTACCGAAGAAACCGAAGCCGCTTTGTGCGAACTGGTAGTCGATATCTCCGTTACCTACCAAGTTTCCTTCGAAGGTGTAAACAACATTACCATACATCGAGTTGTTGGTCAACTGATAACCCTTGAACGGCTGCAGATTCTTCCAACTGCTTACGCCAGCCCAATCATTGCCGTCCCACTCGTACAAACCTTCTAGCAAGGAAGAGCCGCCGCCATAGTAATGAACTGTATCCAAACCTTCGTTGTCATATATAGTAGCACTTCCGTCAACGGTCGGGATAGCAAAACGCTCCCAGATGAATTCGTTAGCATCGACTTGTTTACATTTCGTAACGAGTTTCACAGTAGCCTTCGGCTGGGTGTTCTCTGTTACGTTCGGCTGGAGCAGGAATACACCTTGATCTTCCTCGGTCGCCTCGATAACGAGAGCCTCCTCCTCGGTGGTTACCAAACCGGTAGCACCTACCGTTACAATTGCACCCGGCTCAACAACCAGTTGACCACCATTAGCAATGTTCACACCACCTGCGCCAACATTCAGCGTAGTACCTGTTTCAACGGTCAGTTTAGCACCATCAGCAACAAAGATTTGTTCAGCTTCAGCATTCTTATTGCTTTCGTCTTTGCTGACTACAACTTCTTTGCCTTCCGGAATAGATACAACAGTCGTTTCGCTTGGAACTTCGTCATCGCTCCAAGTTGTAGTTTGTTGCCAAGGAATAGTTTCGGCATTAGAGTCAATCTCTTTTTGATCGGCAGCAGTACTATGTGTGCCGAACAAATAGGTCAAACCGTCAATTGTCTCGCTGATTGCTTCGTATTCTACATTAGCCGGAAGTGGTCCTTCACCACCGTTCATTGCGGCTGCGTACCAAGCAGACTCTTCTGAAACCAATACAGGGAAGAGAACGGTATCGTCTGTATCTTTCTTCTTTTGAACGTACAATTTTCTGTTGGTCTTACAACCTCCGTACAAATAAATCAAACCAAAGGTATTGTATGCATCGTTATTACCAATATAGATAGTTTGGTTTGCATTCTCAGAATAGAACTTCGTGTTATATGCCGAAACCATAGCTTTTGTGCAAACATAGAGAGCATAGTAAGCGTCTGTCTTTTCCGGATTATTCAGCGCACGAAGATCACAATTGCGTAACTCAAGCGTTCCATTACCGCTTTGACAAGCTACTGCGCCATGGATTCCTTGAACATAAGTATCTGCAAGAACCATCGTACCGGAATTGATGACAGCGTATGCATGTGAGTTTGTTCCAAAATCTGAAGATGAAGCTTGACCGATAATACGGGCATTCTTAACAATCATCTTACCGGTTGCGTGATTTTGGATAGCATTCTTACGCGAAGTGATATTTGCTCGGTAGATATTGGCTGTTCCATAGTTATCAATAGCGTAGTATTTACTTATATCAACTACGCTACCTGTAGAGAACGAAGAGGTAATAGTGAGTGCATCAGTACTATTTGCATCGCCAATAACAAGTGTACCGCCTTCTTCCACTTCAATAATTTCTCTAATGAAAGAGAGTGTTCCCTTGCCCTTTAAGTTAAGAGTTGCTCCTTCAGGAACTACGATGGCAGGTGAGTTGTTCTTGAAAGCAACTGTAACACCTTCGTTAACAGAGAGTGTCTTAGTTCCGGATATATTGATAACACCGGAAGAAATTAAGTTGATATCTTCTGTGACGGTGTGTGTAGCAGAACTTTCACCTGTAAGATAAGCACGCAGCAGACCGGCAGGGTTCTCATCGTTATATGTCAGTTTATAGTAGGTATAGAATCCTTCTTGAGTCTCTTCAATCTCAACTTCATCTTCCAACGAAGTGCCGTAATACAAGAAATTGTAATCCTCGGAAGGATCCGCTTCGTATGTGCCACCGCGTAAAACAAGTTGTCCTAATAGATGATAATCTTCATCTCTTTCAACGCCAAAAACACCAGAATTGGATGATTCCTCAGTAAAAGCTTGAATTAGTTCATAATTATATCCGCCTACGACTTGACCATCGCCGATAATTGTTAATTTTCCACCATTAAAGATGTTTATCGCACTGATTTCATTATGAATCTCACCCGGTGTTTTGAACGTTATATTATGCGAATTAAGATCTAGCGTAATATCGTTGGTTACTTTGATAATACCATCAACATTGTTTAATGGATATTCGGCTTCGATACCTGAATAATCCAATTTAATGTCTTTAAGCAATCTGACCGTACTTCCATTAGGAGCTGCGGCAAAGGCAGCTTGCAGAGATGAATATTGCTCTCCTCCTACGACCTCTACGCGTGCAATAAATATTCCAGACTGCACAGTCCAAACGCCTTCATTTTCTGTTACGTCACAGTCGTCTTCCAACAAATCAGATGGGTCAAATGTGAAACTACCGCCGCGAATAGATATAGATGCTGTCCCAAAAGAATCATCATTAATCATACCATCGAATGTCCCGGTGAATTGGTTATTGAAAGTAATCACTGCCGGCTCTGTTCCAATAAAATCATAATTATCATCTATTATTTTTAAGCTACCATTGAGAGCTCCTGATCCTGTAAGCGTTAGGGTTGCACCGTAAATGATCCCTAAACCTCCATCGTACATATAGCAATCACCTTGATATTCGAAACTACATGTAGCAGCAGGTGTTGTCAGTGTGTGCCCATTAAGATTAATGGTAACGGCAGCGCTAACTTGAGCTTCAGTGCTTGACGCATCGATGTCGGCGTTAAGTACATAATCGCCTTCTGTAGCAATAGCACTCTCGAAGCCTTCAAGCGTCGTGATAGACGTCGGGTCTGCCCACACGCTTGCGCACGTGAGTGTCATGATTAACGAAACAAGTAAAAACTTTTTCATATTTCTTTATTTTTTTAAATTGTTAATTATTTTCTTGGTTATCTATGTTGTTCCTGTCACGTACAATAATAAAAAAAATCAATTCAGCCCGCAAAGTTACAAAAAATAATTGAAAAATGCAAGAGACAATGTACTTTTTTTCGAAAAAAGTGCGATTTTTTACTCAAAAGGCCTTTTTGCGCACTAAAAGTGGCGTCTTTTGCCGAAAAAAGGATACTTAATCCACTTTACAATATACGTAACATATTTATTCTTTAATCAAAAACGCATCCCTTGGACTTGCCAGTTCCTCAAATTACGAAGAAATGTTGATAAAAAAGTAAGATTTCTTCATTAGTGTCCACTAAAATTAAACAAAAACCAAGATAAACCCTTTTGAGTGTTTTGAAACTAACGTTTCTGGTGCTAATTGCTGCTTCGCGTTCGACAATCGAGTCGCACAGACTGAGCGCATGCGCTCATTATAGCGACCGATGCCTCCGCTCTCCCCAAAACAACTTCTGAAGTTCTTTTGGGGACCCCATAAAAGTGGATTTTTGGATAGTTTTTAACATCAATTATCACAACTCTTTGAGCAAAACACTCAAAAGAAATAAACAAAAAAAACATAGCCTCGCGGTTAAATAACATTCGCAGCATGTTAATAATCAACACAATATAAGGCAATAGAATGATTTATAGTGGACTGTATTATCTTTGCATCATCTTAGAAAAGTAAACGTTTTTCGGACTTCCGTCAACCTTTTCAGGTATCGAGTCAAAAGTTTACGATTTTTAAGATTCTATCTCAGTAAACGAGTCAACCTTTTTCAGGTTTAGTCAGTTCAGCGGGCTCTGACCGTAAGAATCACCTACTAATCACCTACTAATCACCTACTAACTACCTACTAATTACCTACTTTGCCCACTTCGAGATAATTAGAATAAAAACGGTGTCGAAAATGGTGAAAAGGAGGTGGATTTTTGCGGGTTTCGGGTGAAAAACACAGTTAGTGGAACAAAAATGCCAAATAATTGCAAAATAATTTGCAAATGTCATTTTTTTTTCGTAACTTTGCGGTCGCTATCTATGCGATCCGCGAAAATCCGTGAGAATCCGTGTTCGTTCGAAAAAACTCACTGTAATCCGTGTGATCCGTTAGATCCGTACCGAACAAAAACGCATAGCACAATGACAAACAAAGAACGATATGCGGCATTCTGCCAAGCCCAGCCGGAGATGCCGGTGATGATGCAACCGTGGTGGTTGGAGGCTGTTTGTGCCGGCAAACAATGGGACGTGATGTTGCTGACCAAGAACGATCTGGATGCAGAGTCGAACTTGTGGCAACGCATCAAGGCACGAGCCCGCAAGCGCTCCGATGATGCGGCTAATGCCGGAAACGACGAGGCTCAAGCTGTTACTGCCGAGGCTCTTGATCACAACGAAGAGATAGTGGCGGCGATGCCGTATCTGCTGCGCAAACGGCTCTGGTACAAGTTTATCATCATGCCGCAGATGACACCTTTCGGCGGCGTGTGGATGAACGAGGAGTTGTTCGGTGCGCCGGAACTGCAAGAGAAACTGGCAAAAGCTATCGCACGCAAACTGCGCGAGATGCATATTGCATACTACTATCAGAAGTTTGCCGTAGGCAACCCGCTGCCGTACTGGTTGGGCAAACGCGACATGAAGATCGAGGAGCGTGTGACTTATCGCATCAACGAACTGCCGCAGATAGAAGCGGTGGAAGACGGTTACTCGCAGAATAAAAAACGACAACTCCGAAAAGCCGAAGGTCTGGAGGTGGATGGCGACATGACTGCCGAGGAGTTTTACCGCTTCCACACGGCGTGCATAGCTGAGCGCGGCAAGAAACTGTCGTACACCCGCGAGTTCCTGCTGGTGCTGGAGAAGAAAGCCCGTCGCGCAGGGCAATGTGCAATCATCCGGGTAAGCGGGAATGTTGCAGAGAACGGAGCACACGGAACGAACGAAACCGAAGAGCCCAACAACGAACACGGAACAACACGGAAAGGCACGGAGCAGACTCTGGCGGCGGCGTTCGTGGTGTGGGATAAGCGGTATTTGTACTACCTTATTCCCGCGTACCTGCCGTCGGCTGCGAAGAGCGGCGCCTCGGCACGGCTGGCGGACGAAGCAATACGGCTGGCGAAAGAGAAAGGGCTGCAGTTCGATTTCGAGGGCGGCAATGACGACGAGGGCATAGCCAACCATTACCGGCAGTTCGGCTCGAAGGCGGTGGCTTATCAGGCGGTCAGCAAGTTGTACAGGCCGTCGTTCCAATTGCTGCTGTGGGCGAACCAACTGCGGATACAGAGGTTCTTTTAGCGCGATAAATTCCCCGAATTCGTTTAATTCTTATCTCGTTTCACTCGAACGATTATTTCGCTTAATTCGTGAACAAGAAATAGATGAAAGTATTGTATTTGACACCGTGGTACCCTTCGGATAGGGATAAGATGGAGGGACTGTTTGTGCTCAAGCACGTGGAAGCCGTGCAGGCACAAGGTGTGGATGTGCGGGTCATCTATTCGCAAGGCTGGCACGATATGTGGCAGCAGTGGCGTGCGCTCAAGCGCTCGTGGGGACTGCCCGATGTGGTGCAGCTGAACGTGATTCAGAAACAAGGACTGCTGGCGCTGTGGCTGAAACGGCGCTACGGAATACCGTACGTGATCATCGAGCATTGGACGGGCTATCTGCCTGAGAACCGTCGAGTCAGCGCGGGCGGTTGGCACACACGACTGATGAAACGTATATGCCGCGAAGCGGAAGTGGTGACACCCGTTAGCCGGCATCTGATACGTGCGATGCAGGCTTTGGGATTCGAGGCGAAACGCTGGGAGAAGATCAATAATGTGGTTGACGACTTCTTTTTCGACGAGCCGGCGAGCGAGCAGCCCCGACCATCAGGCGGCAAGCGGACTATACGGCTGCTGCATATCAGTTGTGTGGATGAGGCGCACAAGAACATCAAAGGAATCTTGCGCGCCGTGCAGACCTTGAGCCGCGAGTACAGTTTGCGGCTGAGCGTAGTGGGCGTAAGCGTGGATCATGCTGAGGTTAAGGCCTATGCGCGTGAGTTGGGCTTGGAGCAGATCGTGCACTTCACCGGAGAACTGACGCCTCGAGAGGTGGCGGATGAGTTTGACCAAGCGGACATCTTCGTGCTGAACTCGAACTACGAGAATCTGCCGGTAGTGATAGCCGAGAGTGTGGTGAAAGGTGTGCCGGTCGTTTCAACGAACGTGGGAGGGATACCCGAGATGATCGATGAGCAGAGCGGAATACTCATCGAGCCGCAAAACGACGAGCAACTGACCGAGGCACTACGTACGATGATTACCCGTTACGGCGAATATGACCGCCGGGCTATACGCCGCAACGGACAACAATATTCCTACGCCGAGGTTGGCAAGCAACTCAGGCAGATTTACGAAAGTGTATCAGGACATTAAGAGAGCTTGCGGTGGTACGTGCGGCACAAGCTTGTGTACCAAACAAGTTGAATAGTCAGGAACGCGAAACGCACCCACGCAAACAAACGAATGGCTGTCAGGAAGTTATCCGAATAGATTCCCACCCACAGCGCGATGCCGATAGCCGCTACGTAGCCCACTTCCATCAATAGGGCTATTTTTTGTTTGGCAAACACATCGGAAAGGAAACAGATCGACCCGCAAACAGGCGTGAGGATGATAAACGGATACAAGGCGCGAATGACATTGGCACACTCCTGCCAGCCGTCGCCGAAGATAAAGGTGACCAATGGCGGCAAGAAGAGATAGATACCTGCCAAACCTATTACCACCAGTCCTCCCGTATATAGGCAGAAACGCCACAGCAGATGCGAGATGTTCTGCCCGTTCTGCACCAGTTCGGCAACGCGCTGGTACAGTACCTGGTAACATGCCCGTGCGATGATGCTCAGCGGGGTGAACGCCGCCAGCATTGCCAGCGACAGTTGTCCCACTTCCGCCAAACCGAAGTGCGGCGTCAGGAGCCAGACAGGCAAGGCTATGCCCAAGCTGTTGACAAACGAACGCGGCAGGTTGAACTTGGGGAAGTTGGCGTACTCGCGCGCCACGAGACGCATGCTTGCCTTATCGGGCTGCAGCAGCTCGCGCAGTTGTTTCTTCCAGGCTAACCCCACACTGATGCATAGCGAGATAACCGGGGCAAACACCGAAGCAAGGATCATGCCGGGTTGCAACCAACCTATCCATCCCAAACCGATCTTGCCGCCCGCTGACAGCACACTTTGTGAGATCTGATAGCCGCTGACCCGCAAGAAATCCTTGCGGCGGATGTACCAGTAATTGAGGATGTTCCACAGCCCCAACGCTAAGACGCACACGGGCATCATCCACCAGTATCGCGCCAACTCGGGCGCCTTGAACAGCGAGGCGATGGGGCTGGCAAACGGCAGCGAGAGCAGCAACAGAGCGCACACGCCCAGCAACAGCAGCAGGCACACATGCACCAGCGAACGCGCATGCTGCTCCTGTTTGGGCAGAACAATGGCATATTGGTATTCGGCTGTGGCGATGAGCACCAACACACCTGCTATACTCGTGAATAGATTAAGCAACGCAAAATCCTCCGGCGCATACATTCGCGTCAACACGGGATAGACAAGGATGCCTATCGCCTGGGCGAGGACGTTGGCTGACAGCAACTTGCCCGTGTTGCGCACTATGGAGGACTTAAAAATCGTGCTCATTTCTGATAAACAAAAAAGGAGAAACCGCAAGTCTCTCCTTTTGCATTTTTCGGTCATTCCCGAACTTTCTTGCGGAAAGTGAGGGATTCGAACCCCCGGTACGACGTAATGCGTACACCACATTTCGAGTGTGGCTCTTTCGACCACTCAGACAACTTTCCTGTCGCCTTCGGCAAATCACGCTTCCGGATGTCGCTGCGCGACATAAAGTGCGTGATTGCCTCAGCTCTTCGAAAAACAACTTTGCAAGTTCTTTTTCGAGTGTCACAAAGAACATTTATTACAATGAACTTTATGTGCTTTGGTCAAAAGCGGATGCAAAGATAGTACAAATTTATGAATTTTGCAAATCTTTGGGGCAGAAAATGCACAAAATTCTACGTTTTTAGCAAAAAATGCAAGTTTTATGTGCGTTTCTAAGGTGTTTGCGCCCGCTATCTGTTTCTCCACCAGGTCATCTGTCGCTTGGCATAATGGCGGGTGTTGGTTTGTATCTGCGTGATGGCATCATCCAGACTGCATGTGCCGAGCAGATAGGGTAGGAGCTCCTGATAACCCACGGTGCGCAGGCTGTTCGGCAGTTGCGCAAACGCTGCCTCGTAGGTCAGGGACTTATAGCCGTCGCCAATGGTGATCCGAAAAGCGCGGTCGGCTTCGTCCACCAAACCCTGATTTACCATATTTAACACGCGCGCGTTAATGCGCGCGTAGAGTTCCTCGCGTGGGCGGGTAATGATTTGCTTATCGACCACGAATGGTCGATCCGCTGATTGTTGATTGCTGATTGCCGATGGCTGATTGCTTCGCTTGCGTAGCGACGAATACGTTCCTCCCGTGGCGCGGCAGACCTCCAGGCAGTGCATCAAGCGTTGCGGATTCTGCTGATCCACCTCTTGCCAGTAACTCGGGTCGGCTTGTCTGACAGCCTCTTGCAGCGCGGCTAACCCCTTTTCGGCATAGAGCTGCTGCACTTCGCGGCGGATGGCATCAGGTACGGCGGGTATATCATCCAAACCCTTGCAAACCGCCTCGATATATAGCATACTTCCGCCGGAGAGGATGGCTATCGGCCGTTCACTGACTGCTGACTGCTGATTGCTGATTGCTGACTGCTGCTCGCGTTCGGCGATAAGCCCATGGATAACCGCCATGGCATCGCGCTCGAACTGCCCGGCGTTGTAGGTCTCCGTTAAGGCGTGTGTGCCCACAAAGTAATGTTTGGCGCGGCTGAGCTCGTCGGGCGTAGGAGCGGCAGTGCCGATAGGCAAATCGCGGTAGATCTGGCGTGAGTCGGCATTCAGAATAGGTATATCCCACTGCTCAGCCAGACGGAGAGCATACTCCGTCTTGCCGGCGGCTGTCGCCCCGCAGATGACGAACAGTTTGTGCATGATTAAAACATGGTTCCGTCGTCGAACGAGAGGTCTTGGAAGCCCTCGTAATCGATGTCGCCCTCGTTATAGCCCGATGAGCCGTAGAAGTCCTCATCCAGATCCAGGTCGCCCTTGCCGTCCTTGCCCAGGATGGCTTCCATGTTATCCTCGGTCTCCAGCTGCTTGGGCGCTTTGCCGATGTTTTCCACGCACTCCACGCCGGTCATATGGCCGGGCTTGATCTCCTTGAGGTTGCCGAAGAAGCAGCGCTCGAACATAGGATCGAAGATGTAAATCAAGCGCTGGCCTTGCTCGGTGAGCAGGTCGCTGAGCTTGGTTTGCTCCATGACCATGTTGTCGTAGTCATAGCCGTTGCCCATCTCGATGAGCGTAACCTCCTGTTCTTTCTCCCAGCGGTCGTTGCAGGTAAAGAACGAAGTCATCTGATCGTTCGGGTACTCCACCGACTCAAGGATGGCATTATGCAACTCCAGGAACGTGGCTTCGCTGTCGGCTTCAAATACGCGACGAAAGCGATTGACCTCGTCGCACGAAAATGCAATACGATATATCATAATTTTGCTAAAATTTTCGTGCAAATAACTACAAAAAAAGTGCCAAATCTATGCAAAATGAATTTTTTTTTAAGAAAATGGATTTTTTTTTTGCATATTCCATTTTTTTTTTGTATCTTTGTGCCCAAATTGTAAATTGCATAAAAAGGCGACAACGCATAGCGTTTGTCGCGAACAATAAGAATAGCCTATGGATCTATTTGACAAGTGTAACTTTGATCTGCTGAACAAAGTTCGTGATTTAGGAATTTATCCGTATTTCCATTGCCTGGAGTCGCGTCAGGCGCCGGTAGTGACGATGGAAGGCAAGCGGATGATTATGTTAGGAAGTAATAATTATCTGGGATTCACCGAAGACCCTGTGGTAGTGGAAGCCGGCATCAAGGCGCTGGAGAAGTATGGCAGCGGATGTTCGGGTAGTCGATTTCTGAACGGCACGCTCGATCTTCACCTGCAACTCGAGAAAGAACTGGCTGACTTCACCGGTTACGAGGAGGCGATGACCTGTTCTACGGGATTCCAGACGAATCTGGCAATCATCTCCGCCATCTGCGGCAAGTCGGATTATATCCTCAACGACCGTGAGAACCACGCATCGATCTACGATGCCTGCCGATTGACCTACTCGACCGTATTGCGCTACAAGCACTCGGACATGGAGGATCTGGAGCAGAAGTTGCAGACGATCCCTGAGGGTGCGGGCAAACTGATTATTACCGACGGTGTGTTCTCCATGCGCGGCGATATATGCAAGTTGCCGGAGATCTGCAAGTTGGCGGAGAAGTACGGTGCACGTGTGATGGTGGATGATGCCCATGGCTTCGGCGTGTTGGGCGAAGGCGGTCGCGGTACAGCTGCGCATTTCGGCTTGACGGACAAGGTGGATATAACGATGCTTACCTTCTCCAAGTCGCTGGCATCGATCGGCGGTTGTATGCTTACCTCGCACCGCGTAGCGGACTATGTGCGCCATGTGTCACGTCCGTTCATCTTCTCGGCAAGTATGACGCCCTGCTCGGCAGCTACTGCGTTGGCAGCTCTGCACCGACTGATAGAGGACAACAAGCGCCCCGAACGCCTGCACAAGATTGCCGCCTACTTCCGCAAGCAACTGATCGAGCATGAGGTAAAGATCATCGAGGCGCCGACGCCTATCGTGCCGATCTTTACGTACAACACGTTGGATACATTGTACTTTGGCAAGGCGATGTTCGATGGCGGCGTGTATGTCAATCCGGTTATTGCGCCTGCGTGCGTGGAAGGCGAGTGCCTGCTGCGTACCACGCTGATGGCTACGCATACCGAGCCGATCATCGACGAGGCTACGGAGATCATAGCACGGATACTGAAAGAAGGTGTGAGGATTTGACCTCACACCTTTCTTTTTATAATCGGCAATACGGAGATTCTTCCGTATTTTTTGTCTGTTACCGGATCGGGAAGTTGAAATACGTATCGGGGTAGGGCTCGTCGATGAGCGTGAAGTGCCACCACTCGCTGTCGATCATCTTGAATCCGTGTGCCAGCATCGCATCCCATAGGATATGCCGGTTGGCTATCTGCTCTTCGGTGAGTGCCGTGAAATCCGGGTGGCTCTCGATGCCGAACCAGTCGAAGGGCGAACCCATATCCAGTTCTTTGCCCGTGAGGGTGTTGACCAGCGTGAGATCGACTGTCGAACCACGTGAGTGGCCCGAGCGCGCCATGATATATTTTTGCTCGAACAGCAACGACTTGTCCACCATAGGATAGAACACGGCTTTCATCGTGGTGTCGTTCAGGTCTTCCGCCCAGCGGATGAAGTGGTTAACCGCCCGCTGCGGACGATAGGTGTCCCATATCTTGATGCGAAAACCTTGCGCCTTCAGTTCGTCGTTGACCACCTTGAGCGAGTCGGCAGCCTGACGCGTCAGCAGCGCCAGTGGGCGCTCGTACCCGTCCACGCGCGCGCCTACGAAATTATAGGTACTGTAGTAGCGGATCTCCAGAATGGCATCGGGAATCACTTCGGTCAGTTCCACGAAGTCCGAACGATCCATCGTCGGGTCAGCTTGCTTGGCGCAACCTACACATAGCAGCACTGCGCCGATAAGAGTAAGATATCGATTCATATTTCTTTATGATTAAGTGAATGCCCTACAGGGTATATACGAAACTTACGTGCCACTGCCATTCTGCCATCTTGTCTTGGCTATAGACAGGTGTACGGATCAGGTTGTTCAAGCCGAAATCATAGCCGGCCTCCAGGCGGTACACATCCCACGTGAATCCGCCGCCCACTCCCAATTGTATGTTCGTGCGGAACAGCTCCTTGCTTATATACTTGTCGTAGGTGTCGAGGTGCTTGCCTTGTGCGATGAGCCACGCGCGCGTTTCGGCGCTCACGTCCGCCTTAACGTAATCGGTCTCAGCCAGGCCTATCATCACTTGCGGACCACCGTAGAAGTGCATCGACAACTGTTTCCACAGCGGTATATTATATTGTACGCGCACGGGAATAGTGAGCGCATGCTCCACGATATGGTTGCTTAGTACTTCTTTCTGCACTGTTGTCGAGTTGGCGGAGTGGTAGTGCTGTCGGCTTACGCCATACAGCACACTATACAGCAGACCGATGTTCAATGAGAAGTGTTGGGGCAGGAACATCTCGAACTGAGCACCGATGCGTGCGCCGTGCAGGTACATGGCGCTGATCGTATCGCTCATCATCCGCTGGTGCGCCTGCGCATAACCGCCCTCCACGCGGTAGGCTATGCCGAACTCGTAATTCTCAACCACCTTCTCGGTGCGGGTAGGGTCGAAGAAGTCACGTTGCTCCAATCCCGCATCGCGAATGGACTTCTCCTGAGCGTATATGTTTGCCGCCACAACCAGCATGCATGCCAATGCCATGATTCGGGCTGCTGAAAGCCGACTGCCGATTACTGTCTGTTTTGTATGTTTCATCGCTTTTTTGCAAAATTTTGTCATGCAAAGATACAAAAAATAAATCAAATATGCAAATAAATGGGCAAAAAACGTTTTTTTTTTTACAAAAATTTGCATATTTCAAAATAAAGTTGTATCTTTGCATCCGCTTTTCGTCGGAAGAGGCTCGCCTCACGGAATTTGTGCGACAAATTTAAGCGGCTCGCACTTCCTCCTCTCCGATTAAAACGCCCGCGTTTTAATCGGTATTCGATGAAAACTCAATCGAGTTGTTGGCAACAACAAATCGATTGAAGAGCGGAGGCAATCGTGCGCTTTATGTCGCAGGGCGACATCCGATAGCACGATTTGCCGAACGCGAGGGTCCATTCGTCTATCGGTTAGGACGAGAGATTTTCATTCTCTAAAGAGCAGTTCGACTCTGCTATGGACTACAAAAAATAGTATAAGTTTAACAATAAAAAAACGACGAGGGTTGAATACCCTCACTGATGCAAATGGCAAATCATAAATCATCGTTGAAGCGCATCCGCCAGACAGCGACCCGCAAGGCTCGCAACCATTATTATGCAAAAACCGCTCGTAACGCCGTGCGTGACCTGCGTGCTACTTCGGACAAGGCTGCTGCAGCCGCTATGCTGCCGAAGGTAAGCTCTATGCTCGACAAGTTGGCTAAGCGCAACATTATTCACAATAACAAGGCAGCCAACCTGAAATCGAAGCTGGCTATCTACATCAACAAGCTTGCTTAAGCCGATGTACCCTTGATTGTATAGGGGCTGCCGTATCTGGTAGCCTCTTTTGTCGTAAAAACAAAAGGAACTAAGGAGAGTAGGAGTATAGGAGTGGAGAAGTAAAGAAGTAAGTAATTATTAAAAGTCGGAATTATGAATGATTTCCTTAAATACGCAACTGCTCAAGGCATGAGCAGCATGCATGTGGAGAAAGTGATGCAAGCGTCAATGGCTTCGCAAACATTGCCGCAGGCTTCGTATATCAGTCCGTCAATCCTCGAGGAGCGTCAACTGAACGTGACGCAGATGGATGTGTTCTCACGCCTGATGATGGATCGCATCATCTTCCTCGGCACAGAGGTCAATGACTATACAGCCAATGTGATTCAGGCGCAACTGCTGTATCTGAACTCCAATGATCCGGAGCGCGATATCCATCTGTACCTGAATACGCCGGGCGGCAGCGTATATGCCGGTTTGGGAATATACGACACGATGCAGTTTGTGTCATCCAAGGTAAGTACGATGTGTACGGGGATGGCTGCCTCGATGGGCGCAGTGCTGTTAGTTGCCGGTGAACAAGGTATGCGTAGCGCACTCCCGCACTCGCGCGTGATGATTCATCAGCCGATGGGTGGCATACAAGGTCAAGCCAGCGATATTGAGATTACCGCGCGCGAGATACTGAAACTCAAGGACGAGCTGTATCAGATCATTGCCGATCACTCTCATCAGAATCTCGACAAGATTCGTCAGGATGCCGACCGCGACTACTGGATGACTGCCCAAGAGGCACTCGAGTACGGGATGATTGACAAGGTTTACACCAAGTCGGAAAGACAGTAAGTGAGAATTCAGGTATCAGAAATCAGATATCAGAAGACGGAGATTATGAAAAAGAAAGAAACAGCGCGTTGTGCGTTTTGCGGGCGGGAAGTGTCGGTTGAGCAGCTCTTTCAGGGTACTGACGGTCGGTTCATCTGTTTCGACTGTGTGGAGAATGCACACCAGATCCTTTTGACCGAAGGGTACATCAGCGCTACCGAAAATAACGGCAACCCCAAAACCAAGAAGGATGCTGCCCGCGCGGGCATAAGCACCAAACTGGATATGAAGTCGCTACCCCGGCCTACGCAGATCAAGGCGTTCCTTGACCAGTATGTCATCGGGCAGGATGATGCCAAGAAACACTTGTCGGTGGCTGTATATAACCACTACAAGCGTCTGCTGCAGCCCGACACCAACGACGGCGTGGAGATCGAGAAATCGAACATTATTCTCGTGGGCTCAACGGGTACGGGCAAGACGCTCATGGCGCGCACCATAGCCAAGATGCTGGCTGTACCGTTCACCATCGTGGATGCTACGGTGCTTACGGAGGCAGGTTACGTAGGCGAAGATGTGGAGTCGCTGCTGGTGCGTCTGCTCGAGGAAGCTGACTACGATTTGGAAAAGACAGAGCGCGGTATAGTGTTCATCGACGAGATAGACAAGATCGCCCGTAAGAGCGACAACCCTTCCATCACCCGCGATGTGTCGGGCGAAGGTGTGCAGCAAGCTCTGCTCAAGCTGCTCGAGGGAGCCGTAGTGAACGTGCCGCCAAAGGGAGGCAGAAAACACCCCGAACAGGAGTTTATACATGTCAATACGCAGAACATTCTGTTCATCTGCGGCGGTGCGTTCGACGGTATAGAGAAGAAGATCGCCCAACGACTGAACACCCAGGTGGTAGGCTTTGAGTCACAGAACAAAACCAAGCGCATCGACAAGCAGAACATGCTTCAGTACATTGCGCCGCAAGACCTGAAATCCTTCGGTCTGATTCCCGAGATCATAGGTCGTCTGCCTATCATTACGTATCTGGAGCCGCTGGATAGAGCCGCCCTCAAGCGCATCCTTACCGATCCCAAGAACGCCATCACCAAGCAGTATCAGAAACTGATGAAGATGGATGGTATCAGCCTCACGTTCGCGGACGAAGCGCTGGATTATATCGTGGATAAGGCGCTGGAGTTCAAGCTCGGTGCGCGCGGACTACGCAGCCTGACGGAAACAATCATGATGGATATCATGTACGATATCCCCCAGAAGGATTGCGTCATCACCCGCGAAATGGCGGAAGAGAAACTGGCCAGGATCGATGCCAATCGTTTGGTAGCCTGACAAGAAGCGGCGTGTCGAAACTGACACGCCGCTCTTCTTTTGTTAATCGGCTCGTACCCGCGTGCCGATTATTCGTTTTTCTTGAGCCGGATGGCGAACCCTCCTCCGCCGGCCATGTGCAAGTCGAGCTTGTCGGCGGCACGCACCTCGCGCTCCTCGATGACATAATCGTAGGGGTTCGTCTGCCAGTCGGCATTGTCGCCATCGCGGTAGATGGTTGCCGTGTAGCAGGCTTTCTTGTCCAACATCGTCAGCGGCACGCATACCTCGCGCGGCTCGTCGGCATTCACGGCTCCGATATACCAGTCCTCGCTGTTGCGGTCTTGGCGCGCAAAGATGCAGTACTCGCCGATCTTTCCGTCCACCAGCAGCGAGCGGTTCCAGTCGCACGGCACGTCCTCGATGAAGCGGAATGCGTCGGGATGTTTCATGTAGTTCTCCGGCAGGTCGCAAGCCATCTGCAGCGGGCTGTAGATGCACACGAACAGGCCAAGTTGGTTCATCAGCGTGGCGTTCACGCGCGTCTGCGGAAGCAGCGGGTTCTCGAAGGCAAACACACCCGGCGTATAATCCACCGGCCCTGCCATCACGCGCGTGAAAGGAAGGATCGTAACGTGCGAAGCGGGGTTGCCGCCGCTCACGTTCCACGCGTTCCATTCTTGTCCGCGCACACCTTCCTGTGACATGAGGTTGGGGTAGGTGCGCTGCAATCCGGTAGGCATCACCGGCTCGTGGTTGTCGATGCTGATATGATACTTAGCAGCGGTCTCTATCACCTTGCGGTAATGCCTTACGCCCGACTGACCTTTATTCAGCTGCAAACCGTCGACCGTGCGGATGATCGGCGATACGTAGCCCGTCTTGATGGCATGTATGCCGTGTGCCTGGTGGTAGGCGTATGCTTCCTCCAATTGCTCCTCGTAGTCTGCAGCGTTGCCGCCGGTCTCGTTATGACCGATGATCTCCACGCCCAGTTCTTGTGCCAGATTGCTCAGGTAATCCATATCCCAGTCGTCGTACGGCTCGGTGAACGAGAAGTTTTCCCATGTCTCCCAACCTAAGTTCCAACCTTCCGCCAGCACGGCTTGAATGTTGTGCTCCTTGGCAAAACGCAGGTATCGCTCCATGTTCGCGGTGGTTGCGCCGTGGATGGGACCTTGTTCCCATGTCATGGATTTCATGTGCATTCCCCACCATATACCGATGAACTTCATGGGTTTGATCCATGAGGTGTCCTCTATGCGGCACGGCTCGTTCAGGTTAAGCATGATGCGTGATGCAACCATCTCGGGCAGGCTGCGGGCAAGAATAACCATCCTCCATGGTGAGTTGAACGGTAGCCACTTGTAGGCTTTCTCGTTCATGATCTGCGCGTTGTCATCCATCCACGGCGTGAGGTATGTTTTCAGCGCGCCATTCATCGGGTACAGATTCTGTGCGGGATAGTCCTCCAACGCCGCTTCGTGCACGAAGGCATAGCCGCCGCCAAGCAGTTCAATGGTTACGGGCGAGCACATCGTGTCTTTTGCTGACAGCGGAGCTTTGCTCCACAATCCTTCGTAATAATCCGTGCGCCAAGGGATAGACCATGCTTGGTGGTCAGCTGTGAAACGGTACTCCGTGGCTTCGTCGGTGACGGTCAACTCTACGGCTTCCTGTTCGGGGAAAACATAGCGGAAGGCAAAACCGTCGTCGAACACGCGGAACACAATATCCATCCGCATACCTGAGCTGTGCAGCATGCTGACTGTCATCTCGTTGTGGCGGTCGTCAATCATTCGCTCTTCGCCCCACACCGTTTCCCATTGACCTCTATACTTGTCGCTGCTGCAGCTCAGTACCGTAAAGCCATTTGTCAAATTCTGTTCTGTAGCCTGTAGGCCGAGAGCCGACCAGTCGATAACCGTTTTGCCGTCTTGCTGCACGCAGTACTGCGGCGCGCCGCTTTCTGTCAACTGAAACGCAACGCGTGTCTTGCCGTCAGGCGAACTGACCTTCGTTTGCTGACCGCATGAGGCAGCCATAAGCATCAACAGGGGGAGGAGGTAATACAATCTCTTTTTCATGGGTGTATGATTTAGTTGGTCTGTTCTGCATGCAAAGGTACAAAAAATATTCGACATTTGCAAATATTCGCGGCAGAATTTGCGTTTTTTTTGCAAACCGGCACTTTTTAGCCTCTTTGCGCATCCGTTTTTATTAAAAAAGCTCGCATGGGCATGTGCGATGAACGATATGAATGGGGTGGTTGCATGACGGAGCGACGGGAGGAAAATAGCGAAATGTGGTGCCAAATGTAAGCATGAGTTGACAGAATTTGCGAAAAGATGGGGGTGTTTGGCGGATTTTGTGGAAATAATTTGCTTGATTGAAAAATTTGTTGTACCTTTGCATCCGATTTCGCGCCAAACGAAAATGGCTGCTGAAACAATCGCCTCTTTAGCTCAGTTGGTAGAGCACTCGATTTGTAATCAAGCGGTCGTTGGTTCGAGTCCGACAAGAGGCTCACGCGCTTAGCGCGAAAGAACGTGAACATTGATAAGATGATCAACGTAAACCCCGACAAGAAGACGCAAGTCTTCGAAGTCGGAGAGCTGAGGCAATTACGCGCTTAATGCCGCAAGGCGGCATCCGGAAACGTAATTTGCCGAAAGCGAGGGTGTGTTCCAGAGTGGCCAAATGGGGCAGACTGTAAATCTGCTGCTTTTCAGCTTCGGTGGTTCGAATCCATCCGCACCCACAGCGACGCAAGTCGCGAGCGGAGGTCCAAATCTCGCGGAAGATTTGTGCAAGGCGAGTGAAAGTTTACTTTCGTCCACTTATAGATCGTTTGAACAACGTGAAATAAGAACTCGCCGAAGCCAAAGCTCCCGCAAATTGGCACCCGCCAATTTGCGGAAATAGCTCAGTCGATAGAGCACTAGCCTTCCAAGCTGGGGGTCGCGGGTTTGAGTCCCGTTTTCCGCTCTCATGCTGCTTTAGCTCAGTGGTAGAGCGCATCCTTGGTAAGGATGAGGTCCCGAGTTCAACTCTCGGAAGCAGCTCTCGCGCGACAGCATAGCGCGCGTATACAATAATAATAAGGTAGGTTGGGGTCAAAACTGACCTGCCTTTATTTGACGAGAAAAATAATAATTTATTATTAACGTTAATAAAAAAAGTAATTACTATGGCAAAAGAAAAATTTGACCGTTCGAAACCGCACGTTAACATCGGTACTATCGGTCACGTTGACCACGGAAAAACGACTTTGACAGCCGCTATTACCTTGGTACTTTCTAAGAAGGGTCTGTCTGAGGTTAAGAGCTTCGACCAGATCGACAACGCTCCGGAAGAGAAAGAGCGTGGTATCACCATCAACACCGCTCACGTTGAGTACCAGACGGCTAACCGTCACTACGCTCACGTTGACTGCCCGGGTCACGCCGACTATGTAAAGAACATGGTAACGGGTGCTGCCCAGATGGACGGTGCTATCATCGTTGTTGCTGCTACTGATGGTCCGATGCCTCAGACCCGTGAGCACATCCTCTTGGCTCGCCAAGTGAACGTTCCGCGTTTGGTTGTATTCATGAACAAGTGCGACCTCGTGGACGATCCTGAGATGCTTGACCTCGTAGAGATGGAGATGCGTGAGCTTCTGTCGTTCTACGATTTCGACGGCGACAATACTCCTGTTATCCGCGGTTCTGCCCTTGGCGCACTGAACGGTGTACCTGAGTGGGAGGACAAGGTTATGGAGCTTATGGACGCTTGCGACAACTGGATCCAACTTCCTGTACGTGCCGTTGACAAACCGTTCCTGATGCCTGTTGAGGACGTATTCTCGATCACCGGTCGTGGTACTGTTGCAACTGGTCGTATCGAGACTGGTGTTGTTAAGGTAGGTGACGAGGTTCAGCTCATCGGTCTTGGTAGCGAAGGACGCAAGTCGGTTGTTACCGGTGTTGAGATGTTCCGTAAGTTGCTCGACCAAGGTGAGGCTGGCGATAACGTAGGTCTGCTGCTCCGTGGTATTGACAAGGACGAAGTTCGTCGTGGTATGGTACTCACCCACCCGGGCGTTGTTAAACCGTACAGCGAGTTCAAGGCTTCCGTTTATATCCTCAAGAAAGAGGAAGGTGGTCGTCACACTCCGTTCCACAACCACTATCGTCCTCAGTTCTACATCCGTACAATGGACGTTACCGGTGAGATCACTCTGCCGGAAGGAACTGAGATGGTTATGCCTGGCGACAACCTCGAGATCACTGTTAAGTTGATCTATCCGGTAGCTTGCTCTGAGGGTCTGCGTTTCGCAATCCGTGAGGGTGGCCGTACCGTAGGTTCGGGTCAGATCACCAAACTCATCGACTAATTAGTCGAAACCCCTCAAATCAATCAACGAACTGCAAGGTTCGTTGATTGAAGAGGAGGGACAACGGCGAGATAAACACGCGTAGCGCGTTTCAGTCTCGCAAGTTTGTCCCGACGAACGGAAGTCCTCCAATGGTAGGAGAGCGGTCTCCAAAACCGTCAATGTGGGTTCGATTCCTGCCTTCCGTGCTAAGAGGTGTTACGACCTCAAAACAATGTTACAAGACATAGCTTCCAGTCTGACTACAACGTTTGTTGTGGCCAGATTGTTGGCGCGAAATAGCGAAATATAAAAAAATCTACTGATATGAGTCTGATTGATAATGTCAAAGAGTCGTACAACGAGATGGTTAACAAAGTTAGTTGGCCTTCGTACAAAGAACTGACCCAGAGCGCAGCATTGGTGCTGGTAGCTTCCATTATCCTGGCACTGGTTGTCTGGGCAATGGATTGGTGCTTTGAGGAGTTGATGACTTTGATCTACGGATTGTTCTAAACTTCGTAATTAAGGATTACAAATTTAAAATTGATCACGATGGCAGAGAACAATTACAAATGGTACGTGCTCCGCGCGATAGGCGGCAAGGAGAACAAGGTGAAAGAGTATATCGAAGGCGCCTTGGTCACCTCCAGCCTGTTTAAGGAGTATGTGTCGCAAGTGCTGTTACCGACCGAGAAGGTTGTGACGACGAAAAATGGCAAGCGCACGGTGAAGGAACGCAACAAACTGCCGGGCTACGTGCTCGTGGAGTGCAACCTGACCGACGAGTGCTATCCGCTTCTGCGTAACATCCCGAACGTGCTCGGTTTCCTGAATGAGCCCGCCAAAATGCGTCCGAAACCTGTATCGCAAGAGGAGATCAACGCTATTGTCGGAACTGTTGACGATGAGTCGGTAGCCGCCGAGATGAGCGAGACCTACATCGTAGGCGAGAAGGTGAAAGTGACGGATGGTCCGTTCAACGGATTCAACGGCGTGATCAACGAGGTAATGCAAGACAAGCACAAACTCAAAGTCATTGTTACGATCTTTGACCGTCAGACCCCGTTGGAGCTTGGCTTCAACCAGGTAGAGATAGAGTAGAAGGCATTGTTACGGGCCGCTTGACTACTCGATAGTTTACATTATTAACCTGCAAGAGGACGCTATAGTAGGTTTTGCCGAACGCGTCCGCCCGTATTGCAAAAACTATTAAAAACAACAACAATCGCAGCCAACCCTGCACCTCCGGTAGGTCCCGCACTGGGCTCGAAGGGTGTGAACATCATGGAGTTTTGCAAACAATTCAATGCCAGAACTCAGGACAAAGCAGGTAAAGTATTGCCTGTAGTAATCACTGTGTATGCCGACAAGTCGTTCGACTTCATCGTAAAGACTCCTCCTGTAGCTGTTCAGTTGCTCGAGGCTGCCAAGGTGAAGAGCGGTTCGGCTCAACCTAACCGTCAGAAAGTGGCTTCGATCACGGCTGAGCAATGCCGTCAGATCGCCGAGGACAAGATGGTTGACCTCAACTGCTTCACAGTGGAGAGTGCTGAGAAGATGGTACGCGGTAACAGCGCGTAGTATGGGTATTACCGTTAAATAATTAAAACTTCAATCATTATGGCAAAATTGACAAAGAATCAAAGACTTGCTGCTGAGAAGATTGAAGCAGGTAAAGTCTATACAATCGCGGAAGCTGCCGCATTAGTTAAAGAGATCACAACTACAAAGTTTGACGCTTCGGTAGATATCGACGTTCGTTTGGGCGTTGACCCCCGTAAGGCTAATCAGATGGTTCGTGGCGTTGTAAGCCTTCCTAACGGAACAGGTAAAGTCGTTCGCGTACTCGCTCTGTGTACAGCTGACCAGGAGGCCGCTGCCAAAGAGGCAGGTGCAGACTATGTAGGCCTGGATGAGTACATCGAGAAAATCAAAGGTGGATGGACTGATATTGACGTAATCATCACCCAACCGCAAGTGATGGGTAAGATCGGTGCCCTGGGACGTATCCTGGGTCCGCGTGGCTTGATGCCTAACCCCAAGAGCGGCACGGTTACGATGGATATCGCCAAGGCGGTTAAGGAAGTAAAGCAAGGTAAGATTGACTTCAAGGTTGACAAGTTCGGTATTCTGCATACCTCTATCGGTAAGGTAAGCTTCACCGCTGACCAGATTGCCGAGAACGCCCGCGAGTTTATCGACACCGTTATCAAGCTCAAACCTGCTGTTGCCAAAGGCGAGTACATCAAGAGCGTTTATCTGTCCAGCACAATGAGTCAAGGTATCAAGGTTGATCCGAAATCGTTCTAACTAATTAACATTGTAAAGGTATGAAGAAAGAAGATAAAAACCTCGTTATCGCCTCATTGCAAGAGCAATTGGCTCAATACCCTCACTTCTACATCACGAACATCGAGGGTCTGAATGCTGAGAAGACAAGCGCATTGCGTCGTCAATGCTTCAAGAGCGACATCAAGTTGGTTGTAGCCAAGAACACGCTGCTGCAGAAGGCTCTGGAGAACCAGGGTGTTGATGCACAGATCTTCGAGGCACTGAAAGGCAACACCGCACTCATGCTTACCGCTACCGGTAACGCTCCCGCTAAACTGATCAAGGAGTTTACCAAGGGCGACAAGAGCGAGATGCCGAAGCCTTACCTGAAGGCCGCTTATGTTGAGGAGACCGTATATGTAGGTGCTCAGAACCTGGATTTTCTGGCTACTATCAAGTCGAAGAACGAACTTATCGCAGACCTCGTTGCTCTGTTGCAATCGCCTGCAAAGAACGTTATTTCCGCCCTGCAGAGTGGTGGCAACACTATTCATGGTGTGCTGCAAACCCTCGGCGAGCGAGCTGAGTAAGCATCAGCAAGCAGCAGCACTTCGCGCCGAGTGGCGGAAGGCTGCGTAACAAATCAATTAACATTAAAAAAATAACACATTAAATATTTACAACAATGGCAGATCTGAAAGCTTTTGCTGAACAATTGGTTAACCTTACGGTTAAGGAAGTTAACGAGCTCGCTCAAATTCTCAAGGACGAGTATGGTATTGAACCCGCTGCTGCTGCAGTAGCAGTTGCTGCTCCCGCCGCTGGCGCTGAGGCTCCCGCAGCTGAGGAGAAGACGTCGTTCGACGTAGTGCTCAAGAGCGCTGGTGCTCAGAAGCTCCAAGTCGTTAAGGCTGTTAAAGAGCAAACCGGTCTTGGTCTGAAAGAGGCTAAGGACATCGTTGACGCTGCTCCCGCTACCGTTAAGGAAGGTGTAGACAAAGCTACCGCTGAGGCTCTGAAGAAGGCTCTCGAAGAGGTAGGTGCTGAGGTAGAACTCAAGTAATACACCCACCTAAAGCATTTAGGTAGGTTTAGTCCCTCACGGGGGACTAAACCTTTTTCGCTAAAATAAGGAATATATAAAATTCTGTTAAAAGTAGCGATAAACAATCATGGATTGTTAAATTCAGTTAAATTATAACACCATCCAACAAATGGCATCAACCAACACAACAAAGAGAGTCAACTTCTCGCGCATGCAACAACACATGCCGTATCCTGACTTTCTGGAGATACAATTGAAATCCTTCCACGACTTCGTTCAGATGGATTCGACTCCCGAAGAGCGTCGTAAGGAAGGACTGTATCGCGTATTTCAGGAGAACTTCCCGATTACCGATACGCGTAATAACTTTACGCTCGAATTTTTGGACTACTACGTTGATCCGCCCCGTTACACCGAACAGGAGTGCATCAAGCGCGGCTTGACGTACAGTGTTCCGTTGAAGGCAAAGTTGAGCCTGACGTGCAGTGACCCCGATCATGAGGATTTTGATGCAGTAGTACAAGATGTATTTCTGGGCACTATCCCTTACATGACCGAGAAAGGTACGTTCGTCATCAACGGAGCCGAGCGCGTTGTGGTTAGTCAGTTGCACCGTTCGCCGGGTGTATTCTTCGGCACATCCGTTCACTCGAACGGTACGAAGCTCTACTCGGCACGTATCATTCCCTTCCGCGGATCGTGGATTGAGTTCGCAACCGATATCAACAACGTGATGTATGCCTACATCGACCGTAAGAAAAAACTGCCGGTAACCACCCTGCTTCGTGCCATCGGTTTCGAGAGCGACAAGGACATCCTGGATTGCTTCAACCTGGCTGAGGAGATCAAGGTTACGCCGTCAGCCAAGGAGGAGATGCTTGGTCGCAAACTCGCAGGTAACGTAATGAAGACCTGGACTGAGGACTTTGTGGACGAGGATACCGCTGAGGTTGTAACCATCGAGCGTAACGAAGTGGTTATCGAGCGTGAGACGGAGATCGATGAGGAAATATTCGACCGCATCATCGAGTCCGGTACGAAGACCGTGTTGCTGCACAAGGAAGGTAACCGCGAGAGCGATTACTCGATTCTGTTCAACACCCTGCAGCGTGACCCCGCCCGTTCGGGTAAGGAGGCTGTGCTCTACATCTACCGTCAGATTCGTAACGCCGAGCCGGCGGATGACGCTACGGCACGTGAGACGATCATGAACCTGTTCTTCTCCGACAAGCGTTATGACCTGGGTGAGGTAGGCCGCTATCGTATCAACCACAAGCTGAACATGAACATCCCGATGGAGACGCGTGTGCTTACCAAGGAGGATATGATCGAGATCATCAAGTTCCTCGTGCAGCTCATCAACTCCAACGCCGAAGTAGATGATATCGACCACCTCTCGAACCGTCGTGTTCGTACCGTAGGTGAGCAGATCTACAACCAGTTCGGCATCGGTTTGGCACGTATGGCACGTACTATCCGTGAGCGAATGAACGTTCGTGATACGGAGGTATTTACGCCGACCGACCTGATCAACGCCAAGGCTATCTCGAGCGTTATCAACTCGTACTTCGGTACGAACGCCCTGAGCCAGTTCATGGATCAGCAGAACCCGCTGGCTGAGATCACGCACAAGCGTCGTATGTCAGCCCTTGGCCCCGGTGGTCTGAGCCGTGAGCGCGCAGGCTTCGAGGTTCGTGACGTACACTATACGCACTATGGTCGTCTCTGTCCTATCGAGACACCGGAAGGACCGAACATCGGTCTTATCTCTTCGCTCTGTATCTATGCCAAGATCAACGATCTTGGCTTCATCGAGACCCCGTATCGTAAGGCAAAAGACGGCGTGGTTGACCTCAATAACGACCACGTTGTATATCTCAGCGCAGAGGATGAGGAGTCGAACTTCGTAGCACAGGGTAATGCCCCGCTCGACGAGAATGGCCACTTCATCCGCAAGAAGGTTAAGTCCCGTCACCTCGACGACTTCCCCGTTGTGCCGCCCGCACAGATCAACCTCATGGACGTTGCTCCGTGCCAGATCGCTTCTATCGCAGCCGCACTCATCCCGTTCCTGGAGCACGATGATGCCCACCGTGCGTTGATGGGTTCGAACATGATGCGTCAGGCAGTACCTCTGCTGCGCAACGAAGCACCTATCGTCGGTACAGGTATCGAGGAGCAGCTGGCTGTTGACTCGCGTACGCAGATCGTGGCTGAAGGCGACGGCGTAGTGACCTACGTCGATGCCGATGTCATCAAGATTCACTACGACCGCTCCGAAGAGGAGGAGTTCATCAGCTTCGTTTCCTCGGAGAAGGAGTACAAACTGCCTAAGTTCGAGAAGACCAACCAGAATACCACCATCGACCTGCGTCCGGTAGTCCGCAAGGGCGACCATGTGACCAAAGGTCAGTTGCTCACCGAAGGTTATGCAACCGAAGGCGGCGAACTGGCTCTGGGTAAGAACCTGATGGTAGCGTACATCCCTTGGAAAGGTTACAACTACGAGGATGCCATCGTGCTCAGCGAGCGCATGGTACGCGAGGATATGTTCACGTCCGTACACGTAGTAGAGCAACTGCTTGACGTACGTGAGACGAAGCGTGGCCTCGAGGAGTTCACGGCGGATATCCCGAACGTGAGCGACGACACCACGAAGGATCTCGACGAGAACGGTATCGTTCGTATCGGTGCTTCCATCAAGCCCGGCGATATCATCATCGGTAAGATCACGCCTAAGGGCGAGAGCGATCCGAGTCCTGAAGAGAAGCTGCTGAAGGCTATCTTCGGTGACAAGGCAGGCGACGTGAAAGACGCTTCGCTCAAAGCTTCACCTTCACTCGACGGCGTGGTTATCGACAAGAAACTCTATACCCGTGCACAGAAGGACCGCAAGGCCAAACTCGCTGATCGTGAGATCTTGGCTAAGATGGATGCTAAGTTCGAGGCACAAGCCGAGGAACTCAAGACCATCCTTGTCGACAAGCTGGCTCTGCTGCTCAAGAACGACAAGAGCAACGGCGTTAGCGACATCGTGGATACCGATCTCGTGCCGAAAGGCCAGGCATTCTCGCGCGGCTTGCTCGAGGGTATCGACTACGCTACCGTATTGCTCGAGAACTGGACACCCGACGCGCACAAGAACGACCTCGTTCGCCGTTGCGTGATCAACTACCTGAGCAAGTACAAGGAGCTCGAAGCCGAACTCAAGCGTGAGCGCTTCAACCTCACCATCGGCGACGAACTGCCTACAGGTATCATCCAGCAGGCTAAGGTCTATATCGCCAAGCGTCGTAAGATCCGCGTGGGTGATAAGATGGCCGGTCGTCACGGTAACAAAGGTATCGTATCTAAGATCGTGCGCGTAGAGGATATGCCGTTCTTGGCTGACGGTACACCGGTGGATATCGTTCTGAACCCGATGGGTGTGCCTTCACGTATGAACATCGGTCAGATCTTCGAGGCTGTGCTCGGTTGGGCAGGTCGTGAGTTGGGCGTTAAGTTTGCTACGCCTATCTTCGACGGTTGCTCGCTGCAGCAACTCGACGAGTGGACCGACAAGGCAGGTCTGCCGCGTGCCGGTAAGACGCAGCTCTACGATGGCGAGACGGGCGAACCGTTCGACCAGATGGCTACCGTAGGTGTTACGTACTTCATGAAACTCGGCCACATGGTCGACGACAAGATGCACGCACGTTCTATCGGCCCGTACAGCTTGATCACCCAGCAGCCGCTCGGCGGTAAGGCACAGTTCGGTGGACAACGTTTCGGTGAGATGGAGGTTTGGGCGCTCGAAGCACACGGCGCCGCACACACTCTGCAAGAGATCCTGACCGTTAAGTCCGACGACGTTATGGGGCGTGCACGCACCTACGAGGCTATCGTTAAGGGCGAGAACTTCCCGACACCGGGTATTCCTGAGTCTCTCAACGTATTGCTGCACGAGTTGCAAGGTTTGGCTCTATCAATTACACTTGAATAAATAGGAGGGAATTATGGCTTTAAGACAAGAAAATAAGAAATCCGGCTTCACCAAGATCACCATTGGTCTGGCTTCGCCGGAAGAGATCATGAACATCTCCAGTGGTGAGGTGCTCAAGCCCGAGACCATCAACTACCGTACCTACAAGCCGGAGCGTGATGGCCTGTTCTGCGAGCGTATATTCGGTCCTACCAAGGATTACGAGTGTAACTGTGGTAAGTACAAACGTATTCGTTACAAAGGTATCATCTGCGAGCGTTGCGGCGTAGAGGTTACGGAAAAGAAAGTACGTCGTGAGCGTATGGGTCACATCAAGCTGTGTGTACCTGTAGCACATATCTGGTACTTGCGTTCGCTGCCTTCGAAGATTGCTGCGCTGCTCGGCGTACCTACCAAGAAACTCGAGGCTGTCATCTACTACGAGAAGTACATCGTTGTACAAGCCGGTGCGATGAGCGGCGTGGAGTTCAATAGCGATCACGATATTATCGATAATAATGTGTTGCTCGAGGAGGACGAGTTGGCAACTGTCATGAGCCGTCTGCCCGAAGGCAACCGCGACCTGGAAGATACCGATCCCGACAAGTTCATTGCCAAGATCGGTGCTGAGGCTATCTACGATATGCTGGCTAAGCTCGACCTCGACGTATTGGCTGACGAACTGCGTCACCGCGCCGATACCGATAGTTCCAACCAGCGTAAGCAAGAGGCTCTCAAACGCTTGCAGGTTGTTGAGGCTTTCCGCGCATCGCAAGGCCGCAACCGCCCCGAGTGGATGGTGCTCAAGGTTATTCCTGTCACCCCGCCGGAGTTGCGTCCGCTCGTGCCGCTGGATGGTGGACGTTTCGCCACATCCGACCTCAACGACCTCT
This sequence comes from uncultured Bacteroidales bacterium, assembly GCA_902798965.1. Lineage (GTDB taxonomy): Bacteria > Bacteroidota > Bacteroidia > Bacteroidales > Paludibacteraceae > Colicola. The sequence goes on along the minus strand of CADBYS010000012.1, from coordinate 11,351 downwards.
ATCGTCGCGTCATCATCCGTAACAACCGTCTGCGCCGACTCATGGAGATCAAAGCTCCGGAAGTCATTCTGCGCAACGAGAAACGTATGTTGCAAGAGGCTGTCGACAGCCTGTTCGACAACAGCCGTAAGACTACCGCCATCAAGAGTGAGGCTAACCGCCCGCTGAAATCCTTGAGCGACTCGCTGAAGGGTAAGCAGGGACGTTTCCGTCAGAACTTGCTGGGTAAACGTGTGGACTTCTCCGCTCGTTCGGTTATCGTCGTTGGTCCGGAGCTGAAGATGCACGAGTGCGGTCTGCCTAAGGAGATGGCTGCCGAGCTGTACAAGCCGTTTATCATCCGTAAGCTCATCGAGCGCGGTATAGTTAAGACGGTTAAGTCGGCCAAGAAGATCATCGACCGCCGCGATCCCGTTATCTTCGAGATCCTCGAGCACGTGATGGAAGGTCACCCTGTACTCCTCAACCGTGCTCCGACGCTGCACCGCCATGGTATCCTTGCGTTCCAGCCCAAGATGATCGAGGGTAAGGCTATCCAGCTGCACCCGCTGTCCTGTGCCGGCTTCAACGCCGACTTCGATGGCGACCAGATGGCTGTGCACCTCCCGCTGAGCAACGAGGCTATCCTCGAAGCACAGTTGCTGATGCTCGGCTCGCACAATATCCTTGACCCCGCCAACGGTAATCCTATCACCGTACCTTCACAGGACATGATCCTTGGTCTGTACTACATTACTAAGGAACGTGCAGGCGTGAAGGGCGAAGGACTGACGTTCTACAACGAGGAGGAGTGCACCATCGCCCTCAACGAGGGCAAGGTGGATATCCACGCTAAGGTACGCGTACGTATCAAGGAGATGATCGATGGACAACTCGTTCAGCATATCGTTGATACCACCCCGGGTCGCGTCATGGTTAACCAGTACGTGCCCAAGGAGATCGGTTTCCAGAATGCTGTACTCAAGAAGAGTGCCGTTAAGAACATCATCTCGCAGGTTATCAAGATCTGCGGTGTGGCTCGTACGGCCAAGTTCCTCGACGACATCAAGGACCTCGGTTACTACATGGCCTTCAAGGGCGGCTTGAGCTTCAACCTCAACGATATCCTTATCCCTGAGGAGCGCGAAGACCTCATCAACAAGGGTAATGCCGAAGTAGAGGCAATCACCGAGAGCTATAACTTCGGTCTTATGTCCGACGATGAGCGTTACAACAAGGTCGTTGACACTTGGGGACGTATTGACAACGAGGTAACCGACATACTGATGAAGCACATGAAAGAGGCTGACCAAGGCTTCAACTCCGTTTACATGATGATGGATTCCGGTGCCCGTGGTAACAAGCAGCAGATCAAGCAGCTGGCAGGTATCCGTGGTTTGATGGGTAAGCCGCAGAAAGCCGGTTCCACCGACACGCGTACATCCATCGAGAACCCTGTGCTTGCTAACTTCAAGGAAGGCATGTCCGTGCTCGAGTACTTTATCTCTACTCACGGTGCACGTAAGGGTCTTGCCGATACCGCTCTTAAGACGGCCGACGCTGGTTACCTGACCCGTCGTCTGGTTGACGTATCGCACGATATGATCATTACAGAGGAAGACTGCGGCACGTTGCGTGGCCTGGTAGCTCGCGCTATCAAGCAAAACGATACCGTTGTTGCTACCCTGACTCAACGTATCCTGGGGCGCGTCAGCGTTCACGACATCCTGGATGAGGACAACAACCTCATCGTGGCTGCCGGCGAAGAGATCCGCGAGTCGGCTTGCGAGGCTATCGAGCGCGCAGGTATCGAGGAGGTCGAGATCCGTTCGGTTCTCACTTGCGAGGCTAAACATGGTCTCTGCGCCAAGTGCTACGGCCGTAACCTGGCTACACGACTCATGGTGCAGAAGGGCGAGGCGGTCGGCGTGATCGCCGCACAGGCTATCGGCGAACCGGGTACACAGCTGACGCTGCGAACCTTCCACTCCGGTGGTTTGGCTGGCGGCGCTGCGGCTGAGAGTAGCTACACGCTGCCTCACGCAGGTATAGTGGATATCGAGGAACTGCGTACCATCACCACCGAGGCAGGTGACGTCATCGTTGTCAGCCGTCTCAACGAGCTCCAGCTCAAGGACGAGAAGACTGGTGTCGTACTCACTACCTTCAATATCCCGTACGCTTCCAAGCTCTTCATCGAGCCCGGTCAGAAGTACGACAAGGGAACGAAGGTCTGCGAATGGGATCCGTACAAGGCTTCACTCGTCATCGAGCAAGCAGGTACACTCCGCTACCAGGACGTTATCGAAGGTGTTACGTGCAAGAGCGAGACCGACGAACAGACCGGTATGCGCGAGGTTTCCATCACCGATACCAAGGACAAGACAAAGATGCCTACCGCCAACATCATCGACCGCGAAGGCAATATCGTCCGCTCGTACAACCTGCCTGTTAAGGCTACCCTGGTACATGCTGACGGCGACGAGGTGAAGGTCGGCGACTTGCTGTTCACCAACACACGTTCGTTCGGCTCCGCAGGCGATATCACCGGTGGTCTGCCACGTGTTACCGAGCTCTTCGAGGCGCGTAACCCGGCTAACCCCGCTATCGTCGCTGAGATCGACGGTGAGATCAGTTTCGGTAAGATCAAACGTGGTCAACGCGAACTGACCATCACCAGCAAACTCGGTGAAACGAAGTCCTACCTCATCCCGCTGTCGAAGCAGATCCTCGTTCAGGAAGGCGACTACGTACGCGCAGGCGTTCCTCTCTCCGACGGTGCTATCACGCCCGACGATATCCTTGCCATCAAGGGTCCGACGGCTGTTCAGGACTACATCGTCAACGAGGCACAGAACGTTTATCGTATGCAGGGTGTGGAGATCAACGACAAACACTTCGAGATCATCGTTCGCCAGATGATGCGTAAGGTGGAGATCATCGACGCAGGCGACACGCGCTTCCTGGACAACCAGGTGGTTGACAAACGTGACTTCATCGAGGAGAACGACCGTATCTGGGGTAAGAAAGTCGTTGAGGACTCCGGCGATAGTGAGGTGCTCCGCGAGGGACAGATCATTACCGCACGCCGTCTGCACGACGAGAACTCGACCCTCCGCCGTAAGGATAAGAAACTTGTCAAGGTGCGCGACGCCAAGAGTGCTACCGCTAAGCAGATTCTGCTCGGTATCACCCGCGCCGCACTCGGTACGAAGTCGTTCATCTCCGCTGCTTCCTTCCAGGAGACTACGAAGGTGCTCAACGAGTCCGCTATCCAAGGCAAGATCGATAACCTCGAGGGCATGAAGGAGAACGTGATTTGCGGTAACCTCATCCCGGCCGGTACAGGTCTGCGTGAGTTCAGCAAACTCGTGGTTCACAACTCTGCCGAGTATGCCGCTATGCAAGCTGCACGTCTCGCTCAGGAATACGAACCCACCAACTCCCAGTTCCGTCCCTTCAGCGACGACCGCTTCATGCGCTAATCGCCCTTAGGCACATATGTACAGTAATCCCCGTTCAATCCCGAGCGGGGATTATTGTATATTTTGGGTAAATTTTTGGCAATTTTTGGGGTCACTGGTATAAGAAGAACGGTATATCAACCACACCTCTTAGTTGTGCTCGAAACGCTTTGATCTTTGAATTTAATGATTCGGCAGAAGCATTTGTAGCTCGATTGCCAAAGAAGTTAAGAATCTCATCCTCCCTCTCATAGATAGTGGCAGAGGCTGTGTTGAAAGCATCGTTGTCAAAGTCTGTTACCTTGTTGTACCACTTATTGAGGGACTTACGTGCGGATTCTTTAGTATGCGTTTTGCAGTTAAAGATCTCCCGCAAGGAATGTACGAGAGAGTAAGCGGTTTTGATATCCGGGTATAACTCAAAGAGGAGTTTCCCACGTATCTTCTGGCTATCTGTCCATTTCTCTTGAGAGGCCATAAGCAGGTACCGGCTACGTGCCAGCAACTCACAGCGTGTGTCGCCATTAGGCAACCGTTGAGGGACGTAAGCTTCGTTGGCTCGATTAGGTTTACGTCCGCGTGGATCTTTCTTGCCAGACTTGCGTTTAGACACATTTCGCTTGTTGCGATGACGGTGTTGCTCACGTGCCTCCACATCCGCTTTCAGAGCCTCTCTGCGAGCCCTCACGCGCAATTCTTGCATAGCATTAGTGCATAGTTGCTGCATGTGAAAACGATCAAGAGTGATACGAGCATTGGGGAAACAAGTTGTTACGATAGCATGCATACAGTCAGAGAAATCCATGGTTACTTCCAGGACTTTCTCCCGTTGGTATAGATTAAGGAGCATTAGGACAGCGGTGACGTCTTCGACCTTAGTGCCTTTAACAATCGCTATCAAAGCACCTTTCCGACCATGAGCGTCTTTATTTGAGAGGATTGTGTACAACTCGCCATCGGACAAAGATGTCTCGTCAATGCTCACATTGGGACCAATGTTCTTGGGAAATATAAGGTAATCGCGAGCATGCCTACCTTCACCATCCTTTACCCAACTGCGGTAATCGCTGAGATGGTTCTTGTAAGCGCGTTCGAAATCGTCACCTTTGATGTGGTAAGGTTTTTGGAGAGATCTAGCAGTTATTGGGGGCGAGTCCAACAACCTCTTTTAAAAAAGCCGCAAACTCGGGTGAGATGCGGGTGCCTTCAGCGGCAAGCTTCCAATTGCGTGAAACAGTGTTGCCTTTGGCATCTAACCAACGCCTACGACGAACGTGTAACACTGTGGTGTACTCGCGAATAGGAAAGTCTAATCGAGGTAGAGATGCAACATAATACGATCCTTACCGCGTAGCTTCTCTTCTGCTACATTAACTAAGTCAAAAGACTCACTAATCTCCTTTGGGAGAATGTAAGATACTAATAATTTATAAGCGTTGTCCATCAACAGAGGCTACAACAAAAATTGTACCAATGACGATGCTCAACATAACAGAAAACTATAATTATAAACACAGGGTTTTGCATGTGACCCAATTTTTGACTAAAAACAAAAAATCTTCGCTAAAAATTTGCAAATATCAGATTTTTTTTGTACCTTTGCACCCGCAAAGGTAAGAACAGACAAAACTATGACCACTTTATCACATAGTGAAAAGGAGAAAATAATGGCAGACATGAAGTCCTTCGACGAACCAATGCCTGCTGTAGGAATCTTTTGGTACGACCAAGAGGCACATGACTTCTTTGGCGTATATAAGAAAGAGTTAACTCCCAAGATGGTTGAGGACGCAGCCGATAAAGGTTTGCCGTTCATCAACTACCAAACACTACACCGCCAGATTTGGCAAAAGCAATATTTCCGCGCACTCGCCAAGCACGAACCTACCAAGTTCAGCGGCGATTATACGCAAGTGCCCCGAGGTCGTGTAGCTTGGAATATTGACAAGTTCATCGTCCTTGTCGATCAATGGGCTAAGGACATTGAACCCGAATTGACCGAACTTATTGAGAAATATTTCGCCTTGCCCTACTTCGAGTTCCGTTATGATGAACATTGGGACTTAGGTCACGGCTGGTCAGGCGATATGTAATATTTACCGATCCCACTGAAGCTTAGATCCTTAAAATATTTTGTCCCTTCTCCCGCATGTCATGCGGGTATCTCTCATCCTCTATATCTATTGCTTCGGATACCATCTGAATTATTGCTTCGGATACCATCCGAATCCTCTTTGTTAAGTGCGCGAGTCGTCAGGCTCGCGTTTCTTTTTCTTCCTTTCCGCGGGATCGTATCCCGCTTCACATCTCCCATCTCAGCGTACATTTCTCGCGCATGATTGTGCGAGGGAGTTGTGTTTCCATCCGAATACGTCGCCGACTGCGAATACGAATACGTCCCCGACTGCGAGCGTAAGCTCACATTCTTTCATGGCAATCTGCATATCTCCCCGACAGTCAGCCGACGGTCAACCGACAGTCAACCGACGGTCAACCGACAGTCAAGCCTGACAACAAGCCTCTGTCTGCCTACTCTCGCCCCGAAAAATGCCCCAAAATGATTCCACAATAACTATATTATATATTTATATATAATATACATTCAACCCCAAAACTTCTTTGTAATATTGTTGTTAAATTTTTGGCAATTTTTTTAAAAAATCCCTCAATTATTTGCAATTCTCATTTTTTTTTTGTACCTTTGCACCACAAACACACAACAATATGAAATCCCATAACTACCTCTTATCCCTCTGCGCCCTGGCGCTTATGCTTATGATCACCTCATGTTCCTCCAATCCCAAACTCGTCTTGCCGAAGGCTGACAACCCGCGCATGCAACGCGGTATCGAGCAGGCTGCGGCTCTTTGGACACCTGCCGACGGCACATCCGAAGAGTTTGCGGACTTTGTCCGCGAGCATTATTGTGTCACCGACAGCGAACGCTTGGCACTCTTTGAGTCCCTCAGCCGTATCCTCGAGAACTGCTATCAGTCAGCTGACCAACTCACCGTTGATCTCTTGCGCCCCACGCAACTCACCAACGCCGGCGAACCGGCTGTCACCGATTGGATTATGTCGGGCTACAGTCCCCTCGCGCATTTCTCCGACGATATGTTCGCCAACAAACTGGCGTTCGTCACCATCCTCAACTTCCCGCATTACTCGCTCGACGAGAAAAACACGCTCGGCCGTGACTGGTCACGCTTGGAGTGGGCGATGGCGCGTATGGGCGACGTGTTCACTACCCGCGTGCCGGCTACTGTCAAGGCGCAACTTGCCCAAGCCAACGCTGATGCCGAGAACTATATCGCCGCCTACAATATCTATATGGGCAATCTGCGCACTGACGATGGCCGTCAGCTGTGGCCGGACGACAAGATCTTGCTTTCCCACTGGAATCTCCGCGACGAACTCAAGGCCCTGTACTCGCAAGGCGCAGATGGCATCGAACGCCAGGAGATGATCTATCAGGTCATGCAGCGTATCGTCTCGCAGTCTATCCCGCAAGCCGCCATCAACAATCCCGAATATATCTGGCAACCGTATAGCACGCAAGCCGCCTCGGAGCCTTACACCCGTTACGAGCGCATCCTGGTTGTGGCGCACGCCTTGTTCGAGGAGGATAAGTATTGCCCCACAGCTCCGACCGGTATCATCCGCAACTTCGAGGAAGGCGTGGAGATTCCCGCAGCCGAGCTGGACAGCCTGTTCCGCGCACTCGTCGGCTCGCCGCAAGTGGCGCAGGTAGCTGCCATCATCCGCCAGCGCCTCGGTCGTGACCTGCGTCCTTACGATATTTGGTTCGATGGCTTCAAGGCACGCGCCTCGCTCAACGAAGATGCGCTGACGGCCACTACGCGCACCCTCTATCCCGATGCCAACGCTTTCGCTGCTGATATGTGGCGACTGCTCACCACGCTCGGCTTCTACAGCGAGGACGCACGCAGCATTGCCCGGCATATTGTCGTCGAACCCGCCCGCGGCTCGGGTCACGCCTGGCCATGTCTCGGTCGTAAGGAAGATGCCCGTCTGCGCACACGTATCCCTGCCTCCGGTATGGATTACAAGGGCTACAACATCGCCGTTCATGAGTTCGGTCATTGCGTCGAGCAAGTCCTCGATATGTATTTCATCGACCACTACATGCTCTCCGGCGTACCCAATACCGCCTACACCGAAGCCTCTGCCTTCCTCTGGCAGCAACGCGACCTGCAATTGCTCCCTAATGGGCAAATGGCAAATGACAAAATGGCAGATGATGCAATCCTCGACCAATTCTGGTCCATGTACGAGATCATGGGCGTCAGCCTCGTGGATATGGCGATGTGGCGCTGGATCTACGATCATCCCGACGCTACGCCCAAGCAGCTCTGCGAAGCTACCCAACAGATTGCTAAAGATATTTGGAATCAGTATTACGAACCCATCTTGGGCGAGCACGACTGCATTCTCCTGGCTATCTACAGCCACATGGTCAATGCTCCGATGTATCTGCCGAACTATCCTCTCGGACATATCGTGCAGTACCAGCTCGAGGAGCACCTCGCGCAGTTCACTACGCCGCGGGATTTTGCCGGCGAATATATGCGCATCTATCGCCTCGGTCGCCTTACGCCCAAGGAGTGGCTCATTCAGGCTGTGGGTAACCCGCCGTCTGTCACACCCATCCTCAATAGTGTCGACCGCTGTGTGAAGTAATCGTGCAAAAAATGATGCTTATTGCGCAGATAGAATAGCCCGAACCACCCGTGCGGCAGCGCGCCGCAAATCAGAGTGGGGTAGGCTGCCCGACTTGTAGGCTTGTTGTAGATAACTAATCGATTTCTTGCCTCCAGGCATGATCAGATCCACTCCGGCACGGATAGATTTTCCCGCATCGGCACGGTTCTGCTCCGTGGAGAACCAGTCGGTCATCACCACGCCGTCAAAGCCCCACTCGCCACGCAGCAGATCGGTGCACAGCTCGTGACTCTCTGGGCAATATACGCCATTCAGTTTGTTGTAGGCTGCCATAACCGCGCGAGGTTGGGCAGCCTTCACTGTTATCTCGAATCCTTTCCAGTAGATCTCACGCAGCGCGCGCTCATCCACCTCCGAGGATACATGGAAGCGGTTGGTCTCCTGATTGTTTGCGCAGAAATGCTTGAGCGTCACATAGTTCCCTTTCGTGGCTTGCACGCCGCGCGTGACAGCCGTGGCAAACAACCCCGTCACGAGCGGGTCTTCGCTGTAGTACTCGTAGTTTCGCCCGCATAGCGGATTGCGAACGATGTTCATCGCCGGAGCCAGCCAGAACATCACGCCATACTCGCTCATCTCCTCGCTTACCGCCTTGCCTATACGCTCGGCAAGGGGCACGTTCCAGGTCTGAGCTATCATTGCTTCAATCGGAAAACCTGTCACGAACTGATACAACAGCTGCCCCTTGTCCGGATCGCCCAATATGAATAGCCGCAGTAACAGCCGTGGCAGAAACTCATAAACCGATAGCGATACATCCACCGCACGAATCTTGCCGTTGGGGTATTGCACAGCGCGGCGCTCCAGCCGCACACCGGCAGGGCCGTCGCACATCTCGGCGTTCGATATACCGCGTTCTATATAGTCGGTCGTCGTGTGCCCTACTGCACCGGGCGTACGAAAACCCTTGTTCTCGCCTGACATACCCGTTCCTACGCACATCCTAATACAATCCTCCACCGTAAAATCCCGCATCACCTCCGGCTCATCGCTATCAGCTGACAACTGATCACTGACTACTGAATACTGATTACTGATAACTGACAACTGATCACTTCCCTCAACCCGCAGCACCGGCAGATCTTTGGCTACCGCAAACCGATTCTCGTGCCGTAGCTCAGCCACTTGCGTCGCTGCTGCGCACAAGTTCCTGTGTTGCTCAATCACCACGCGCTCATCCACGCGAATTACAGCCACTTCGTCCGTCGTGCGCGACGAGTTGCCTATCCGCAGCAGGTAATCTCCCGCTTCCAGGATGGTCTGCGCACTCGCCTCATCGTAAGATGCCAGCGCCGAAAGCGGAAAACGCAACTGCATGATCTCCGACTTCCCGCAGCCTAATTCCTCGCTCTTGCCGAACGCTACCAACCGTTGCTTCTCGCGGTCTTGTCCCGGACATTGTACATATACCTGTACCACCTCTTTCCCCGCATATCGCTCGCCCATGTTCGTCACGCGCACGCTGCATGTCACCTGCTCGCCATCAATCGCCGCCTTCATCTCGTCCAACGCAAATTGCGTGTAACTCAATCCGTAGCCGAACGCATACCGGGGCTTTACGTCAAAACTGTCGTAGTACCGGTATCCTACATATATCCCTTCCTTGTAGCGTGCAATCAGCGAGTCTGTGCCAAACTCCTCGCCATAGGGCACATCCGCATAACGCATAGGCCAACTTACCGCTAACTTCCCCGACGGAGTGCTTGCTCCTGTCAGGATTGCCGCCAACGCCTCACCGGCTTGCATGCCCGGCTGACTCATATATACGATGGCATCTATGCCCGAAACGCCGTCCAAACAACTGATGTCTATCGGTGTGCCGGTGTTGATCACCAGCACCATGCGTGCAAATCGCTCCGCACAAATACGGATGTTATGTTCCTCGATCGTATCCAGCCTGAAACTGCCCGGCTCGTCTTTCAGGTCATGACCTTCACCCGACTGCCGCGACACCACGTAGATGCACGTATCTGTTCCGCACGCGCTTATCTCGCTCTCTGTGATCCGGTCACCGGCGGGAAAACGGTATTCCTGTGACATCAGGTCGTTCAGTACACGCGCAGATGGCCACCATAGTTTCCGGCGCACCGAACGAAGGAACTGCTCCTTCCCTGCGCGCCATTGTGCATCGTAACGCTGCAGCCAATCGCCGGTAACGATCTCGAAACCCGCCTTCGTCAGCCCTTCCTCCACCGTCACCGTGTGACGCACATTCACCTCACCGCTGCCGCTGCCGCCTTTGATCGTATATTGCGCACCCGCACCGTACAAGGCTACCTTGCACGGACTAATAGGTAATACTCCGTTATTCTCCAGTAATACGATGCCTTCGATACCTGCCTCCAGGGCAAGTTGTTTGTTTCGTTGCTCACGTTCGCTTACATGATCGGTCGGATGGGCGTTGGTTGTCATAATCAGAAAGGTTGGATAGTTGTTAATTTTTTACGGGGTCCCCGACACGACTGCAAGTCGCGTTGGGGAGAGCGGAGGCAACCGTGCGCTTATTGCGCCGAGCGCAATCTGTTAGCGCGGTTTGCCGAACGCGACTACAAAGATACAACTTTTTTTTGACTTTTCCAAATGTTTATTCAAAAATACTGCATTTCTGTTAAAAATAGGGGCAAATAACCCTTGTTTGTAATCCAAATATGGCACAAATGGGCTAAAAAACAAAATGCATGTTTTTTCGCGAAAAATTTGCATATATGAAAAAAATGTACTACCTTTGCATCCGCTTTTGAGAAACAAGCGTGTTTCCCTTTTCTCCCGAGAGGCTGTGAAGGTGTCAGAAGATGGTTAAAAACGTAAAGTCAAAACCGGATGACATTGGAGCAAATTGAGGGTATTAAAATTTGAATCATCAAAATGGTTCTAATTTTTTTCGCCCCTTAAATTTGGAGAATAGGAAGCCGCTTAATCTCAAAACGTTCTTTGAAAGATTGTTCAATCAAGATGTAGTACAAGAGAATGGGTCTATACCTTATATATTATATGCGTATAGCAAATGTCCCTTGTTAATTCCAAAAGGAATGAATCAGCCAAGTTTGGCTGATCAAGTGCAACTACAAATAAGTCGTTTGAGTGTAGGATGAGCTTTTTGTTATATATTATTTTACAACGAAGAGTTTGATCCTGGCTCAGGATGAACGCTAGCGACAGGCCTAA
>CADBYS010000011.1 GCA_902798965.1 uncultured Bacteroidales bacterium | reverse complement strand
TTGCGTCTTTTTTTACAGAGGTAACTTAGTCTGCCAACCGCATGGCACGCCTGTTATTTCTCCTTTTTGTTTTCGACACTTCGAAAAACTGGCTGCAAAGTTACGAAAATTTTTTGATATATGCAAGCCTGACAAGATTTTTCTGCCAAATTACTACAAAAAACTGCATTTTGCTCAGGCAAGCACCCAAAATCTTCATGAAAACCTAAAAATTGTCGGCAAATGCTAAAATTGTGTCGGTGATTATGCTAAAAAAGTGCTACCTTTGCAGCGAAATTTGGGAGAAACCCTCCCTGAACATGAAAAAATAACACAAAACAACATATATCATGAGAAAATTCTTTACTCTAATCTGCGTAGCGTTGCTGTCGCTGGCGATGCAGGCAACGGTGGTAACTCAAGAGATTGCTCTATCGGATTTTACCGGAAACGCAACAGTAGAAGGTAATGTCATCACAGCCATAGATGATTCGTGGCAGGGAGTCTATAAAAACGACGGATACAGTGCGTTTGCGTTGAGTGAATCACACTACACAGAGTTGGCGGTTGAATTAAGTGCCACGCCAACAGCACAAGTGTATGTACAGGTGTCATATAGCGATGCTTCTTCAAATGATTTCTCTATTACTACGGCGCAATCCTCAGGTCGTTTGGCATTGGCATCAGCCAATGTAACGGGTATAGCCATTAAATTGATAGCCGCTGGTTCCGCTACGATAAGCAAGATTAGTCTTTATAAAGTAATAGGCAAAGAAACAGAATCCACCCTGACCGAGCCTGAAGGCGGTAATGCGTTTGGCAACTGGGAGCATTCTATCTACTGCAATTCCTCAAGCGATGCTGAGAAATATGCGGCACTTCGTGAGGGTGATGTGCTTCGTATCAATTATACGGCTACCGCTACCGAAGGTGATTGGGCGCAATGTATGATTCAGGTGCTCAGTACTCCACGTACAACACTCAGCCGCACTGATGCGAGTGGCTATGCCTTCAACGTGCAAGACGCGGCAGGTGACGGCGTGATAGATATCCATTTGAGTAGCGAAGATATAGACGGCTTGAAAACGAACGGAATGTTCATGAATGGCAAAAACATGACTATCAACAAAGTGTCTGTGGCTAAATATGAACAGCAAGTATTGGTTGAGCGCACGCTGAATACAGGCAACGAAGTGCTGACTTGGAGCGCACTATGGGAGCACACGACTGACTTGCCTGTATTGGCGGAAAATGACGAGATACGCATTACTGTTTCCGCTGCCGAGGAAAGCGATCAAAATATTTGGATTTGTTATGACTGGGAAGAAACCAATCATATAAAACTATCGTCCATCACAACTACAGTACCTCATGTATATACTGCTGTTCTGACCGGAGCACAAGCCTCGGCCATCAATGCAGCAAACAAATTATTCCTCAAAGGCTCAAATGTTACTCTCTCCCGTTTTGCAATTGCCCAACCCCAGAGCATCTATGATGCTGCATGGCGTGATGAAAAAACATATGACGATAGTTGGTCTGTTAATGAGGTAATTGCTGCCGATAAGTTTGCCGGCTTGTCCGTAGGAGATATGATTAGTATAAATATTTCCGCACTGGAGAATGGCGGGCAAGTGCGTCTGCTCCACGATTGGACACCATTCGCTCCGGAGGCAGTATACGTATTCAATGCTACTCATGCAGCGCCCATGACGGTTAGTTTTGTGGTGAATCAAGAGATGCGTGACGCCATCCTTGCTGACGGCATACGTGTGCGTGGTGTGAATTTCACCATGACGGAAGTGTATGTATTGGAAGCGGAAGCTCGCACCGAGAGTTATACGCTTACAGTCAGCGACGCAGGCCTGGCAACTCTGGTACTTCCGTTCAATGTACCAACGCTTCCGGAAGGAGTAAAAGCTTATACTCTCTCCAATGACGGCTCGGCGGTGATTGATGCTGTAGAGGTAAGCGCATTGCGAGGCGACAAACCTGTGCTGATTATTGCCGAAGCCGGTGAGTATGTGTTAACGAGCGAATTAGGCGGAAATGCGGACATCAGCGGCAAGAACCACTGGCCGGTTAGTTCCTATGTCAACGAGGCATTGGTTGGCAACTATGCCCCGACACTTTGGGTGCCATCTGACGGTCAACCAAACGGAAACAACTACATCCTCCAAAACGGAGCAGAAGGAGTAGGGTTCTACAAGGTTACAGGTGATCCTGTTTGTACGCTTGCTCCCTATCGAGCATATTTGAGCTGCGGCTACAATGCGATGGCAGCAGGCGCTCCGATGCGAATCCGCTTCAAGCATGACGTGGTAACCGCAACGGAGAATGTTGCGGAAGAGGGTAATGTGCAGAAACTTCTGCGCGATGGGCAACTGCTTATTCGCCGCGGCGAGAATATATACACTATTCAAGGTCAAATCGTTAAATAATCGAAGTTATGAAAGCAATATATCTTATCCCGCAAACGGAGATTATTCCCGTATTGATTGAGTCACAACTCTGCAGTGGCAGTGGTAGCGACAACAAAGTTGGCTTCACCGGTAGCAAAGGCTCCGGCGCAGGCCTGGCACCCAAACGAGTACAATAGCGAAAAATAATATGAAAATTCATGGTTTAGTTTTGGTTAGTATGGCATGCATGGGGCTTCTTTGCCCTGTGCATGCTGCGGTTTTGAAGGTAGAGACACCGAACACGCAACTCGTGCTTGATGCCACCGAGGGGCAGCAACTTGCTATGCTCTATTTTGGCGACAAGTCGGCGACATTGGAGGATATCAGCAGTCAGCAATCAGCAATCAGCAATCAGGCGTCAGCGGCGTATCCCGCTTTTGGCGACATTGATATGATTCACCTGCCTGCCTTGCAGGTGCAACACGCCGATGGCGATTTGTCGTTGAACTTGATAGTCGAAAGTCAAAAGTCGAAAGTCGAAAGCCAAGCAACCACCGTCTGTGTCACTTTGCGCGACAAACTTCAACCCGTCACCGTGCGTGTGTATTATAAGGCATGGCACAACGTGGATATCATCGAGACGTGGACGGAGATCGAGCACCAGGAGAAAGCCCCAATCACCCTCAAGCGTTTCGACAGCGGCTATCTCCACATCGGCGAGGGTGACAACGTTTGGCTCACGCATCTTCACGGCGATTGGGCTGCGGAGGCAGTAGTAACCCACGAACCTCTTACACGCGGGTTGAAGGTGATCCGTAACACCGACGGCGCACGTAACGCCCACCTCGATGCCCCCGAACTGATGCTCTCGCTGGATGGAACTCCGCAAGAGAACACCGGTCGCGTCATAGGCGCTGCTCTCTGCTGGAACGGCAACTTCGAGCTGCGGCTCAATGCCCCCAACAACGGCGGCGTACATTTCTATGCCGGCATTGATCCGCAGTCGTCGGAATATGTGCTACCGCCAGTCGAAAGTCGAAAGTCGAAAGTCGAAAGCTCCAAAGCCAATGTCTTCACGACTCCCCATCTGGCGCTGAGCTATAGCGCCGAAGGCATGGGCGGTGTGAGCCGTGCGTTCCATAAATGGGCACGCACCTGCGGCTACCTGCATAACGGAAACGCTACACGTGACGTGCTCCTGAACTCGTGGGAAGGCATCTATTTCGACATCACCGAGCAGCGCATCATCGATATGATGAACGACATCGCAGCCTTCGGTGGTGAGCTGTTCGTTATGGACGACGGTTGGTTTGGCAACAAGTACCCGCGTAACAACGACTCTTCGTCGCTCGGCGACTGGGTGGTGGATACCCGCAAACTGCCCAATGGTCTGCAAGCCTTGACCGAAGCAGCCAAAGAGCGCCATATCAAGTTCGGTATATGGATCGAACCCGAAGCAGTCAATACTGTCAGCGAGCTCTACGAGCAGCACCCCGATTGGGCATTGCAAGTGCCCGGACGCGAGCTCAAACTCGGGCGCGGCGGTACGCAGCTCGTGCTCGATATGACCAACCCCAAGGTGCAAGACTTTGTGGTGAACATGGTGGATGACCTGCTTACCCGCAATCCGTATATCTCCTACATCAAGTGGGACGCGAATGCGTCGATTCAGAACTTGGGAAGAGTCGAAAGTCGAAAGTCAAAAGTCGAAAGCCAGGTAAGTAACCTTTACATTGACTATCATTTAGGGCTATTGGCGGTTCTTGAGCGCATCCGCGCCAAGTACCCCGACATCGTCATTCAGAACTGCGCTTCGGGCGGCGGCCGTGCGAACTACGGCTTGATGCCTTACTTCGACGAGTTCTGGGTTTCGGACAACAACGATGCCCTGCAGCGCGTATTCATCCAGTGGGGCACGTCGTACTTCTTCCCCTCCAACGCCATGGCGCAACATATAGGCGGTTCGCCTTATCAGATGACCAACCGTGTTATACCGATCAAGTTCCGCTGCGACGTAGCGATGAGCGGGCGTCTGGGTATCGAGCTCCAGCCCAAGCACATGACCGATGAGGAACGTTTGCAATGCACCATAGCCCTTGCCGACTACAAGAGTCTGCGTCCGATCATCCAGCTCGGCAACCTTTATCGCTTGAATGCTCCGCAGAGTTATCAGCCTGTCAGCAGTCAGTCGGCTCCCGCCAAGCAAGACGTGGCGGCGCTGATGTACGTCACCGACGACAAGAAGCAAGCCGTGGTCTTTGCCTACTCCCTGAGCAACTTTATGAAGCAAGCCCCGCAGCGCATCCGTTTTGCCGGTCTGGATCCCGATAAGGTCTATACATTGGAAGAGAAGAACATCCGCGTGCAGTACAACCACGCCAAAGGTGCCTGGGATGCAGGCGAGCCGTGTGCCCTCCACGGCAAGCAGTTCACCGGCGCGTACCTGATGTCCGTCGGGCTGCTCCTGCCTCTCTCCACCGAATATACGCAAGACTTCCCCTCGCGGATCTTCTACTTGAAATAACAGACTTGCTGTTTCGATCGCGCATCTTCGGGTGCGCGATTTTTTGTTCATGTGATATTTCATACATTTTCGCGGCTATTTTGTACAAAACCCGCAGAAAAATTTGCATATATCAAAAAAAAGCAGTACCTTTGCATCGCAATTGCAACAATGCTGAATACACATCTGGTCATATCAACCTCCAACGACCTGCTGCGCGTAGCGGCAAGTCATATCCTCTACATCTCGTCGGATGGCAACTACTGCAACTTCTTCCAGACGGGTGGAGAGATGCGGCTGGTGACCTATCAGTTGGGTCAAGTAGAGCGGATGATTGCCGAGCAACTGCCCGAACTGAGCACGCAGTTTGTGCGTATCGGCAAGAGCCTGATCATCAACCTCAACTATGTGTATTACATCCATGTGCCCAAGCAGCAACTCATCCTTGTGGATGGTCAGCAGAACCGCTATACCCTCTCTGCCAGCAAGGAGGCGCTGAAGGCATTGAAAGAACTGATTGAGAAAAGCAGTCTATGATACGAGAAGAAAACATATCGGATAGCGAGATTCGCGTGATAGGTGGCAGCAACCTGCAGCCTACACCCACCTTCCCGTGGCGCGTGGTGGCAGTCAGTCTGGCTGTCATAGCAGCCGTCGTGGCGGTCGTGTGCCTGCTGTGGCCGAAAGTCCCCGAGCAGTTGCCGGAGCAGGGAATCTTCGAGCCGGAAACAAGTCTTACCGCCCCGGAGAATGTCCCCCAAGCTCATCCTCTGCAAGGGTGGTTGGCATCGCTCGATACCGTAACCGCTGTAGGAACCATCACCAAGGACACCACGGTGAACGATATCCCCTTACGCATCTATGTGCCGCTGAACAGCACACCGCGATTGGAGATAGGCTACGGCGCGTTGGATAACAGGGAGCGAAATATACTGTTCTTCCAGGCAGCCGACGTGCATGCGGATAATAAGAAGATCGTAGGCGCCTTCGTCCTGCGCGGACAACCGCTGAGTTGGGGACTGAGCAAACGCGGCTACTGCGCTATCATCGACGGCAAAGTCACGGTCGGCGTGGCAGACAACTCGCCGCTATTCGAGCAAGCCACTGAGCATGGCGGATATTTCTTCCGTCAGTACCCGCTGGTGGACAACGGCAGACTGGTGGAAAACGAACTCAAGAACAAATCCATCCGTCGCGGCTTGTGCGAGATCGACGGGCATATAGTCGTAGTCGCCACGCAGAGCACCGAATCGCTGCACGACTTCGCCCAAGCGCTGGTTGATATAGGCGTTAGCAATGCCATCTATCTTGTTGGCAGTACGGCGCAAGGCTGGAGCATGGATGCCGAGGGGAACGGCACAAAGATGGGGCTCTGGGACGAGCGTCCGTACAAAAACATCAGTTTCATCGTCTGGCCTCTGACTTCTGATATCTGATAACTGACTTCTGTACAAAACGGCGTGTGTGAAGCAACTTCATACACGCTGTTTTCTATTTCGTACATTCGCGTGCGAAATATTTGTATATATGCGTAATTTGTTGTACCTTTGCATAAAAAATCGCAAATAATCAATCTCAAACATTATGAACACTTCATTTTTCGCCCATCTTTGGGCGCGTATCTCTGCCTCATGGAAGGCACGTTCCATCACATCACGCGTGATGCTCATCTGTATGTCAGTTATCCTCATCGCTGTAGGCGTATCTCTTTGCCGGAGTTTCCGCACCGCTCCGAAAGCAATCGAGAAAAGACTCTATGGCGAAGAGATCGGTCGCAACGGTCTGCGTTACAAGCATGGTGCGCACATCTACAATCCCGCGACCGGCACGATTCTCGTCGATAGCATCGAGTGGCTGCATATCGCTCCGGGCGATACGATAGCTATCCTTGCCAAGAACCACCGCCGTGCGTTCATCAATCTTAACACCGCGGAACTCATCACGCCGCTGGACTTCGACAAGGCTTGGCAGTTCTCTTGCGACCGCGGTATCATGTCGCGTCAGGATTCGCTGTTCATCTTCCGTCGCGACGGTTCGCAGGTCAACGCTACAGGACTGACTGCCCGCAATCAGTATGAGTACCTGTATTACAACAACAGCCTTGTGCTCAAGGTCGATTATGATCATGTCGGCTTGCTGGATACCGCCGGCTGCTGGATGCTCGAGCCTGTCTATTCGCAGATAGAGACTTGCTACAGCCGTCGCCTGTACAACACGCGCAGGGGAGATGAGTGCATCGTGTATAATTACGAACTCAAGCCCATATTACGCGGTGCGTACAAATCGATTGAGGTCGATTGGTCGGAGGGACTGATAGCTACCGAGCGCAACGGCATTCAGCGCCTGTTTGATTACGAGGGCAAACTGGTGTATCATGTTATCTACAAGCGCATCGAGCCGCTGAACTACAACACCGGCCGTAAGGATAAGGAAGGCAATGCTATATATGAGGATACCGACTGCTATACCTATGTCGATTACAACGACAAACGCGGACTTATGGACAAGCATTATCACGTACTCACTCCGCCGCTGTTCTATTCCATTGAGGCACAAACCAAGCATGTGTTCTTTGCTTCGTTTGGCGAATATACTGACCGCTTCGGCACATTGATTGACGACCATGGCAAAGCTCTTCGTTAAGGCTATAAATAGTTGTTGGTCGTAGTTGGCAGTTGTTGACCTCTCAGAATCTTTGTAATGTTTTTGTATGTTTATTTCTTTTGAATGATTTAACTCGGAGAGTGGTGATAATTGATGATAAAAAGGACTGAAAGTTTACTTTTGAGGACTTTTTAGAAGCAATTAGCACAAGGAGTGTAACTCCTAAATCATTCAAAAGGGTTTATTTAGGTTTTTGTTTTAATTTTATCTTACAATGCATGCATTTATCAAATTCTGCGCTACGTGCGCAGCGGTGTTCTTCGCCGTGAGCATCGTGCTCGTTGTCCTGTATAGTTTTGTGCCGGTGCGCTACACGCCGCTGATGTTCCTGCGAAAGGTTGAAGCCTTCAGCCGCAACGAAAGGCTGCCGCTCAAGCACGAGTGGGTGCCCATTGAGCAGATATCGCCGGATATGATCAGTGCGGTCATCGAGTCGGAAGACGCGCACTTCTACGATCATGGCGGCTTCTCCTTCAGCGACATGCTCGATGCCTTCTACCGCAACCGGCGCTGGGGCTGTATCGTTGCCGGCGGTAGCACTATCTCGCAGCAGACCGCCAAGAACGTGTTCTGCACGCCCTCACGCACCTACACGCGCAAACTCTTTGAGGCGTACTTCACCGTGCTCATCGAGCTCCTGTGGGGCAAGCAGCGCATCCTGGAGGTCTATCTCAATGTCATCGAGCTGGGTGACGGTGTGTTTGGCGTCGAGTCCGCTGCCGAGGAGTATTTCTGCACCTCTGCTCTCCGCCTCACCCCCCGCCAATCCGACGCCCTTACCGAGGTCATTCCCTGCCCCCGCTGCTACAGCAGGTGGCTATATGGAATAGAGTAATCTTTCCGTTTTTTGTGTCCGAGTGGTACGTTTTGCGGCTTATTGATAAAAAACATAACTTTTTTCAAGAAAAGGGACAAAATTTTGCTATTAAATTTGCAAATTTCAGATTTTTTTTGTAACTTTGCATGCAAATTCACATCTTATCTTAACAGAGTATGACAAATAAATTACAATTATTTGAGGGCACAACAATACGCACAGTATGGGATAACGAGAAGGAAGAATGGTTTTTCTCTGTGGCTGACGTATGTAATGTGCTATCAGGCTCTCAGTCGAAAGATCCTAATGCCTATTGGCGCAAGCTCAAGCAACGCTTGAAAGCCGAAGGAAGCGAGGTCGTGACAAATTGTCACGGACTGAAATTGGAGGCTGCAGACGGAAAAAAATACCTGACGGATGTCCTTTCTACCCGTGATATACTGCGTTTGATACAATCCATCCCTAGTCCGAAAGCAGAGCCATTGAAAATGTGGTTGGCTCAAGTTGGCAGTGAGCGTTTGGACGAGATTGCAGATCCCGAAAAGGCTATCATGCGAGCGGCTGATATTTATAGAGCCAAAGGCTACTCTGATAATTGGATAAATCAACGTTTGCAATCTATAGAGATGCGTAAAGAGTTGACCGATGAATGGAAAGCGCGCGGCATTGAATTAGAACAAGACTACGCTATCCTGACTAATGAGATGACACGCGCATGGAGTGGGATGTCTGTGCGCCAATACAAAGACCTAAAAGGGTTGAAAAAGGAAAATCTACGCGACAATATGACGAATCTTGAATTGGTTCTTAACATGTTGGCAGAAGTAACGACAACCACCATATCCCGCAGCAGAAAACCCGAAACGTTTGAAGAGAGCCGCAAGATTGCAAAAGAAGGCGGTTCAGTTGCTCGCGATACTCGAAGAAATATAGAAAGTCGTATAGGGCAATCAGTTATATCAGCGACGAATGCGCATGATAAATTGGCCTTAGATGTGACTATTCCCGCGATAGAGCAAGCTGAAATAGTCGAGGACATCACAGAAGATAAAAAATCAAAGAACAACTAACACTCTCGCCAAGTTATCGGCGCGTCAACTCTAAGACGGCAAATGGAGGTCTGCTTCGAGACTAACCCCCTCTCACGGGGGCCTCAAAGAGCGCTAACGTAGTGCACTCTTTGGGGAGAGCGAAGGCAATTGTGCGCTTTATGCCACCGCGTGGCATCCGTTAGCACAATTTGCCGAACGCGACGGAGCGCTGTAGTCGGCAGCGAGAACAAACGACAACAAAGACATAAAAGGCGTTTATTGACGCTTGTTTTGGTATCACGAAATCCGGAAAATTTCACCAACCCAAAACAAGATAGTGCAATAAGCGTTCTCGTGGGTATGTTAATATCCGTTCACGCCCCTAATAGGGCGGGAGGGTTAAGCATATCGGGCGTGAACGTTATTGTTTATTCTTGTTGGAAGGGTCATTTCCGGAACCTCGTGATAGAGAATAAGCGTGAATAATGTTCGCGCTTTTCTTGTGTGTTAAGCGGAGTGTGCCGAAAATCCAATAAAGAGTAGGCGAAAAATCCATTTCAAAATGAAAAAACTATTATTCATTATTTCCGTTTCGCTAATAATGCTATCATGCCAACATACAGGCAACAATAGTACCACTCATGATCAAAACGTGAATGTTAGAATTAGTGAAAGTTCGGGAGGATGGGAGTATCTGGAAGCCGTTGAGGTGGCACGTCCAATGTCTGATAGAGCAAAACAAGATATACATCCCGGTTCATCTGGAGCACTTTTAAGTACAATGTATGTTTACATAAGAGTAGTAGCTGGTGAAAAATATTTTGGAATAACAAGTAATCGCAATAATAGTCCAAAAGTAGCTTCTGATAATCCATATTATAATGATGGAACAAGTTGGGGAAAATATCAATATCGCATTAAATATGAGGGAACATATTATTTCTTTAACTTATAATCATTTCCTTAAAATTACAGATTGAATTTATATGGTACGTCACATTTCATATTCATATGTGCTTCTTGGCAAAAGTAGCGAATTTTTCTCAAAAAAATTGGATGAGTATAGAATACGCTTAACGTCAGCCGACGTATCTCATTACAACAATTGGTGGAAAACTCTAACTTTGAGAAAAACAGTTCAATCAATGTTCGTAAATTATATCGATATTTTTGTAGCCTACATAGGTGATCCAATGGGCAGTTTTGAATTTGGATATGCTGTGGAAATTTATTGCAATGAAAAATTTAATAAGAGTATAATCAAATCAGCTTTTTGTTCTACGCCCGAAGAAGCAATCGAATACACAGAAGATTTGTGTAAGAAACTTTGGCAAAAGGAAATGGGTATTAAAAATGAAGTTGCATCCATGCTGATTTCATAAAATCATAATTAATGTATTAACTATAAAAACCACAAATATGGAAACATCAGTTTTATTAAAAGAGGCTGCACGCAAATATGCAGAGTCTCAGTTTGACAAAGAAAACGGCAACGAAATTGCTTATACGAACTCGGTTGAAGATGCCACCCGAGATTTTGAAGCCGGAGCTAATTGGGCTGCAGCACATCCCCACGCATCTTTTGATGAAGTAGACGCAGCAGCAAAGGCATACGCGCACAAAATGGAAGAATCGAACTATGCCGAAGATATAGAAACCAGTTTCAATGAAGGAGTTGAGTGGTATCAGGTAGAAATTAGCAAACTATGGACTCGTAAAGCAGTCAATGTTGATGGTAACGAAGCATATCAAATTGAGATTAAACAGACATTGTTCCAAAAAATTATTAATTTCTTTTCCATAGGAAATTGATCGGTCAGTACAATGATAAAAATCAAGTACATAGACCCGAAGACTTTGCGTTATCGGAAGGATGGTAAGCAACAAGACGGAGATCTGTTCGAACTTCAATTCGTGCATAAAAACAACCACGAGAAACGATTTATATTGGATGGTTTCCTACATTGTGATTGCCATAGTCGTGTAGAAACGCCGGAATTAGAACCTATGGAGAAATCCCATTGGCTATTAAGCATTATACACGATGAACTTGCGGAGTTTGTGGCAAGCAAAGAGAACACAGGGGACTATCTATTACAGTATCTCTTTAAGAGCGAAAGTGCCTTGTTTCCGCAAAAGCGTAGTGTAGCGGTCGCACTCACGCTTGGGGAACGCACTAAAGTTCATGTGGTCTATTTATACATGGATAAGAAAACGTCGTCTTTGGGGCATGTTGATATTAGATGGATGACTCCGGAAAAGAAGGATATAATCGATTATGATTTGCGAATCCACCTACCGTTCTTATGGAATGAGACGTTGCAAATGTGGAATGTCTATCGCCATGGAGATACTTGTCTTGTTCGTTTCGTATATACGCCGGATATCAGTTGGTATGACGAGCACATGGATTTCTTTACGAAATATGCAAAAAACCACCTTATGTGGCATAATGTTTTTCCGGTTCTATAGGTATGAAAAAATGGGAAGAATATAAGCAATTATGGTCTGATGAAGTAATACGTCTGCGTAATTCGGAGAACCGACTTGATAAGATGAAATATGCTTATATAGAGCAAGGTCTTGAGATGAGTTGTATTCCTCCTATGGGGATTGAACTATCGGTCATAGAATATCGCCATCTGAAAGAAGCCGGCTATAATCTTCATGAGATTCATGGTTGGTGCTATAGCGGAAAAGATATGCACGAGCGAGCTCGGCCTTATAACGTGGGAACCACTACACCAAGAAAAGGCTTTTACTTTGTACGACTAATAAACAAAGAGGACGCAAGGCTTTTATGCTATTATAATTTCAAAAGTCGCAATGAGTTTTTAGAGGAGACGGTAGAGATTTCAAAAATTCCCTTTTATAACTTTGTATCTATAGGTTCAAAGAAGCAGAGTATAGGAGTCGGAGATATTATTGAAGTTAAGGCCAACCCCGTTCTTGTAGAATGTTCAAAAAATGATCATAGTTTAAATTCGTACAAAATAGAGTGGAACTTGATAAAGCATCCGAAACTTAGTTCTGCTGAATGCAATAAGATACGAAGTGAAATAGGCAAGCTGAAAGAAGAAGGGTATTATTGTGAGCGTTTGATTTCAGATGCAGAATATGATAGAGCCGAAGTTAGAGCCTGCATTAAGGATAAATTAGATATGCCATTTACTGATAAAGATATCGATATGGCACAAAAAGAGATAATACGAATCAAAGAACAAATAGCCTATTATCAAGGACTATTGGATAATTGCGAAAAATAGACCTATATGCTGCAAATCCGTGTAATCATTCGACTACACGGATTTGTTTTACAGAATATTCAGGAAGAGTGTGATGATGGCGGTGTTGATGATGTCGGTGAAGATGGCGCCGATGATCGGTACGATCAGGAAGGGTTTGACCGTGTAGCGGTACTTGTAGCACACGGCACTCATGTTCGCCATGGCGTTGGGGGTTGCTCCCAGACCGAAGCCGCAGATGCCGGCACAGAGCACGGCAGCATCGTAGTTGCGGCCTAACAGCGGGAAGGCTACGAAATACACGAACAGGATCATCATCACTACCTGGGCAGCCAGGATGACTACCAGCGGCAGCGCGAGGCTGCTGAGTTCCCACAGTTTGAGGGATATCATGGCTATACCGAGGAACATCGACAGGCAGATGTTGCCCACACTCGTGATGCGGTCCATATCCAGCAGTTTGTCCGCTCGTACCCACTCACCCTCCTCCTTGTAGCGGAAGAATCCTATCGTGTTGCGGATGATGGCGGCTAAGATCAAGGCACCGAAATAGGCAGGGAAAGTGATGCCGGTCTTGGCGAGCAGCCAACTGATCAACGTGCCGCCGCCCATAGCCAGGATAATCCAGTAACTCGCCTTGGCATATTGCTGGAACTCCTGTTCGTTGGAGCTAAGGCGCTTGGCTCGTCCTTCGGGTGATGCCTCGTTATTCTCGATACCTGCCATAGCCGGGTCGATCTCGTCGTCTTTCGGTTGCATCTGCTCGTTCGTCAGGCGCTTGCGGATCATAAACTCTGCCATAGGCCCACCTACCATCGAACCGGCTATTAGTCCGAACGTAGCAGCAGCTATGCCTATTGTTCCGGCGCCGTGCAGTCCCATCTGCTCCAGCACTCCGGCAAAGCCTCCGGCTGTGCCGTGACCACCCGTCATCGATACACTGCCTGCCGCGATGCCGATCAGCGGATCAACATGCAGTAGTCGCGTTATACCCCACGGCATCAGGTTCTGCAGCGTAATGATGAGCACGAGCAAGATTAACATGATCACCAACATTTTACCGCCCTGCTTTAGCACTCTCATGTTGCATTGGAAGCCCACGCTGGTAAAGAATGCCAGCATAAACACATCCCGCAATGTGCCGTCGAACGAAATCTCTATATCGAACCAGCCGTATAGCGCCAAGCCGAGCAGCGAGAAGATGATACCGCCGCTCACCGGCGAGGGGATGCAGAACCGCTGCAAGAAACTGACGGTTCGCGTCAGTACCATACCTACCATCAGCGCCAAGGCACCTATGCCGGCCGTTTGAATCATGTTCAGGTCAAGACTTGTCATTATAAATTTGTAATTATAAATTTGTAATTCGTTAGAATCTATATTGTATCTTCACGGTGGCAGCATGTCGGTTCACCTTAGCTACGTTGCTGCAGAACGAGTCAAACATATCGTGCCAGTCCACGCCCAGATTCAGGAAGTTGCCTATCTGTTTGTTTACCGACAGACAGCCATATACCGGTGTGCCGTACACCGTGCGTACCGGTGACTTGGGGGTGTAGTATATGACTTGCAGCCCTATCTGCCAGTTGCAGGGTAGGTAGGCGGTGGACGCCACCCGCAGCGAAGCAAACACCTTGCTCTTGGCGATATACAGGTTCGCCCCGCCGGTCAGCGTCACCCATTGCGTGCGCCAATACGCCGATGCAGCTATCTCGCCGAAATTCTCGTCGTCTTCCACAATATAATAACTTGCTTCGGGC
This sequence comes from uncultured Bacteroidales bacterium, assembly GCA_902798965.1. GTDB lineage: Bacteria > Bacteroidota > Bacteroidia > Bacteroidales > Paludibacteraceae > Colicola. The sequence goes on along the minus strand of CADBYS010000011.1, from coordinate 53,036 downwards.
TGCAGAGTCAGCTTCTGCCGGCTGTAGGCGTAAGACAGTTTGATCTGATTGATATCCTTCTCATCCAGTAGCCCTTTTGCCTTCGCCCACTGCTCATTCTGAATCGTCTTGTCGTCCATAAACAGACTCAGGTAGGCTGGGTTATAGTACTTGCGGTAATAGCCTAACTGTATCTGATGCCGGCTGGTGGGCACATAGATGATGCAGGCGTTCGTGTTGTTGCGCACGTCAAAAAACTTCTGAACGATTCCCGAATCTGCCAACCGGTAGTTATTGAGCATCACACGGTTACCCACCGTAAACCGCCACTGAGGCAGGCTGTAGGTGAGCTGTAGATAGATATCGTGGTTGAATACATGCCAGCTGCGGTCTGTATCCTTTTCCCGGGTAATCAGGTAATCGCCTTCCACACCCGCCATCATGCTTAGCCCTTTCACCGGCAGAGGCGTATTCAGCTCCAGAACAAACATCGGCAGTTGGTCGACGGATAGCGAGTTGCCGGCATATTGGTATCCGCCCAGCACGAGCAACTCTGTGCCCGCGTCGTTGAAGGTATGGAAGTACCTTGCGCGTCCCATAATCTTCTGAGAGGTAGAAGCCGGCAGCTGAAGATATTGCTGCGTGAGGTAGGTCAGCAACCTGTTTCGCTTGTCAAAGCGGTTGGTCATATGCAGCGACACATATTCCCTATGCCCCTGCTGATATCGATACGACGCATTGGCGTAGAGGTCGGTGCGCTGACTGCCGTACAGCACATTCACCGTACCATTACCTTCCAACTGTTTGCCAAAGCCGCCTTGCCCTTCCACGAAACCTTTCACCGTATCGGGTATCACCATGTTGATATCCAACACATTGTTCGTCCCTACGGTGCCTTTCGCCACGCCCGTATTGGTGCAAACCTGAATCTTGGCAATATCCTTGGCTTTCATCTGACTGAGCACCAACCGCACGTCGCCGTTAACGGGAACGTTATCAATGCGGAGGTTGTAATCGTCGAGCATATCCTCATAGCCGCTTATCATCAGGTCGGGCATCATCTGCAGTATATCCATCAGTGACTCTTCCCCGCTTAGTTCCATGCGCTGGGGATAAATCATCGTCCTGTCGGCCTTCACCTCGATGATGGGCAAACTGTCCTCGGCATGCACGGCGGATGCCAGGAGGCATAAGACTATCGCTATGATTACAGGTCGATGCATGAAATGTAATTCGGGAGTGAAGCTGTTTGCGCTTGCAAAGGTACGAAAAAATTCGCATATATGCAAGTTTTTGAGGAAAAAAATGCACAAAAAGGCGTTTTTTTGCGCCGGAACACCAAATGTTGTAGCAAAAGTCAAAATTGTGTCGGTGCTTGTCGCTTATTTTTCGTACCTTTGCAGCAAATTTCAATCACTCATGAAGCACGCATCGCATATCGCACTTGTTGCAGTCCTGTTCGGACTCGTTTTTTCGTCTTGTCATAAACCCCAACCCATGCCGCGTGAGCAGCTCATGCACCGCCTGCGTGTGCTGCAAGAACAAGGTTGCATGTTCGGTCATCAGGATGACCCGTTCTATGGAATAGGCTGGGCGTATGAGCCGAATCGCAGCGATGTGCTGGAGACCTGCGGCGATTACCCTGCCGTCATGGGCTTCGAGCTTGGCGGCATAGAGATGGGTGACAAGAAGAACCTCGACTCTGTTCCTTTCGACCTCATGCGCCGCGAGATCATCGCCCACCATCAGCGTGGCGGTATCGTTACCATCAGTTGGCATCCGCGTAACCCGCTGACCGATACCGAAGAGCCGCAAGAGTGGCCTGCCGGCAGCGCCTGGGAAGCCACCGACGGTACTGTGGCAGCCATCCTCCCGGGCGGCGAGAAACATCAGATGTTCCTCACATGGTTGGAGCATGTGCGCGTGTTCCTCCTCTCCTTACATACCGACGACGGCCAACCCATCCCCTTCATCTTCCGTCCCTGGCACGAGAACAACGGCGCATGGTTCTGGTGGGGTGCCACGCATTGCACCGCCGAAGAGTACCAAGCCTTGTACAAACTGACGCAAGACAATATCAACAACAGCCTTTTTCCCTCTATTGTTTGGTCGTATTCCCCCAACCTTGACGGCAATATGCCCGAAGAGAAATTCCTGCAATGGTATCCGGGCGATGAGTGCATCGACCTGATCGGTCTGGATGCCTACGAGTGGGGCACGGAGGAAGACTTCGTCCGTCAGACGCGCGCCGACCTGGATATGCTCTGCCGCTTTGCCGCGCAGCACCACAAACTTATCGCCCTCACCGAGTGCGGTTTTGCCAACGTGCCTGACCCCTCGTGGTGGGATAGGGTACTGCTGCCCATCCTCTGCGACTATCCCTTGTCGTATGCCCTCGTTTGGCGCAACGCCGAGCATGAGTTCTTCGGCCCAACGCCCACCATCCCCGAGAGCGTCACCCATTTCCGCGCGTTCCACGACGCCCCGCGCACCCTGTTCCTGAAAAATATTACAAGCAAATAACAAATGAAAAAACTTTCTCTCATAATCGCCTTGCTTGCGATATGCTCGCTGACATGGGCAACAGAAACGACATTGTACTCCGAGGAGTTTACCTGTGCCGACGACTGGTCGTCGGGCTATGCACTGATCGATAAAGCTGCTCTGTCGGGCGCCGTGGCCGGTGACGAGATCAATGTGTATGTCACCGCCATCAGTACCGGAACCGAATGGCCGCAGGTGTATCTGCAGTTCGTCAATGCATCGTGGTCGTGGGTGGATTTTGCCGATACGCACAACTATGGCTTGGCAGGACAGACCGCACCGCACAAGGCAACGATCGAACTGACGCAAACGATGCTCGATAGCATTGCTGCCGGCAACTATCTTGTGGTGAAAGGTGCAGGTTACACGGCCAACCTCATCACCCTCACGCACACTCCCTCCGCTGCCGGCACTACGCAATCTATCTGGAGCGGGTCGGTGGTTATGCCGAGCAACTGGGGTGCATGGCAAACGATCGAGGCAAGTCATTTCGCCAATGCCCAGGTAGGACAACTGCTGCGCTGCCGTTTCACCAACCTGGGAGGTAATGCCCAACTGCAACTCAAGGAGACAACCGCTTGGAATGAACTGGTCGATGCGCCGTTGGCATTTATAAGCGGCCGTTACTACGACTACACCATCACCGCCGATATGCTTGCCGAACTGCAGGCGCGCGGCGTGAATGTCAGCGGTTGCAACTACACCCTGACCGAAGTGCTGCTGATCAACCCTGCTGACATAAAGACGCTCACCCTCTCTGTGCCGGTGACCAGTGACTGGGTGTTCGCGGCTCAGCCGAGCATCACCATCCATGTCGAGAACCCCTACGCCGAAGCAGTGACCGCCAATATCGAGGTGGAGATAGCTACCGACAAGTCGGTTGCCGTAGATACGCTCATGGCTGTGCGCACGATTCCCGCCAATGGCAGCGAAGATATAGTTCTTACCACCGCCGGCAACCTCGCTGCAGGCTTCTACAAGGCTACCTGCATCGTCAACGACGATCTGGCACGTGCGTTCGTGTTCGGCATCAATCCTTCCGCTATCGTTTCCGCCCCCGACGCACAGAGCGATTTTGCTACGTTCTGGGCTACCGCCAAGGCGCAACTCGAGGCGATCGACATGAACGCCACGCTCACCGAGATTACCGCCAAATCCACCGCTGCCCGCAAGGTCTATCTCGTGGAGATGAACTCCGTACCCGACGGCTTGACAGGCGCCCCCGTTGTAGTTCGCGGCTACTATTGCGAACCGCAAGACGGACAGAAACACCCCGTGATTATGCACTATATGGGTTACGACTCGGGTTACCGCCCGGGCGGTCAAGATGTCAAGCCGTATTGCCCCTCCGGCGATGCAGAGCCCACCTATGCCGAGTTCTACCTCTCTACCCGCGGTCAGTGCATCAACAACCGTGCTGCCGACGAGCGCGAAGCCGACGGCAAGGGTGACTTCATCAACACCTACGGCGACTGGTTTGCCTTCAACTTCGGCGACAAGGACAGCTACTATTACCGCGGTGCGTTCATGGACTGCGTGCAAGCTATCCGCTTCATGGCAACCCGCACCACGAGCGACATGCGCAACCTCTTCGGCGAAGGACAGAGTCAGGGCGGTGCATTCACTTACGCAGCTGCAGCACTGAGCGACTATCCGTTCCGCGCCATCGCTCCGGGTATCGCGTTCCTGGGTGACTACCCCGACTACTTCGATATCGTCAATTGGCCGGCATACGTAGCCCGCGAAAACCAAGGCACAATGACTGACGCTGAGATGTTTGCCTTCCTCTCGTACTTCGATACCAAGAACCTCGCGACCACCATCTCTTCACCCACGCTGGCATGTATAGGCCTGCAGGATAATGTCTGCCCGCCGCACACGAACATCGCGCCGTACAACAACCTGCTTAGCACGGACAAGGAGCTCATCTTCAACCCCGAACTTATGCACCAAGCCGGCGCAACCTGGTATAGCGACATGATGGCGTTCTTCGCCGCCCACATCGACAACACCACCACCGGCGCTGAGGCTGTCAGTAATCAATCATCAGCCCTCAGCCGCAAGATGATTGTTAATGGTGAACTTCTCATCTTTCGCGACAACCGCCTCTACACCGCCCTCGGTGCGCAAATAAAGTAACCCATCGCATTCGTTTAATTCTTATCTCGTTTCACTCGAACGATTATTTCGCTTAATTCGTGAACTAATCGTACCTTTAGGTTTTTCCCCCCAACAGCGAAGCGACTCACTCGGGTCGCTTTTCTGTTGGTGTACTTACATGCGAAATCTTACCATGCAGGTATACCGAAATCAAAGTGCCCGAAAATATCCGCTTGGTATTTTTGGGGGTTGAAAGCCTCGTTTCCGTAGAACTTCTCATACAGGCAGGAATAGGACAGCAAGCACTCTGACCGCCCACCTTCGCCATCGTAAATCTCCAGATACCACCATCGGGTATCCTCGTCGAAGTAGCACATCACATCCTCCAGCGCATCCTGATATGCCCGCTCAAAGATTGAACTGAGGTATGTCACCGTGCTGTCGTTCTTGATGGCTCGCGCTTGCCGGTAGGCGGCGCGCATGATCTCTTCGGCTTTGCGGGTGTAGCCTTTGTTAGCGATAATTTTTTGTAGCCGCTCTTCATCATGGTATCCCCCTCTATGGTCACGAATTGCAATGTTTTTTTGCTCGATATATCTTTCTATTCCTTTATACAAGGCATACAAACACAACGCACCATAGGCGCACCACAGGTACATGTTCCAATGCCCCTTGTCAATATAATTGAAGAATAGCGAGATAAGATATGCCGGTACGCCGAATATTACACCGCAAATCCATATAACCGTGGTAAGGACAAAGTCCAACATCCCTCCCCATGCATAATCCCGCATGTTCTCCCAAAGCGTATAGGGCGGATAGGGCACTTGCGGGTGGGCGTCGAGTTGTTGCTGCCGCTCGGCTCGGTTGCGCACCTTTACGCGCCGGTTGTTCTGCTGCGGCGGCACGGATGGCACAAGCCGGCTTGCCGATTGGTAGTTGGCACCGGCTACAGGCGACGGCATCTGTTTGCCCATGGCATGCATGCAGGTTTCGATCACCTGCTCCACCATATCTTCGTCCACGTTCAGCACGCGCGTGTAACTGTCCACCAGTCCGCGCACGTCCTGCCATGTGGCTATATCGTTCAGCTTGCCGTAACGCAGCAGCATATAGGCTATCCGCTGTTCGCCTGTGCCGCTGCCGAACGCATCCGCCGTGGCACTCTTGATCTGTGCATCGCTCAGCTGCTGCAAGTCGGGATGCTTGCTCAGCAGCTGCTGCAATAGTTGTTCTTGGGTATTCATATCTCAATCGGTATTTGTTACAATAAATAGTTCCTGACGAATAATCTCCGCCATGCGGGCAGCGGCTTGCACAGCACGCCCGCGATGGATATATCGTCGTGCGAGCCTTGCTCCGACATCCTGGGCAGGAAGTCCTGCAGGTCGGCTACCGCCTTATCAGTATCCGCCTGCAGCATCTTCCACAAGGCTTGGTAGAAGGCGTACAGGCGCTCGTCGGTCGTATAGGTGTCGTCCACTCCGTCGCTGGCCAGGAATACCGCTACGGGCAGATGCCTGGTCATGTATGCGAATCGAAACAGGCTGATGGCATCGTTGTCGCATAGCGAGGTCGTCCGGTTCAGGAAGCACCGCTCGTCCCAGGGGATAGGTTGCTGCATCTGTCCCGCGGCATCCACCGCCACACACTTGCCGTCGCCTATCTGCAGGCCGAACAGGCAGTCCCGGGTCAGCACCGCGGCGATCAGCGTCGTGCCGTAGGCAAACTGCCACCGTCCTGCCTCTATCTCCTGCCTGTCACTGTCCGTCAGCGCGCTCAGTTCGTCGGCGGTGAAGGCGTCCTTTGCCTGATCCTGCTCGATGCGGTCGTTCCAGCGCGAGATGATGCTGGCGGCTATCTGCTTCTGCCAGTCGCCCTCGGGCAGCTGCCGCATGTTCCGGGTGGACGTCAGTAGCTCCTCAAGGATGGTCATCGTCACCTCTACCGCATACCGTGCGCCCCGCTCGCTGCGGAAATGCCGCTCGCTGCCATGACCGTCAGCCACAATGCCGATGGCGTAATCCTTCGTATAGCTGCTCGCCGCATAGTCCTGACAGGGCTTACCTGCCGGGATATGCGAGGAGCCGCGTGTTATGGCATGAAAAGCATACATATCAGAATCCGTCAGTCAGTTGATCCAAATCATCGTTTGCGTCCTTGAAATCCTTCACCTGCTCGGCAAACTCCGCCTGCTTGGTCTCCTGTCCGGCTACGCCACTGCCGCCACCGCTTACGCTGCTGCCGCCTACACCTATGCCGCTGCTGCGCGAACCAATCTTCGACGACGTCACGCTCACGAACCGGATCATCTGCTTCAATGCTTCGGGCGTATGGGCGGTCAGCACCAGCTCCGGGCTGCCGGTGAACTCGGCCAGCACCTGCTTGTCGGCATCATCGCCGATGGCTATTGCCACGCGGATGGCTACCTTGAACCAGCGGTTCTCCTTCAGCCTGTCCAGCGCCTGCTTGTACTCGTCGGTCGGTTGTCCGTCGCTCATCAGGAACAGCACCGGCGCAAAGTTCCCGGTAGGCGAGTTCAAAAACTCGTTACGCGACAGCCGTCTGCCCAGTTCGTTGCATGCTTCGCCGAACATCGTCATGCCGCCGGCACGCAGATCTGTCCAACTCAGCCCCTCCACATCGGTGGGGCGGAACAGCCAGTCCACATCGGAGGCGAACTTCAGGCACGCCACGTTGATCTTGGCATCGGCGTTCTCCGACGACAGGTAGGCTATCTCCGGGATCACCTCCCGTATAGCGGTGTTTACTGCGGCGATCTTCTCGCCATCCATACTGCCCGATGTATCGACGATGAAAAACAAAGTCATCTGTCTGCGGGCGATCTCTACTGCTTCCAATGGATTCATATGCATAAAAATTTAAAAGGTTATTGTATTGTTGCTTGTATATCGTGCGCGAAATGCACCTCCACGCCTTTGTATATCGGCAGTCCTGTATTGGGCTTTACCTCCAGCTCCTTGCCGTTGGGATACACGGCGCGCCATGTATCCCGCGTGCGGTTCATCAAGCCCCATACATTGGGATTGTTCTTGTTTACGACCACCTCCCCCGTCACGGTGAACAGGTCGCCGCTCGCCGAGGTCTGGTTGGCATAGATCTTCATCTTCGGGTACAGGGCTACGCGCTGCTTGCCTATACTGAGTACCAGCGGCTTCTCCACCGACTTCTGGCAGTTGAAGCAGATGGTGAACGTCTTGTCGATATCCACAAACATCTCGTTGCCGCAACTGTGCGTGATGGTCTGGCTGCGCAGTTGGGTGAGGATCCGCACCCAGTCGTTGTCGGACTTGCGCAGGTTAGGCTCTGTCAGTGCATCTTCGTCAAATGCCTCGATGAACGCCTGCCGCACAAACTCCGGGAACAGCGGCCAACGGTTGATCACGTTCGTATGGATGCCCCGCACCGGGCGGTTCTGTTGCTTGCCGGGGTCAAAGATGAAGATAGGGTTCTCGCCATACACATGCCGCTCTATCGCATCGTTGAGGCAAGGTATGTCCGCCACGCGCTTGCCGTCGAACGGATGGTTGTTGAATAGCAGCATGAACAGCACCACGCTCAGCGAGAAGTAGTCCGACAGGTTGTTCGGATTCGTGTTGCCTATCACCACCTCGGGAGCCATGTATCGGCACTTGCCCTTGATGCCCAGGTTCGTACCCGGCGGACACACATTGTCGTTGTCGCATATCAGCACATCGCCCGTTGCGGGATGGAAGAAGAAGTTGCCGTCGTTCAGATCCTGGTACGACAGTCCTTTCCTGTGCAGCTCGCGGAAGGCGTACGTGATCTGTATCGCCGCGTTGATCATCGCGCTCCATGAGGCGAAGCGCGCTTTGGCTACCAGAAACTTGCTGAACTCCACATACTCCTTTGGCCGTATGTCCATCACATACCCGAATATCTTCGAGGAGTTGACCGTCCACAGTGGCCACAGGAAGTGCTTGGTGGGTGCACCCTTCCTGACATTGTCTTCAAGGTTCTGTATGAACTTCCGGTTCGGCATCTTGGTATATACCTTCATCGCATAGTCGCGCCCGTTCACCGTCACGCGATACACCGTGCCCTGACCGCCCTGGCCAAGTTCCTGCTTGATGACAGCCGCGCTGCCGTTCGATAGGCGAATACCGGTGTTAAGTTGGATCATTTTCATCGTTTGCAATCAATTTTTAGTGCAACGGTTCCGTAATTATCGCTGTAGTGCCGGCGATAATCACATTCCGTAAGGTTTATGAGGAAAACAATGGATAATCTACTCTATGACCGCGCTATGAGCATCATTCCTCCAATAGTTTTATGATTGTTTCTGCATTACTCTTGTTAACAATCGTAACTTCGTCCGATACCTTGTCTGCTAAGGTATATACGGGTTCGCCCTTGGGGGTCAGCACATATACGGGATGCTCATCCGACACGGATTCAAACAACGGATCCTTGGTCAGGTCAGGAAATCCCAAATCCTTGTATGCCTCGGATAAACTGTTCAGGAAATGCTCCAAGCAGAGTTTATCCCGAAACTCGTAAGCAAGATACTTGATAGGTTTCATACGGCTCAATTGAATTTCTGTTTGATTTTTTCTTCCGTCTCGCGTATATGCCTGCGTTCATCCAGATTCTTTGCCACAGCCATGCACTTGTCGAATGCTTGCTTCGCCTCGTCCAGTCTGCCCAGGCCATACAGCACCTCGGCATAGGTGTCAATCATATACGGAAGCAGCTTGTCTTCTCCTACCATTTCCATAGCCTTCTCTATGTACGGCAGCGCCTTCTCGCATTCACCGAATTTCCACAGATCGTATGCCAAGTTATTATAATCCTTGTAATCACAGAGATCATCCACGGCATCGTCGTAATAGTCTTGAGCTATATCCGGATCTCCTAACTCCGAGAGTATCTTCCATAAGTATAATCGGGATTCTATCAAATTAAAATCGTTACAAAACGCCTCTTCGATAAATTTACCCGCATCTACCAACCGCTCAGTATCATCCTCGTAGCCGCTTACGCGGTTATCGTACAGCATACGTCCCAAGAAGAACGCGCAGCCACTATTGTCTTCGTATGCAGCTTGGTAAGCTTCCCAAGCCTTTCGGTCGGTTTCCGGAGTGCGCTCCATGTCATAATATACATGTCCGAGCATAAGATTGGCATCTTTGCGTCCTTTCTCCACGGCAGAACGTAGCCATTCGATTGCTTTCTGTGTATCCGGCTCAACGCCTAATCCCCAATAGTATATCCGCGCTATGCGAATCATCGCACGCGTTGAACCCTCTTGTACTTGCTTGTATAGTTCTTGAAGTTCGTTTTTCATAGTTGTATCATTTAATTATTGCACCATCCATCAGCAGACACTCCTTCGGAACTGCCCGGAGCACTTTCTGGTAATCAGGGTCAGGCAGGTCATCATCGAAGTCGAAGTCCCCGTCGTTGTAGTTCTCGCAGATATACAGCAGCGACTCCCATATCTCCTGCTTCTTCTCTTCCGGCATCATGTCTGCCGCATTCACGGTGAAGTGGTCGGATATCTCCGCCACGCACTCCAGCATCTCTTCGATGTTTCCTAATGGGATATGTCTTCTCATAGTCGTTAGATTTAATGGTGTAACTTTTTATTTTCTGATGCAAAGTTACTACATCGTTGTGCAACCTATTTGCACAAACTCCCAAAATCGTGCATTTTTTGTATGATTACACGTCATATTGATAGTGTGCTATCTATTCATTCTTTTCTTTTGCTGAAGTAGTTCTCAAGCATTTGTCGGAAGTCTTCTCTTTTCGTAAAGTAAAAATATTCTATTTTACTCTTGGAGAAAGGAGAATTGTGTGAGGAATCTTCCATGTCAATCATTGTGAAGAAATGGTGAAAATCAGGTTCCCACAGAAAGTTCCTCATTTCACATGAGATGTCATTAAGCCGCGCTTCTCTTGTATGTACTGCTTCCTGTGGCATGCCATCCAAAGCGGGAGACTCAATAAAGAGATCTTTATGGGTTCTCACGTATTCAACTAATTCGGGGACTATGTTGGGCACATTGAAATCCTCACCTTGTTGATTCTGTATAACCTCTGTTTGGCATGCCCATTCAATCCACTCATCGACAGTTCTGTTCAGTACAAAGAATTGTTCAAAATGTTCTGCGAGATAACCTTTATCATAAGTTTCTTCTCCTGCGGCTTCGTAATCATTTATAAGACAAATGAACGGTACTTGTAGCTTTTTCACCTGATGGCAGCAGTAATCCAATGTATCACGTTTTAATTGTTTGAAATAAGTGTGATAAACGATTCTTTCCGTGTTCTTAGTATAATCTTCCGGTAGTTCATCTAAGGATAAAAGTTCAGGATGATCGCTGATTTTAACAACCTCGTCTCCAAGAACAGCCAATTTCTTTCCAGCAAAAGGATGCCCCATGATACTAATGGTTCTGCTTACACCCCTTGTCAAATCTGCCTTCACGCAGTCTAACGTGCGGTTAGACGCAAACCAAAGCATCAAAGGCTTATTGAACGACTCCTGATTGGAATAATCCTTAATAAGATTTTCCAATTCAGCTAATTTAATTGTTTTCATTGTATGTGGTATTATAAGTTTATTGTTTCTTTATCGCTGCCATCCCGCCTGCAAAAGTTTTTGCAACACGAAATCATAATCTTCCCAAACATCCACATAGCACGGAAGCTCTTGCTTAGCTAATTGATCTGATTTACCGCCAAGCAACATGATCCGACATCCACTGTGCATGCCTTCGTAACAGCGCAAGCGAGTCTCAACTATGCATGCGATGTCATCTACATTGATTGCGATAGGGGTGCTCCATACATATTCAGTATATCGATAGTTTTGGTTTTGTCCACAATATGTGAGTTCAACAATTTTGCCTATTACCGGTTTTGTGTTTGGAAGAGGGGCTTTAAAGATTAGATGATTATCGTATCTTTTATTCAGATTTTCTTCACAAACGACATCTACATTTTCTATATAATTGTTAATATAGAATACTCTTTCCGGATATCCTATCAAGGTTAACGATTGCAGCTCTCCGGTAAAATAAATTTGTTCATTTCTTCCTGCTCCATCTGTGTAGAGCCGTCTTGTATCTTCCGGGAATATATATGACGTTTTCCCATTTGCCTGCACCTCCTTGTAAATCGACACTTCACCCTCTTTTAATCTACCTATCTTCTGGTACTTTTGACCATACATGTCAAGTTCTTCATAATGATAGTAGTATTGAGAGTTCATCTTCTTAAACTTTTCAAGCGTCCCCGATGGGATATAAAAAGTACATTTGTCGGGAAGGGAATAAAGCCCAATTTGAGTAATATTCTCGTGGAGAATAATATCTGTAATTTGTGTACAATATTCAAATGCACTTTCTCCGATTTCAACTACAGATTCGGGAATAACGATTTCTCCTTTATAGTTTTTCTCACAACCTAATAGAACCTTTTTACTTTCATCTTTGAAATAAAAAGGCCCTTCTTTATATCCATTCAAAGCCAACGCACCCCACGGCGCATACTCATTATCACCATCATAATTGATATTTATTATGTGCCTAAAAGGTTTGTAAAATTCATCAGTTGTATAACGTCCTTTATTTAAATGTAAATTGGAGGAAATATCAATAGAATTTAGGCATGGACAATCAGCGAACGCATCAAGTTCGATATATATATTGCCCTCTAAAAATGAGACTTCTTGTAATTGATGGCAACCACGGAAAGCCTCACCAGCTATCCTTGTCACACAACTGGGAATAGTCACAGCAGTCAATCTTGTACAATTAGCGAATGCTTCAGTGTCAATCCTTTCCACCCCATCAGGGATGATATACTCGCCCTCAAAATCTTGCGGACAGCGGATTAATGTCTTTTTGTCGTCGGTGTACTCAACACCATGTTTGTCAATGTATGCCATAATAGTACTGATTTATCGGTTAATAGTTTCTCGGACTTTGCCGGTCATACAACGGCTCACAAAAATCATGCCATCCCATGCAATCTTTTGGGTAAATTTTTGGCAATTTTTGACCTACCATGTCCATTGGAATAGTTGGTAATAGTCTTTAATTGTTGATCCCCATTGTTGAAGGCTTTCACCCACCGGGAACTATTCGTCCCCGGTGATGATGCGTGCCTGCTCAAACTTCTCCTTCATCGTCGGATTGCCGCGCGTGAGCTTCTTGATCGTCAGCGCTTCGGCTTTGTCGTTCGCCAGACGCAGGTTGTTCTCCGAGCCTACCAGGGCTTCGCGAATCTTCTGCAGGTGGGTTATCGACTTGTCGATCTCCTCGATGGCGGTCTTGAACTTATCCGATGCCAGGCGGTAGTTTCTGCCGAACTTGTCCTTGAAGTCCTCCAGCTCCTGCTCGAAGTTCGTCACGTCTATCGACTGCGACTTGGCTACTGCCAGTTGGTGCTGCAGTTCGATGGTCTTCCTGTTCGCCTGCACCAGCATGGTGATGAGCGGGATGAAGAACTGCGGACGGATCACGTACATCTTCTCGAACCGATGGCTCACATCCACTATGCCGCCGTTGTACAGCTCATTTTCCGGCTCCAGCATCGATACCAGCACCGCGTACTCGCAGCCTTTCTCGCGGCGATCCTTGTCCAACTTGGCGAAGAAGTCCTCGTTCTTGTGCTTCGAGGCGGTTTCGTCCATCTCGTTCTTCATCTCGAACATGATTGATACGTACTCCTGCCCGTCCACCGAGTCACGGAAGATGAAGTCGCCCTTCGATCCGCCGCTGGCGTCGTTGTCTTTCTCGAAGTACGCGCTGGGCATCAGCGGACGCAGATTCTGGTTGAACAGCGTGGAGCAGTGTATCTCCAGCGTCTCGCCCACCATCTTGGTGGACATACGGGTCTTTAGATCCTTGTAGTACGCCACCTGCTCTTCCGCCATGCGCAGCTTCTGCTCGTACTGCTCTTTTATATTTTGTTCGCGCATGAGCGCCTGCGATGCAGCCAGCTGCTGGTCATTGCGCAGCTTCATCAGCTCGGTCTCTTTTTGCCGCAGCGATGCCTCGGCTTTCTGCTGCTCCTCGAGCACTGCTACCCGTTGCGCCGCTTCCAGATCACGGATCTTCTGCAATGCCTCGCTGAGTTGCTGTTGCATCTTCTGCTCCGTATCGCTGAGCTGCTTTTGCAGTTTCTGCTCGGCGGCACTGAGTTTCTGCTGCATGGCAGTCTCCTTCTCGCTCACGGCCTGCTTGAGCTCGGCAGCTTTGATCTGCTCCACGGAGCTCAGGCGCTCCTTGAGCGTCTGTATCTCGGCTTCGCGTTCCTGCAGCTTCTTCTGCTGATCATTCAGCGCCTGCTGATGCGCATTCTCAGCCTTCAAACTGGCAGCTTCCTGTTCCTGCAGCCACAGCGAACGCAACTCGCTCACTCGCGAGTCGACCTCAGCCTTGAATTCATCGTTCTTCACTTGACTAAGCAGTTGTGCATAGTCGGCATCATCAATCGAAAACGGTTTCCCGCAATTGGGGCAAATCAAATTTTTCATAATCAAAAGTATTAAATGGTTTAACAGTTGTTTTTCAATTTCCGTTGCAAAATTACACCATCCTTGTGCAAGCTATTTGCACAGCCAGCAAAAATCTGCATATTCGGTATCATTTATGCGCCAATATGGCATCTTTTTATGCCACAATCACATTGTGCATGGTATTCACGTAGCCAACCAAGGCGCTAAGCCGCTCGGCAAAGACGGGTTGCCACGGGAAGGTGGAGAACGGTTCCTCAGCCATCGTCTGCGTGGAGATGTCACCATTCTGGCAGACATAATCGAGGATGTCATTCAGGTACTCCTCCTGTTCCTGCGTCAGCGATTCGCCCTGTATCAGTTCGATATACTTCTCCCGCGCCAGTTGCCGGTCAATACCTATCGCCGAACGAAGGAACGCGGCAATCCTACCGCCCCATATACGGTAACGATCCTGATGCTCGTAGGTCTGCACGTACTCCTCTTTCGAGCCGAGTTCCTGCCAGAAGATACGCTCCAACTCGCGGATATCCGTATTAGTCAGTTGCTCCATCTTGTATATCTTCTGAATAACCGGGCTGTCGATGTTCTCATCCAGATAACCCAACACCCGTTGCCTGTACGACATCTGCGGCAGCAGCGTCTGCACCTCGCCTCTGTCGGTTATCGTATCTATCAGGTTGATCTCGAACGTCTCGCGTTCCTTGCCGATAATATATTGCACCAGCCCGCGCAGTTCCGTGCGCACGCGTTCCAGGTTATCCAAGCCACACACGGCATTGGTGTGCACCTGCTCCCAGAACACCGGCGTCTGCACTTCGCGTATCGTAGGCAGACACATCCTTACTTGCGGGATTGTAGCCTTCTGTTCCAGCAGCTCTGCTATTGTGCAGATCTTCAACATCGGTTTCCTGCCATCCACCGTTTCATCCACCAGCGACAACTGCTCAAGCAGACACAGCAGATCGAACTTCTTCGCTGCAAAATCCGTATCGTCGGTAAAGATCAGCCGCGCTATATGCTTGCGCAGTCCTTGTGCTTCCACCTCACTCACGTATTGCCAGTTCTCGCGTTTCTTGTACTTCACCACGCGTTCCAGTTGCTTGCGCACGGCTATATGGCTCTCGTTCAGCGTCAGCACTTGTGCGTGCAGAATGTCCTTCAGCTGCTCGCACATCGTCCGTGTGAAGTCTTCCGACTGATACTTTCCGTCTTGCAGCATCACCGCCAAGTCCAGCCGTGCACAGAACAGCCGCTCGTTCAGCGTCTGCGTCTGCATAGGCTCAGCGCCTATCGGATGCTGGGAGAAGTACTCGAAGTTACCGCAGTAGTCAAAGATAAAGAACTCCTTCTTGTCCTTGCCCTCGCCGAACACGTTCGGACACAATCGCGTACCGCGACCGATCATCTGATTGAACTTGATCTTCGAGCGTACCTGCTTGAAGAAAACAAGGTTCAGACAATCCGGCACGTCAATACCCGTATCCATCATATCCACCGATACAACGATCTGTATATGCCGTTGCGCCTCGTCACGCGGCGTGGAGAAGATGTCTATGAGGTCTTGCCCATAGTTGACTTGGTTGTCAATTAGCACACAATAATCCTCTCCCAACTGCGGATACAACTGGTGGAACCGATTCACTATCTGCTGTGCATGCTGGTGGTTGTAGGCAAAGATGATCGACTTGCCTAACACATTGCCATCCTGTATGCGCAAGCCATTCTCCATCAGGTCTTGCAGCACATGGTCAATCGTATCCTGATTGAACAGATAGCGGTAGATCTCTGAACCTTCTATATCCCGCGTGTAGTCGGCACGCGGGTCAAGTGCCTGACGGGCTTTCTCATAATCCCACACGCGCTCCAGGGTAGCTTTCTCCGAGGGCGTCAGGTCGTCGTACTTAGCGCCATCGGTCATGATTTTCGATGAGCGCTGGAATGCCCGATAGCCCACCAGATATCCGCCACGGATGGCATCGTTCAGCTCAAAGGCGAAGTTCGGCTCTCCTTCATCCAGTTGCAGCAGCGCGTACGTCGAGCGGTCGATATCCTCGCGCGGCGTAGCCGTCAAGCCAATCAGCAGGCTGTCGAAGTAGTCGAATATACTCCCGAACTTGCCGAACACCGAGCGGTGCGCCTCGTCGATGATGATCAGGTCGAACCTGCCGATGGAGAACTGCTTCTCATCCGCATCGATGTACCGTATCATCGTCTGATACGTCGAGAACATGATACGTGCCTGCATATCCGGTTGACGCTCCTCGGAGAGGATAGTCGTTGTCTCGTGTTGCAGCAGCTTGCGGTAGTTCTTGTGCGCCTGCTTTACCAGCGAGCGTCGGTCGGCAAGGAACAATATGTTCTTCGCCCAATTGTTACGGATGATCACATCCGTCAGACCTATGCTTACGCGCGTCTTACCTGTACCCGTAGCCATCACCAGCAATCCGCGGCGATGCTTGCTGTTCAGGTGTTGGCAGATAGAGTGTATAGCCGCTATCTGGTAGTCACGTCCGGCAATGTTCGGATCTACGCGCGTGTCGGTTATGTCCTGACGCGAACGTTTCTGCATAATCAGTTCAAGGTCTTTCTGCGTGTGGAACGAGAACACCTCTCTATCCGGATAACCCAATCCGTCCTGCACAAACGTACGGAATCCGTTCGTATAGTATATCACCGGCCGCACACCGTACTGCCGCTCCAGCGCGTCGGCATACAGCGATGCTTGATGCTTGCCTACATGCGGATCAACCGTCGTGCGCTTGGCTTCAATCACTGCCAACGGCTTTCCGCCGTTCGAGAACAGCACATAATCGGCATAACCCTCTTCGGCATTGTTAGGCATACCGTCCACACGAATCTCCACACATGCCTTGCCGGCATTGATAGCACCTGCGGTGCTCATTATCTCCCAACCTGCCTCACGCAGCATCAGGTCGATGAACATCTTCCGCGTCTCTGCCTCGGTGAGCACTCGTGGCGTAGTGACGTGCAGTTGCTTGCCTTCGCTACGCTGCGCAAACTGCTGCAACGACTCGGTACTGATCACCGGATCGCCGTCACGTGAAACGATGCTCAACGTCACTACTTTCGGCACAAGTGTGGGATCGAAATGCGGGATGTTGTCTATCACACCCACCATCAGCAGCCACTCGCCTATCAACGCATGCAGACAAGCCAACGACTGCAACGAGTCGTTCTTACGGATCGTCTGACCATGCGCTCCTTGGTTACCTATACGGCGGATGAAGTGGATATTGCGGATAACCTGCTCATCGCCGATATAATCCTCAAAATCCGAATTGCTGACCAGCTCCATCAATCCGGCATGCTGCGGTATATCCCAACCTTTGGTCAGATACACCAGCTTCACCCAGAACTCCAGTGCCTTCCTAGCACCGGTAACGGATTTCTCGGGAGCAACCAACTGGAAGTTCTCCGCATCGCGGCAGTAGGCATATAGTTGCCTAAAGTCTTCCAAGCCGTTCAGAAAATCAAAGTTCATGACAATTCACAATTAAAAATGCATAATGCATAATTATTCATTACGGGCAGATTTTACAATACTCATTAGGATTTTAATGAGATCTTTGCAATCTGCGTATATGCTATCAAACTGCTGCTCAGTTAAATATTCAGTCTCGTGTAGTATTTCTAACCAATATTCACTCTCGCTGGCTTCTTTTAGAGCGATACTCATTTTTGCCGTAAAATCAGCTTTACTCTGACCTCTAACAGCTTCTTTTATGTTCGCACCTATACTTGTTCCGGATCGGAGTAATTGCTTAGAAAGAACATACTCCTTCTTTTCCTCATTTAGGTACTTATAAAGTTTCACAATTCTTATCGCGAAATTTTTACTCTTATCGACTATTATATTATCCGTCTTCATAACAATTGTGAATTTTGAATTGTGCATTATGAATTGAAGTAGTACTGCATGCGAGCCGCAAGCAATGTGCGTGTCTCGTCAAGTGACTTGCGCACGAGTGTTTTCTGCTGCTCGATGGCCTCGATCTGCGCAGCAAAAGTTTGCTGGAGAGCAAGAGGGGGAAGGGGGAGTTTAGTATTCCTAATAATAGCTTGCGATATATTAGGTTGTGCTCCACCTGCTGCAATATTTATGTAATGAGGTTTCATTACCCTCAAGAAATACAATAAATAAATAGGCATCACACTCTCATTCGGGAAAATACTACATACAGCCTGATTAGTGGACATAGGTGCTTTGATAATTCCTACTTCTCCAACAGTCGCTCCGTACATGGCTATCGCAACAGAATTAACCGGTATAATCTTAGCACTGGAATTATCCAAGCCTGCTTGGGTTATAAACAATTCGGTCTTGTAGATTAAACCCTGTGATACTTCACCGCTTCTTAACCATGGGATAGTACCTCCTTCATAATACTCATTGTGCGCTTTAGAAGGAGTACCGCCAGAGGTCGTCTCTGCGACCTCTCCCAACTTCTTCACTTCCCATCCTTTGGGGTTGGAGACGGGGTCGCCGAAAGTGGTATAGAAGAGTGATTGCGCCAAGCGGTCATACTCGCGAAGCTGCTCTTCTTGCAAATCAATCAAACGATTGATACCATCCAACTCAAGAACGATGGCTTGCTGCTCATCGAGAGTGGGAACGGGCAAAGGATAATCCTTTAGCCATTCCGTACTCATGTTCAATTGAGCAATCCCACGCGAAGACTCTATACACTTCTGCTCAAAATAATCCGAGTTTAAGAATTGGTATAAAAACTTAAACATCAAGGTATCATCCTTGATACGCAAACATGCTACACGTTGATTGAGAGCAGCAGGAAGCATTTCTTTAGGCAGCAGACCAACACGACCTACATTGCCCGTGAGAGACAATAATATATCATCCTCGTGAAGCATATATCGCGTCAATTCGCTTTCTGCCGATAAGGGATAGAAAGCAGGCGCCTCATCCACGATTTTGCCCTTTTGCACATTAGCAATGCGGATGACACGGATACCATCTTTCACATAGTTGGAACTCTTAAAGGCGTAACCATTTAGTACATCTACCAGTTCCCCTAACTTCTTATATGTCCAATTATGCTTCATGGGCAATTAGTGATTGATGATGGATTGGAGGTTAGCAAGTCCTTCGGCAATCTGAGATTGCAGCTCGTCTATATGTGCGAGGATCGTTTCCGGTTCGTCATACTTAACCACTTTGCGCTCGACCTCTTTGTACTTATTGAAGGTCAAGTCGTAATCATTGTCGCGAATATCTTTTACCGGCACAAAGAACGATTGGTCTTTGCGTGAACGAGAAGCCTCCGCATCGAGGTTATGGAAACGGCTGATGACATCGGGGATATCGTTCTCGGTGCAGGGCGTACGCTTCTGATCGAGTGTGAAACCATCTGCATGCATCTCATAGAACCAAACCTTATCCGTCGAGTTAGGCGTGTTGGTCTTGGTGAAGATCAAAATAGCCGTGCTCACACCTGCATAGGGCAGGAACACACCCGAAGGCATGGAGATTACCGCTTCCAGTTTCTGATGATCCACCAGCTCCTTGCGGATTGCTTTGTGCGCATTGGAGTTACCGAAGAGCACTCCGTCGGGCACAATTGAGGCACAACGACCGCCGAGATCGAGCAAACGCAGGAACAATGCCAGGAACAGTAACTCGGTCTTGGAAGTATTGGCAACCTGCAACAGTGACTTGGAGATGGTATCCTTGTCCAGACTGCCGGCAAACGGCGGATTAGCCAGACACAGGCTATAGCGGTTTGCGTCCGTATTCTCGTTGCTCAAACTATCCTGCCAAACGATGTTCGGGGCGTCCACACCGTGCAGCATCATGTTCATCGCACCGATACGCAGCATTGTCACGTCTGTATCGAAGCCACTGAACATCTCCGTGCGGTAGTAGCGGAGGTTCTCCGGTCGCAGCAGTTCGCTGCGGTAATGCGCGGCAACATACTTCGCACTCTCCACGAGGAATCCTGCCGAACCCATAGCCGGGTCGCAGATCCTGTCGGTAAGTTTCGGCTGCATCATCTCCACCATCATCCGGATGATATGCCGCGGCGTGCGGAACTGACCGTTCGTGCCCGAGCTGGCCATCTTGCCGAGCATGTACTCATATACGTCACCCATCGTGTCACGGTCGGTCATATCCAACGCATCAATGCCGTCAACCAGCCGCTGCAACACGCGCGGACTCGGAATCATAAACACGGCATTCCGCATAAACCGCGAGTAAGCATTGCTGTCACCCGCACCGATGGTCTTGATGAACGGGAAGACATTATCCCTGACCATGCGGAACATGTTCTCCGCACCGGTGTTCTTGAATACCGACCAGCGCATATCCTGATACGCTACATCCTGACCTGTATCGTCATTGTGCCACGTGCCCTCACCAAACACAGGGTTCTGCAATCGGTTACCCCAAGCGGCCGCGTTCGCCTCTTCCTGAATCTGCTTGTCATCCAGCATCTTCATAAAGAACAGATACGTCATCTGTTCCAATATGTTCATCGGATTCGTCATCCCGGATGTCCAGAACACATCCCATATCCGGTCAATCTGATTCTTAATCTCGCCTGTAATCATGACAATTAAAAATTCAAAATTAAAAATTCAAAATTAGTGATTTTTTTCATTTTCGTTGCAAAATTATAAATTCCTTGTGCAATCTATTTGCACAGACTATATAATTCGTGCATTTTTTTTGAAATAGCCGCAATTTTATTATCCGAACAAGTCATCCAAGGTCACTACATTCACAAAATCCCCAAAGTATTGGTTATATGCCAAACCATAAGTAGTTACCAACGTGCTATGGATAACTGTCTTCCGACTGACCTTCTCCATCAGCGTGTTCATCCTGTGCACCAATCTCGTGTGGTATGATTTATCCACAGCGAACTCATCGCTGTAGAATTTCATCTCACACATATTCACCACATTGTCTTTTCGCTGGATAAGCAAATCGATTTGTGTCCCTTCTTGCTGGTCATCGCCACTCACTGCCCAAGCAGATTGCGAAGACGAAATACCGGCAATCTGTAATGCTCGCTTGATTGCACCTATATGGCGCAGGCACAGATCTTCAAAAGCGAAGCCGCGCCAACTTTTGATCTTGGGTGCTTCGACATTGTTCATCCAGAAGGCATCATCTATTTCCGACTGCCCATCCACGAACTTCAAATAGAACAAACAGAAGGGATCAATCAAACGGTAATGTTCATTACGCTTACTTTCGCCAAAAGGCACATATCGCTCTACAAAATCACTTGCCACCAGTGCTTTGAGCCATTGGGAGAGATGCCCATTACACCTCATGTTCGTACCTTCAGCTATGCTGTCACGTGTAAATCCTTTTCGCCTGGTTGCAAGATAGCGCACGATACGCATTATTTCTTCCGGGTTAGTAAATACGGACGCAAAGAGTTTGGTAAATTCGTCTTTCAGTTTGGCGTTTGGTGCGAAGAACAGGTTGTCGATATTCTGCGCAAGGCTCTTCCCGCGCGCGAAAAAATTCATGTAATACGGAATACCGCCAAGAATCATATTTGCTTGAGCGATATCATAACGGGAGAGTTGTATGCCTTGGCTCTGGTAGAACTGTTCGCATTCAGCTAAAGTAAATGGCGTAAGTTTGATCTCGTATGTCGTGCGCCCATACAATCCGCCATGATTATTCACCAAGTTATCCAACATCCATGAGTTGGCACTACCGCATACAACGAGCATCATATTCGTGCGATGACATGCCCATCCGTTCCAAAACGCCTCCAATGCTGTTATAAACCCGCTTCTCGGCGTATCCATCCACGGCAACTCGTCAATGAACACAACTTGCCGCGCACCGATATCAATGGCTTGCAGGTGCTGCTCTAACATAAAGAATGCCTCCAGCCAGTTCTTCGGGCGGCTTCTGCCTTTCCAACCTTGGATTAAGAGAGAATGATAGAAATGCAGCAATTGTGCCTTCATGTTATTCGACTTACCATTCTCATCGATAGGACTTAATCCTGCATGACGAAAAGTAATATCCTCGCGAAGTACTTCATCTACCAAAAAGGTCTTTCCCACACGGCGACGACCATAGATGGCTACAAATTCAGCTTTAGGGCTTGATACAAGTTTTTTCAACTCGTCAACCTCTTTGTTTCTTCCAACAATTGCGCTCATAATTGCATTTAAATGGGCTTTGAATGCTTATTTTTGCGATTCCGCAGCCCGATATAGTTTATTTTCGGCTGCAAAGATACAACTTTTTTCTTAATTTTGCAAATATTTATAATATAATTCATGCATTTTTTTGATTTTTGCTTGTATTTGCAATCTCAAAGCTTCAGGCTTCAGCACCTCAACATCCTCGCCGAACCACAAGATCTGCGCTTCCAACTCGCGGTTGGGGATAACGGTTATCTCTATCAGTCCTTGCTGTTTGTCTTTCGTCTTCTGCGATGGATGCAGCGGCTTCGATAGCACGTAAGGCAGTCGGCTCGGGGCAAACCGCAGCAGCACATGTTCCGGCTCTTTGCCTTGTGGGATGCTCACGCCTATAACGTCATCGAAATATTCCGAGAAATCAATATCCGTCTCCTTATACGCCACGCGGCTCGGCTCAATACCCTGTATCCTGTCTAGCGCCAGGTTCATCATTTGCCCTGTATTTGCATCCTCCGCCAGCAAGAACCACCGGCTGTTGTGCTGCTTGATGTAGTACGGATGCAGCGTCAGCACTTGTAGCGGCTTGCCAAACGGCTGATATGTCAGTTCTATCGACTGCTTGCTCAGTATGTAGTTAAACAGCGTTTCCAGGTGCTCCAACCCTTGCAGATAATCGTTTCCCTCAAAGCCGATGATGCTCTCCGTGTGGTTGTTCAGGTGCATCTTGGTCTCTATCTCCGCCAACGTCTCTGCCATCCAGTCGAACTGCGGCAATCCCTTCAGCCGCGAGAGCATCAGCACCGTGTCTTTCAGCTTGGCGATCTCCTCATCCGTCAGCGGCGCCTGCTGAATACTGAAATTCGTGTCCTCATACCGGTAATGCACCCTGCCATACGCATCGCGCAAGTGCAACACATCCACATGATAGATACTTTCAAACTCGTTGATATCGTATTTGAGCGTCCGCTCACTCACAGGCGTGCAGTCATAGCGTCTCAAGTCCTTGTTGCATTCCGCCAACAAGTCCTCAATATAGTACCGCTTCGTCTTGTTCCGAAAACACCGATCCAGCGCGAAGTGACGTATCTGTTTCTGCTTTATTACCGGCATAGCACAAAAAATCTTAACAACCTACAAAGTTACGAAAAAAAATCGACATTTGCAAGAGTTCGGTGCAAATTTTTGCAAAAAACGGGGAGAAAAGTGAGAAATTTAATGGAAATGGAGGAAAAGATATCAATTAAATGAGTCACTCAAGAATTAATGTTGTAAAAAAAATTAACGTGTGGCAAAGTTATTTGATGTGTATCAAGAGTTGCGAAGCAAACCATATTCCAAATAAGCATAAAAAAGTTCGGAGTGATACAATTGAAAACTTCGGAGTGCAAAAGCCAAAAAGTTCGGAGTGAAAACGTAAAAAAGTTCGGAATTGCTTGCGAATATCAAATAAAATCAGTACCTTTGCAGTTGCTTAGGTTAATAAACAAATGCAACGCGATTATGAAGTATCTTGAACGAATAGGCGATGAAGAGCTGAAACGGAAACTACGCAGTAGCGCCGCAGTTCTCATTGAAGGGCCGAAATGGTGCGGTAAGACATCGATGGGTGCGCAGGTAGCAAAGAGTATTGTGTATATCCAAGATCCGGACAAACGCAGTATGTATCGCAAGATGGCCGACACACAGCCATCGTTGTTGCTGGAAGGCGATACGCCGCACATGCTCGACGAGTGGCAAACGATTCCTGTTCTGTGGGATGCAGTACGTTTTGCCGCCGACCAGCGCCAACAGATGAATCAGTTTATCCTGACCGGTTCGGCTACTCCGTTGGATGACAATTCGGAGATTGAACATACAGGCACGGGGCGTATTGCCCGATTGCGGCTGCGGCCGATGAGTTTGTGGGAATCTCAAGAATCGCGCGGACAAGTGTCGCTCAAGGCGCTGTTTGACGGTACGCAAACGATGGGGCTTTTCGAAAGCCCGCTCTCAATCAAGGATATTGCCTATACCATGTGTCGTGGCGGCTGGCCTGGAGCATTGGCGCTCGAGAAAGACGATGCATTGAACGTAGCCGTGAATATTGTGGATGAGCTGGTAAACACCGATGTTAACAAGGTAGATGGCTCCGAGAAGAATCCCGATCGTGTGCGTGCCGTACTTCGCAGTTATGCACGCAACGTCTCGACCATGACTGCAGCCAGTACCATCATGGCGGATGTGCGCGCTAACGATGTGTCAATCACCGACAAGACGCTCTCGAACTATCTGACCGCTTTGCGACGACTATTCATCATCGAAGATGCTAAGGCATGGCAACCGTCATTACGGAGCAAGACAGGCATTCGAACATCTGACAAACGGCATTTTGTAGATGCAAGCTTGGCTACAGCAGTACTGGAACTCACGCCGAAAAGCGTGCTGGAAGACTTCAACCTGTTCGGATTCTTGTTTGAAGACTTTTGTTTGCGCGATGTACGCGTTTATACGGAAGCCTTGCGCGGATCAGTATTCCATTACCACGACAACTCGGGCTTGGAGTCCGACCTTATTATCCGTCTGCACGACGGCCGTTGGGCTGCCGTAGAAGTCAAGACAGGAAGCAAGGAGATAGATGATGCCTCCGAGAACTTGAAGACCTTGGCAAAGGCGGTGGACACATCCAAGATCGGCGAACCGGCATTCCTGATGGTGATTACAGGCGGTCAATACGCCTACCGCCGAGAGGATGGTGTATATATCGTACCTATCGGTTGCTTGCGACCGTAAATCGCAGTAGGAAGGATGCGCTTAGAGAACATTGTGGCAATTTTGCGAATATACGCATTGCAAAAGAAATAAATTTTGCGATTTTACGCATTTTCATTAAAATAAATTTTGATATATCATAAAAAAGTTGTATCTATGCACCGGATTTCCGAAAGGAAGTTCGGTGCTTTCTTTTTTTAGCTCATGCGAATAGTAAACAAAAAACATGTCCGTTTCACACATGTAAGACTTGCAAAAGTTGAATGCCAATGAGCCCGAACAGGAAGATTGATTGGTGTTTTGTAGTGTTAAAATAGCAAAATAAAATTAAATTGCCGAAAAAAGGCGAAAAATCGAAAAAAAATTAACTTCTATTTTTTAGATTTAAAACCTTTTTGTATATTTGCCGCCGACAAACCAATTGAACGAGTCTAACCATCAAAAAAAGGAGGTACTATGGTAAACTATCGATTACGGAATGTGTTGCGAACATGCGAGGACGGGCTGTATTGGCTGTTCTTGATCGCCAACGGGATCTTCATCATCGGCAATCCCATTTATTGCTATGTGCTGAATCATTCGGGTATGGGCGTGTTTTTCTCTCTAATAGGGACACTTCTGATAGGATATTTGGCACTATGTTTCCTGAACCTGATGCAGGAGTTTGCGGAGATTGAGCATGTCGTGCCGAATGGAGCCACCGTATTTCATTTGATTTGGCGAGCGATATGGCTCACCGCACTGGTGGCATGCAACGAAATAGTTATGATATGGTTGATAACACCCATTAATAAATAATACGCGCATGAAAAAGAAGAAAAACATGGAATCGTCGATTGACGAGTTGCTCGAGCGCCCCGAGAATCATCAGGTACTGGAGAATGGAGATATATTGTACGGCTACCACGGTGAGCCGGACACATGGAAGGAATTCTTTCAGGAAAAATTGCACGACAAGAAAACCGCCCTCAGCCAATTTTGGGCGATGAAGAACCCCTTTGACGAACATCGTACAGTGATTATGGCAGCGATGGAAGCCCTCCGACCGGATCTGTATGCCCTTGCGTTCCCGTTCCGCTACTACGGAGAAATGCTCATAGGTCTGTTTTCGCGCGAAAAGCGCAGTTATGCAATATCCTCCTTCGAACGCTCAACATTAAGCGACCTGCTAATAGAACTGGTCTTCATCGGCGTATTGCTCGGCATACTCGCCTTGGCGCTTTGTGGACTGAAAGCAATAGGGGTAATAGGATAGTTTGGCGCACAATAGATAAAATCAACTACTATGGATACAAACAAAAGCAATTGGCACCCCACCAATCTTATCGTTGCTATCAAAGTATGTAATCAAGTGGATGAGTCTGCCCAAAACAGGATCACTACCGATGACGAGCGTCATGCTATCAGCCGGCGTGCGGAGCAAATCATCGATAACGCGGAAGCGATAGTACGAAACGACAACGGCGAATTGGCGTTGCTGTACGATGGTATCTATTACCTGTTGCAAACCGGCAACTGGACTGTCAAGGACTTCTATATCATCGGCAATTTCGAAACCGGCGAACAGGAAACCCGTTACTACGACATGCCGTATAACGCCTATCTGCCATATGAGGGCATCAAGTTCCTATTAGTGGTAGCGGACAAGAACGAATGGGAGCAATTTAATGAAGAACTATAACCTATGTCGAGAACAATCAATATCATTTTTATCAAAGGAACAAAACATTCCATTGTGGACTTTATCAATCGCGGCCTAAAGGGCTGCAAGTCCGTTGTGCGCGTCTCTACGGACATGTCCGTGGCCATGATAGCCAACCGCCTGATTGAACCGGGCTGTCCCATTTCCATGCATTCGTATCTGCCTATGCCGCAAACCTACCTCAATTATGATACATCCGATGAACCTTGGAGTTTCTGCGATTGGTATGAAGGCGGCTGCCCTAACAACGTCGGCGACTATGATATGGACTTAATGAAGGTCAGAAAGCAAGAAATATACGACTATCTTCAAGCCCATCCGGAGCGATTTACTGCTGACGAAATCGGCAGTTATGAGCTTGCCGATTTTGATAGGGCGCTGAAAGCCATTCATCCCGAACTCGTAGAGCCGTATCGTAAATACAGGCGCGGCTACTATCGAGCTGCAGCGTATCAACAGCGCAAGTATGGCGTTGTAGGTTGGGAAGAATGGCGTATAAAGCACTATGGGTGTCCCTATAATGAACCTTTGGATATATGGAATGTCCAATACGACAAGAAAGAATGTTTGTGCCTCTCTACACAGATAGATACCACTATGAGGCCTATTACATTCATGAGATACATCAACGGTATGGATGGCATTACCGTCTATGCCTATGGCTTTAATCCTCCGGCATATCAACGTTGGTATCAGTACAATGGTCGGACAGACGAACTGACAGAGAAAGATGTGCTGACAGATCCGAGGCTTGAAGAATATAAAGAAGCACTCAAGCAGCAACCGGATTACAACCCCAAGACGGTTGATGCCGACGCTACTTACAAGGTACTGGAGGGGTATGTCCAATATTTTCGGAAAGAACTGGATGAAGAGCTAAATGCTACGCATTAAAATGGATACCATGCAATTAATAATTGATATTATCAATGCATTATTAACAATATTGATTCTAAAAAGTAAACGTATGAATACACCTGTTTTTCCTTGCCTTGGTGCCGTAATCGGCGATACCGTCGGCTCTATTTATGAATTTAATAACATCAAAACGACCGATTTTCCTTTGTTCTCGGACATAAGCCGTCCGACCGATGATTCGGTGATGACGATGGCTGTGGCGGAATGGCTGCTGACAGATGCAGACCGCTCGCAGATCAAATTGGAAGAGAGCATGGTCAGATGGGCGCATTTAATTCCTAATATCGGCTATGGACCTTCGTTCAAAGATTGGTTGTTTTGCCCATACTACAAGAATATGGACTTATATGCACCTCATATCAAGGCCGGAGAGAAGCCGGAAGAGATCATTCGAATGGCAGGCATTCGCAGACCGTACTACTCGTGGGGTAATGGCTCTGCGATGCGCGTGTCGGCTTGCGGATGGGTGGCAAGAACCATGGACGAAGCCATTGACTTGGCACGCAGGAGTGCTATTATAACGCACAATCACCCGGAAGGCATACGTGGCGCTGAAGCCACAGCTGCGGCTATCTTCCTTGCTCTGCATGGCGCTGACAAAGAAAAGATTCGCTCCTATATTGAAGAACGCTTCTACTATGATCTGCACACGAGTTGCGATGAGATCCGCACCCGCTACGGATGGGATGTGTCCTGTCAAGGCACCGTTCCGCCGGCTATTGTTGCCTTTCTTGACAGCCATGACTTTGTATCTGCTATTCGCCTTGCTGTTTCTCTGGGCGGCGACTCCGACACGCTGGCTTGCATCACCGGTGGCATCGCGCAGGCATACTACAAAGAGATACCTGACGAGATCATTGAAGAGATGCGTATGCGCTTGCCGAGAGTGTTTTGGGATGTGATGAACAAACTGGCTAAAGTGAACGAAAAATGATAATGGTGTCAATTGGTTAGCTCGCAAGGAATTTTTTGCCTTGCTGCGACAGATAAAATAGGCTTTTTGAGTAAAAAATGAAAAAAAACGCATAAAAACAGCAAAAAAATGAACTTCCATTTGTTAAATTCAGATTTTTTTTGTAACTTTGTGGGCATGAACATAAAAGAATACATAAATAGATTACCCTATGGCGGATTACGTATTTAGCGAAGTGTTCTTCAAGGGCAAAAAGCCGGTCGTTGTGGAATTTCTGAACCGAGGTCTTCAGGGCGCTGCGGCTGCCGAACGTGTGTCCGCTGAGATGAGCGGTGAACAGATTGTGCAGCTGTTGAACGGGCTGAAAGAAGCGATCGGTATGGATTCCTATCTGCCGCTACCGGATATTGACATCCATGATGCCGCGCAGCTCAAAGAAGGTATTGCCTGGTGCGACCGGCACTATGGCTGCCGCGGACCGCAGCCGTTCCACGAATGGCAATTGCTGTACGACCGGGATGACTATCTGTGCATCTTTGCTCTGCTCGATACGCAGGAGGCGCCGCCTATCGCGTTCTTGAAACAGATCAACGGCTTGGACGATGTGACCGTATATGCTTTCGGCTCTATGCCGCCTGACGGGTGGACCTATCTGTTCCACGGCCGACTGCAGGCTCTTTCGCTCATTGACCCGTACCAGGATCGGTTGCATGAGCAATACAAGCAAACCTTGAATCCGGATGATTATGAGGAGCTCGATTTGCAGATTGAAGCCGCCGATATGGTTCAAGAGCACTACATGGATACATTCTCAGATGAACTGACCAAAGAGTTGTGGGAGAACGAACAATAATCAAAAAAATAGGAAAATACAATAAATATGACTTTTAACAAAATTCTTTCTAATCAATTTTGTCAGGCAGCCATTCTCGCATTGCGGGATTGGGTTATTGAGCTCGAAACTGCCAACCATTTCGTTTATCCCGGGGATAAAGCCCCATCTGACGAACAAGTGGATATGCATGGTTTCTTCTTGCA
Organism: uncultured Bacteroidales bacterium; assembly: GCA_902798965.1. Lineage (GTDB taxonomy): Bacteria > Bacteroidota > Bacteroidia > Bacteroidales > Paludibacteraceae > Colicola. Next base: position 23,423 of record CADBYS010000011.1, on the reverse strand, counting down.
CTGCGTTCATAACGAGATCAGGTGGCACGTTATAGCCGATTACATATCGAAGGAGTCGGTACATTACATCCCGCGCTACGCACAGGAGCACGGAAAGACGGTTGGGAAACTGAGCACCAGTGATGCCCGTAGGATTTTTCTGAATATGCTGCTTATAGAATTGGAAGAAGGCTGCCGCGTTACCTCTGAGTCGCAAAACATGGAAGCGGGATGCGCTTATGAGATCATGCTGTATACGTTGCAAACAATGGGCGAGAAGAAGGCGATGCAAGGATTTGCAAAAGTGCACAAAGAAATAGAACTGTGGGGTTATGAAATCCCCGAGGTTACGGAAGTAAGCCGAAAATCCGATAAAGAGTAGGCAAAAACTTAAAACAATCAGAATTATGGAAAACGCAGAACTTCAGAACAAATTCAATGAGTGGAATGGCGCTCATAGTAGCATTATGGATCAAGCTCCGGAACTCATTAAACAATACATCTTGGCGCGTACAAAAGGTCAACCGGCTCCATTCATCGACTTGCGCGATGAAGAACCTATCTATGGATATATTAACACAGGAGAGGGTGTTATGGAATCGAAAGTAGGAGCATTGGCAGTTATTGACAATAAGCCCTATATCCTGATGGCCAATTCGCCCTGGGACTCCCTTGACGATATCTCTACTGATACATTGGTTGACAGTGTGTTGCATGGCAAGGATGACCAATATAATGGTTTTATTCAAGTAGAAAGCGCTTCGTGGTATAGCTTAATCAGGGTAGAGTCAATGATTATGGGCGATACACTCGCTAATATCATATGGAACCTCGGAGCTGACATGATGGCTGAATAAGAAGTGGAGGTAAAAACTTAAAAAATAAGAGTATTATGAAAATCATCAAGGTTACACCGATTCAGCCTGCAAGGGCGAATGAGTTTTACATCAACTCGAACTACATCGTGCATTTCTTCAAAAATGGCAATTGCACGGAAATCAGTGTGTTGGAAGCCGGAGAATTGACTCCGTATTGCGTTTCGGAAACACCTGAACAGCTAATGGAAGCCCTCCGTGAAGAAACCTTCCCTGTGGAGCAGTTTATAGATGAATTGAAAGATTCCGACAATGCAATCCCCATTTCCGGACACATGTTTACCAATTAGGAGCGGTGCACGGAGTAAGCCGTAATAGTATTTTGAAATAATCGTGCCCCCGTGGCTATGAACGGACGTGAGATAAGACGATCCGAGAAAAGTAGGTGAAACTTTAAAAAAGAAATGTCATGCAAATCACAGATCAGAAATCATTGTTGTCAAAAGAACAACTTAGTTTATTAAAGCGTTGCGCAAAAAAAACCTTTGTGCTTGGGAGATATCATTCGTTGGATGAAATTTTAACCAAACTGAATGTAGAGGTTATTATCGAGCCGGGAATCCAGCAAAGATCTATTCCGTCATATTTAGAAGAATCAGAAAAATATTGGATAGATAGATTAGAAGAAATAACGGATCGAGATAGTATGGAGTTTACAGATATCCGCGATGATATTAGGATTATTCGTAGAGAAAAAGAGTTGTGGCGTAATATGCCGCTGCGTGGTCTGTATGATCCTAAAAATAATATCATCAAGCTCTTCCCGGAAGAAATGCAGACAGAGTATAATGGTAAATGTATGGACGAATTACTTGTCTCTACCCTTGCTCATGAAACGATGCATGCCTATTTCAATCGCCCAAGACATAAGCGTATGCCCTATGTACTTTTTGTGGAGGAGCCATTAGCAGAGTTTGGTATGCTTCTCTATTTGAAAGAGACTCGGAGTAGTTATTATGGTTGGGCGCATAAAGATGTAAGCAGTAAAAAGACATGCTATAGATATGGTGCAGCGTTGATGGATCAGTATCTGCAGGGAGAGGCATCATTGCGTGACTACTTGAAATCGTACAAGATTCAACTGGAAGATTATGTCATTCCATCGTGCTGGAACGGTACGATATCCTTACCGCAAAGTGGATTATCAGGCTCGATAGTAGTTGGAGGAAAGAAAGTTATCCCTCAGTGGCATGGATTCTTCTATGACAAACAGACAGAAACCTTAGGATTGGATGGAGATTGGAGAGGAAGGTGTGTATTTGATTTTATGCAAGAGCGAGGTCGTATTTATTCTTATGAGAAACTAAAGAATATTTACATCGCAGATGGATTTAGATGTGATGGTCACGCTTATACTTTATTTTCAGAAAAGAACGTGATTGTGTCGCCAAATAATAAGACGTACAAGCAGGGTAGTAATGATATCCCTCTTTTGAGGAAAGATAATACTCCATGTATTGAACAAAATGTCGATGGTTTATATAAAATATGTCGAAACGGTCTATGGGGTGTTGTTGATAAGCAACAAAATATAATAGTTCCAATTAAGTATGGATTCGTTTATACTATGGATGCGAATGAACTGATAATGGTTGTTTGTCCTGATTTTCCTCCATGTCAATGTGGTCTTGTAAATAGACAAGGAATAGAACAAGTACCGCTTATCTATGAGCAGATTGCGATAAAAAGTGATGGAACATATCGGGTTAAAAAATCTGGGAAGGAATATATCATAGACAAGTACGGAAACCGTATCCATTAGTGCCCAGATCTATTTTAAAGCCTAAGAAATATGCTTGGGCAGTTGTGAGTCAGAATGTAATTAACTTATAAAAGAACGTATCGCTATGTCACTTAGAGTAGGAAAAGAAGAATATTCCGATAAGGAATTAGTGGAAATGTATCGCCAACAACTCAAGGCGTACAACGATTGGTGTGTTGAAGAAGCCCAAAAGTTCTTCACGAACAAAAAGACTGCAAAGCATTACAATGCAGAGATCTTCTATCCGGAAGTAGAAGAATCTATGGAAATCTCGTTAACGGATGAGCAAATAGCTGAATATACCGAGTTTGAAAAGGAGGAACGAATTACATTTGAAGCAGAGTGTGATTATCAAACCGAACAGGATTGGATAGAATGGTTGCATAACGCTTATTTTGATGCCCGTTTCCCTTTGGATTATGATGGCGTGTATGAATTGCGCTATGTGGATCTGCATCATCCAATAAACGTATATCGTTTTGAGGTAAAGCATTTCAGTTATGACAAATCGGAGGAAATGATAAATGACGTGGTAGAAATTGCATTGTCGGATGAGCAATATATCAGCCTTGTAGCAAAATGTATGCAAGAGCCGGATTTCACAATGGCTAAGCTCATGGAGTCTGATTTGGAATTATACAAACTGATTGTGGACAGATGTATCCGCGGTTTTCGTGATAAAGAATGCGCAATATTCATGACCGAAGCAAAGAAGGATGCAAATGCTATTCTGCAGTCTGCCGGAGAAGATATGCCTCAGAGACCCAGTGGCTTCTTTGCAGGAATAGCACACATGTTGTCCAAAAAATATGAATAATGAAGGTCCAATAAGCAAACAAAGAGTATTAACCGCATATTTTTTTATAACGATGGCTGAAAATAAAAAGGAACAGCAAGAGAGACAACAACCTCAAGGTTTGTTTAAAGAATTTGTCGAAAGCTGTATTGTAAATGATGGCGCCCTTTTAACAAAACCAACAGACGGAGGATTGTTTACTAAGGGAAATCTTGAAAAAACCCAACGTTTTTTGGAGAAGGTAAACCCAAAAAACAAAAATAATAATGCAGAAGAAGCAAAAGACAAGTATGGAGTAAGCAATATTTTTAATGTTAATGACTCACTCTGGAAGGAAACAGAGGATAAAGAGGTAGTCATCAAAATCCTATTGCATTGCTATTGGTTGATGTATTTGGGTAGTGACCGTTTGAATATGCAACCTGTTCCCAATGAGTATTATGTAGGAAATGCACAGGTAGATTATTTCTCTAATATCAAATGCGTTTGGGCAATAGGGCAAACATTTACAAGAGATCCATTAGGTGCTATGTCCCAAATTGTCGACATGGCCATCTATTTGAAAGACTTGAAAGAAACAGTGACAACAGAAATTGCCAAGAGAGAAATAATAAATTATTGGAGTAAACAGCAAGAAGAAGATGATAGGAATTCCAATGTAGCTAATGTTCTATTATACTTTTGCGACCCCGAAAATTTTCTCCCTATTCCGTCTTATCAAAACAAAAAGAAGATACAGAAAAATTTAAGATGCTTAATAGAGGGAGAGAACTTGCGAAGCAAAGAAACGTTTAAGCATGAGAATTTTGTGCTTGACCAGGATCTATATAAGATTAGAAAAGCATTGCTAAATGTGTTAATGAACGGCAAAGATCAGGACAATAATCAGAACAATGATCAGGGCTATAAATATAGTCAAGGATTAATTCTCAAGTGGAATAATAATCCATTTTGGCATCCAGATATAAAGCCATTTTGGGAAGATACGACGTCCAATCTAAAAGGAGACCTTTCTTTAGAAGAACTACTAGAATATAAAAAGGCTTTGGTTCTGTATGGTCCTCCGGGAACAAGTAAGTCTTATTCTGCTAGAGAAATTGCGAAACATATAATTGTAAGAGAATTAAGAAATGCTAGAACAATAACAAAAGAAACTTTCTCGAAATTTTCAAACACTTGCAATGAGCATATCCATTCCCTTCAATTCCATCCTAATTATACTTATGATGATTTTATCATCGGTAAGACGATTAAAAACAATTCAGTTGCAATCAAGAAAGGATGGCTTTTGGAACTTATTGATAACATTCAGAATGATGAACTACCACATATTATTATCTTAGACGAAATAAATCGTGTAGATATTTCTCGCGTATTTGGAGAATTATTAACAGCGATGGAACCTGCCTATAGAGGAAAAGGTGTAGAATTATCTATTAAGGATAATAATGGTACAATTGATCTCAATGTACCCGAAAATATGTACTTTATTGGCACTATGAACCAGATTGACTTCTCTTTGGAGCAAGTGGATTTCGCTTTGCGTCGACGGTTTATTTGGCAACTAAGCACGTACAATGTGGATACTTTAGCGCATATAATTGAAACCAAAAACGCTATTGGCATTACTCCTGAGACTATTGATGTGTATTGTTCTCAATGCACCAAATTAAATAACGTTATTAAAAATAATGAAAACCTTGGTGAAAGTTATTGGATCGGTCATACTTATTTTGCGGAAATAGTAGATATTTACAACCAAATAAAAGCAAAGAAGAATGCTGATTGGAACACAGCCAAGAATGTGTTGTGGCAGATTAGTATCAGACCTACTTTGGAAGCCTATTGTGGAACGATGGATCCAAGTAAGCAGAAAGAGTTTATAGATAAATGTCAAAAGGCTTTTGTATTAACAAAAAGTTCTAATGAGTCGGACTCCAATGAATAATAAATCGAAGAGTAATTTAGTATGGTCAAGAAAATATGTACAGCCAGAGACTGTTCACCATTCGAGTTCTCATTGCCAAATATAGAAAAGGACTTAGAAACTTTATGCAAGTCTTTTGAACAACAAAATGGCGAGAGTGAAGACTATGAACCAATCTCAGTCCAACGTTATGACAACGTTAGTCAATCGTTCCAATGGTTGGCTGGACGTTATATAGGATTGGCTTATATTGGAGGGACAGAGATTTCTATTCGTCCACGCTTCGGGGAAAATATATTGTTGGCTATTCTGGCAGATGTCTATAATATTAAATATACCATTCACAATGCAAGCCCCAATTTCTCACCAGATTGGTTTAGCAGCCTTCTGAATATCTTGCAGGCGAAGATGTGGGTGGAAAGATGTGCACAAGCCAATCGATATGGTTTACCGCATACTAATGTAAAAAAAGGTTACCAAGGCGTATCGATTAAAGGGGCATTAGATATACCCAGAACGATTACTTCTTGGATGACAAGACGAGAAGTTTGTACGAATATCTTTGAAAAAACGTTCGATGATACCATTTGTCGAATTGTTTATCAGGCATATCTAATCCTATCTAAGAAGCGGATAACAAAGAAAGTGAAGAAAGAAGAAACGAAAGTAGGATTTGGTTACTCTCTCCCACCTGCCATCCAAGATACGATAAATACGCTAAATAGCCAATACAAAGGTCAAGTTTTTGATATAACGGAATTGGATTATCAACGTATTCGATACAAAAGTATTTATCTAATTTGGAAACCATTAGTTGATTTTAGTTGGTCGGTCATCAAAAATCGTCAAATAGGGTATAATGCAGCAGACAAGCATACAACGGATTGTGTATTTGTGGATATGGCAGAGATATGGGAAGCTTTTTTGCGAAAGAAATTAGCTGAAGGATTTGCTGATACCGACTGGCGTGTACTTTCAGTAGAAGAATGCACTTATATAACTTATAAGGGTACTTTTTATCAGCGCAATATTATTCCGGATATTATTTTAGAGAAAGAGAAGGATGATGGCACGAAAGAATATATGGTGTTTGATGCCAAATACAAACGAATGAGAGGCAAAAGGCGGCAGGTTAAAGACTCAGACGTTGATCGTTCTGACTTCTTTCAGATTCATACCTATATTCAATATGTCAATCGTTGTATAGGGAAAGTGATAATGGGAGGTTTGCTCTATCCCTTGTTGGAGGATATCACTCAACACATTGAATCATATTCTTCAGAGAATTTATTCATAAATGAAAATTCTATAGAACCGCATCCTATTAAATTTATTGTAGATGGTGTATATTGTCCCGAAGTAGATCCATCGAATGAGGATAAATATGATAACACTTCTGTAGATGGATTAAATAGTAATGTGGAGGCTATGATTAAAAGACTAAAAAAGTACGCGGGAATAGAAAAATAAATATTTTATTTCAAAATAAACTCATATGAACCTATCTAAATCACGTTATGTGACGATGGAGGAATAAATACTGAAGTGAAGATATACAAAGAAACAAACTAATATATTGCAACTATCATGAACATCACTACCAACAAACCGTTTACCAAGTCGGTATTCAAGATAGCCCTGTCTTGTCCGACGAAGTTGTATTACGCGCGGCATCCGGAATGGTACGCCAACAGCAATGACGAGAACGATTTCTTAGCGGCATTAGCGGAAGGCGGATTCCAAGTAGGCGAATTAGCCAAAATTTATACGCATGTGGATGTGGATCTGCATGATGTGACAGACTACCACGAAGCGTTAACGAAAACGGAAGAACTCTTGGCCGGTGATAAAAACGTAGTGATTGCTGAGGCAGCGTTTGGATTTGAGAATATGTTCATCCGCGCAGATATTGTGCGCAAAACAGGAAATCGTATAGACCTCATCGAAGTGAAAGCGAAATCCTTCAACCCTAATAAAGACAGTTGGATGGGAAAAAGTGAGAAAAAAAGCATAAATACAACTTGGCGGGAATACCTCTATGATTTGGCGTTCCAACGATATGTGGTATCACTCGCGGAACCGAAATATGAGGTACGCAGCTATCTAATGCTTGCTGATAAAAGTCGCATTGCTGATGTGGACAATCTGAACCAACTATTCAAGATCCGCAAGGAGAACAGTCGCACATCCATCGAGGTCAATCCGGAAGTGAAACAGAAATTGGAATCGTCCAAAGTGGAAATACTGACGGCTTTTGACGCCGAGGACGTAGTTCAATCTATTATCAGCGGCACAAGTGGAGAGCAAGCAGAGTATTTGGGCAATATAAAGTTTGTTGATTTCGTTAAAGAGATGTGTGATGCTTGGACGAATGACCAACGCATCGCTTCAGATCTATCGAGTAGTTGCTTCAAATGTGAGTTCTGCAATCCAACTCAAGCGGGCATGAAAGACGGGCGAGATGAGTGCTGGCTTGACAAGGCTAAGTTTGCGCCTTCCAAATCCCCTAAACCTCTGATTTCGGAATTGTGGGACTTCCGCAAAAAGGACGATATGATTAGGGTAAAATCGTATTATCTTGACGAAATAACCGAAGAACAGGTCAAACGGGAGCATAATACCAAACCCGAAGATGGCTTATCTTCTTCGGATCGTCGTTGGTTACAAATAGCTATCGCCACGCAGAACAAAGAACTGATGGAGGATTTTAGAAACGACTTGCAAGGCGACACATATCTGGATTGCGAAGGGATTAAGGCATATATTAAAGCCCACGATATACGTCCTCCGTATCACATGATTGATTTTGAGACAACTGCGGTGGCATTGCCGTATTACAAAGGTATGCATCCATACGAACAGGTAGCATTCCAATTCTCACATCACATCATTACCCCTAATGTAGATGGTGCTTTTTCTATTGAGCATGCAGGACAATGGTTGAATAACGACGTAAACGCATTCCCGAATTTCGATTTCGTTCGTGCGCTAAAATCCCAATTGGAGAAGGACAATGGTACTATCTTCCGCTATTCTCACCATGAAAACAACATCCTGAATGAAATTAAGCGCCAGTTAGTGGTTAGTAATGAACCGGATAAAGAGGAATTGATTGAATTTATCAATAGTATTACGCATGAAGGGGACAAACGAATAGGTGAGCGTGATATGATTGACTTATGCGATATAGTAAGGAGATTCTATTATTGCTATAGCCAAATGCACGGTTCCAACTCTATCAAACAAGTGCTGCCGGCAGTACTGAATAGTTCCTCTTATCTGCAAAACAAATATAGTCAGAAGATTTATGGAAAAGATATTCCAAGCCAGAATATTCCGGCAGATGAGCCCATTGCATGGATAAGCCGCATGGCGGATGGAACAATTGATAATCCTTACCATCTGTTGCCTTCCGTCGCAACGTATTTAGGGTTGAATGAAGAACAAGCACAAAAATTAGAGGATTCGCAATCCGAATCGGTGGATGACATGACAGTAGCTAACGGAGGGGCAGCCTTAACTGCCTATAGCAAACTCATGTTTTGTGATGGTCAAATGGATCAGGCATTGCGGACTGCTCTGTTGCGTTACTGCGAATTAGACACCATGGCAATGGTATTTATTTGGGAATATTTCCTGCATGAAATGTATGTCGCACGTAAGCAAATCGGTAAACCTTTATGGCTAATTAGTGCTAATTGCAAAAAAAATTAACTTCTATTTTTTAGTTTGAAAATAAAGTATTATCTTTGCCGCGCAAAATCGGAAAGTGCCCAATGCCGGACAAAAACGGGCGAAATTTTTAAAATTTAATAGCATATGGATAAACTACTGAAAATCCCATCTAAGCTGCTCAATTATGATGCGTGTAGTAATGACATCTGCGGAGTGGATGGCATAGAGCGGTGTATCTCTCCTTATTTGGTAATAGAAATAGAGAGGGAGTTTCGCAAGGAATATGTGAAAGAAAGGAGTTTTTGCTCCCCGTTCTATTTTATTGGTTGTAAGTACGATTGGGCGCAAAAAGAGAATGCTGACGGGGTAATTTTTACCAAAGGAGGAGAGAAGAACATCGACTTTAGATGGTGGAGAAAAACGTATCATATTTCCAAATGGGCAAATAGTTATGATACTTACAAATGTGTTTTATCTTTCGGAGATTACGAGCGTGGCAAAAAAGAGATTCGGTTTGAAGATGAAATAGAATTACTGCGCATTGACGAAAGAGACTCCGTCGTAGCTAAGAATTATGATTTTTATATCAACAACTATTACGAGAATGTGAAGATAGAAGGCTCAGACAAGGCGAAAAACAATCATCTATTTTTCCGAGCACCTAAAGTTAACGAAGAGCCGGCAGATGGCAAGTTGGTTAGATTGACAGAGGCGCCTCGTTTTTACAATGTCGGAAGCCGGTTGGACGAATTCTGGAGCAAGTCCATTATTTTGCATGCTGCAGCAGTTACGTATGTTGAGGAAATTGAGCTGAATTGCTATGAATCTCATCAATATAAGGGCAGTCGCTTGTATCTCATAGGACTACTTCCCAAAGAATTGTCGGAAAGCGACAAACGATTCCTTTGCGAAGGCATTCCTTATGTGGATGTATGGGAAAGTCTTGAGTTGGTCGTCAATAAACTCAAAGACGCCGGCTGGGGAAAATAAGTATTATCTTTGCCACAAAATTAAATATGTAAACAATATGGATGACAAATCAATTAATAGACCTATGGCGGATATAAGTAATTTTATTTTCATAAAAGGGTCCAAACAATCTATTGTGGACTTTATCAATCGCGGCCTTGAGGGCAGCAGAGTGAAAAAACGTGTTTCCGATTCAATGAGCGGCGCTGAGATAGTGAACCGCCTCAATGATCATGGCTATCCCATCTCTATGACCTCATACATCCCCATGCCCCGAACATACCTTACTTACGACACGTCGGACACAGTAAAGGATTTTTATTCGTGGTACGTAGAAGGAATTGGACCGTACGATATGATTGATAGCCGGATCTTTAATGCGCGGCAGAAAGAAGTGGAAGACTTTATTGATGCCCACAAAGATGTATTTGACGAAGAACTATACGGAATTCCTTGTTACAATCACGCCATGAAGTTGCTGCATCCGGAATTGAAAGACGCATACCGGCTATATCGACACAACTATTATCAGGCCAAATCATACCAAAAACATAAGTATGGAATCATCGGCTGGCTCGATTGGTGTCGCACAAACTACGGATGTACTTGGCCTGCTCCTTTTGATGTTTGGAGACTGTATAAGGAAACGGGGGACAGTCTATGTCTTGCTATTGAAATGAACGTCTACGCACTTATTCCGGATGTCTTCTTGAGGTATATGAACAGCATTGACGGACTTACAGTCTATGCGTATGGAAACGATAATGAGGAGTATGAGTTCTGGTATCAATTCAATGGGCAAAACAATGAAATCACAATGAAAAACCCGTGGCAGGATCGCAATTATAAAAAGTATCGGAAGGAATTCGAAAAAGCAGAAGAAGATGAGGGCTATCAAGAATATTCCGCAGTAGGCAAGGTCATGACCGGTTATGTCAAAGATTTTCTCAAAGCACTGGACATCACTTTGCATTCCTGAATTGATAGAATACATGTTTTAAATCCTTCCAATTATGACTAATCGGTTAATCTCATTTTTCCTCTTTGTTTTATTGATTTTTCCTTCTTGTTCTAAACAAGACAGCAAGAACATAGCACAAAACGAATTAAAGCAGTTCTATTGTTGCTCCACGGTAGATTGGGCAAAGTTGGACACGCTTTACTATCGCCCGTACAACTGCGATTGGGCGGAAGAGATAGGAGCACAAATACATCCCGACTTCCCGCCCGAATATTCAGCAAGATACTGGCATCGATTGCAGAACGCCAAGACCTACCTGCATCAGCAGACTTTGCCTCTCCGATCAGGTGCCTCCGAGGAGTTTGTCAATCAACTGAATCACACCGAATCAGCGTTGGATAGCGTGTTTGTACATATCGTCAGCCAAGAGTATTACCTGCGTATCTTCGTGGATTGCTATGAAGAAATCTTGCCGCAAGAGATTGACCGGTGTTTTGTATTGTTAAAATAGCAAAATGAAATTAAAGCCTATCGCGACAAACACTATCCGCAATCTGCAAAATAATTGATACCCGTCATGGATGCGAAACCGATTATCAAACTCTTCTCAAAGGAGAGCATAACCATACATATCACTGACTTCCGGTTGACGGATGTCAGTATATACGGCTGCGATGCCGATTTCGAATATGAGATCCGGGACAAAGAAACCGGCACGCTGCTCGATACGGACAGTCAACGATTGGAATATGCGTTCATGGGCGTGGATGACGGGGATGAACTGTATCTGTTCCTGAAAGAGAAAGGTATAGATTTCAGCGCGGAGTATGACGATGATTACGACAAGCTGCCCGCCGACTTGCGCCAAGAGTTCGAGCAATACCTGATTGATATGTACAACGACTTGTATCATGATTGGTTCTTCGAGGACGAAGAGGACGCGCATGAAGATATCGTCGAAAAGTTACACACCTATCTCGGCAGACCCGGTGACATATATGTTATCATCGGCGATAAAGTAGGCTGGATAGATATAACCGACGATTATTTCGGCATTCATCTGCAGTGCGATAAAAATGTAGATCTCCATTCCGTGTACGATATGAACAGCGAGGAATATATATACGAGATCGGCGGTGTGTATTTCGAGCCGTACGTCATAGATTGGCGGTACAAACGATACGCATTGCGGTTCTTCGAGCGCGATGAAGACAGCCGCTATGAGGTGACCGATGAAGATTGCTGTGAAGGAGCCTTCCCCGATTACTATGGCGGCGAAGGAGATGTGCTCTACAGTTACCATGAGATATAGTGTAACATAACTGAATATGTAAGTGTGTTTTGAGCAAAAAATAATGAAATGCAAAAAAATAGCAAGTTTTCAAACTTTTTCTGCCGAAAAATTTGCAAATATCAAAAAAAGTAGTATCTTTGCAGCGGATTAGCAATTTTACCGGTTTTTGGTAATTGATTTCTGGTAATTTTGCATAATGATAGCGAAATATATTTAATATCAAAAGCTTATGATAAACAATCCGTTCGTTTTAATTGAAGATATTCTGAATCGTATCAGTGAAAGTGTATGATATCTGAGCGTATTGCGGGCTAACTTTATAATTAAAACATATAATTTATGACATCACTCTTTGCCGCATATAACGACCAAGAAGCTGCCCGCAAGCGCGAGCAGGAACGTGACCGCTTCATCCACTCCGACGAGCATAAGAACATGTGGATCAAGCAAGGATTCGCAAAGGAAATAGTTGACAAGTACCCGGAGGAATTCTTCTATATGGACTGGAGCTTGACCCATTGCGGTTTTCCGGTCGAGGAAGTCGAGAGCTACGGGGACTTCCATGCCGGCACCATTCACTATTTCCTGAACAAAGAGTATTCGGCGGAGTTCCTGGCGGAATATTTCAGCCACGAATGGAAGATGGACAAGTCGGAAGTCGAAGCCATCATCACAAAAGTAAAAGCTGCTCAAGCATAAACCGGAGCAGCTTAGTTGTAGCATCCGCATCAACAGAAACCTGTGATGCGGATACGTTCGCCGTTCTGGCGGTTCAGGCGCTCCTGGTCGCAAGCCGACCGGATGAGTTGCATGTCCAGATCATCATTGCCGTGCAGGATGTTGTTCACCACCTGCTTGCGGGCGATATTCTCGATCTGACCGCCGCTGAAATCGTACTTCGAGGCGAGCGAACGGGCATTCTCGTCGCTCAAGTTCGGCAGCATCGCCTGCCATATATGCCTACCCTCTTCGGCGGTCGGCTTCTGGAACTCCACCTTATAGAGGAATCGGCGGTCGAAAGCCGAGTCCAGATTTTGGGTAAGGTTGGTGGTGGCAATCAGGATGCCATCGAGGTTCTCCATCTCCTGCAGGATGATATTCTGCATGGTGTTTGCCATCTGATCAACGGCATCGCGCATCCGCTCGAGGCGCACGCTGAGCAGTGCATCCGCCTCGTTGAGCAACAGAATGGGGGTGAGTTCGGCTTCCTGACACAACCGGCGGTAGCGAGTGAAGATGGCCTTCACGTTCTTCTCGCTCTCGCCTACATACTTGTCGCGCATCTGTGACATATCCACTTGCATGATATCCCGTCCGGTCTTGCGGGAAAGCTGGAGCACAGTCTCGGTCTTGCCGGTGCCCGGTGCGCCGTAGAACAGGCACGCAAACCCCTTGCGCATACCGTGCGCCATAAGGCTCTCCTGTACGCGGGCGAACTTCTCAGGAGCGAGCAGATCCTCCAGTTCGCTGATCTGGCGAGCTGTCTTGGTGGGGTAATACAATGCCTTTGTACCGATAGTATCGGCGCTGATGACATCGCGCTTGGCTCCCTCCGACAGGTTCGGGCACAGTTCGGCCATCAGGTCTATGGCAGCCCGGTGCGACAGGCACCACTCCTGGTCAGTAGCCAACACGCCACCTGCAGGCTCCAGCAGTTCCTGCTTGAGCAACGGATGGTTGTTCTGGCGCATCTGGCGCATAACCTTCATGCCTGAACGCATCGGGTAAAGTTGGCGCAAATCGTCCGGCTCGATGGTGTTGCTGCGGCTCATATAGAATTTATGGCACGCGAACATAAGCAGCAGCCAATCGTCCTTGCAGAGGTTGTATGAATTGATCTGCCGGCAGAACGCCAGTTGTGGGTTGCTGTTAACGATAGCAGCGAGCGTTTCGTTCAACTCCGAATAATTAATTATATCATCAAAAAATGCGCCAAACGTATTATAGATCTCGCTGAACAGGTCATCACCGCTCAGGTTGCTGTAATCCATCGGAGCCACGTTCTGGTTCTCGCGGAACGCCTTGATCGTGCGCATCGGGATGAAAAACACGATGTTTTCTCTGGATTTGGTTTCCCCGATGTACTTCTTTTCCCGAAGCGCCATGATGTCGTTGTAACATGCCATGACAGAGAGGTTCGTACAATTCAGATGCCTGGCAATATCCTTGGTCGAGATTTCCGAATCCGGATACAGGTTAACAAACTGCGCCAACAGAAAAGCCTGCAACGGGGTCATGGACAACCGGTCGGCAAGTTCATTCGTATACAACGCCACTTCAGGATGCGCCAGTGCATGCTTGGGCGCACCTGCGCTGCACGATGAACTGGCTATATGTTCCATCAACTCAAGGATACACTTGGAGCTCAGAAACTCGTCCAACGGTTTGCCGACAGTCTCACGCTTGGCTGCACGGGTTTTCTTTACACTCACGTTTTCACTTTTCCATTCACTAAAATTTTTCTTCATACAAACCTCCTATTTTAAAAAATTACACAATATTCCCAACTTCGGCTGCAAATATACAAAAAGTGTTCTAATCTAAAAAATAGAAGTTAAAAACAGGAAATAAAATCTTAAAAATAGAATATAAAAAGTTGCTATAAGTTCGATAAAGGTAGGCAAATCGTCGCGGAGGGGCATAAAAATAGCCGGAACATTTTCGTGGTGTTCCGGCTATGGATAAGACTTATGTCGGTTATTTTTTCTCGAGCAGCTTCTGCTCCATCTCCTCCAGGCGGCGCTCAATGCGGTCGAGCTGGAGCTTGACATCGTCATTATTGTCCTCGGCCATCGCATCTACGAACACCGAGTTGATGAACGACATCCCCAACAGGCCGAACGCGCCTAACAGGAAGCAGAAATACAGTCGCGACAGTTTGCCGATAAGCGGAGAGGTGGCAGCCATGATGGTATCGGGGATCTCGTACCAGCCCTCGACAGTAAAGACGCGGAAGACCGAATAAATGGAGTTAAGCGGCGTATCGAAGTACTGCGGTGCCACCTCCCGGTACAGACTGCAATTGATCATGCCGAAGATAAACAGGAGGATAAAGAACCCGACCAGCACTACCCCCGAATCGCGCAACGCGCGCTTGAGACCTGCGCCGATCTGGGTGATCTTGGGGAAGAAATGCAGCACACGGAAGAAACGCAGCACACGCATCAGTCGCAGCGTCAGCAGGATAGAGAAATCAAACGACGAGGCATCGAAGAATGGTGTGATGAGCGAGGGCAGGGAGATGATAACCAATATACCGTCCATCCTGTTCCAGCCATCGCGCCAATACTCCTTCACGCCAAACGTGAGGTGCTTGATGAGCATCTCAATCAGGAAGATCAACGTGCAGGCAACATCCACACCGATGATAAGAGGGTGGCTGATGCCCGACTCCTGCAAATAGATAACAATCGCATTGAGCAATATGACACTCAGGATGACGTGGTCGTTCAAAAATACGCGTCTGATAAAATCTCTCATTGCTGTTTCGTGCGCTTAGTTTTATAATTTATTATTTTATTGTCCAATCTGATATTGTATAATCGGTTTCGATGAGGTCTTCTATCGAATCGGGAAGATTATAAAAGAAATCGATGCCGGTGAGGTTTTCTATTTCGTTCACGGAGTGCATGTATGTCATAAGGGGACGGTTGCCGGGAGCATTCGGCATGACAAAACCAATAGATGTCCATGAACCGTCTTTCTTTTGGCGCAGGAGCACTTTATAAAAAGATTGCGGAACAACAATTTTGCGAACCGAACCAATCGTGTTAGTAATATCCGTAACGATAGGTCCGCAGCAAATATATACGTTCCCATACGTAGATGCTATATCCCGCACCAGTTCTTCCAAGTCCTTCCAATCGCCGGCATTGTTATTATGGTTTTGCGGGCACATGTTCGTCATGTAGAATGATTCCTTCATGGCCTGTTCCGACCATTTCATATCACCCGCCGGAGCCATATGACCACGGTCATAACCGGAATTACTATAGTCCTTGGTTATAACCGGATCTCCTTCAACCAATGGGTCGGGAAGAAACTTGTTCGTGCGCGAACTCTCACCATACGTCTCATGATTGGTCAACTCGTAAGCTACCCAGTTCGGCAAATGCCAATCCTGATTATAACTTACGGTATAGGCGAGATGCTCTATGACTTGTTGTCGGCGCTCAACAAATAATTGCGGAAGCTCGTAACGAGGAGTTTCTGCATCAATAGTGTTTGATCTTGGCAACTCGGGCGTTTCCGCGACAGCAACGTGCTCATTAGGAGCCGCCTTACTGCGGGTAGGATGCGCATTAACAGAAGATATGATATACGAAACTGCCCCTATAAGGCAGACTACAACTGAAACGATAGTCACCGGAAGGCGGTAATATCCTTTATTCTTCTTTTTCCGACGTGTTGACATCTGTGTGCTTAGATTTTGCTACAAAGGTACGACTTTTTTTTGATATTTGCAAGAGTGCGAAGCATTTTTCTGCCAAATAGCAGGCAAAAAAATGAAAAATGCAACTCGGGCGAGAGGGATTCGAGTTAAGTCACAAGCGGGCACTCGTTCAAGGACATGGGAAAGAAACTCTGCGCTATCATGCGGATGGGGGCAGTCCAAAAAAATTTTGAAGCAAATATGATAAGCAGAAAGGAATTCATAGACAACCTAAAAAAGCCCTAAATTTTTGTACCTATAGCCAAAATTGTGATTTCTTTTGCAATTTTGGCTGTTTTTTTGTCTATTGGGGACCTAAATCAGGCTGTTTCGGATGCTAACAGTGCACCAATATCGGGAGAATTATGCCAGCTACTTATCTGATTGTCAAATCCTATTTCTGTAATGCCAACAATGCGTTGCAAAAATGTTAAAGATCCTTAACAAGAGCCTCATTTTACTACCTCAATCAATCGAAATAATCAGCTAAAGGTTATACTAAAATGGCTATAATATAGAGGGGTATGCGTTTGACGCTCAATTATTTGATTTAAAACTGAAGGCTGACACCCTGCTCCTATTATATAGAGGGGCATGTGTTTTTCAGCGCACCCTAAACGTCACCCTCATGTGACTATATTATAGAGGGCATTACTTTTCTACTCACACGAAAACCTACGCAAAATGGCTACTATATAGAGGGGAGTACTAAATTCACGGAACTAACGGAATACAATGGATTTGGTCGGTCAAAAATAACCCAAAATTATCAAAAATTCCAAATGAGCGAATTTTGATACAACAAAAAGAGCCACTCACAAATAGTATTAACAATTAAAAAACTCAATTTTTATGATCAAAAACCTTAGTTCGCTGGAGGGACAGGCAGACCTCCGCATTGTTGAACATCTCGACATGCAACAACTTCCTGAGAGTTTGCAACAGATGTTGTCGCTGGCCTCAACACCCGAGGAGCAGGACATCATCCTCATGGCTACACTTGCCGCAGCGAGCGCGTGTGTGCCTAATCTGTACTTCCGCTACGGTCCGACGGGCAAGAAGTACTACGCCAACCTGCAATGTTTCATCTTGGCGGCTGCGGCTTCGGGAAAGGGTATCGCTAATCAAGCCTTGGAGATGGTGCGCGTGATTGACGAGCAGTATCCGATGCTAATTGCCGGTGACAGCACGTTGGCAGCCTTCTACAAAGCGCTTGAGGAGCAGAACGGCTGCGGCTACCTGCACGAGAGCGAAGGCAGTGTGATAACCGACATTTGGAAAGGCGGGACAGCGAATTACAACACTACGCTCCGCAAAGCCGCAGAACACGAACCCATCTCCCGCAACCGCGTCAAAGGTGCGTCGGAGATCAAGAACCCGCGAGTCTCTATGTTGCTCACCGGTACGTTCGGGCAATATCGCGCACTCGTGCCTTCGGTCGAGAACGGATACTTCTCGCGATTGCTGACCGTGGTGATTAAGGGCTCGAATGGCTTTGACAAGCGGTATGTGAACTCAAAAGGCGGGCAGAGTGCTGTGCCAAAGATCGTGGGGCAGCGGATGTTGCGGACGTACGAGGCGCTGCAGAATGGTGAAGAGCGCGAATGGAGCCTGACCGACGTCCAGAAAGAGAGGCTTGGCGCTGATCGGGCTGTTAGGAGAAAACTTCCACTCGGCTGTGATACGCATGGCGGTACAGATAGAACGGATGGCGATGATACTGACGGCGATGAGGATGGAGAATACAGACCGTTGCACTGACAGAATACAGAAAACAGACTATGTAGAAAGCGGAGACAAAAATCGCCCAAAATTGGTCGATACTATTTATTGTAGCGACGAGGATTATGAGACGGCGGAGATGATCGGGAATAAGATGCTGCTACATATGGCGGCTGCGTACAGGATGATTGACGGGGACAAACAAGATGTGGTGCCGGAGATTAAACCGATAGATCAGAGGAAGTTGCTGTATGAGCAGCTGAAACCTGAGTACAAACTGCAAGAACTTATATCCGAAGCGAAAGCGCAGGGCGTCTCACGAGCAACTGTAATACGATGGAATGACCGATGGTTGGAAGAAGGATATATCACGAAAATAGAGTACGGACATTACCGAAAAGCATGTTGAGTAATGAGACTCTGAGACTCTTTTTAGACATATCCATGCGTGCAACATACAGATTACCTGCTTGTTGCAAAAAGAGTCTCAGAGTCTCACAGTCTCATGACAAAAATTGTATTGGATAGCATCTGGCCTAACAAACGACGTGGCAGTTCTCGCAAAAATGCGAGAAAAATGCAAAAGATGGTAAGGGTGAGGTCAGGGTTTGATCGGGCTTTGGGTAGGACTAAAGTCTAGGATACCCACGATAAACCCATGATTTCACCAGGATTTCACCCCATGTTTTATAGTCGAAAGTCAAAAGTCGAAAGTCGAAAGCCGACGATGGACTTTTTCAGTCAACAATCAAAAACTATTAAAACTATTCCGGTGAACATGTTTTAGGTTCACAAATTAAACGAATTAAACTAATAACAAAGATTATGGCAAAAGTAACATTTACTGAAGTTATTAATGAAGTGCGTGGAGCACTGGACAGTGTAAAGGACGGGCAGGCTAATAGGGCACGATTGGTGTGCAAGTGGCATTACTGGGGAGAGAAATGGATAGATGAGGACGGATGTAAGGTGCATCTGGTATATACGTACCACTTCCATGAAGGGGCGTGGAGTGAGGGTGCGACGCGGAACAGGGAGATGATCAAGGCGGCGCAGCGGATGGCGCACGACATCGAGCGGGTGTGCTATCATCCCGAGGAATTTACAGAGGATGACATAGAGCAAGCCCGGATATGGCAACAGAAGTACGCGGAGTACCGGGCAACGATTCCGAAAGGTTGTACGAAGTACTACCATTTCTATAATTGGATGTACACGGAGATTTATCGGGGGATGAGAAAGGTGAAAGATGAAAAGTGAAAGGTGAAAAGTGAAAAGTGAAAGGTGAAAAGTGAAAGGTAATTGATGGATTGATAATTGATATATTGATCCGAATTCTCAAAAAGAGCCGCGGTTGCGGCTTTTTTTGTGCTATATTCAGAAATTTTGCAAAAATACAGCAAATTGTTTGCAAATGTCATTTTTTTTTGTAACTTTGTAGCGTATTTCTCCGTATAGGAATTTTTCCCGTCTGCGGAGATAATACCAATGACATATAAAAGGCGTATATTGACGCTTGTTTTTCTCTATTCTGCTAAAATTTTCATTTTTCTCCCCCTTTTTTGCAAAATTCTGCCCTTCCCTCTTGCATATTTCATTTTTTTTTTGTAACTTTGCAGCTTAAAGTTGCAAAGACATGAACGAACAATATCCAACAGCGATATGCGTAGCCCTCAATTATCTGGAGGACAGAGGCTGGACAGAGCTGATTGATCCGCGCTGGGCTCCACAGTTATTGGAGGAGTTCCGTCGTTCAGGTCTTGGATGGTCAGACGAGGAGATAATTGAGGTAGTTAATGACGTGCTCGATGGGGAGGCAGAGTGGGAGTCAACCGATCGAATAGAAATGAGGAATGACATGTGGCCGACACGCCAAGAACAAATCAACACCTCCATCACCTACAACGGTTTTTCGGAGCACACGCTGCAACTGATAGATAACTATATAAACGATATACTCAATGGAAGAACAAATCTTGATCGATTTAATCAACAAGAGCATGCAGGCCTCTGCCTTGCAGATTCGCCGCTCATTGGGGCGTACGCCGTATGCTGCTACGCGCGAGCAAGCTTTGAACCAGGTCGCTTTTCTCTTAAATGCAAAACAAGCAGCCCAACAAACTGGGAAATAGATGCCAAGCAAGAGGAGGCTGTTGAACAATGGGCTCGTGCTAAAGGTATCTGGTTCTCGAATCCGGAAAAGGTGTTCACGTCCGTATATGGTCCCATGATTGCTAAAGGAGTCGAGGCAAAGGTGTATTACAAGTTCGGTGATATCAGTGACCGCTTGCACCTCGAGGACATGCACCCTGCAAACGTCTTTATTGACCCGCAATCCGACAAACCAATTTGCATTGATTGTATCGTTAAGTTCATAAAGAAAGAGTAATACCATCCTCTCCGAGACGGTAAAGCGTTAGCACAATTTGCCGAACGCGACGGAGCGCTGGAAACAATCGCCAGCGAGAACAACGATAAGAAAGACATAAAAGGCGTTTATTCTGCCGATCGCTTCGCAGTGGACGCTTGTTTTGTGATACTATGAGGAAATTTTTCAATGAAATACAAAGTTATCATCGAAGAAACGCTTCATAAAGAAGTCGCCATTGACGCTGAAAATTCGAACGATGCGGTACGCATTGCGCAAGGACTTTACCGCAATGGTGATATCGTTCTTAGTGCCGACGATTTTATAGGTGAACCGACTATTATTTGCCAATAAACCTGACAATCAGAATGTCTTCTTTATTGAAGATTGCTCATGGGGTTCAAAGACCCCGTTTGCGTCTATACGCCGCATCGTTCGCAACACGAAAGGCATCTACCGAATCAAGCCCGGTCTCTATGCGCTTGAATCTCATCGACAAGAGTTAGAGAACAACGGAATCATCGTTCAAGACGAGCACAATCAAGATTCCGAAATCGTCAAGACTTTCAACCATTCATACTATCAAGGTCTGTTGCTCGAAATGGGCAAAAGCCTCACACGACCGTTGGCTGATAGTTGATGACACGGTTTATCATTGCGGACACTCGCTGAAGGATATGGGGAAGAAACTTTGTACCATCACCCGGATCGGCACAAACCCGGAAGATATCCTAAAACAAGTGAAGTAGAATTGTTGACTAAAATAACCTCTTTGGCTACATTTTTCACTTTTCTCCCCTTTTTTTTCAAAAATCTGCATCCCACTCTTGCATATTTGAAAAATTTTTCGTAACTTTGTAGGCAAAAATGAAATTTGACGAATATGGAGGATGTCTTTGTACATTACAACAGCCCAGATGAGTATGCCAATGCGTTTCAGCAGATGATTGATGCCCGCGAGAAATGGCGCGAGCAGATTCGTCAACAATCTGTCAATAATTTGTGACCATTTATGATATTAAGATATGGCTAAGAAGAACGACATAGTCAAAGCAGAACAGGTATCATTGCAACCACTGGAGAATATTGAGAACCTCATCCACGTCATCCGTGGCAAGCAAGTCATGCTTGACCGCGATTTGGCACGGCTATATGGTGTGGAGACTTTCCGTTTGAATGAGCAGGTAAAACGAAATATAGAACGCTTTCCGGATGATTTTATGTTCCAACTCTCTAAGGAAGAGTTCGAGAATTGGAAGTCACAAATTGTGACATCCAACAATAGCGAAAACTTGAAATCGCAAATTGCGATATCAAGTGGGGACAAAATCTTGAAATCGCAAATTGCGATATCAGGTTGGGGAGGTACACGCAAACGGCCCTACGCCTTCACCGAAAGTGGTGTCGCAATGCTTAGCGGTGTTCTTCGCTCACCGCAGGCCGTTAGTGTGAATATCCAAATCATGCGTGCCTTTGTTGCTATGCGCCGATTCCTTGCTTCAAACGCACAAGTGTTCCAACGTTTGGAAGTAATGGAACGGACACAATTAAGTTTACTCGCTCATCAAGAATCCACGGATCAGAAAGTAGAAGAGATATTCCGCCGTTTGGACGATGATAACACGAAACCAACAGAGGGCATCCTCTTTGATGGTCAGATTTTCGATGCCTACAAATTCGTCACGGAACGTATTCGTGAAGCAAAGAGACGTATCGTATTGATTGATAATTATATCGACGAAACGGTCTTGGCGATGTTAGACAAACGCAACAATGGTGTGACCGCAAAGGTCTATACAAAAAATATATCACGCCAGTTGTCACTTGACTTCGACAAACACAACGCACAATTCGCACCAATAGAGGTTGAGCAGTTCAATCGTGCGCACGACCGATTCCTGTGCATTGATGATACGGTATATCTGATAGGCGCATCCATCAAGGATCTTGGTAAGAAGTGGTTTGGCTTTACGAAGATTGACAGTTGGACCACCGATGAATTGCTGAGTAAGATATAATATCACTATTTGTGATCCTAAAAATACCGTCCCATCCATGACGTAAAACCGGATCGCAGAGAAGCGTCTCTGCGGACATATGGATTATTAATTAGCGTTTGCTATTTGTCTATTCGCACTGAAACGTAGGAAATTTCAAGAATAAGCAAACAGAAAGAAGCAATATGGAAGCAATTAGATTTATTAACGGAAGGTATGAATATATCACTAATGGGATTAGTGGTGATATGTTTGTGAGAGACGGGGAAGCGGGAAATAAGATTGGATTCTCGCCGGATGAAATTGTAAACAATTCTTCTTTTCTCTTATATTCTCCAATGATCACCTCTTATAACCTTGATCAGAAATCAGAGAAAGACAGAGCAATCTTATATAACGACAGGATTACTATTGGAACACGAGGTGACACGTGGCGACAAGAATATTACATTAGTGTCGATAATTGTTTTGCTATTATGGGAGCGTGGTATAAAACATATATCGGTAGATGGGAACTTATCGGATTGTCACCATCCGATTTGGTTAAGTATATGAACTTAATAGAGAAAAAGGGCATATTGTATGTGCGTGATTCGTATTTGGCATTGAAACAAAAAGAATTAGAGGATATATCAAGAATCAAAGAGTGGTTAAACGAAAGCCTAT
>CADBYS010000010.1 GCA_902798965.1 uncultured Bacteroidales bacterium | reverse complement strand
TTGAAGCGGTTGTCAGAGCGTTTGTCCGGAACATTCGTCGCCACGCCCCGCACGGTGCCGTCCGTGCCCCATGATACGGAAGAGAGCTTCGGCATCGGAAAATCCTCTTTGAGAGCCGAGCAGTTGATGCTCTTCTCATACTGCACCCAGCCGATTTCTTCACTATAATTTATTACGCTCTCTTTCATCATAATACATATCACGCCATCTTCAGCGGCTCTGGAAGAAGGCATATATTGTATGGTTATATTATGATCGGAGATATTGGAAACATAGATGTACCCCCATGTGCTGTCGGTGATGTTGTAGGATATATCATAAGCTTCTAAGGGACAACATGGGTGACCTTTTGCTCTCTCCCAATGGGCTATCGTATGTGCCTGACTGTCAGGAGTCATGACATAGATTTCCCCCTTATAGGCTGTCTCCACGTAGTAATCCATCGTACCTCCTTTGACGCGAAAACCATAATTCACATACATATTGAATTCCCAATAGAATTGGTCGTTAGCGGGATTGAAGGTCTTATTTGTTTTGAATTTGTAATACGCATAACTCCAATTGTAACCGAGAGCGTTATAATTCTGCCCCCTGAAACGCACTTCTCCTCCGCCATCATCCGTGATCATATTGTTCCACACTCTCGCGCCACTTCGAAAAGTAAGTAATCAGTCTTCCGACTGTCGATTTTGTTTTCATAAATGTTGTTGTTTTGTTATGTCAAATTCTCTTATTTTGCTCTTTAGTTCTTCGTGAGTTTGAGCCCGGTGGCAGGCACAAACTCGCCTTCGTTGAGGGCGGCGGTAGCCTCGCCGGTATAGGTATTCCCTCCGCTGATGACGGTGAAGGAATAGGTTGCTCCCATGTCCGGGAACAGCGCTACATAGACCTCCGTCGGATTTACCCCTTTGGTGTCAATGGTGAGGGGGGTGCCGCCTTCGCCGGTGGTTTTCCAGTCCGGATCTACGGATACATCCCATGCGGATACGTTCTGCGCGATGTACACCGTACCCTTCTGCGGATAAGTGCCGACGTAGTAGGCTTCGCCGCCTCTTTTGATTTCAAGCGTGCTGATCGGGAGCGACGTACCCGGATGGTCTTTATCCTCAAAGGAGAACTTACAAACCGTCATCAGGCTCTTCATCTCAGCCAATTCCGCATTGGCGGTGGTCTCCGTGACGGACACTACACTCGCGATACCGTATATATGGTGGAAATCCTTCGCCAAGGTTGCCAACGAACCGTCCTGTCCGGCTACGGAGATGGTATAGCTCGCTGTCAGTTGGCTCTCCACAAGCGAGACATCGATTGCCGACTTATCAATCTTCGGATAGATGAGTGCCAATTGGTCGTCTTTCGCACACCATACGCGGTCACCCGCGAAAGATGCTATACGCTCCGCCTTGTCCGCTTCGAGGACGCCGAAGAGGGGTTTTTCTTCATCGTCTTCATAGTAGTCATAGCTATAACTCAGATTGCGGTAGAACACCTCGTCGCCTGCATCCCATAGGGCATCGAGCACATCCCCGTTCTCCGTGATCGTCGCCTGCGACCCCACTGTGCAGGCTTGTGGGGACCCCGTGACTTTCGACTTCCGTCACTATCAGCGTGCGGGGCTTGAGTTCCGCCTGCTGCTTGGGCTGGTCGGGGGTGTTGTTGGTGCTGCACGCCGTGCCGAGGAAAAGCAGCGACGAGCAGACGATGCCCATGATGACGGGTTGGATAAATCCGCCGCCGGTGTTCTGATTATAACCGGAGATTTGCGCTTTGATACCTCCGCTGGCGCAGAGGATCTGCTGCGGAGTGGTTGCCACGGTCTCTACGCGTGGCTGAGTGTAGGTTTTCTTCATTATTTATGTAATTATCAATATATACTCGCAATTTATAAAAAACGGTATTTGTACAATTCGAAGAAAAAACTACAAAATTTAATGAATACTATCAATTTATAATTGATTGAACCATTTTTCTTCCCCGCGTTAGGGATTGGAAGGGTTAACAATTTGCGGGGGTCCCAAGGTATTAGAGGGAAACTTCGTTTAGAGGGAGCGCTACCGGAGTGCAAACAAGCAAAGGCGGGGGACGAGGAAAATGGCACATATAAAACAAACGACCCACCGGAGTGAGTCGTTTGCTGTATGAGAATCAATGCCGATTATTTTACGATAACGGGTTGGTACTTGGGCACGAGAGTCTTCATGACGCTCCAGCCGATGAGGTAAGCAACAGCGCAGATACAGAAGATGATCATGTAGCCGGCAGGTTTGCCGGTGAAGCCTGCGAATTGGAACGCTTCACCTAAGTTGGCAGCGTGGTCGAAGAGCATACCCGAACCTTTGTTAATCAGGAACGAACCTACACCACCCGCCATGGCGCCGATACCGGTGATGGTAGCAACAGCCGACTTGGGGAACATATCACCTGTAGTGGAGAAGATGTTCGCCGACCAGCTCTGGTGCGCTGCACCGACAATACCGATGATGATAAATGCCATCTCCCAACCGAGGCTCTTGGCGAGCAGAGGGATAGTAGCCGGAGCAGCCAAGGCACCTACGGACGCACCTGCGTACCACCGACTTGGCAGCAAAAGAGGTCGCTTACGCCTGCGGCTTCAGCGACCCCCGTTACTTCTCCAAGAGTTTTAAAGCAAATACCGGTAAGACTCCTACCGAGTACCGCGAAAGTGCTACAGATTAGTCTTTTGCCTCCTCGGCATGCGGCTTGTCGTTCTCGCTCATGTTCCGGTAGAAGAGCTTAACCACATGCTTGGTAACCAAGGTGTGACGCAGGGCATGCTGTACCTGGTCGGAATGCGACATGAACGACTCCTTGGAATCGCCACCCGTAGCCGTCTGCTCAGCCGCAGCAACCTGCTCTTCGCGTTTGTCGATCTTGGCTTTAAAGTTCTGCGAGGCGTGGTTGTACAGGAAGTTATAGCACGGCACGGTAGCCTTCATGATGTACGGCGTGAGGAAGGTAGTGAGCACACTCGCTGCCACGATGATAGGATAAACAACCGGATCGGTCACGCCGAGCTTGGAGCCCAGACCGGCAATGATGAACGAGAACTCACCGATCTGCACGAACGAGAAGCCCGTGAGCATCGAGTCCTTGAACGTTGCACCACCCCACCAGCAGCCTAAGGTGCCGAACACGATCATACCTACGATGATCACTACCGACACATACAGGATTGACGACCAGTACGTTACCAGCGACGCGGGGTTGATCATCATGCCTACCGATACAAAGAAGATAGCGGCAAACACGTTCTTGAGCGGCGCCATCAGTTTCTCGATGCGGTGCGCCTCGAGCGTCTCAGCCAGCACCATACCCATAACGAATGCACCCAGTGCACTACTGAACCCTGCCTCCTCGGCGGTGAGCACCATACCCAGGCACAAACCCAGCGCCAGGATGATCAGCGTCTCGTCGTTCAGGTGCGGACGAACCCAGCGGAGGAACGTCGGGATGATCAATATACCTACCACGAACCAAACAACCAGCGTCACCGCCAGCACACCTACTTTCTTGAGCAGTTCTGTGCCCTCGAAGTTATTCGACACGGCAATGCTCGACAGCAATACCAACAGCACCACGGCTACTATATCCTCGAAGATCAGGATGCTCGTAGCGCCCTTTACGAAACGTGCCTTGCTCAGTCCTGCCTCGTCCACGGCTTTCATCACGATGGTCGTACTCGACATACAGAGCATAGCAGCCAGGAACAGGGAGTTCATGTTATCCAGCAGCGCGAAACGCCCTGCGCCGTAGCCCAGCAGCAACATACCGATGATGATCGTTGCAGCGCCTACTATAGCCACCTTGCCACTCTCGAACAGGTTCTTGAGGCGGAACTCCAGACCGATGCAGAACAGCACGAACAACACACCGATGTTTCCCCAGGCCTCCACGTTCTCGTGGCTCACCAGGTTCTCACCGAACAGGTTCGGACCTACCAACACACCGGCGACGATGTAACCCAGCACCACTGGTTGTTTCATCAGTTTGAACAGCAGACTAACGATACCTGCTGTGATCATTAACACATACAAATCGTGTACCATATATTCAAAAATTTTAGTTTTCAGTATTCAGTTGTCAGTATTCAGTTGTCAGTATTCAGTTATCAGGGCAGCGGCGTAAGCGGATAGACCAGGTTAACTATCAGTATGTTCGCTGCCAGGATGATGAGGTTCATCAGCAGTCCCACCTTCAGGAAGTCGCTGAACCGGTAACCGCCGGGGCCGTACACCAGCATGTGCGTCGGCGAACCGATAGGCGTAGCAAAACTGCTGCTCACGGCAATCATCAGGGCGATGAGGAACGGGAAGGGTTCGTAGCCCAGTTTCTCCGCTGCCTCGTACATGATGGGGAAGAACATTGCACCGGCTGCCGTGTTCGATATGAACTCGGTGATAAACGTGCCGGCAAAGCAGATGGCGGTCATCACCACGATCGGGTTCGTGCCGCATATATCCAGGATGCCGGTAGCCATGCGCTCGGCTATGCCGGTCTTCTGTATCGCCAAGCCCAGCACGGCGCTGCAGGCAAAGATCATCAGTATATCCCAGTTGATGGCGCGCATAGCCTGCTCAGGCGAGCAGCAGCGGAAGATCAGCATCGCAAATACCGCCAGCACTGCACTATGCAGCAGCGGCAACACGCCAAACGCCGACAATGCCACCATGGCTATCATGATCAGGCTGGAGACGATCGTGCCCGCACCGATGTTCGGTATATCGTCCGACTCGAAGAATTGCAGATCCTGACTCATAGCTTTCGTATCGGTCTTCAGCTCCTTGACGCACTCCAGCAGCAGCGTATCGCCTGCTTGCAGCACTACCTCGCGGGGCATCTGCTCTATACGGCTGCCTCGGCGGCTCACAGCCACCAGCGTCACGCCATGTTCCTGCTCGAAGCCGTTCGTGCCCATCGTGGTGCCGATCAGCCGGCTGCCGAAGGTCAGATACGCCGTGCGCAGGTGGTTCTTGCCCTTGGGCGCATCCTCGTAGTGGAACACATGATGGTCGGCATTCACCAAGCCGTGCGACTTCTCCATCTCCAGCAGTTCGGCAATCTGTCCCGCATACACCAGGCGGTCACCGCCCATCAGCGGCTCGTCGTCCGGCACGGGCGAGAGGATCGTCTCGTCGTCGAAGTGACGCAGCTCAATCAGGCTGCCGCCGCGGGGGTTATTCAGTTTCAGTTCGCCCACCGTCTGACCTATATGCGGGTTGTCGGAGGGCACGAGCATCTCTACCGTATAATCGCCTGTGGACTCGAAGGTCGATTCCGGCGACTTCCTGTTGGGCAGCAACCTGCGCATGGCAATGATTGACAGCACACCTACCGCCAGGCAGAACAATCCCGGGATGGTGGTAGCCAGGATGTTCATCGCCTCGCCGGTCTTCTGCTCGTACAAGCCGCTGATGATCAGGTTCGGCGGCGTACCGATCAGCGTACACACGCCACCCATACCCGAGGCGTAACTCAAGGGAATCAACAGCTTAGAGGGGGAAATGTTCAGCTTCTTTGCCCACATCTTCACGATGTTCACAAACAGCGCCACGACCGTCGTGTTGCTCAAAAATGAGCTCAGCGCCGCTACCGGCAACATCAGTCGCATCACGGCTTTGGTGTACGTCTGGGGCGTACCGAGCAGGTTCTTGACTATCCATTGCAGCACACCCGTGTGCATCAAGCCCGCTATCACCACAAACAACACACCCACCACGGCCACTGAGGCCTGGCTGACGCCCGACAACGCTTCCTTCGTATCCAATACGTTGGTCACCAATAATATGCCTACAGCACACAGGAACACTACGTCGGAACGTAACTTGGTGAACAGCAGTACCGTGAACATACTAAACACCGTTACGATCGTGATCCATGCGTCTAATCCGAATCCTAAAAACTCAAATGTCTCCATTTGTCTTTTGTCTTTCGTCTTTTGTCTTATGTCTAAACAAAACGTACAAAGGTACGAAAAAAAATCGACATTTGCAAACTCTGCACCCATAAAAGTGATATTTGCCACGTTTATTCGGCAAAATTGCAAGATAAACCCGCAAACATCATCTATTTATGCTATCGAGTTTATACTTTTGACCTTTATGAATAAAAAAATCGGCAATTTTTGCTTAAATATTTGCATATATCAAAAAATAATAGTACCTTTGCGTCTGCAAATTATGCGCGTACGCGCCAAAAGCAACAATGTGATGCAAAAATATAGGTTCAAATATATCCTTCTGCTGCTTCTCCTGTTCACAGGAGCGGGTTTGTTGTGGGGGTATAACATATGGGATGCACATGTGTATTTCGACAACACCAATGCCCAATGGACACTGTCAGATACAAAGTATATTTTGTTCTTTCCAGAGAAGTCGGACGGTTCTGCCGGCTTAAACATGTCCCATATAGCGCATACCAACCTATTGTATTGGAATGGTTCGTGGGGAGATGGAGAGGTGAGCAATGCCCGCTTTGCCTCGGTTACCGACAATCCCAATGGTTGGGGATGGAACGGAAATCAATCATGGAATCGCCTACATAACAATTCCTATTGCTTCGGAATGACAGGAACAGTTGGCGTTGAAGACAATTATGTTCCGAATGGTCAAAACGACTCATGGCTGTACATCTCTGCAAGTGGTACATACAGCAACGAGGTAGCCATTGACGTAGCCTCGAGCAACCATCTTACGGGCGGCTATTCCGACCTTAACCACCGCATCACAATAAAGAAATACACCGCCATCGACGGGAACACATACAATCACGCTGAGGTCAATTCCGGCATGTTGACCATCTCTGCCTATCAGATGACCGCGCATGGCATTGTTAGTAATGAGTATAACTATGCTACCATAGATAACGCATCCGACACGTCCGCTTACGTAGATGCCGTATATACCGGCGAAGTGACGATTACGGCTGAACCTAACGACGGATATGTATTCATGGGATGGTTCAAGACCGGTATCAGTAATGCCGTTTCAACTACCCCGGAGTGCACCTTTAATGCCCGCAACAGCGCAGATACGTTGTATGCCCGTTTTGCGCCGAAACTCACGGTAGGCAAACGAATATACCTTTATACGGCTGATTTTCCCGGCTGGGAGGCTGACAATTCCCGTTTTGCAGCATGTTTCGATAATGCATCTACGCATGAATGGGTCAATTGTACCAAATTGGTTGACCATGTGTACTATGTGGATGTGCCTCAAGGCAATTGGGGAGATGTATACCTCGTCAGATTGCCTGGAGATAATCCTGAGAATAGTTGGACGTACAGACGGAATCAGTCGCACGACATGAAGGCGTATGGAACATATAACTGCGTTTACATTTCAGGTGAGAATGTTGCTTCGTGGAGAAAATATGCTCCGACGTTTGCTGTGATAGGCGATATGAACGAGTGGGATCCGGTTGCCGCACCTATGACCGATAATGAGGTAACGCTCACACTGGCGGCAAATCAATCCTATGCCTTCAAAGTAGGACAAGGACTTGATGAGACATGGTACGGATACGACGCTTCAACCGATTACGTTCAGACCTTCTTAGGGCAAAAGTCTGAGTCCCCGGCGTTAACCGCCAACCATCACAACATGCGTATTCTTACGGGAGGCGAATCCGGCTCGTACACCTTCAAATGGAATGATGAGGATAAAACACTGACCGTCGAGTACCCGGATACAGATAAACCCGGCAAGAGATATGTTTATTACGAGAATACCAAGAAATGGAGAGATGTTTACGCCTATGTATACGGCGGATCGGGATCCTTAAGCTTTCCCGGAACAATTATCGACTCGGTTAACATTGGCGGCAAGTATTACCACTACGTGGCTTTAGGCGATAACACCAGCGTGGTGTTTAGTCAAGGGGATGGTACCGGCCAGGATGATTTAAAAAACATAACTTCCTACTTGGGACAAATCTACCAGCCGTCAAAACCGTCGTGGAAGTCGATATGCGCCATCACTTTCCATAATGAGTACGGCAACAAAATACAGGATGGTATAGCTGTAACAGGCGAAAGCACGGTTACAAACTATGCCGCCGTTCAGACAAAGACGGGCGTACAGTTTGCAGGTTGGGAAGTGAATCACAGTGAATTGTTGATTAATCCTGACGGAAGTCTGTGTGCGAATGTTGAAAGCGACGACGGACAATACACCGATGAATCAGGCAAATGGGTATATGAGGGTAGCCCGGATGTCTATCCCCAGTGGGGGCACACAAGTCACATCAGCGGCGTAAGGATGAACGGAGCCTCGGAAGAGGACGGAGAGTTCGGCGGCTGGAGCAGCACGAGCAACACCTTCACCATCTACGAGGGCGTTGGCACACTGGATATAGTGCTTTCTGCCAACAAAGAGTACCGCATAGCCGTGCACGAATACGGAGGCACGTCGCATGTGACCTACAATCATGTGCAGAGCACATCCGATGGCGTGATAACCTTACAGGCAGGGGATGCAAGTGACTACATATCGTTCTCCACCGGCGATCACGAGGGATTGTGCCACTTCACCTACGACTTTGCTTCTCATCAGTTGCAGATCAACACCCGGCTCCATAAGGTAATCGTGGGTGCAAGTGAAGGAGGTATGGATGTTCCCTACACTGATCCTGTCTATAATCCGGAGACTACACCTTCCGTCACTTCCGGAAACTATTACTACGAGGGGTATCAGTTTAGGTTAAAGCCCGTACTGCCTGCCGAAGGATATTACTTGATCGGCGTATTCGAGGATGTGAATGCCATGGGGCACAGATGGGCTTCAGCAGCTGAGCTTCCGGGCGAAGGTTTGGGAAATCAGTATTACGCTGCCACCGTGCCTGACGAGGATTACAGCCTGTATGCTTGCTACATGCAAACAGGGCATATCTATTTCATCGGCAGGGATGCTATTGATCCCGAGAGTTGGGACAGTACCGCTAACTGGTTATGCGGGCGATTGCCATTAATCACCGACACGGCTACAATCTTTACGCCTGCCCGAGTGGATATCGATCACGCAGTAGCAAAAAGCATCATTCTCGATCAGAGCGGCAGATACCCGGCATACTCCGGCGGCACGCTGACCATCCAAGCCAACAAAGGCCTGGAAGTAACAGGTACCATCCGCAAACGTACCGAAAGCTTGGAGTACACCCCTACCTCACCCACCGACCTCGTTCTCGAGTCGTCGGCGGCCGGCAACGCCACGCTGATCTTCGAAAACAGCAACTCCTGCCAAGCCACCGTACAGATGTTCAGCAAGGGTTGGACTACAGGCGAGCAGGGCGGCGGCACGTGGAACTGGCAACTTGCCGGTGTGCCCGTCACCGATGCCACACGAATCAACGACTACTACGGCGGCTACATGTACCGCTGGGCTGGCGGTGAAGGCAGCGGCTGGGTGGATCAGACCAACCTCGATGAGGTTCTGATGCCCTTTGCCGGCTACATCATGTCCTACCCCACTGCTGAAAACAACCTGCATACCTACGTGATCGACGGTACCTTGGTGGCTACAGGCGACAAGTCTATCGCAATCCCCGCCAACACCTCGTCGATGGTGATTACCAACTCGTGGACGGCACCGATCTACGTCAAGAACATCACCTTCACCAATAGCGAACCGGCGAACATCTATATCTTCAACACGGGTTATGCCCCCTATCCGGATGCTCCCGCCAAAAAGAGCGGAGAGCGCTTTGCGGCAGGAACGTACCACGCTGTGCCGGTCAGTGCCTCGCCGTACACGGGCGACTCACTCATCGCCTCGATGCAAGGCTTCTACGTGCGCAACAAGACCGCCAACGACGGAACGATAAACATCGACTACAACACCGTTGTCCGTCCGTCAGGCGATCGCAGCATCAATGCCGGACAGATGCACGCACCGCAACGGGTAACGGATGATGATAATGAGGATGCTTCCGAGGAGGAGGAGGAAGAGGAGAAAGTGGAGGAACCGGTAGTGCTGAAGATTTACGTCAGCGACTCGCAGCACGACGACCGCGTCATCCTATTGGAGCGCGAAGATTTCAGCCGCGGGTTCGACAACGGCTGGGACGGCGAGAAGTTCCAGATTAATGCCGTAAAGACCGCCCCGCGTCTGTTCGCCATCAACCTCACCGGCGGCAAGGAAGAGATAAGCGCTATACCGGATATCGACGGTACGGTCATCGGCTTCCGGCCGGGTACGGAATCGGACTACACCATCTCATTTGATTACAACGGCGAGGAGTCGCTCTACCTGTACGACAACCGCACAGCAGAGTCCACGCCCATCGACAACGAGAGCATCTATGCGTTCGCTTCGGTCGGCACCAACGAGGATGCGCGCTTCGTCATCCGCAAGATCCCGACGGTAGCTACCGGCACCGAACAACTGCAGGGCGACTCGAAGCCGCAGCAGGTGAGCAAAAGGCTCATCGACGGCACACTCTATATCGAGCGCGCGCAACGCACGTACAATATAATAGGAATACGGGTAAAGTAAGGAGGGCGGAACAATGAAACGAATATTTTATATTGTACTGATCATACTCATCACCTTGCCGGCTGCCGCGCAGTTTGATTCCGAAATGCAGACCATGCCTTCGGCATCCTTCCGCTCCACCAACACGATGCCGGGCAGCGGCAGCGCATACAGCTCCACCCCCACCCTCAGCGACGAAGGCACAGCTACCTGCGGCACCCCCGCAGCAGCACCGCGCCGCGCCATGATGGACGACGACGAGATAACCATCTTCACCCCCGGACAAGGAGGCACACAAGCCCCTATAGGCGAGCCGGTTATACCCTTGCTGCTCATGGCTATCGCCTTTGCTGCCGTCATCCGAACGAAGCATCAATATGGCAAAAATAGCGTGATTAAATAGCAAAATGAAGATTTTAGAGGGAGATATAAGCAAATAAGTATAGCAAAATTTGCAAATATACGGAAATTTTTGTACTTTTGCACCGTGATTTTTCATGCGTAAAAACAATTACTAATTTATAAACATTTTAAAACAAACTACAATGAAAAAATTCATGTATGTAGCCATCATGGCTTTGATGGTAGTGTTTGCAGGTTGCAAATCCGGTTACAACGGAAGTGATTACTATCGTGATCATGAGGTAGTTATTGACTACAACAAATGCACTGTTAACGGCACCAAGTACGACAACACGACCGCGTGCTGCTGGATCTGGACTCTGACTGAGAAAACCAATGGTACGAAGATCGAGTTTGCTTACTATGTATGGGCTACCGAGTTCGAGCTCGTTGCTTCTTGCGAAATGGAGATGTTCGAGTGCTCACGTAGCGGCCGCGTTGCTGAATACGCTTACATCAAGGCTACTGCTGAGAAGACCGAGGAAGCATGTGAGGCTGCTAACAACTAAGCCACACCTCTCAATTTACAAATTTCCCAACGCCTCGCAAGAGATGTTGGGGAATTTTTTTGTGGGAGATTTTGCACTTAATACGTAACCATCCACTCCGCTAACAACAGATGAATGGGGATGAGCCAGGTGAACCGGAACTAACGAATCACATGACACTTCCTCGCTCGATGGAGATGAGAGAAAATGATGTTTCCAAAAATAGAAAGTCGATAACGCAATCGAATTCCTCCCTTGTTTGCCACACTGAGATTATAAAAAAGAGGAATTGGCGGGAGAAAATAGAGGAAAGGCGCGCAGAAATTTGCATATATAAAAAAAATGTAGTACTTTTGCAAGCCGTTTTGGGGAAACCCCCTTTCCCTGTAGCGGTTTTCCCCGCTTCACCGGGGACAACCTAGTGTCTAATGGTATAAAGGCTATTACGTCAGATTTTGGTTCTGAAGATCTTGGTTCGATTCCAGGTTAGACAACCACTTTCGCCAGAAAGTGCCTACAAGAATAAAACCGCCAAGTGCGGTTTTTATTTCGGGGGTTCCCGACACAAACCAACGAAGTGTTTGCGGTGGGAAGAGCCGAGGCAATCGTGCGCTTTATGCCGCAGGGCGGCATCCGTTAGCGCGATTTGCCGAAGGCGAGTGTGATGGGATACGGGCAGCCACACAAACGATAATTACTGCCCCATATTGAGTAACACAAAACAACAATGAAAACTTTTGAATTGACAGGCTCACTCCGCTCGGAGTATGGCAAGAAAGCCGCTAAAGGCTTACGCAAGCAAGATCTCGTTCCTTGCAACATCTATGGCGCCAATGGCAACCAGACGTTCACCGTTAACGTTGCTGACGTTCGCAAACTCATCTACACCCCTGACACCCAGATCGTAGAGCTGACCATTGATGGTCAGAAGAGAATGGCTGTTGTTAAGGAGTTGCAGTTCCACCCGGTTAAGGAGCTTCTGTTCCACATCGACTTCCTCGAGGTAACCGACAAGAAACCTGTAACGGTTGAGATTCCTGTGCTGCTGTCAGGCCACGCAGCCGGTGTGAAAGCCGGTGGTAAGTTGCGTCTGAACATGCGCAAACTGAAGGTTAATGGTCTGTACACCGCTCTGCCTGACCGCGTTGAGATCGACGTTACCGAACTTGGTTTGGGTAAGAAGATCAACGTGCAAGACGTGAAGCTGGCTGAGGGTCTGAAACTGATGAACGCTCCTACGCTGTGCGTTGCTGAGGTTAAGGCTACCCGTCAGAGTGCACAAGCTGCTGCAGAGTAATCCGCGTGAGCTTTAGCAACCAAACCATTGGCCGTTGGCGCAAGCCGATAGTCAATGGTTTTTTGTTAGTAGAAAGAATATGAAATATTTAATAGTCGGTTTGGGAAATATAGGCGATGAGTATGCCAACACGCGGCATAACATCGGATTTATGGCGGTGGATAACTTCGCCAAGAAGCATGATGTCGTGTGGGCAGACAAGCGCTACGGCTTTGTGGGGCGTTGCCGCGTCAAGAACGCCGAGATAGTGCTGCTCAAGCCCTCCACCTACATGAACCTGAGCGGTAACGCCGTACGCTACTGGCTGGGTGAGGAGAAGATCCCCGTGGAGAACATGCTCGTGATTGTGGATGACCTGAATCTGCCCTTCGGCACGATTCGTATCCGCAAGCAAGGCAGCGACGGCGGGCATAACGGGCTGAAACATATCCAGCAGGTGCTGGGCACGCCGAACTACAGCCGCGTGCGCTTCGGCATAGGTAACGAATATACCCGCGGGGCACAGATCAACTACGTGCTGGGCGAGTGGCAAGACGAGGAGCGCACCGCCCTACCCGAGCGCCTTGACCGCATAGCCGAGATTATACCGTCCTTCTGCCTGCAAGGCGTAGACCGCACGATGAACCAATATAACAACGCATAACCGATATGAAAAACAAACGCGAAAACATAGCCGAATATATCCTGTACCTGTGGCAACTGGAGGATTACCTGCGTGCCTTTCCGGAGATGGCTGACAGCAACGAGGAACTGAGCGATATCCTCCGCATGATGCATGCCGACGATGTGATGGATGGCGGACATATTCAGCTGGCACAGATCGCCCTGAAAGAACTGGAGCAACTCAGCGACGACATACTGGCTCAGGAAGCTACGTACCGCGCAGCGATGATCCGCATCACGCCGGCGCTGAACCTACTGAAGGCGCGCACCGACCGCCCTGCGATGTCGAACATCGAAGCCTGCCTGGTGCTGCTGTACCAGATCATGATGCTCCGGCTGCAGAAGCGCCACATAAGCGCCGAGACTGCCGAGGTGCAACAGCAAGCCACAAGCATGCTGCAATACCTGAGCAAGACCTATTACAAACAAGCTGAACTGACCGACGATGACGACGAAGCAACGTTATGATCATTGCCTTACGTGGTTTGCGGCAAACATGCCGGTAGCGGAGTCCGAACTGCATTTCGACAACCCGTATCAGTTGCTGGTAGCCGTCATGCTTTCCGCGCAATGTACCGACAAGCGGGTGAACATGGTTACACCCGCTTTGTTTGCTGCCTACCCCACGCCTGAGGCGATGACCGCAGCCACGGAAGAGCAGATATTTGCGTACATCCGTTCGGTCAGTTACCCCAACTCCAAAGCCAAGCACCTGAGGGGTATGGCTGAGCGCCTGGTGAACGTATATGCCGGCGAAGTGCCGGACAACATCGATGACCTGCAGACCCTGCCCGGCGTAGGCCGCAAGACGGCGAACGTCGTATGCGCAGTCATCTGGCAGCAACCCACGATGGCTGTGGACACGCATATCTTCCGCGTGGCAGAGCGTATAGGGTTGACCACCAAGAGCAAATCGCCACTGCAGACGGAAAAGACGCTCGTACGGTATATACCCGAGCAAGTTATCCCCAAAGCCCATCACTGGCTGCTGCTGCATGGCCGCTATATATGCCAAGCCCGCACCCCCAAGTGCGGGGAATGCGGGCTGCAAGCATATTGCCGGTATTACGCTACAACACACGCAGCGGCAGGTTCTGCGTGTCGCGACTATTCGCGCCAATCATAACCTGCATCTCGCCGGGTTCGAGTGTCCACGTCAGGTGGTACGGCTCGAAGTAACCCATCCGCTCGGCATCCAGCACAAACACCACTTCTTTGCTTTCGCCTGCAGCTAATGTCAGGCGCTCAAAGCCGCGCAGTTCGCGGTACGGCCGTACGCCTTTGGCTACCGGGTCGCTGATGTACAGCTGCACGATTTCTGAGCCCGGACGTTTGCCGGTGTTCGTAACCGTCACATGGGCTTCCACCTTGCCGTCCAATGGCATAACGCTATCCGTGAGGTAGAAATTCGTGTACTCGAAAGTCGTATAACTCAAGCCGTAGCCGAAAGGATACAGCGGTTTGCTGCTGATGTCGGAGTAGCAGGTGGAGAACTTGTTGAAGTCGCCTGCTTCGTTCAGTCGCGAGGTACGCATCTGCCTGTACGAGAAGGGGTATTGCCCCACGTGGCGCGGCAGTTGTACAGTCAGTTTGCCCGAAGGATTGACGTCGCCGAACAGCACATCGGCTATGGCATCGGCGCTCTCGCTGCCGCAGAACCAACTCTCGATGATAGCGGGCAGATTCTCCGTTTCCCAATTCAGCACGGTAGGACGGCCGGCAAAGTGCACAAGCACGATGGGCTTGCCCAGCTTCTTGAGCTCCACGAGCAGGTCATGCTGTGCATCGGGCATCTCTATATCCACGCGCGAGGAGCACTCGCCGCTCATCTCGCTGGCTTCGCCCATAGCAGCAATGATCACATCGGCTTGGCGGGCTATAGCCAACGCCTCTTGGCGCATCGCTTCGGCGCTGCGGGGATCACGCATCTCGCGGCCGAACATCGTACCGATGGCTTCCTGAGCGGCATCGTACATCAGGTTCGAACCCTTGGCATAGAGCAACTTGGCTCCTGTGCCGCGCAACGCATCTTCCAGTCCTTCGCGAACGGTCTTGTAACGTTCGGGCACTGCCGCCACAGCCCAGGTGCCCGACATGTTCGGGCGGGTGTTAGCCAGCGCACCGATCAGGGCTATTGTGCCGCGTTTGGGCAATGGCAGCAGGTTGCGCTCGTTCTTGAGCAGCACCATACATTCGCCGGCTATGCGGCGTGCTTCGGCACGATGCGCATCGCAGAGCACCACCTCATCGCGGCGCGAGAGGTCGCAATAGCGGTAAGGATCATCGAAGAGGCCGAGTTTGTACTTCGCCTCGAGCATCCGCCGGCAGGCAGCATCTACCAGTCGGCCGTCGCACTTGCCGGCACGCACGGCTTCCGCCAGATTCACCAGACCCGCCGAAACCATATCCATATCCAGACCTGCCTCCAGGCACTGGATGGCAGCCTGCTCCTTGTCGGTACATACGCCATGATCGCGCAGCTGCTCCAAGCCGCAGTAGTCGGAAACGACAAACCCGCGGAAGCCCCACTGATCGCGCAGCAGATCGTTGAGCAGCCACTTGTTGCCTGTGGAAGGTATACCGTGCACGGTGTTGAACGCCGCCATCACGGAGCCTGCGCCGGCATCAATAGCCGCCTTGTAGGGTTGCATATACTCGTTGAAGGCGTGAAAATCATCAGGATATACATTGTTGTACTCACGTCCGGCTTCCACCGCGCCATACAGGGCAAAATGCTTGACGCACGCCATCATCGTCTCGGGATCGGCAAGCGACTCACCCTGATAGCCGCGCACCATAGCCTCAGCTATACGGCTGCCCAGGTAGGGATCTTCGCCACTGCCCTCGCTGATGCGTCCCCAACGGCCGTCGTGACATATATCCACCATGGGCGAGAACGTCCAGCAGATGCCGTCGGCTGTGGCCTCACGTGCAGCCACTTGTGCCGAACGCTCGATTGCCGCCATATCCCACGAACAGGACAAACCCAGCGGAATAGGAAAGACGGTTTCGTAGCCGTGAATCACATCCATGCCGAACAGCAGAGGTATACCCAGACGACTCTCCTCTACGGCGATGCGCTGCACCTCGCGGATAGCTGCAGCGCCCTTGAGATTAAACAAGCCGCCTACCAAGCCGTGACGGATGTCTTCCGCCACATTGCTCTCGCGGGCTTGACCGGTGACTATATCGCCGGTCACGGGCAGGTTGAGTTGCCCGAGTTTCTCCTCGAGGGTCATCTTAGCCATCAGCTGATCGACAAACACGCGCATCTGCGCATCCTCGGTGGCTTCGTTGTGCTGCTTGCAGCCGATGAGCAGCACCGGCACAAGCGCAAGAATAATCCATAGTCTCTTCATAGAGTAACTATTTAACAATTTAACAGCTTAACAATTTAACAGTTTAACAGCTTAACAATTTAACCTACAACTCCGGTGTATATGTTATATCCAGTTTTTGCAAACCTTGCTGTATCTCGGGGCAGGACATGAACAGACGCCAGCACAGCCCTGTTCGGTAGTTCTCGATCATCGGTGCGATGGTCAGCTGATCGATAGCCAAATAGCGCTGTATGTACCACTTGGCCGTGGCGCTATAGCCGTCGTAGAAACCGTAATCGCCCCAGAGCAGACTTTTCTTCTTTTCGTACCAATACCGTGCCGCCGCCATAGCCTGCTGCGGCGCATAGGGGAAGCTGGACAGGGCTGCGGTCGGGGTAATGACACCCAGATCGTTGTTCGGCGCATGCGCTGAGTAGCCATTCACCGAGTAACCTGCCGTCAAGCCCCAACAGCTGTCGGAATAGTTGATATAGTTCTTGGGGTTATCCACGCAATAGGCATAATCGCTGAGCACGTGCGAGCGCATGGCTTGCCAGTAATCGGCATATTGGTCGCTCAGTCCCTTGGGGCACAGGCCTATCCAGCTGTAATGCGCCCAGAACAAGGAAGCACCGGTAGCCTCTGCGCCGTTGTGCTTGAGCAGCAGCGGGTAGCCATAGAACGTGGCGTTGGAGCGGATGTCGCCGTTGCGCGCCCAGCCCTGATGGTAACACTCCGCAGGGCAAGCATGGGTTGGCGACGACGCGGCAAGGATATACACGATCATACACTCGTTGTAGCCTTCAAGGGGGAAGTTCATCTGCCACTCGTAGTCCGGCGACCAGTGCCAGTAGAGCACGTTCCTTCCGCCACGGCGGAACCAGTCGAACTCCATCTCCTGCCACAGGGTGTTGATGCCGTCGATCACCTGTTTCTCCGATTCGACCTCAGGGTTCATGTACTGGCGTGCGATGAGCAGTCCTTCCATCAGGAACGAGCTCTCCACCAAGTCAGCACCGTTGTCTTTCTGGCTGAACGGCGCTACTCTACCCGACGGATAGAGCCAGTGCGGCCATACGCCGTGGAAGCGTTTGGCGCGCGTCAGGAACTGCACGATGCGTTGCAGACGTGCCACGCCTTGCTCGCGCGATATGAACCCGCGATCCATCGCCACAACGATGCCCGCTATGCCAAAGCCCGAGCCGCCGATAGTGATGATCGTCGGGTCGTCATAACCATAATCGCCATCCATGTGTATGCGTTCGTACGCCAAGCCGGAGTTCGGTTCGGCGCCGCTCCACATGTAATCGAAATGTGCCCGCTGCAGGGTATCGAGCAACGCGTCATCGCTCAGCTGCTCTGTTTGCGGCTTGGAGGGGTTGACGGATGGCGACGTTGTGCACGCCACAAGCATCGCGGCAGCACACACCATCCAAACTATTCTATTCATTCGCATATCTGATATGTTTTTAGGAAAATAAACCTATATAAACACTGCTGTTGTCTGTTGTCCGTACCGGACTTGCTGTCTTTGTCTGCCACGTCACCCTTTCAAATAAATTTGACGTGTGCCGTATCAGCCAAATCCACCACTCTCCGAGTAACAGACAACATCAGCAATAAACATAAATAAATTACAATGAATCCATTACAACGGATTTAATCAACGGGTTTATGTATGTTTATCGCTGCTTGTGGGTTTGCGCCTCAAAGAGGCGAGAATTAGATTGATAAGGGGCGCAGCAAATTTATTTGAGTGTGCCCCTTAGCGAGCTAAGACTCACGTGCATAGCACGGGCAAAGCCGCAAGCAGGGTTTATGTATGTTTATTTTCTAAATACCTCAATGTTCGCTTATTCGGGGTCGTTGCCCAGTTCGGGGAGGTTAAGCAGTTGCAAGCCGGGCACAGGCCAGTAGGCTTTCTCGGGTGTCCACTCACCGTTCGCCTGATCGCGGTAAAGTGCGGGGTTGTTCAGCACCTCCGCCGCCTTGCCGGTACGTACCAGATCGGTGTAGCGCAGTCCCCACTCCGAGCAGAGCTCCATGCGGCGTTCGTCGAGTATATCGTCGAGCGTAACGCCGGTCTTGGTAGGCATAGCGGCACGCGTGCGCACCTCGTTGAACGGTGCGTCGCCGTTCTTGCCGTTGCGTACCTTCGCCTCGGCATTCATCAGCAGCACCTCAGCATAACGGAGCAGACGGACGTTGTTGTTACGTCCCCAGTCGGTATTGCCTTCGGTCATCTGGTTGTAGGGAAGATAGGCTTTGCCGTTGAAGATCGATGAGCCTTCGATCTTGAATCCTTCGCGGGTCGTCTCGCCGCTGACCAGACAGGAGGTCTCCAGGCGAATGGTCTCGCCACGGCTCTTCACCCAGTCCAGGAACAGCGTATTGTACTGCATGAAGTTCCAGCCGGCGATTGATACCGGTTGTCCGTCCACCGTGCCGGAGAGCGTAGCGCCCATCGATACGTACCACTGGTCGACGCCTATATAATCGCCCGTAGCCAAACCGAAATCGGTCACCTGCACCTCCATCATGCTCTCGTCGCAGAGCTTGCCGGGGATCTTGAACAGGTTGTAGTAATCGCTGTACAGACTGAATCCGCCATTGTCGATGATGTCCTGTGTGAGCGTTTCCACCTTGGCATAATCCTCGAGCAGCAAGGCGAAGCGAGCAGCCAGTGCCTCAGCGGTGTAGGCGCTAAACGCACCCGGATGTACCATCTGATTCGGACGCAGGCGCTTCATATCGGGGATTACCTTCTCCAGTTCTTCCAGGGCATATTGGCACACATGCTCGCGCGTGGAACGCACGAAGCGCGTCTGGTTGTTGTCCTTGAGCAGCACACATGCGCCGAACGAGGTAGCCATCATGTAATATGCCCAGGTGCTGATGCATACCACCTCGCCGCGATAGCTGAGGTAATCTTTGTAATCATCCGAGCCTTGCTGAATATGCTCGGCGTACTTGTCCAGCGCCTCGAGCGCAGAGTTGCAGCCGCGGATCACCTCGTAGGCGTTGATCCAGGCGTTGTTCAGTCCCCAATAGGAGTTCGGGCACTGGTAGCCGCCGCGGTAACCGAAGCGCAACAGGTCTTGCTGGTCGTTGTCGCGGCCGCTGGTCATATCGTCGTCACGCCCCGTCCATAGCAGGTTGTCCACCCAGTGCATACCCGGCCAACGGAGCTTGGAGTACGCACCGATAACCGGCTGGTACATCTCCGACGTCTTGGTGTAATCGACTGCCGAAGTGGCAATCTTGTTCTCGGTATCTATTTCCAGGAACGAACAGCTGCCCAGCATGGCCATCAGTGCCAAGGGCAGAAGCAGAGTAAGTATCGTATTTGTTTTCATACTGTTTCGATTTTTAGTAGTCCACATTTCTGTTCATTCTTAGAATTTGAGTTGCACGGCAAATGTCCATGTCGCGGTCAGCGGATACACCTCCGTATCCCATCCTTCGGGGTCGCTGACCTCGGGGGTCATGGAGTGTGCGGTGAACGAGGTGAAGGGCTTGTCGGCACTCAGGCTCATACGGATGCTCGGCATCTTATATTCGCCTGCGCCTACGTTCGTAAACGTATAACCGAGTGTGATGTTCTGGATGCGGAAGAAATCGCCGCTCTCCACGAAGTAACTGGCATTCTGGCTATCGCCGATGTTCCAGCTCTTCATCAATCCGGCTGACGAGGGGTCGGTGTTCGATGTGCCCTCACCGTGCCAGCGGCGGGTGTACTGGTCAAGATCGAAGTTGTAGGTGTTGCTGGCATAACGCAGCGCACGTTTCCTGTTCCAGATCTGCGCGCCGGCCTTGCCGTAGAACACGATGCTCAAGTCCAAACCTTTGTACTTGAATCCCGCATTGATGCCGTATGTCCAGTCGGGGATGTACGAGCCGAGGATCTGCTTGTCGCTGTCGTCGATCACATTGTCCTTATTCACATCCTCGTACTTGAAGTCGCCGGGCTCCAGACCGTTCGCTACGGCTACGGGGTCGGCAGCGCACTCCTCGGCGGTCTGATATACGCCTACTACCTTGAATCCGTAGTAGCTGTTCATCTTCTCGCCTACCATCTGCACGGTCTTGCCGCCCTTGATGATGTTCACGCCATCGCGCAGACTCATCACGCGGTTCTTGAGCCAGCTCACGTTACCGCCGATGTTGTACGAGAAGTCCTTGCCTATACGTTGCTCCCAGTTCAGGTTAATATCCACACCGGTGTTCAGGATCTCGCCCCAGTTGCCGGCCACCGACTCCTCTTGCATAGGCAGCGTGGGTGCAACCACGGCATTCTGCGTCAGGCGGTAGTACCAGTCGATATCACCGGTCAGCTTATTGCCAAAGAAGCCGAAGCTTGTACCTACGTTCGTCTCGTTCACCACCTCCCAGCTCAGCCACGAGAAGTTCGTGGAGTTGATATATCCGCTCAGGGCGGTGTTCGTACCGAACACGGCGCGCGCCACGGTGCTGCTGGTTGTGCCGAACGAAGCACCAATCTTGTCGTTACCGAGCAATCCCCAGCTGGCACGTAGCTTCAAGTAATCCACTCCTTCCGTTCCTTTGAGCCACGGCTCGTTCGTCAGTGTCCAGGCTGCGCCTACGGATGGGAACGTGCCCCACTTCTCGTTGTACTTGCTCGAGCCGTCGCGGCGGATGGTGAACATCACCATGTAGCGGTCGTCGTAATTGTAGTTCAAGCGGCCGAAGTACGAGAATCCGCGGTAGCGTGAGCCATCATCGCCGGTCACACGTCCCTCGCTGTTGCCCAGAGAGATGTACTTGTAGCTGTCCTTGCCTGCCGGCACGTCTTGTGCCACCGCCCAA
Organism: uncultured Bacteroidales bacterium; assembly: GCA_902798965.1. Lineage (GTDB taxonomy): Bacteria > Bacteroidota > Bacteroidia > Bacteroidales > Paludibacteraceae > Colicola. Next base: position 81,440 of record CADBYS010000010.1, on the reverse strand, counting down.
AGGTTGCGGTAGTTCTCCTCGCGCAAACTCAAGCCGAGCATCGCCTTGAAGGCGTGCTTACCCCACTGGTCGCTGTAGGTGAGGGTGTTATCCCATATCCAGTTGTTGAACGAGGTAGTGCTCTTCGTCAGGCTCGAGGTCTCGTTCTTTTGCGTATTGCTGATGTAATACTCGGGGACGAACGTCGTGGCATCCATGCCCGTGTAGTCGTAGTTGTACGAGGTACGCAGACTGAGTTTGTCGGGCACGATGTTGAACTGTGCGAACGCTGCCATCATCATCTGGTTGCTGCGGTTGCGGCTGTCGTAGAACGTGGCCGTTGCCACAGGGTTGTAGAAGTTGCTGGTCAGCTGCAACGTCAGCGGCGAAGCAAAACCGTTGGTATAGAGGTCGGCTGTTGTCGGGTCATATACGGGGAAGATGCCCGGCATGTTGTATGCCTGCTGCCATGCGGCGTTGTTCGGGAAGATCTGATTGCTCTGCACGAATATGCCGTTGAAGCCCACCGTCAGCCACTTGAAGGGTTTGTACTCCAGGTTGCCGCGCACGTTCATACGGTTGTAGTTGTTCGTCGTCTTCATGATACCATCCTGATACAGGTAGCTCAGTCCCACGCCGTACGTAGCTTTCTCGCCGCCGCCGTTGATGGTCAGGCTGTGGTTGGTGATCACTGCGGGGCGCAGCAGCTCCTTGTACCAGTTGGTGTTCTGATTCAGATGGAACAGTCCCGCCTCGCTGTCGTACGTGCCGCCGTAGAGCTTCATAGCATTATTGAACATACGCGTGTACGCGCGTTTGTTCACCTCCAGCAGCATCTCGGCATACTGATCCGACGAGCACATGTCAATCAGGTTGCTCACCGTCTGCACGCCCACATAACCATCATAGGTCACGTCGGGGCGCTGGTTCTGCTTGCCGCGTTTGGTGGTGATGATCACCACGCCGTTGGCGGCACGCACGCCGTAGATAGCCGCAGCCGACGCATCTTTCATGATCGACATATCCTCTATATCGCCGTTGTTCAGGAAGTTGATGTTGTCGTAGAACATACCGTCCACCACGAACAGCGGCGTGTTGTTCGAGAACGAGCCTATACCGCGGATCTGCACCGTAGCGCCCGAACCCGGTGCGCCGGAGTTGATGATGTTCACGCCGGCCACCTTGCCTTGCAAGGCTGACATAGGCGAGGAGGTCGGCACAGCCGTCAGCTCTTCGCCTTTCACCACCTCGATCGGTGAGGTCAGGTCTTTGACCTTGGCGGCGCCGTAACCGACAACCACCACGTCTTCGAGCTTCTGCACATCCTCCGTCAGCGTGACGCGCATACCGTTGGCTGCCTTCACGTTCTGCGGCAGATAGCCCATGTACGATACCTCGAGCATCGCCTCGGCGGGCACGTCGGTCAGCACAAACTGCCCGTCAAAGTCCGTGATCGTGCCATTGGTAGTGCCTTGCACGCGCACCGTGGCGCCTATCAGCGGCTCGCCGTACTCATCCCACACGCTGCCCGTGATCGTACCTTGGGCAAACAGCACAACCGACAGCAGGCAGCCCGCGAGCAACAAATACAAACGTTTCATCTTTCTGTATTTTCTAAAAATCAAGCCCCGTGCTTGTTACAGCAAAGGGCTTGAAGGTTTATCCGAACATCGGTTTAGAATTGCGTACCCAGTACGTTGTACTCTTGGCCGTTCACCTGAATCATCAGTTGGCCGTTCACAATGCGCTTAACGGCAACCTTGTCATTGGCTACGTTCTCTACCGGAGTCATCGAGTTCCAGAAATATACATTGGCGATAGCCAGCGGTGTGCCTTCTGCCGATGAGCCGTCGGGTTTAACGAATCCTTCCAGAATCATGTAACGCAGATCCTTGAAGTCGTACGAGTCGAACGGAGCGTTGAGCAGGTCGATATCCAGGCTGTTCCATTGGTTGCCTACCAGATCAACCGATGCACCGTTCTTCCAGCCGCTGCCGCCGTCGCCGGCACCCAGTGCCTCGAATGTGAATTTCAGCTTCGAGTCAAGCGTTACATATACATCAGCATGCATCATGTCGAATGCATTCAGGTCATAGTGGTCAGCATCCCAGTTGGTGAAGCCGTCCCAAGCCATAGCATCAGCGTACCAGATATGTACGCCGCCTTGGTACTCATGGTCTATCCACTGTGTACCCCAACTTGTCGGAGCGAAGTTGAAGGTGTTGGTCTGGTATGCCGAGCTGAACAATGCCTGTACATTTTTCTCAGCCCTGGTCGGAGTAGCGGGAGCCTCAGCGGGGATGTTTGCCGGAGCAGCAGCTTTCCACCAATACAGGTTCGTGAAGGCAAACGGGTTGCCCTCAGCCGAGGTCTCACCATCAGCCATTTTGTAACCCTCAAAGGCGATGTACTTCACGTCTGTCCAGTCGTAGGTTACCGAATCCGTATTCCACCATGCGGGATCGCAGTCGATGGTGTTCCAGCCCTCGTTCAGGTTGAACGTGACACCGTTTTTCCAACCGCTCTGAGCTTCGAAAGTCACTTTCATAACCGATGCAAACGGAACCCACAAATCGCAGTGGAACTTATCATAGGCGCTCAGGTCATAGTGGGTAGTGTCCCAGCAGGTCATCATATCCCAGGTCATGTCCGTGCAAGCGTACACCTTGGTGGAGTCTTCACCCAGCGTCAACTCGTTCCAATGGCTATCACCCCAGTTCAGCACCTGGAAGTGGAGGTTGTTAGTAGCGTAATGGCTGCAGTACAGTGCCATCACGTCCTCCTCAGCATGATCAGGAACTGCCGGAGCGGTCTCAGGAGCAGTAGGAGCAGCATCCGCAGCCTCTTTCTCCAGATAAACGCGACTGATCTTGAATACGGCACCGTTCGGCTGGCATTGGATAGCCAGGATCTTAGCCTGGGTAAGGTCGCAAGCTTTGTCCTGATGCAGGTCAATCACCATATAGTGCTGTGCGTTGTCTGCTGCATCCAAACCGAGCTGACCTTCCATCTGATTGGCTTCGCTCTCCGTGTTGTCACGCAGATAGGCTTTGAGTTTGAACCACTGACCTTCGCAACCGCTCATGTACTCTACTACGATAACGACTTTGTCCCATTCCGAGAGGTCTCTTGTCGGATTCCAACCGGTGGACATGGCTCCATACTCGCCGGTAAGCGTGCACTGCAGCATATCGCCGGAGGCAACAACCTGACTGTTGTAGCCCCAGCCCCAGTCAGATACATTCATCGAGATGTCCTCCGTAACGGTGGCACCAAACATGCTAACGCTCATCAGCGCAGCAAAAAGAAATGTAAAAATCTTTTTCATGAATATTAAATTTTATATTTGTTAGTGTTTTCACAAATTCCGACTACAAAATTACGATTTTTTTTTGACATTTGCAAGCATTTTTTCATTTTTTCTGCAAATTTATGCAAAATTCTGCTATTTTTCATCAAAACGCCTGTTTTTCGCACAATTTCCCCCAAAAAATTTGCAAATAATAGTTTTCGCCTTTCAGCCTATCATCACAGACACAGCGCTGCAAAGGCATATAAGGGTATATCTTCGATGGTGTTACCTTTGTGGTAAGGCGCGAGAGATGTGCGAATGACCCGCTGCGGGTTGTTTTGAGTTATATAAACAGGGATAGACTTCGCCTTCAGGTGCTGCTCGGCTTTCACTTCAACAGGAATAACCTTTCCGTCATATTGAATAACAAAATCCAGTTCTGCCGTGCTCTCATCCGGCGACCAATAATGAATAGCTACATCATCTATGGTGTGCAATTCTTGCAGCACAAACTGTTCGGTCATTGCACCTTTATATTGCAGAAACAGTTCGTTGCCGTTCACCAAAGTGGCTGCGTCCAAGCCGGTCATAGCCCCGTGTAAGCCGATATCCAAGGTATAGAGTTTGAATGCATCGATGTCTTCAAATCCGCTCAGTGGCAATTCGCCTGAGCGTACGCGTGTAACCTTATGTATCACTCCGGCATCGCACAGCCATTGAATAGCCGTTTCGAAGTCGCGTGCACGGGCACCGGACTTGACGGCCGAATATACGAACTTCTTATTCTCTTTTGCCAATTGCCCGGGGATAGATTCCCATAACAGAATCATCCGTTTTACAATCTCCTTGGGCGGATGTTTGGAAAAGTCGTTCTTGTACGACTCAAGGATCTCTTTCTGCACGCGTCTTACTTCCTTGTAATCCGATTGCTCGGCAAATGTCTGCACAGCCTCCGGCATCCCGCCTACGTAGAAGTACTGCCTGAGCAGATCCGTGAACGTGACAGCAAAAGCGTCGATAGCTATCGTATCCTTGCTGCGAAGTATATCTACCAACCCCTCGCGACCAATGGCAGCAAGGAATTCGGCAAAACTGAGCGGGTGCACTTTCTGAAATGATACCTTGCCTACCGGGAAAGAGTCATCTTCGTGATCAATCAATCCTAACAACGAACCGGCTGCTATGATATGTAGTTCTGGCATCTCGTCGAAGAAATATTTGAGCGACAACAATCCCCGACGAGCAAATTGTATCTTGTCGAAGAAGAGCAGTGTCTGTCCTGCCACTATGCGTTTGCCGGTTAATGCCTGAACTGCCAGCAGAATACGATGGAGATCGAAGTTCACCTCAAACAGGCTGCGAGCCTCTGACATCTTTTCGAAATTCACCTCTACAAACTCAGCAAACTCCGTACGCCCTAACTCCCGTGCCAGCCACGTCTTGCCCGTTTGACGGGCACCTTCAAGAATTAGCGGTTTGCGTTGACCAATAGGACGGTTTTTCCATGTTACCAACTGAGCAAAAACATCTCGTTTCATATCGTGATTTTTTAATCCGACGCAAAGATACTAAAAAATAATGACTTATGCAAATAAAAACACATTTTCCTGACGAATATTTTCAAATTTTGCACATTTTTGTGACGAAAATATAGCAAATCGCACACATTTTCCAGACGAATCTGGTTTGTCACACTTAAGCGAGAGGCTTATACGACGAATACACAAGTCCGGTACGGGCAACAGACACCGGCAGGGTTTATATAGGTTATTTTCTAAATACTCACTGTAATTGTTTTTAATTGTCTTTAATTGATGACCCCAAAAGTCCTTTGCAAAGCCGTTTTCGCTGAATCTTTCAGATTTTTGCACTAGGTTGTCCCCGTTGAAGCGGGGATGGAGAAAGCAGTTGACTTCTGCTTCGAACAGGGAAGGCTGGCGGGGAGTCAAGCCGACCGAGATTTCCGCCACGGGGAAAGGGGCAATAAAGCCTTTTGAGATAAATTTTATCATTTTTGACAAAAAAGTTCCCTAAATATTTGCAAATATCAAAAATTTTTTGTACCTTTGCAACGAAATTTGAAAAATGTAGATATTTTAATAAGTTTTGGCATGTATACAGCTAATCCTATACCGGTATTAGAGGGTGCAGCAGCTCAACGTTTTCAAGAGCAAACAATGAAAAACGATTCACGCCGTGGCTCGGAAGATTATTCCGAGGCTTTACGTGCATTACAAACAATCCTTCATCGCTCCGCTCAATAAACAATGACATAACCAAGTGATAATTACGTACATTATTTATGACGTATGATCTCACTTTGACCAAGATATAAGAAACAAACATAACAAATTTTCGCGTTTGCGATTTATTTGGCAAGTTAGGAATGTTGGAGTTTCACAATTACGCCAAAATAAGTTCAAACGCTTGCATTGGTGCGAGCGAACTTATCGGCGTAATGGGCAATCCTACAGCCTCTAACTTGAGATAAGCGTCGCTCGCGCTTTTATTGAAAAATAATTATAGCGGTATATGAAAGCAAAACTATTCTCTTTTCTGACAGTTATCTTGCTCAGCATAGGCGCAAGCTATGCCGAGAAAGTTCAGATAGGTGATTTGTACTATAACCTCAACGAGAGTGAGCTAACAGCAGAAGTAACGCAGTCGGATGACAACTACTCAAATCTTACCACTGTTACCATACCGACTTCAGTAAGTTATAGTGAAAATACATATAGCGTTACAAAAATTGGGAATTACGCATTCTATGCATGCAGTAATTTAACATCAGTTACTATTCCCACAAGCGTAACAAACATAGAGGGACATGCATTCCAATTATGCAATGCATTGTCTTCGGTCAACATCTCTGAGAAAGTAACTGATATTGGAATATGGGCATTTGCAGGTTGCAGTAATTTATTCTCTATAGACATTCCCAATAGCGTCAAAAACCTTGGAGGTTACGCATTCTCGGGAAGTGGTTTGACCTCGGTAAACATCCCTAATAGCGTTATAAGTATAGGAGATTATATATTCAACGGTTGTACCAACTTGAAATCGGTTAGTTTAGGTAACAGTGTAACAAGCATTGGGGCGTATGCATTCTATAATTGCTATGGTCTAACATCAATAACTATCCCTAATAGTGTCAGTAGTATCGAAACAGAGGCATTCAAGGGGTGCTATGGTTTAACCACTATGTACGTAGATGAAGGGAACAATGTTTACGACAGCCGCGAGAACTGTAATGCCATAATTAATACTGCATCGAATACGCTTATTGCAGGTTGTCAAAACACTATCATCCCCAACAGTGTCACAGGCATTGGAACTGGGGCATTCTATGGCTGCAGTGGTTTAACATCAATAACAATCCCAAATAGTGTCAATAGCATTGAAAGTTATGCTTTCGCTTGGTGCAATAACTTGAACCCTTTGTTTATTCCAAATAGTGTAACAAATATTGAAAGTTATGCTTTCGAATACTGCATCAACATGACTTCTATTTCCGTTGAAGAAGGAAACACAAGATATGACAGCCGCAAGAATTGTAATGCAATAATTGAGACTGCATCTAATACACTAATTGCCGGCTGTCAAAACACTATCATCCCCAACAGTGTCACAGGCATTGGAACTGGGGCTTTTTCATGGTGTCAAGATTTAAAGTCCATAACAATCCCTAATAGCGTAACGAGCATCGGAGATAAGGCTTTTCAATATTGCGGGTTACTCACCATTACGTGTGAAGCGACAACACCTCCTATTTTAGGAACAAAGACGTTCGATATTGTTGACAAATCCACACCCGTAAAAGTTCCTGAGCAGTCAATAGTAGCCTATCAAGCTGCAGAAGGATGGAAAGAATTCACAAACATACAACCCATCAAAGCAATTGTATTCCCCGGTGATCCGGGAACGCTGACGCTGAATCTGGAATTGAAGGCAGCGGTAATGGATGGTGAGGAATTGCAGGGATATACGCCGACAGGAGGCGGAGGATATGCCAAGGGAAGTTCGGTGACAATCACGGCACAAGATATACCAGGCTATGAGTTCGTGCGGTGGAGCGACGAGAACACAGAGAAGACGCGTACCATTGTATTGAAAGAGTCGATGACGCTGACTGCTCTATACAGCCACTCGATGATTGAGATTCCTGTGGCAGCGGGGAAGTGGAACTTCATCTGCTTGCCGCCGCTCGGTGACCGCCAATATACGGAAGACATGTTCACCTACGATGGCCTTACTGATGTACAATGGGGCACCTACAATGGCATCAAACGTGCCGCTGGGCAATCGGGTTGGGAAACGCCCGAAACGTTCAATGCCATGCAGGGATATATCATCTACAGCTCGACGACAGGCACATTGCGCATCAATGCCTACGAAGATGAGATCCGCCAAGGTGAATCGGGCAATACAATCCATGCAGGGATGATTGATTATGCCTCATCCCACGCCCAAAATGCCAACTGGAACTTTATGGGTAACCCCTACCCCCAAGGCTACAACATTGCCGGCTTTGCTGCCGCAGATATCACCTCGCCCATAACCGTCTGGAACGGTACAGCTTATACCACCTACACTCCGGGCATTGACAGTTACATCCTCAATCCCTTCGAAGCCTTCTTTATTCAAAAATCCGAAGGCAGCGCAGAGGGTATAACCTTCAACCCCGAATATTTGGAAGGCGCTGATGGCGGAAATAGTGACGGTGTAGCAGACGCGATGGGTACTTTACCTGGATATTTCTCTGTAAGCGCTACTCAGCAGATACAGTTCTCCAAAGGCAACTTGCAATACCAAGCAAGCACCGATACATGGCGCTTTGCCGAGAACCAATATGATACTATCTGCGCATTGAATGCCAACATATCGGCAACATACGATGGTTGGATTGACTTGTTCGGCTGGGGAACAGGAAATAACCCGACCATATCGACCAAAGACAACAATGATTACTCTACGTTTGTTGACTGGGGAACTAACGCTATCAGCAATGGCGGCAACGAAGCCAATCTGTGGCGCACGCTGACCATGGACGAGTGGGTATATCTATTCGAAACCCGCGCCAATGCTTCTGCTTTGTACGGGCAAGCAACTGTGAATGGTATCACTGGAATGATTATACTCCCTGATGACTGGCAGAGTGTTGTGGGGATAACTTTCACATCCGGCACAGGCGATTACAGGCAGAATAAATACACTCTAGAGCAGTGGTCTTCGTTGGAATCTGCGGGAGCAGTCTTTTTGCCGGCTGCGGGCAGCCGCTACGGCACGAATGTGAACTATGTCGGTTCGAACGGTTACTCTTGGTCATCGTCGCCTAACGACTCGGACAAAGCGTACACCGTCGTCATCGGTTCGAGCGGCCTCGAGCCGCAGCACTACGCCTATCGCGACTTCGGTTACTCCGTCCGTCTGGTGCGATAATAGCACATCTGATTCCCAACGTGGCGCATCCAACTCGATGCGCCACGTTTTCTTTGGCATCGTTTTACTCGTTATAGATAAGTATTCTTTGTCGTTGTTGGCTGTTGGTGGCAGTTGTTGATTAAAAAGTAATCATTGCAGTTGTTGTTAGTTCTTAGCCCTAAAGGGCACGATCTGCTTCGCCGTATGGTTGGCAGTTGTTGACTCATAAATCAGTGGGATCCGTACAGTTTTTGGATTAATTTTGGGCAATTTTTGACTGAAAAAGCAAAATTCTCCCCCAAAAATTTGCATATTTCAAAAATTTTTTGTACCTTTGTACCGTTTTTCAGGCATCCGTTTTTCAGCGGAAATCATATAAGAGGCCTTCGAACACCGTAGGATAACCGTACGATCCCCACAGGATCACCGTAGGATACTAAGCCATTTTTGGCAATTTTATACTAATACTATATATATACATAGTATATATATACAATTCATCGCAATCATGATAAAAGTTAAATTAAACAATGCCATTGAGTACATCAAAGGCAAACCGAACAAAAAATCAAATGAAGTATTTCGCCACAGCAAATATGGCCAGCAACTCATTCAACCGTCGCCCTGTTCTGTTCCGGCATCCAAAGCGCAGAAATCCAACCGCAAAGAATTCGGCAAGATCAACTCCATCGTCAATGTGCTTATCGCTAATCCCGAGGAGTCCAAAGCCGCCGAGCAACGAATGAACAAACTCAATCGCAAACTCCAGGCATCCAAACGCTTCAAGACCGTTCACCAATTCCTCTACCACGAGGTCAGAGCCCAACTCGCTCAGCAATCAGCCGCCAAAGCGCGCAAAGCCGAAAAAGAAGTTCTCCTCCCCCGCGGAGTCAAACTGCACATCAACCCCTTCACCGATCTTACAGCCGCCAAACTCTACGAGATCCTCAAAGCACGCTACGCAGTCTTCACGCTCGAACAACATATCATCTATCTCGATATGGATAATATCGATTATACCGCCACGCATATCTGCCTCCGCCGCAAGGCACAAGTCATCGCCTACGCCCGACTCTTCCACGATGCCGGTGACCCGCCCACCACGCTACGTATCGGCAGAATGCTCACAACCGACCGCGGCAAAGGCTTCGGACGATTCCTCATGCAGCAACTTATCGCCCAAGCCCAAAGCCAAGGAGCCACTACCTTGCAGTTGCACGCACAAATCCCTGCCATCCCCTTCTACCGGCATCTCGGTTTCCAAACCGTCGGCGAACCCTTCACAGAAGCCGACATCCAACATATCCTCATGCAGCGAAATATCTAACTCAATTTGTTACCAAATTGTCCTAATTAATAAAAAAAATGCACAAAGTTGACAAAAAAGTGCAGAAATATTTGCAAATGTCATTTTTTTTTTGTAACTTTGTAGGCTTTTTGTGTGAACACAAACTTTATATGATATACAGAGATATTGATAAGATGAGCGAGTTGCTGTTGCAAGACAGGCGGGCGATGCAGATTGTCAGCCGGTTTGGCATAGCAATGGGCGTGGGCGACAAGACAATAGAACAGGTATGTGACGAGCATGGCATCCATACGCCGACGTTCCTGGCGATGGTGAACACCCCGAACGGTTGCAATCCGGATGCGGTGTGCAAGATACAGGATATCGACCTGCCAACCTTGCAGCAATACCTGAAGAATGCTCACGCCTACTTCCTGGAGTTCCAGTTGCCGCGACTGAGGCGACAACTCATCGAAGCCATCAACCCGACGGACATGAGCGGGCAGATACCGATGCTCATCCTCAAGTACTTCGACGAGTATGTGCAGGAGATACGCACCCACATCAAGCACGAGGACGAGGGCATGATGGAGAATCATGAGAGCGACGACCGGCATATATCGCACAAGCTGCAAGAGCTCGTGAACCTGATCATCAAGTACTACCCCGCCCACACGGCTTACCCGTTCTCGAACGAGCTGATGACCACCGTGCTGGTAGGTATCTATCAGTTGGAGGACGAACTGGCAACGCACTGCGCGATAGAGGATAATCTGTTGCGCCCCGCACTTAAAAGAAAGTCGATAGTCGATAGTCGAAAGTCGAAAGCAGGAAACGAGAAACAGCAAGAGGAACTGAGCGAGCGGGAGAAGGACGTGTTGATCGGCGTAGTGGAAGGGCTGAGCAACAAGGAGATAGCCGACAAGCTGCACCTGTCGCAGCACACGATCATCACCCACCGCAAGAACATCGCCCGCAAACTGAATATCCACTCCACAGCAGGATTGACGATCTATGCGATTGTCAACAAAATGATTGAAGTTTAGTTAAAAGGACAAATGGAATAAGGAATAAGGAATAAAGACTGAAATGGATTCGACTGATGTAACTCGTCTTTACTCCTTCAGCGAAGCGGTCTTTACTCCTTACTCAAAAGAAACATGTTACGCAGGGTGCAGGAATATATACGCAGGCAAGGATTGCTCGGGCAAGGAGCACGGGTGCTGGTATGCGTGAGTGGCGGCGCGGATAGCGTGGCGCTGCTGGATGTGCTGCACCGAGGCGGATATGATTGCATCGTAGCCCATTGCAACTTCCACCTGCGTGGCGAGGAGAGCAACCGCGACGAGCAGTTCGTGCGGGAATTGGCGGAGCGAACGGAGGTGCGTCTGCTTGTGCAGGAGTTTGACACCGAACGTTATGCCGCCGACAAGCACCTGAGCATCGAGATGGCTGCCAGGGAACTGCGCTACCGATGGTTTGAGCAGGTAGCCCGGCAGGAAGGCTGCGAGGCAATAGCCGTGGCGCACCATCAGAACGATCAGGCAGAGACCGTAGTGATGAACCTGCTGCGCGGTGCGGGACTGCGCGGCCTGGGAGGTATGCGGCCGAAGAGCGTGAACCCCGTGACAGGAGGCGAACCGATGGTGATCCGACCGTTGCTGTGCACTACGCACGAGTACATTCAGCACTACCTGCGCGACATACGGCATATAGGCTGGGTGGAGGACTCCACGAACAGCGACACCACCATCCGCCGCAACGGCATACGTGCCTGGCTGAGCGAACGAAGCAAAGGAGAGATAGAAAACATCTGCGCCACAGCCGCCTACATGCAAGGTTATGCCGATGAGCAGGACGGCTTGCAGACGAGGGCACGGGAATTGGTGGAGCTGTACGAACAACTCAAGGACTACCAGCCCAAAGACGTGGAGGCGATATACGAAGCCATGCAACGCGGGGAAAGCGGCAAGCAATTTACATTAAATGGAGCAACAGTAGTAATCAAAAAACACACATGCAGCATTTTGGAATCATAGGGAAGCCGTTAGGGCACTCGATGTCGAAGGTTTATTTCGACGCATTGTTCATAAAGGAACATGTGGAAGCCGACTTCAACATATATGAACTGGAACGCATAGAGGATGTCGTTCCCCTACTCGACTCGCTCGACGGCATGAACGTGACCTCTCCCTACAAGGAGGCGATCATCCCTTACCTGGACAGCATCGACCCGGCAGCCGAACAGATAGGCGCAGTGAACGTGGTACATAACAAGCGCGGCTACAACACCGATTATATCGGGGTGATGGAAACGCTAAGGCCATTTGTCGTAAGCCAGACCCTCCCCGACCCTCCCTCAAAGGGTGGGAGTATTCACCAAAAGCCGAATGTAGTACGAGCGTTGGTTTTGGGTACAGGCGGGGCAGCGAAAGCCGTACGTTACGCGCTGGAGCAACTCGGCGTACAAGTGACGACCGTCAGCCGCACCCCGGGCAAAGGCGACCTGACCTACGCCGACCTGACGCGCGAGGTTGTGCGGGCACATTACATCATAGCCAACTGCACCCCGCTGGGCATGAAACCGCACGAAGACGAGATGCCCGAGGTAAACTGGATCACCGAGCATCATCTGCTGTTCGATTGCATATACAACCCGCCGCAGACGAAGTTCCTAAAAGAAGGCGAGAAACATGGCGCCATAACACTGAACGGCTTAGGGATGTTCTTGGGGCAAGCCGAAGCGGCGTGGAGGATTTTTATGGGAATGGACTATATGGAGTAAGGAGCAAGGAATAAAGACTGAAATGGATTCGACTAATGTAACTTGTCTTTACTCCTTCAGCGAAGCGGTCTTTACTCCTTATTCCAAAAAACAGAAAAATAAAAAACATATGAGATATACAAAGATTTGGATGATGGCAGTACTATGCTGCCTGTCATTAGGCAATATGCAGGCGCTGACCCTGCCGGAAGAAGAACCCGTGTTGGTATATTATATGCCTCTCACGCAACTGAAAGTGACGGTTGAGTACGACGAGGTAGTGACCGAAGTCGGGCAGTTCTATCAGTACTCGGAGCGTTACCTTGGCACGAAAGATGTGATCACGAAGGCCGAAAAGCAGTTTGTGCTCAACAACGTAAAGGTGACACCAAGCGCCATAGCCGACCCCGCGCGGGAATATGTGCTTAGCGACAAGAGCGCCAAGTTGCAACTGATCAGCCTCACGCCGTTCGGCACGTTAGCCGGATATAACATGGAGCCGAAAGACGAATGGCGAAAGGCGAAAGACTACAAGTTCCCCGCCAAAACCAAAAACGAGACGAAGATAGGCACAGAGACAACCAGCCTGATGCCTTTGCTGGAAGAGCAGCTGATGGCTTCCTCCACCGCGAAGATGGCGGAAGGTGCAGCCAAGCAGATCTACCGCATACGCGAGATGCGCCTGAACATCCTCGGCGGCGATGTGGAGAAATACCCCGCTGACGGCGAGGCACTGAAACTCGTGCTGGCGGAGCTCAACAAACGCGAGAAGGAGCTGACGGCACTGTTCGTAGGTCGCCGCATCGTGACGCATCATGTTAAGGAACTGACCTACACCCCGAAGGCCGAAGGCAAGAAGGAGGAAGGCATACTCTTCCGATTCAGCAAGTACTACGGCGTGGTGGCAACCGACGACCTGAGCGGCGAGCCTATACACATAGCCATCAGCAAGACCGTTCACCAACTGCAGGCGAACGAGAAACCTTCGCAGAAACCCGGCACAAGCATCTATTACAACTTGCCCAGCCGCAGCGAGATGACCGTCACCTACGGCGAACAGGAATTGGTGCGCGACTATGTGGATATAGCCCAATGGGGCGTGAGCGTGCCCGTGAATGCCGCCCTGCTCAACGGCACAACGAAGATACAGTTCAATCCGTTGACGGGGAACATCGTTTCTATTGACAAATAGTCGAAAGACAAAAGACAAAAGACAAAAGACAAAAGTCGAATGCCTATGATGAGAAAAATAGTTATAAGCATAGTAACATTGGCATGTTGTATGCTGTGCGCGGCACAGGAGATCAACTGCAAGGTGACGGTGAACAGCGAGAAGATCGAGGGCACGAACAAGCAGTCGTTTGAACTGTTGCAGAAGTCGATCGAGGACTACATGAACACCACCAAGTGGACGAACATGACGTTCGCCGATATGGAGCGCATAGAGTGCAGTATGCTGATTGTGGTGGGCAGCGTGGAGGACAATGAGTACCGCTGCGAGATGACGCTACAAACCCGCCGACCGGTATATGGCACCTCGTACATGACACCCGTGCTGAACTTGCGCGACAAGTACTTCAACTTCGTATATCAGGACTTCGACCGCCTGGACTTCCAGCAATCGACGTTCACCACGAACCTGACGGCGATGTTGGCGTACTACTGCTACCTGATCATCGGTTGCGATCTGGCAACCTACTCGCGCATGGGCGGTCAAGGCTGCTTTGAGGCCTGCGAATCCATCGTGCAGACCTGCCAAAGTGCCAGCATGACCGAAGCCGAGCAACAAGCATGGCTCGCGTACGACCGCAGCAGCGGCAACAAGAACCGCTACACGATCATCTCCAACCTGCAAGACGCCGCCTTCAAGCCGTTCCGCGAATATGTCTATGAGTACCACCGTTTGGGTTTGGATCAGATGGCTGCCAACGTAGCCAACGGACGGGCACGTATTGCCGAAGGAATGAACGTGCTGGTGAAAGCCAACACCGCTCGCCCCGCAACGTATATCGTCAGTCTGTTCCTGGACGCGAAGGCCGACGAGCTGGCAGACATCTTCAAGGGCGGCACGGAAAAGGAGAAACAGGACGTATATGAGGCACTGATGCGCATCGATCCCACGAAGCAGAACACGTACGAGCGCATAAACGAGAAACAAAATTGACTATAAGGAATAAGGAGTAAGGAATAAAGACTGAAATGGATTCGACTGATGTAACTCGTCTTTACTCCTTCAGCGAAGCGGTCTTTACTCCTTATTCATGAAATAACATGTTACAACATTTAGCAATACATAATTACGCCTTGATAGCGGATGTGGAGCTCGACTTGAGTGAGGGATTCACGGTGCTGACCGGCGAGACAGGTGCGGGCAAGAGTATCCTGCTCGGTGCGCTGGCGCTCGTGATGGGTGCCAAAGCCGACACCCGTACCATCACCGAGGGGGAAGAGAAATGCGTGATTGAAGCCACATTCGTGGATAAGGGCGAAGAGCTGATCATCCGCCGCGAGCTGAACAGGAACGGCCGCTCACGTTCGTTCGTGAACGATGAGGTAGTAAGCATGGCCGAGCTGAAGACGCTCAGCGCGCGCCTGATCGATATCCACAGCCAGCATCAGAACCTGCTGCTCGCCGATAGCGGTTTTCAGATTGATGTGGTGGATGCCATAGCGCAGAACATCGCTGAGCGCGAAGCCTACACCGCAGCCTACGAGGCATATTTGGCAGCCGCAGCCGCGCTGAGCGACCTGCAGGCACAAGCCACCAAGGCACAAAGGGATGCGGATTATGTGCTATTCCAGCTCAATCAGTTGCAGGAAGCTAACCTGCAAGAGGGCGAACAGGAAGAACTGGAGCAAGAGGAATATACCCTGTCCCACGCCGAGGATATAAGGCTGAGTCTGCAACGGGCATACAACATGCTCGACGGAGGCGAACAATCCCTATTGCAAATCCTGCGCGAGATAGATCTGAGTGCTGCATCGCAAGAACTGCAGGAACGTCTGCAAAGCAGTTACATCGAGCTCAAGGATATAGCCGAGGAAGCCAACAGCCGGATGAATGCCATCGAAGATGACCCGCGGCGCCTGGCGGAAGTGCAGGAGCGGTTGATGCTCATACAGACTCTGTTGC
This sequence comes from uncultured Bacteroidales bacterium, assembly GCA_902798965.1. GTDB lineage: Bacteria > Bacteroidota > Bacteroidia > Bacteroidales > Paludibacteraceae > Colicola. The sequence goes on along the minus strand of CADBYS010000010.1, from coordinate 65,563 downwards.
GCAAGTTCGGTTGCCGCACGATAAGCGAACTGCTCGCCGAGCAAGCCAAGCTGGAACGACAATCCCAACTGTTGGAGCATTTCGATGAGGAGATAGAGCGATTAACCGAGCAGAAACAACAAGCCTACCGGCAGATGGCACAAACCGCCGACAAACTGACGCAGTCGCGCAAGGCGGTTTGCCAACCCATAGCCGAGCGGCTGATTGCCGACCTCAGTCAGTTGGGCATAGCCCACGCGAAGATGGAGGTGAGCATCACGCCTGCCGAGGAGTATACCGCTACGGGGCACGATATCGTGGATTTCCTGTTCGCAGCCAACCTCGGACAATCGTTGCAGCGCGTGGCAGATGTTGCCTCCGGCGGCGAGATAGCCCGTATCATGCTATCCATCAAGGCACTGACAGCAGCCACCTCGGCGCTGCCCACGATCATCTTCGACGAGATAGATACCGGCGTGAGCGGCAGCGTAGCTACGCGCATGGGCGATATCATGCGCCGCATGGGGCAGAGCCGGCAAGTGATAGCTATCACCCACCTGCCGCAGATTGCCGCATACGGCGAGCAGCATGTCAAAGTATATAAGCAAGACACCAAGACGCGCACCGAGACGCATATCAGTACCCTCACTGCCGAGCAGCGCGTGACGGAAATTGCCACGATGCTCAGCGGCAATACACCCACCGCATCCGCTATGCAGAATGCGCAAGAACTAATTGAAGCAACATGCAACCGTTAGCAGAAAGGTTACGTCCGCGAACGTTGGACGATTACATAGGCCAGAAGCACCTGGTAGGTCAGGGAGCCGTACTGAGGCAGATGATCGAGAGCGGCAACCTCTCGTCGTTCATCCTGTGGGGACAACCGGGTGTGGGCAAGACGACTCTGGCGCGGATCATCGCCCATCAGTTAGAACGGCCGTTCTACACCCTGTCGGCAGTGACCGCGGGCGTGAAAGAGGTGCGCGAGGTGCTGGATAAAGCCCGGCAGGTTCGCCGCACGCAGCAAGGACTGTTTGCCGCACAAACCGACCAGCGCTCCCCCATCCTGTTCATCGACGAGATACACCGATTCAGCAAATCGCAGCAGGACAGTCTGCTCGGCGCGGTGGAGGAAGGACTTGTCACACTCATCGGCGCCACAACCGAAAACCCGAGTTTCGAGGTGATCACGCCGCTGCTCAGCCGCTGTCAGGTATATGTGCTCAAGCCGCTCGGGAAAGATGATCTGCTGACTTTGCTGCACAGGGCACTGGAGCAGGATGAGGTGATCCGCGAGCAACACATTGAGGTCAAGGAAACAGAAAGCATCCTGCGTTATGCGGGCGGCGATGCACGGAAAATGCTGAACATCATCGAGCTGGTGAGCAACTCCGGCACGACGGTCATCGACAACACCACCATCACCCAACTGCTGCAACAGAACCCCGTGGCGTACGACAAGGACGGCGAACTGCACTACGATATCATCTCCGCTTTCATCAAGTCCATCCGCGGCAGCGACCCCGATGGCGCTATCTATTGGTTGGCGCGGATGATTGCGGGTGGCGAAGACCCCAAGTTCATCGCTCGGCGACTGGTGATCTCGGCAAGCGAAGATATAGGTCTTGCCAACCCCAACGCCATGCTTGTGGCCAATGCCTGCTTCGACACGCTCACCAAGATCGGTTGGCCGGAAGGACGTATCCCACTGGCCGAAGCAACGATCTACCTGGCCACGTCGCAGAAGTCGAACTCCGCCTACCTGGCGATCGACGAAGCCCTGGCGGAAGTGCAGCAGAGCGGCAATCTGCCCGTGCCCTTGCACCTGAGGAACGCCCCGACCAAACTGATGGAAGAGCTCGGCTACAGCGAGGGATACAAGTATGCGCACGACTTCCCGAACCATTTCGTAAAACAGCAGTTCATGCCCGATGCCCTGCAAGGACGGCAGTTCTGGCACGCACAAGGCAGTCCCGCCGAGCAACGCATGGCCGAATGGATGAAACACCTGTGGGGAGAAGAGAAAACAGATAAATGATACAGAAATTGATTTAAGAACAACAGTATGAACTCTTTGATTATTATTTTTGCGGCGATCTTGCCGGCGTTTTTGTTAGTATTCTACATCTGGTGGAAAGACAAGTACCAACGTGAACCTGTCAACCTTATCCTACGCGGTGTGGGCTATGGCGTGCTGTCAGCTATGCTGGCGGCACTGTTGGAGGGACTGCTTATGGGTGTAGGACTTGTTCCTGATCCTCCGCAAGGATTTCTGCAGGCACTATGGAAGGCATTTGTGGGTGCAGCGCTCCCCGAAGAGCTGGCGAAACTGCTGATGTTGTGGCTGCTGCTGCGCAAGAATCCGTACTTTGACGAGCGTTTTGACGGCATCGTATATGCTTGCTGCATCGGTATGGGATTTGCGGGAACGGAAAACATCATCTATCTGCTCAGCAACCTCGACCAGTGGCAGAGCGTAGCCTTCAGCCGTGCAATCTTTGCCGTACCCGGACACTTCATGTTCGCAGTGGCTATGGGTTACTTCTACTCCATGCTGTATTTCGGCGACATGTCGTGGCGTGACCGTTCGCGTATCATCTGGGTGCCTGTCACCCTGCACGGTTTGTACGACGGTTTGTTGTTCATGGCCAGTCTGGGAACCATACTAAGCGGTCTGCTCGTGCTCACATTCTACGTCTTCTGCTGGCTTCTGTTCCGTGGCGGCAAGCGCCGTATAGCCGAGCACCTGGAGCGCGACAAGAACGATCCTAACCAAGTGGCTTACTACAAGTCGAAAGATGAAAAACTGAAATCGTAATATGAATACAACCTATACATACCGCGTTGCCGAGCAGCTGTTCACCTTGTCGGGCGATGAGCGCTACCTGATGGTGGCAGCGAACATGGCACCGTTCCGTGTGCCGAACGAGTCGTATGCTGAGCAGGAGCGGCGTTTTGCCATCGAGCTGGAAACAGTGGACACGATAGACGAACCTGCGGGCTACGAACACTTCTTTACCGACAATGCCGAGCAGGATATGCCGCGCATCGAGGTCTATCACAATGAGCAGGGTTGGCTGTTCCGCATCGCGCAGGTGGCTGATGCGCCGCTGTGCTGCGAGATTCGTGTCGGCAAGGATTTTCGTCAGGCACGTTTGTCAATCCTCAGAGACCTGAACTTGTTCGCCGTTCGCTTTGCCATCGATAATGCGGCGATGCTGCTGTATGCCTTTGCCACGGCGCATTGCGGTGTGTTGGAGATGCATGCTGCCGTAGTGGTACATGAGGGCAAGGCACGACTGTTCTTAGGCCACTCGGGCACAGGCAAGTCCACCCACGCACGGCAATGGCTGGCGGAGTTCCACACTGCCTACCTGCTCAACGACGACAACCCTATCCTGCTGATTGACAAGGACAAGCACTTGTGGGTATATGGATCGCCGTGGAGCGGCAAGACGCCCTGTTACCGCAACGAGCGCGTTCCCGTAGCCGCCATCGTTCATCTGGAGCAAGCACCCGAGAATAAGATGATCAACGTGACGCCCTCGATGGCGTATGCGTATATGCTGTCGTCATGCTCAGGCATGAAAGTGCTGCACGAGGCGATGGACGGTTTGCACGAGACGCTAAGCACAATCGTTCTCAGCGTGCCCATCAAGAAACTGCAGTGCTTGCCGGACAAAGCCTCGGCACGGCTGTGCTATGAGGCGACGAAATAGTCTAAAGGATTGATTATGGAGTAAGGAGTAAGGAATAAAGACTTAAATGTATTCGACTGATGTAACTTGTCTTTACTCCTTTAGCGAAGCGATCTTTACTCCTTATTCCAAAATTCATTGGTTAGATGCAACTGCCTAACGAGATATTTATACCTGAGATCAGCCGTCTGGTGAAGGAGGGTAAGCAGGTCGTATTCACGCCCACAGGTGTGAGCATGCGGCCGTACATCGAGGGCGGTGTAGATAATGTAACTCTGGTACTGCCGCGCGCATTGGCAGTAGGCGATATTGTGCTCGCCGAAGTGCAGCCGCAGCACTACGTGTTACACCGTATCTACCGCTTGGACGGAGAGCAGGTGACCCTGATGGGCGACGGCAATCTGCAAGGCTGCGAACAGTGCACGGCCGATAAGGTGCTCGCCAAGGTGGTAGCCATCCATTCGCCCAAAGGCCGCAGCAAACCCCTGACACGCGCATGGCTGTGGCGACATATGTTGCGCACGCGCAGGTTGTGGCTCAAGATCTACCGGCACGTATGCATCTAATCAATCGTCAATCAATTATAATCGTCAATCAATCGTAAATCGTAAATTAGTAAATCGTCAATAATATGAAAGTAGTTAAGGGATTTGCCTTACGTCCGCTGGGCAATGAGTACCTGCTGATAGCAGAAAGCGTGGATTTGGTGAACTTCAACGCGATGATCACGCTCAACGAGAGTGCTGCCTACCTGTGGCGCAACGTGGCAGACAAAGATAGTTTTGATGCCGACACACTGACTGAGCTGCTGCTGGCAGAATACGAGGTATCGCCCGAACAGGCCAAGAAAGATGCGATAGCCACTATCGAGTCATGGAAATCAGCGAACCTGCTGACTGATTGCTGATAGCTGATAACTGATCGCTGATGGCTCTCACCCTGGCACATATTACGCCCATTCGCGGAGTGAACGACGAGGGGAAAGGTAAGAAATACGCCTTGCATCGTTTGATACACGCCTCGGAAGCGGATGTGCTGTGGTTGCACGACGATGATGTGCTGTTGCCTGAGGCGAGCGACGCGGAGGCATTGCAGCTATTCGGCGATGCCGACCTGATGATTCTACCGCTGCGGATGCACGCCGCGCACGACACCCTGATTGAGCGCCTGCAGGTGATTGAATATACCGCCTTGCAGGCACTTACTATCCGGACGGCAGAGCTAGGCAGAGCTATTCTATGCAGCGGCGCGAACCTGCTGGTGCGGCGCAGCGTGTGGCTGGAAGCCGAACCGCACTTGCACCCCGAACTGCCAAGCGGCGACGATATGTTCCTGCTGGAATACTGCAAGCGAACAGGAAAACGAATAACGGTGAGTGGTGAAGACACCCCACTGCACGATGTTTGCGGGAACCCCGAGAGATTCACGGCGGTGGTCACCGCACAGCCTACCTTGCGCACCTTGCTCAGGCAGCGGATGCGCTGGGCAGGCAAAGCCCCACACTACACGGATAAAGACATATGTCTATACGGTGCGACGGTAGCCGCAGCCATGGTGCTGCAACTGCTATGTCCGCCACTCGTTCTGCTGTATCTGCCCTTCGAGTGCTCGCTCATTCGCGGCAAGGGCTTTGCGTGGTACGAGGTACTGCTGCTCGCAATCGTTTATCCTTATTACGCGCTTATATCCCTTGTGGGAGGATTACTCCACCCGCACCGTTGGTAATCGCTATTAACTTTTGGTATATACTCCCGCCCTATGAGGGAGGGCTGGGGAGGGTCTAACTTTCGACTACAATGACTGCACAGGAAGCCTTACATACCTACTTCGGCTACGATGCGTTCCGCCCCATGCAGGCGGAGATCATCGATTCCGTGCTGGCGGGCAACGATACGCTCGCCTTGCTGCCTACGGGCGGCGGCAAGTCGCTGTGCTTCCAAGTGCCGACGATGGTGATGGCCGACAACGATGCCGATGGCGAAGGCTTATGCCTGGTGGTCACACCGCTCATCGCCCTGATGAAGGATCAGGTAGCCAACCTGCGCAAGCGCAATATACTTGCCGCAGCCATCTACACCGGCATGACGCACGAGGAGCAGCGCGTGGTGTTCGACAACTGCCTGTATGGAGCATACCGCTTCCTCTACGTCTCGCCCGAACGTCTGGAAAGCGAGACGTTCCTCAAGCGGCTGGTGCAACTGCCCGTAAAACTGATTGCCGTGGATGAGGCGCACTGCATATCGCAGTGGGGTTACGATTTTCGTCCGTCGTACCTGCGCATAGCCGACATACGTAATGTGCTTGACGTGCCTGTGCTGGCACTGACGGCTACTGCCACCCCCGAGGTGGTCGATGATATACAGCGCCAACTCGGCTTCAAGCAGCCGAACGTGTTCCGCACCAGCTTCGCACGAGAGAATCTGCATTATGTAGTGCGTCACACCGAAGACAAACAAGGCCAACTGCTGCATATCCTGCAGCGCGTGCCGGGCACTGCTATCGTGTATGTGCGCAACCGCAAGCGCACCAAGGAACTGGCAGAATGGCTAAATGAGAAAATCGGCAATCAATCGTCAATCGTCAATTATCCAATCGTCAATTTCTACCATGCCGGTTTGCCGGCATCCGAGCGCTCCGCCAAGCAGCAGGCGTGGAAGGACGGTAAGACACGGGTGATCGTGTGCACGAACGCTTTCGGCATGGGCATCGACAAACCCGATGTGCGGCTCGTGATCCATTATGACCTGCCGGATAGCATCGAGGCGTACTTCCAGGAAGCCGGACGAGCGGGGCGCGACGGCCAAACAGCCTGGTGCGTGCTACTCCATGCACCGAAGGATAGCGTGATCGTCAAGCAACGCATCAGCAACAACTACCCGCCGGCAGAAGAGATAGAACGTGTGTATCAGCTGTTGTGTGACTACCTGACAATAGGTCTGGGTTCGGGCAGAGACGCCACGTTCGCACTGGATGTGGAGCAGTTCTGCACGGATATGCACCTATCCTTCCTGACAACCTACGCTGCCCTGCAGATACTTACCCAAGCAGGGTATATCTCGTTTACCGACGAGCAGAATCTGCAGCCGCGCGTGCGCATACTGATAGATAAGGAACAGATGTACCATTTGGACGAATCGCCCTATCAGGAACGACTGCTCAGTGCGCTGATGCGCCGCTATACAGGTATCTTTACCGATGCACAGTTCATTCATCTGCCGCGCTTGGCGGAAGATTTGGGCAGCACAGAGTTTGCGGTCAACAGTTCGCTCATTGCACTCTCCAAACAGCGGATCATCAAGTACATACCCGCTCAACGCGTCAGCATCGTACATTTCCCCGTTAACCGCCAGGCCGAGGTGCAGCTCGCTCCGCGTGTGTATAGCGAACGCAAACAGGTCTTCGAGCGCAACCTCAAGGCTATGACCGAATATGCCGAAAACAACCATTATTGCCGCTCGCAACTGCTGCTCGGGTACTTCGGCGAACTGGAGGCGCCACTTTGCGGCATGTGCGACATCTGTTTGCAAAACAAAAAATCAGAAGGTAAGTAATTAGATACAAAGATGAAATACAACATAGCTATAATCCGTTGCGATGAGCTTGCCGAGTGGCAGGTAGATATCCTGACGCAACAATTGGCGGATATGGGTTTTGATTCGTTTGAGCAGGAGGAAAACCTGTTGCATGCCTATATCCCCGCCGACCTGGTAGACAGCCAAGCAGACTTTGCGGACGAATTGCAGGAGGTAATCCGTTCTGCATCAGCCCGCCTGGAGGCTTTCGAGCCGTGCAAGGACGAGAACTGGAACGCCGTGTGGGAAGCCGAACATCCGATCGAAGAGTTGCCCATGGGCGTACGCATCACGCCGCATTGCGCGTTTGGCGCGGGGCATCACGAGACAACATCGATGATGATTGAGGAATTAGTCGAAAGTCAAAAGTCGAAAGTCGAAAGCCAAAAGCCGAAAGCAGTACTGGATATGGGCACCGGCACAGGTGTGCTGGCAATCATGGCGGCAAAGTTAGGAGCCGAACGCGTCGTGGCGGTGGATATAGATGAGAATAGCGTCAGGAACGCTATCGAAAATGCCGAAGCAAACAAGGTGAACATCAAAGTGCTGCATGCATCCAACGTTCCGCAGGGCAGCAACAGCCTGATCATGGCCAATATCCACCGAAACATCCTCCTGGAGCAGATGCACGATTATGCGGCAAACATGGAGCAGGGAGGCGAATTGTGGATCTCGGGGTTCTACGAGCAGGATATACCCGCGCTGGTGGCAGAAGCTGAGCGTCAAGGTTTACAATATTATTGTACGCGCGCGAACGGCGAATGGCGTATGTTGATGCTAATCAAACACTGATTGATACAAGCGCGCCTTGACCACCTTGCCGTCCTCCAGTTCGCACCAGATCTCCCCGGGTACCAAGCCGTTCTCGTACGGAAACTCATGGTAGGGATGCTCCGACAGGTTGGTATTGACATATCCCCGGATATACGCCTTTTTCTCGAAAACCGTAACGCTCTCCGGCGTAAAAGCATGCTTGCTGTCGTCCGCCAAGGCTGCGGCAAACTGCCACGGCGAACCCTTGACGGGAACACCGCACACGAGGGTACCTTCCTTTTCGCTGTACGAACGGCAACCGCACAGCAGCAAGGCACAAAACACGGAAAGGAACAGATGATGTTTCATAAAACAGTATAATTTGGGTGCAAAGTTACAAAGAAAATCGCTTATTTGCAAATTTTAGAGCGAAAAAGTGAAAAATTATCAGTAAAATTTGCATATATCATATTTTTTTTGTAAATTTGCAGGCTGATTTGTGCAAAAAAAGAATTTTAGCAAAAATATGGAAAAACAATTCAAGTTGTGGAACGTGGTTGTCGGCTGGTTGGTGTTTGCCGTAGCAGCCGCCACGTATCTGCTTACAATGGAACCCACGGCGTCGTTTTGGGACTGCGGTGAGTTCATCTCATCGGCCGACAAGCTGGATGTAGGCCATCCGCCCGGAGCGCCTTTCTTCATGCTGATGGGTCACTTCTTCTCGCTGTTTGCGAGCGACGCGTCGCATGTAGCCATGTGCGTCAATGCCTTGTCGGCTTTGGCATCCGCCTTCACTATTCTGTTCCTATTCTGGACGATCACTGCCCTGGCGCGCAAGCTTGTTGCCCCTGACAGTGTAGCACGTATCATCAGCCTGCTGGGTGCAGGCGCTGTAGGTGCGTTGGCATACACGTTCAGCGATACGTTCTGGTTCAGCGCAGTGGAAGGTGAAGTATATGCGTCATCGTCGTTGTTCACCGCCGTTGTGTTCTGGCTCATACTCAAGTGGGACGAGCATGCCGACGAGCACGGCTCGGATAAGTGGCTGATTCTCATTGCGTACCTGATGGGTTTGTCCATCGGTGTGCACTTGCTGAACTTGCTGACTATCCCGGCTATTGTGCTCGTTTATTACTTCCGCCGCTACCAATTCTCGTGGGGCGGAGTATGCCTGGCGTTCCTGACCTCGGTAGCTATACTGGCGTTCGTGCTGTATGGTATCATCCCCGGTGTGCCGACTATCGCCGGCTGGTTTGAGTTGGCGTTCGTTAACGGAATGGGTCTGCCGTTCAACACGGGTCTGGCAGTGTATCTGGTACTGCTGGCAGCCGCCTTGGTATGGGCTGTGGTAGAAAGTAGTCAAAAGTCGAAAGTCGAAAGTCAAAAGCCAGGTGCCACAGCACGGCAGGTCATTGCATTCCTGTGCGCATTCACCTTGGCGGGTACTCCGTTCCTCAGGGAAAGTGCGTTGATAGGTATACTGATTGTAGCCGCATTGGCTGCGTTCCTGTTCGTTAAGCGCGAACTGATAACCCCGCGTCTACTCAACACCACCGCACTGGCTATTGCCGTGATCATCATCGGTTACGGCTCGTATGCCGCATTGGTCATCCGCTCCAATGCCGACACCCCGATGGATCAGAACAGCCCGGACAATGTATTCTCGCTCAAGTACTACCTCAACCGCGAGCAGTATGGCGATACGCCGCTGCTGTACGGTCAGACCTATAACGCGCCGGTCAAGCTGGAGATCCGCGGCAACATGTGCATCCCGATGGAGAAAGAGGGACATGCACAATACGCCCCCGCTCCGCGTGTAGAAGGCGAGAAAGACCACTATGTAATCACCGGCTACAAGACGACCTACATCTACATGGATGAGTTCATGATGCTCTTCCCGCGTATGTGGTCGGCTCAAGGCTCGCACGTCAGCGCCTACAAGCAATGGGCAGACATCAAGGGCAAACGCGTGAAGTACGACTATTGCGGACAAAAGAAGACGGAGAACGTTCCCACCTTTGGTGAGAATCTGCGATTCTTCTTCCGCTACCAGGTACACTTCATGTACTGGCGTTACTTCATGTGGAACTTCTCCGGTCGTCAGAATGACCTGCAAAGCTACGGCGAGCTCCACAAGGGCAACTGGATCACCGGTTTCCGTGTGATCGATAACGCCTTGCTCGGCGATCAAGACCAGCTGCCTACCGAACTCAAGGAGAACAAGGGACACAACGTCTATTACATGTTGCCGCTGCTGTTGGGTATCATCGGTATGGTTTGGCAGGCATCGAAAACGAAAATACAGTCGAAAGTCGAAAGTCGAAAGTCGAAAGCTGTAGATTTTGTGGGCTTGCGTTCGTTCACCATCACAATGCTCCTGTTCCTGCTTACCGGCTTGGCTATTGTCGTTTACTTGAACCAGACACCCTTCCAGCCGCGTGAACGTGACTACGCCTACGCCGGCTCGTTCTACGCCTTCTGTATATGGATCGGCTTCGGTGTGCTGGCTTTGGCAGATAGCGTTATGCAAGCCATAAAGAGCGAAGGCCTGAAGAGTGTGGCTGCTGTGGTTATCACCTTAGTGGCTCTGCTCGTGCCTGCACAGATGGCTTCGCAGAACTGGGATGATCACGACCGCTCGCAACGATACGTCTGCCGCGACTTCGGTGCCAACTACCTCAAGTCGTGCGAGAAAGAAGGAATCATCTTCTCCAACGGCGATAACGATACCTTCCCCTTGTGGTACAATCAGGAGGTTGAGGGCGTAGGTACTGACCTGCGTGTGTGCAACCTGTCGTACCTGCAGACTGACTGGTATATATCGCAGATGAAACGCCCGTACTACGATTCGCCGGCACTGCCCATCAGTTGGGAGTACAAGGATTTCATGCCGGGAACGAACGAAGTGGTATGGACGGACAACAAACTTGGCCAGCCGCTGGAGGTCAGCAAAGCCTTCCAGTTCCTCCGCTCCGACGACCCGAAGACCAAGAACCGCGAGGGCGACAACTATATCCCCAGCGATCAACTGTACGTCTTGGCTCCGGATAGCAGTCATATCAATCTGAAGAAAGCGCGTCGCTTCACACGTTCGGAGATGATGATCATGGAGATGCTCAGCCAGAACAAGTGGCAGCGCCCGATGTACTTCGCCGTAAGCGTAGGTCCTGATTACTACATGGGCTTGGAGCCGTACTTCGAATGCACAGGTATGGCTTATCATATCACGCCCAACCGCTCGCCGAACGGGCAGCCGCGCGTAGCTGTGGAGCAGATGTACGACAACATGATGAACAAGTTCGAGTACGGCAACTGTAAGGCGGATGGCATCTATCTGGATGAAAACACCCTGCGCATGTGCCGCACGCACCGCATGATGTTCGCTCAACTGGCTGAGGTGCTGGTTAACCGCCACGACTACGAGCGTGCTACGGCTGTGCTCGACAAGGCGTTTGAGGAGTTGCCCGGCAAGAACGTCAACTACGACTACACTGCTGCCACCATGGCGTTGCTGTATGTGCGCATGGGCGACAAGGAGAAAGCCGAGCCTATCTTGCGCGATGTGGCACAGACCTGTTCCGAGTACATCGTTTGGGGGCAGTCGCTCGACAAAGATCAGCGCAAAGCCATGAAGAGTACGCTCGATCATTACGACGCAGTGCTCGGATATATTCTCCAGCAATGTGACCGCAACGGCATGCACGAGATAGTCGAGGACTACTATCACATCTACGACTCCGCTGCGCAGTAATGCCTTGACAGGCATCGCTACTGCAAAAGACAAGCAAAAAAATATTCAGGCCACGCGCCTGAATATTTTTTTGTACCCTTCGAGTCCAAAAAGTGTGCAACTCAATCGGGGTCAACACGGGGGCAAAGGCAAGTCAAGTCCTACCTAACAACCTTTAATCCAACATATCGCCGTAGTTGTTCGAAAGCTGCACCATCCGGTCGTACTCTTCGGGATTGAGGTCGTAGAAATAATAGTTGCGCGGATCGATATGATGTCCCTGATAATGAACCTCGTAGTGCAAGTGAGGTCCTGTAGACTTACCGGTACTGCCCACCAGCGCGATGATATCCGAACGTTTGACTTTCTGCCCTACGCGCACCAGCGCCTTATACAGGTGTGCATACAACGTCTCGTAACCGAAATCGTGATCGATGATCACCGTATTGCCATAGCCCTGCTTCCAGCCTACGAACTTCACCTTGCCATTACCCGTAGCATACACCTCCGTACCGGTAGGCGCGGTAAAATCCATGCCGGCGTGGAACTTGCGCACATGATACACGGGATCGATACGTACGCCGTAACCGGAAGCAACACGTGTCAGGTCTTTGTTGAGCACCGGTTGTATGGCAGGGATATTCTCCATACGTATCTCGCGCGTCTTGGCCAGCTCGATGATCTCCTCATAGGACTTGGCCTGCACATAGGTCTGTTTCTCCAACAGGTCAACCTTACGCGTCAGGTCGGCTGCCAGTTGCGTATTCGACTGACGGGAGATGTTGTCGTAATAATCCGCATTCAGCGCTATGCCTTTGCGCGAAGACATAGGTATAGGCTCCGCGCCGAGGATCACACGGTACAGGTTGTCATCGCGTTGCTGCAGGTCGGATAGCACCAATTGCATGCTCTCGCAACGTTTCTCCAGCAACTCGTACTGCGCTTCCAGCGATTGCTTCTCGGATATGAGTTGCCGCTCTTTGGGCGAAGGGAAGAACGAAAAGAAGATATAGAAGAACACGATGCCCAGGCATATACCTCCCAGTATGTACCACCCTGCCCTGCGCAGCCAATACACAAAGCCGTGCTCCACACGCTCCATCTCCAGCGTCTCGGGATTGATATTAAAATGTTGTTTTGCCATAATCTAACAAATTATTCCACCGGCGACAACCAAACCGTCTTTGTACAGCACCAGCGATTGTCCGGGCGTAGGTGCCCACACCGGCGTCTCGAACTCCAGCGAAGCCTTGTCGCCATCTATCGTCAGCCTGGCGGGTGTAGCCGCTGAGCGATAACGGATACGAGCCTCCACCTCCGGCGAACGACTCAGCCACTCCGCGTCGCGTACGCGCATCTCGCGCGCGCTAACCATAGTAGTATTCAGCTCGTCGTGTTGCCCCAGCGTGATGCGGTTGCTGGCGGTATCGATCTTCGTCACAAAAGCGGGATAGCCCAGTGCCACGCCCAAGCCTTTGCGCTGACCGATGGTGTAGAACGGGCAGCCTTCATGCCTGCCTACCACCTTGCCCGTAGCATCTATGTACTCGCCTGCCTCGGGGTGCACACCCTCGCGGGCAAGAAAACCGCGGTAGTCGTTGTCCGGAATGAAACACACCTCTTGCGATTCGGGTTTCTTCACGAGCGCCGCGTAGCCGTGCGCCGCGGCTATCTGCCGCACCTCATCCTTCGTCAGCTCACCCAGCGGGAAGATCGTGTGCCTAAGGTTGTCCTCCGTCAGCATCCACAGGAAGTACGTCTGGTCTTTGCGCGTATCGGCAGCCGTCCTGAGGTACATATGTCCACCATGCTCGGCAATGCGTGCATAGTGCCCTGTGGCGATCATCTCGCAGCCGTACTCCCGCGCCGCGTCGAGCAACGCACCCCACTTGATATGACTGTTGCACAGCACACAAGGGTTAGGCGTGCGGCCGTGCGCATACTCGTCCACAAAGTTACGAATCACATGTTCGCGAAACGTGTCGCGAAAATCCACTATGTGGTGCTCAAAGCCCATCCGCTCAGCGTTGTGCCGCGCTTCCATGATGCTCTCCACCGAGCAGCAGCCTTTCTCCTTGGCAAGACACGACTCCTTGATGCTGTCGAACGTGCGGAACGTAACACCCACCAACTCATAGCCTTGCTCTAGTAAGAGCAAAGCACTCACCGTGGAGTCTATACCCCCCGACATCGCTATCAACACACGTTTTGCCAAACTGCTACTATCTTTGTTTATCTGCGAACAAATATCTTCCTTAAGTTTTCCCTCAAAAATCGTGCCGCAAATATCCGCTATATATGCAAGCAAGTGACCTGTTCGGGTCACTTGCTACGCTTTTAATCCTTGCCTATGAGTCGGCCAAGAAATCCACGTTTCTTTTCGCCCTCTTCTTCGGTTTTCTCGGCAGCAACCTCAGCCTCCTCGGCGGGTTTGTCTGCTTGCTCCGGTGTCCACTCGCGACGCGACTCAATCTCGCCAACTTGCCCCTTTACATAAGCAATCACGTCCTCCAAACCTTCGCTGAAGTGCTCGAAATCCTCTTTGTAAAGGAAGAGTTTGTGCTTCTCGAACTGCGGGGTTTCCTCACCCATCACTCGTTTCTTACTCTCCGTGATACACAGGTAGTAATCACCCGTACGGTCTTTCTTGACATCCAGGTAGTAAATACGTTTACCTGCTTTCACCGAACGGGAATACACGATCTCGGTTTCCCGTCTCTCATCCATTTTACGATTTTCCATCTCACTGTGGGGTCAACCCCAAATTACTATTCTACTGTCGGAACATTTGCCGTCCCAAGGCAGATCTCGTTCGCTCACGAAATCGACTACAAAATTACAAAAAAAAAATGATATTTGCAAACAAAACTGACAGAAGATTGATTTTTCTTGCAAAAAAACGTCAATTTGTACCCCAAATACGATTTTTTTTGCATAAACTCTTGCAAATATGCAAAATTTTTTGTAACTTTGTGCGTTTTTTTATAAATTGCTGTTATGATCAATCGTACACTAATACGAACCAAGGTAGTTCAGACCTTGTTTGGTTATTACCAAAACGAAGGTTCGCTGCCATCCGAGGCGCGCAAGCAACTGCTCAAGAGTTTTGCCGACACCTACGATTTGTACCTGCTGTTGTTGGACTTCTCGAGTGCGCTTACCACGTACGCCGACGAGCAACTTCAGGAGCGCATAGCGCGTGCCCAAGCTACGCATACACCCTTGCGCCCGAACAGACGTTTTATCAAGAACCGCTTTGCCGAGCAGCTGTTCAACAACCGCCGCTTGCGTCGTGAACTCGAGGAGCGACACCTGAGTTGGGAAGCCGGCATGTCGGCCGTCAAATCGGTGTATCTGAGTCTGGTAGCCACGGAATGGTACAAGCAGTACATGGAGCAAGCCGAATCGGATTACGAGGAGGACAAACGTATCTGGCGCCGAATCTACTCGGAGATCTTGCCCGCCAACGAAGCGGTGCTGTCTGCGCTCGAAGAGATGGAGCTGGAGCTCGACCACTTCACGTGGGTTATTGACATGGATGTCGTGCTCTCGTACGTGGTGAAGACCGTCAGGAAGTTCAAAGAGGACGAGGGTGTTGACCAGCCGCTGCTGGAGATGTTCGACTCCGAGGATGATCTCAACTTCGCCAACTCGCTGCTCATGTGCGCCATTCAGAACCGCGCCGAATACGACCGGCTGATTGATGCCAACCTCAAGAACTGGGATCCGGATCGCGTAGCGTGGATGGACAGGGTGATCCTGATTGTGGCGCTGGCGGAGATTTGCAACTTCCCCGAGATAGCGCTGCAAATATCTCTGAATGAGTATATTGAGATAGCCAAGGAGTACTCGGGCGAGAAGAACTATTTCTTCATCAACGGCATTCTGGACGGTATCATCCGCCAGCTCAAGCGCGAAGACAAGCTGCTCAAGGCGGAAGTGATGGAAGATTAATATTAAGCATTAAAATTATACATTATGAATTTATTAAGCATCTTATTGATGATGGAAAACGGTGCAGCGGGCACAGCTCCCGAAGGCGCTCAGGCAGGTAGCCAATGGTCGTTCTGGATTATGATGATCCTGATCTTCGTAGTCTTCTACTTCTTTATGATTCGTCCGCAATCGAAGAAGCAGAAAGAGTTGCAGAAGCAACGCGAAGAGATGAAGAAAGGTGATAAGGTTGTTACAGCCGGAGGCATCTACGGCGAAATCAAGGAAGTCAAAGACACTTATTTCCTCATCACGGTGGACAAGGATGTAACTATCCGCGTTGACAAGAACAGTGTATATGCATCAGCAGCTGATGCTCAACCTGCACAACAGGCATAAAAAATATCAGAAGTCAGATATCAGCAATCAGATCAGAGGTCAGGGATGAAGGAGTGGCTTTTGCATCAATGGCACGAGTTCAGGCGTTTTCTGCATAGCAGGGATGCGCTGGTGTACCTGATGTTTGTGCTTTTGGCTACAATCATCTGGTTCTCCAACGCCTTCAGTTCGCGTCGCGAAGTGACGTTCGCTATTCCTGTCACCTACGCCAACCTGCCGGACGATTATATCTTCATCGAGCAGCCTGCTGACCATATACGTATCCGTCTGGAGGACGAAGGTGTTGACCTGTTCCGCAACCGCAAACGGGAGTTAGCGCTCACGTTCGATATCAGTTTTTACATCGATAGCGAAGAAGGGCAGTTCATCATCCCCATGGACGAGATACGCCAGATGATTGCGCAGCAACTGATGGGCGATGCAGGCTTGGTGGAATTTACGCCCGAGGTACTGCGCGGCAGTTACACCCGCCAACATGAGAAGATCGTGCCGGTGGTATATACCGGCCAAGCCAAACCCGCACCGCAACACCAGTTCAGCGGCGAGGTGCAACTCACGCCAAGTGAAGTGAACGTTTACGGCACAGAGCAGCAACTGGCTCAGATCAGTTCTGTAGCCACCGCCATGACCGATTATGAGGGCATAACCGACACGTTCGTAACGCGTCTGCCGCTCATCTGCCCGCCCGGGCTGCGGTTGTTGCCGGATAGTGTGCAGCTGAGCGTAGTAAGCGAGCAGTTCACCGAAAAAGCGCTGACGGTGCCCATCCGTACCCCTGACTTGAGTGACAAAGGACAGATACTTCATCTCTTTCCCGAACAAGTCACTGTCACCTTCCGCGTAGGCACGGCTTGGTTCGCGAGCATCACCGAACAGGACATGGAGGCGTACGTCGATATGCCGCAACCCGGCAACGATCATCTGAGCGTCAAGGTGGTCAGTCTGAACCAGCATATCACGCGCCTACGCGTCAAACCCGAAGAAGTTGAATACTTAATTGAAGCCTATGAAACCCCTACAGATGGTGGACTTGCAGCGCCAGTATCAGAAGATTAAGCCTGAGATGGACGCTGCCATACAAGCAGTAATAGACAGTGCAGCCTTCGTGAAAGGCGCACAGGTTGAGCAGTTTGCCCGTAACCTGGAAGCCTATACAGGCGCCAAACATGTTATACCCGTAGCCAACGGAACAGAAGCGTTGCAGATTGCGCTCATGGCGCTCGGACTTCGTCCGGGCGATGAGGTCATCACGCCTACGTTCACATTCATCGCCACGGCGGAGGTCGTAGCCCTGCTGGGCTTGACGCCCGTAGTTGTGGATGTGGAATGGGGCACGATGAACATGTCAGTGGAAGCCGTACGCAAAGCTATCACGCCGCGCACGAAAGCCATCGTACCCGTTCATCTGTTCGGGCAGTGCGCCGACATGGAGCCGCTGCTCAACCTCGCGCGCGAACATCACTTATATGTCGTAGAGGATACGGCGCAAGCAATCGGTGCACGCTACACCTTCAGCGACGGCCGCACGGCGCAAGCCGGCACGATGGGCGAGATAGGTTGCACCAGTTTCTTCCCCTCGAAGAACCTCGGCTGCTACGGTGACGGAGGCGCCTTGTTCACCAACGACGATACACTCGCTGAGAGCATTCGTGTCATTGCTAACCATGGAATGAAGGTACGCTATCACCACGACATGATAGGTGTCAACTCGCGTCTGGATACCATCCAGGCAGCAATTCTCGACACCAAACTGCCGCACCTGGATGAGTACATCGCCGCACGCCAAGCCGCAGCCGACTACTACGACCGCGCGTTTGCCGGCAACGAGCATATACTCACACCCGAACGGGCTGCCTACAGCACACACGTGTTCCACCAATATACGCTCCGGCTCGTCGGAGTGGACAGAGATCAGGTGCGCGCCCGGCTGACCGAAGCCAAGGTGCCCGCCATGATCTATTATCCTATACCTCTGCACTTGCAGAAGGCGTACCAAGACCCGCGCTACAAAGCGGGAGACTTCCCCGTGGCGGAGAAGCTGGCTGCTTGCGTGCTCTCGCTGCCTATGCACACTGAGCTGGATGACGAACAACTCGCTTACATCACCCAGCAGGTAATCAGCGCCGTAAACGCATAAATCGCAATCCGTCAATCGTCAATCTGTCAATCGTCAATCTATATGGCTTTATCCTTAGAACAACGGCAAGTACAACTCACCAAACTCAGTCCACAGCAGATTCAGATCATCCGCATGTTGGAGATCCCGGGTGTGGAGTTGCAACGGCGCATCAACGAAGAGTTACAGGAGAATCCTGCCCTGGATGAAGGGAAGGATATGGAAACCTTGCTCGAAGAGATGGAGCAGAAGAAGAGCGAGGGGTACGACGACGATTACTCTGACCCCATTGACAATGAGGGGGATGGCGATGACTACAGTGACGACAAGCTGCGCGCCGAGGAAGAGACAGAAGACTTGTACCGCATCGACGAAGGAACGCCGTACGAGGACGATGAGAAGTACGACAACCCGCTGGATAACCCCGAGTTCAATTACGATGATTACGTCAGCGACGACGAAACGCCCGACTACAAGACGCGCCTGACGAACTATGCCGATCAGCAAGATACAATGGATTCCTCGCTGAGCGGTTCGCAGTCGCTCGTGGAGCACCTCAAGTCGCAAGTGTACCTCACGCACATGACCAAGCCCGAACGGCATATAGCCAAGTTCGTGGTCGGCAACATCGACGAGGATGGCTATCTGCGCCGCACGGCGGAAGAGCTGGAGGACGATCTGGCTTTCCGCGAGTCGCTGGTCGTGCCGCACGAACAGATGGAGGATATCATTCGGCAAATCAAGCAGTTCGACCCGCCCGGCGTAGGTGCTTACGATCTGAAGGAGTGTCTGCTCATCCAGCTCAGGCAACGCGAACAGACACCTGCCACGCAACGGGCAATACAGATCCTCGACGAACATTTCGAAGCCTTCAGCCGCCGGCACTTCGAGCGTATACGCGTCAAGTGCGGACTTAGCGAGGACGAGATGCGCGATGTGATTACCGAGATCGAACATCTCAACCCCACTCCGGGCGCCGAATGGTCGGGCACGAACTACTCCACGCACGGAGCAACGATCATCCCCGATTTCCTCGTCGAGAACCGCGACGGCGAACTGGTTATGCAACTGCTTGACAGTGAGATACCCGATCTGCATGTCAGCAGCGACTACCAGCAGATGATGAAGGATTATGCCGGACGACGCAACCAGCTCACCGATGCTGAGAAAGAAACGGTGCAGTTCGTGAAATCGAAGATCGACAGCGCCAAGTGGTTCATTGATGCCATCAAGCAACGCAACGAGACGCTCACACGCACCATGCTCGCTATCATCGAAGAGCAAAAAGAGTTCTTCTACGAAGGCGACGACGCGGCGCTCAAACCGATGATCCTACAGGATATAGCCAACAAGACCGGCTACGATGTATCGACCATCTCGCGCGTCAGCAACTCCAAGTACGTACAAACGGAGTTCGGGGTCTTCCCACTCAAACATTTCTTCTCCGAAGGCATGCAGAATGTGGAGGGTGACGAGGTATCAACGCGCGAGATAAAACAGGCACTACGCGAGATCATCGACCGCGAGGATAAAGCCCACCCGCTCAACGACGACGAACTGGTACAAGCCATGAAGGAGGCAGGTTATCCCATCGCCCGACGTACCATCAGCAAGTACCGCCAGCAACTGGGCAAAACCATCGCCCGCCTGCGCAAACAAATGTAACAGCCACGAGTGGATTGACGATTGAACGATTGACTATTGACCGATTGATTGACGATTGTTCCGGATTGTTTGATTGATAGACAGCAATCGTCAATAAAAAAAATAAATCAATAAATCGTAAATCGTCAATATATCAATCGTCAATTATTAAAATGAACAATACTTTGTTTTACATAGCCCGAACAATCTCGGCAGTCCTGTACCCGATGTTCATACCCACCTACGGGATGCTCATCTATTTCCTGGGCTTGCGTTCGCTCATCCAGTACCCTACGCCGCTGATCTGGATAGGGGTAGTAGGCACACTAATCTTCACCTGCCTGCTGCCCTTGTCGGTTATTCTGGTGATGATTCGCCGCGGTAACCTGACGGATATCTATATCCGTAATGCCCGCCAGCGCACGATGCCGTATATCTATTCGATTGTGTGTTACGGTTTTTGGGCATACTTCTGCTGGGATGTGATCAAGATGCCCACGTGCATCAATCTCACTGCCGTGGGGGCAACAGTCGCCCTGCTGCTTGTGCTGCTCATCAACTACAAGTGGAAGATTAGCGCCCACCTCACTGCCCTGGGCGGGTTGTTTGGTGGGATGATGAGTTTTAGTCTGGCTACAGGTATCAGTGCCACATGGTCACTAATTGGCTGCTCGGCGGCTGCCTTGCTGCTGATGTTTGCACGCGTCTATGACGAGTCGCACACCCCGCTGCAGGTTGTTTGCGGCTATCTGCTCGGCACGTTGGCAACCTTCGTGCCGAATCTTATTGCCCAAGCGATTCAATAATAAAAAAAATATGAAGATTTTCCGTATATATCGCCTTTTGTGCTGCCTGCTGCTGGTTGGTTGGTTTGCCGCGCCCATGGCGCATAGCCAAGAGCAAATAGCCGACAGCCAAGAGCCGGCAACTGAAAACCTGCTCTCTGACAATGCACGTATCTATTTGGTGACCTGTAGTCCGGGCGAGGCGCTCTACGAGCGTTTTGGCCATACAGCCATCATGATCATCGATCCCGATCGCGGCATTGAGGATGTATATAACTACGGCATTTTCGATTTCAACACCTCGCACTTCTACTGGAAGTTCGTTCGCGGCGAGACCTACTACCAGCTGGGCAAAGAGAGTGCACGCTGGTTCATCACGGCTTATACCCGCGGCGGCAGAACAGTCAACCTGCAAGAGTTGCATCTATCGACCGAGGCGCGCGAACTGTTCTATCGGGCGCTGGTGGAGAACTACAAACCCGAGAACCGCGTTTATCTCTATAACTTCGTATATGACAATTGCGCCACGCGTCCGCTTAACCTGCTGCTTGCCGTGCTTGACCGCGAGGCGGGAGTCAGCGGCGAAGAGTCGGCAATAACCTCAAGTTATCAGGGCGCGGAGGGTGTGACGTACCGTAAGTTCATTCAGCGCTATATACCCAAAGGCGCTTGGGCGGATCTGGGCATCAATCTGCTGTTTGGCACGAAAGCCGATAAGGCGATGCACGGCGAGCAACGGCTGTTCTTGCCCGAAGAGGTAATGAACTGGGTAAGCGAGGCGAGATATCCCGATGGCACACCGCTCGTGGATGGCGAAAACATCGAACCGTTTGAAATTGAGCGCATTCCTTGGTACGGCACATGGTACTTCGGCTTGGCTGTGCTGTTCGTGATTGTTGCCCTCATATCGTACCACGACCGCCGCATACTCAAGCGCACGCGGTGGCTGGATTACGTCTTGTACGCCGTTTATGGCGTGCTACTCGTGTTGGTTACGTTCCTCACGTTCTTTTCTATTCATCCTTTGGTAGGTTACGGCTCGTACCTGCTAATCATTCCTTCTGTACATCTATGCGCACGCATCATTTATCGTTGGCGATCATAATCACCGGTTTGTTGCTCAGTCTGGGTTTGTCGGCTGCCCCTCGGCTGACAGTGGCTGTAGTGGTGGACGGAATGCGTCAGGAGACTCTTGACCAGCTTCGTCCGTATTGGCAGCAAGGCGGACTACGCACGCTATCGGAAGAGGCATATCAAACAACCGTACGATTTCCGCACATCGTGTATGGCGGCTCGGAGTGTGTGGCTACGCTCATGACCGGCACTACGCCTTCCGACCACGGCATAGCGGCTGACACATGGTTCCGCCGCAGCGACCGCACGCCGCACCCTATTTTGGAGGATACGGAGGTGCACGGTATAGGTTGCGAGCTGCAACGCTCACCGCGCAACCTGCTCGCTGCCACCATCGGCGACGAGCTGCGCGTACGGTACGGGCAGCGCGCACAGATCTATTCGCTGGGACTGGATGCCAACACCTCCATCCTTATGGCCGGTCACGCTGCCGACGGCTGCTGCTGGCTGGATGGCCAGAGTGCCGAATGGGTCAGCAGTTCGTACTACGGCGACACACTGCCGCAAGCCCTGATCGAATGGAACGCAGGCACACGCCGACAGGAGTTGCTGCTTCGCACATGGACTCCGCGCATCGATATCGACCTCTATAGCGCACCCACCGAACAGGAACGCAAGAAAGGATTCAGCTACACAAGCGAACAACTGCTGCGCACGCCTATAGCCAACACCATGGTCATCGAGTCGGCACTCGCGCTGCAGAAACAGACGCACTTGGGCGAAGATAACATCCCCGACCTGCTCTGCCTGAATCTGACCACCCGCAGCCCGCAAGCCACAAGCGATCAGCTCTGCTCGGCGGAACAGGAAGATATGTACCTGTGGCTCAATCAGGATTTGGGGTATCTGATCGACCGCCTGGCACAGACGGTGGGCATACAGAATCTGCGCGTTGTGGTCATGGGCAGACCCCTGCTCGGGCAGAACACCGAGGCGCTGAGCGCGGCACGAATGCCCGCACAGTACTTCAATATCGATCGCGCGGCGGCACTTACCGGCACATATCTGATGGCGCTGTATGGCACGGAGCGATGGGTAGATGGCGGCTACGGACAATCGATCTACCTCAACCGCACGCTCATCGAGCAGAAACATATGTCCCTACCCCAACTGCAGCAACAGGTGGCAGCGTTCCTGATGGATTTTGAGGGTGTGGCGGCGGCGTTCCCCTTCATCGAAGCGGTGGGCAGCGTGGCGCTGGCAAATACCGTCAACAAGCGTGGCTTTGGCGATGTAGTATTCACCTTGCAGCCGCATTGGATGCTTATGGCGAACGAGAAGCAACAGCTTGATCATGTGGCAGATACCAACCCTGTTGTGCCGGTACTTATCTGGTCAGGCGCGTATCAGTCCTTCCCCACGGGCATCACTTCCGCCACGCAAATCAAGTCCCTGCTAATCGGCAACTAATCATTCATAATTCGTTTAATTCGATTAATTCGTGAACAATTATGACCCGTTGGCGTGAAATAAGGGAATCGTTGCCCACTGATGTAACCCTTGTGGCAGTGAGCAAGTACCACTCCGTGGAGCAGATAGCCGAGGCGTACGCTGCCGGTTGTCGCGACTTCGGCGAAAGCCGCGTGCAAGAGCTTAAGCTCAAGCAAGCCGCCTTGCCCGGCGATATCCGCTGGCACTTCATCGGTCACCTGCAAACGAACAAAGTCCGCGACTTGCTGCGCTTGCGCCCATACCTTATTCAGTCGGTTGACTCCGAGCACCTGCTACAAGCCATCAATGCCGAAGCCGCCAAGCAGGGCATCGTTCAGGATATCCTCCTCGAGCTTCATGTAGCTGCCGAGCAAACCAAATCCGGCCTCACCATCCCCGAGTTCCATGACCTGATTGCGAATAGTTGTGACACATCTGACACTACTATTGAACAGTCATCCGTGCAATCCGTCAAATCCGTACAGGAATATCCCAACATCCGTATCTGCGGCATTATGGGTATGGCTACGAACACCGACGACCAAGAGGAGATCACCCGTTGCTTCCGCACCCTGCACGAGCAATATCTGTGGCTCATTCAGCAATCAGCAGTCAGCAATCAGCAATCTGTCAATTGTCAATCGTCCTATTGTCAATTATCTATGGGTATGTCCGATGATTACCCGCTTGCCCTTGCCAACGGCAGCACAATGCTTCGCATCGGTTCCGCCATCTTCGATGCCTGATTTCCCTCGCCCGCCTCACAAGGCTATAAACCGAGGCAAAAAGATCTTTGATGTATTGTGTACTTATAGAAATGAGTAAATTGCTCACTTCAAATGCGAAAGATGCAGAAAAATATACATAAAAGTTGATTTTATTGCTCAAATATTTGCATAATTCCGGAAAAAATAGTATCTTTGCAGCGCAAATCAAAATCGATAACAATGCAGCGCAGAGATTTACTACTGAAATTACTAGAGTCAGGAGAGTTCGTTAGCATCTATTCTCCGCAATTCATCGGCGAGGAGTATTCTGAGTTTGAGAAGTTCCTGTTAACCTATATGAATAACGAGGAATATGGTGAAGACTTAGGTACTATCATGGGACGTCTGGAAACCATCAAACGGATGGGAGCCGAAGATCGGTATTTCCGCTACGAAGGTAGGCCATCTGATAGAGTAAAGGCTTTGCCCGCATATTTGGAGTCATCAAGGTTGCGTTTGTACTGTCTGTGCATCAGCAGTAAGGTGCTCATCTTAGGTAATGGCGGTGTCAAAGAAACGCAGACTTACCAAGAAGATCCGTACCTGAATAAGTGCGTGGAGACTTTGCAAAAGATTGATTTTGAAATCCGTCAGCGAGAGAACCGCAAAGAGATTATTGTCAAAGGCACTCAGTTACACGGAACGTTAACATTCTATATCAACGATTAAAAAAGGAGGGCAAGATGAACACAACTAATCCGATTATGGACGAGGTACGGAGACGTTACCTAACTCCGGAGATTCAGAAACAAGTGGATATGCAAGTGATGATTGCCAACCGCATTTATGACTTGTTGGAGCAAAAAGGCATGTCGCAGAAAGACTTGGCGCAAAAGCTTGGTAAGACCGAGACAGAAGTGAGTCGCTGGCTATGTGGAACGCATAACTTAACGATGGCTACAATAGCGAAGATTGCCGTCGCGCTGGATGACGACCTCATTACGCCAACAGTGACAAAACGTAGGCGTAATATTCTACCAAAACTCACGCTTCCGAGACGCGCAGCAGCAGTGCTGTAAGCCATATCGCAAAATCAATTCTATAAGCAACAATTCCGAAAGGGGTTGTTGCTTTTGTATGTACACAATCGTCAAAAAAGGAGCAAGCCCGAAAGGAGTGAAAAGGACTAAGCCCGCAGGTGAATTACTCCCGATATTGACCCGTAAATGGAAGGACAATGGAAGGGAAATGGAAGGACAATGGAAGGACAATGGAAGGGAAATGAGGGGTTGAGGAAAGGGAAAAGTGCAGAAAGTACAGAAAGTGCAAGGCAAAAAAAATAAGAACAATAGCCGCGCTTCGAGGCTATAAACCGAGGCAAAACGAACATTGACATAGTGATATGCAAAAAATGAAGGCAAAAAAGAAAGATTTTTGCTCAAATGTTTGCGAATGTCAGATTTTTTTAGTACCTTTGCATCTGCAAAGGTCTCGAGCCGAGCAAAAATGCAGTTCTGCGCCGAGCGTAACAACAAAAACTGACAATTATGGCACAAGAAACATTGAACGGATTGCTGCAATACGTGTTAGTCACTTTACCATTGGAGGATAAGGTGTGGTTCGTGCAACAGATGGAAGCAGATATTCGCCAACGGCAGAATGCAGAAGATGAGTATCTCCGTCAAGCTTTGGAACACTCTCGTCAGGATATAGCAGCCGGGCGGGTATATACTCAAGAGCAAGCTCACCAGATGATGGATGAATTTGTGAAAGATAAAATCCAGAGCGTAGCATGAAAGTGATTTGGTCGGAACAAGCAACATACGCTTGGCAGCGTATTGCAGAGTACATTTGGGATAACTTCGGCGACCAGGCACTTCTAAAGTTCCAAAAGGAAACAATAGAAAAAGAGGCGGAGATCCTTGGCTTTCCTAAAGCAGGCCAGGAAGAATTATCTGCAACGCATGTTTCATTCGTTTATAGATATGTGGTCATCAATCATTTGAGCAAGATGATTTATCACGTAGAGGGTGATATAATCTATATTGACGTGTTTTGGGACACAAGATTAGATCCGCAAAAACTTGTGAGAATCCTGAGTAACTAACACCACTTCGCACAAACGTTTTTCTTTTTAGCCGGACATGAGAGAAATCTCGTGTCTTGCTTCTTTTATGTATATCACAATGCCAATACGATGAGCAAGAAAAGAATCAAGTAGGGACGAAGTCCGGAGGTGGAAGAATGATACTAATGATACTTTGATGAGACTTTGCAAGGGGTTGAGAATCAGGCGAGATAGACGCGAAAGTTTCAAAGTTTCAAAGTTTCACGCAAAAAATTGCGTCAATAGCGTCAATAACTACAAAGGATATTTTGGTCAACCATACGGCGAAGCAGATCGTTCGAGCGTAGCGAGATAAGAACTGCAATGGACAATATATGTTCTTAGCCCTAAAGGGCACGATTATTACACGAATTAAGCGAATTAAACTAATTACAATGGACAATATATGTTCTTAGCCCTAAAGGGCACGATTATTACACGAATTAAGCGAATTAAAAAAACTGCTGATGGGGATTAAAGTAAATCAAAAATTAAGAAGGAGTACTAACTAAAACAAAAACAAAAATAACCCTTTTGAGTGTTTTGTAGCTGCGCTACCGGTGCTAATTGCTGCTAAAAACTTCTTGAAAGCGAGCTTTCGGATAGTTTTTATCACCAATCATCACCACTCAGGGAGCAAAACACTCAAAAGCGATAAACACAAAAAACCACGTTGATCAAAATCATTAAACCACGTGATCAAAATCATTGATGGATAGATTAATGGAGTGATGAGGGGAAGATGATTAAGACTTGGTTGGGAGTTCTCGGGAGATGGTCGCGTGATGATCAGGTGATGGTAATGGAATGATAATAGAATGATAAGGGGATGATAAGGACTAAATAGGATGACCACGACAAAACCATGACAAAACCCCGATAAAACCCCGTGTAAGGTTCACACTTTTTAAGGTGAAAGATGAAAGGTGAAAAATGAAAGGATGAATGATCTGACATCTGATTTTTAAAAAAAGAGCCGCGCGAGCGGCTTTTTTTGTGCGTTTTAAGAAAAAAACAAAAAAATTGCAGAAAAATTTGCGAAAAAATTTGCAAATTCCAAATATTTTTAGTAATTTTGTTGCGTGATTTGTGCGTAAAGCATAGATTGCACGATTCTTGTGGGGTATTTAGCGCTTTAGTGCGCTTGTTGTTGCGGGAGTGCTCCTGCACAACCAGGCACGTTCAGGCACTATTATTCCCCGTAAGAACAGACATAATAAAAAGACGTTTATTGACGTTGTTTGCGACTACTCTGAATCTTCGCAAAATTCATATTAACCGGTCGTAGCAGCAGCAATGAATGTCACGTGGGTATGTAATTACTCCACGCCTATCTTATGGTGGGTGGGTTTTGCATATTGAGTGTGGATGTAGATTGATGGGTAGGGGAAAGTGCCAATATCGACAGATAAAATTAGAAACGAAAGAATAATCAAATATGAAAAAAGAATCGTTACACATTGAGAACTTTGGACCAATTAAGGACGTGCACATTGAGGACATTAAGCCGTTCATGGTCTTTATCGGTGAGTCCGGAAGCGGAAAAAGTACTATCATCAAATTGATAGCACTCTTCCGATGGATATACAAGATGATGTGTATTCGTACATTTTTGAAGGTATCAGAGGTAAAAGATACATTCAAGTTCGATTTTGGCACTTACTTAAAGAATAACGAACAAGATCATTTTGTCAAAAACGGCACTATACTTATCTATACAAATGGTTCTATAACGGTAACCTATAAAGACGGCAAGTTGACCGGCTCAGACGCTTCTGTGCCTACAGACGAAATCAGTTTGGAGAAAATATCTTTTATAGCCGACAAACGTATAGCTATTCCGGATATGGTATCAAACAACTTCTCCATTCGAAAGGCTTCTTTCTATTTGAACGAAACATTTTCAGACTATTTATTAGCACCTGACAAATTCAAATCTCTTGATCTTCCGTTCTTAAAAGTAAGATGGGAAGTTCAAAAGACATCAAACGGGCAGAAGCACTATCTTGTTTCGCTAGATGAAAACAATCCCTACCGCATTGAGTTGACCGAGGCTTCATCGGGTATGCAAACTACAACATCTTTGGCAGTTATAGTGGAATACTTCGCAAAATATTATGATTTGATTGAATCCATTAACAAATCCATTTTGTCATACGCCTCCAAATCCGACAACTGGCGATCGTTCAAGCCTATTGCCAATCTCGGAGATTTCAAGTATCGCAACGTGTCGCTATTTATTGAGGAGCCTGAGTTGAGTTTGTTCCCTAACGCTCAAGACGGGTTAATGCAGTTCATTGCTAACAGATGCTTCAATACGGCTCACGAATACAGCATGAATGTACTAATAACAACTCATAGCCCGTATATATTCAACCACTTGAATGTGCTAATCAACGAACGAGAGAATAGCAGATCCGCTATACCAGCCGAGAAAGTCGGAGCATATCGAGTGATTGGTGGTAACATTGAGCCATTGCTTGGAGTGGGAAATAGAGGGAATGCCATCATTGACACTCGCACATTATCCGACGACATCAAAGCATCATTTGAACGATATAAAGCACTGACAAGTAAATGAAAGATTTATTACAACAGGCATTACCAATGGAATTCGGTGTAATGCCACCGAATTTTCAGTGTACACCTCTAGTTCGGCGAGGATTGTTTTCGCTTTCAGATATTGATGCCTGTCATAGGTGCAAAGAGATTTTCCAAGAGCGAGCACTTTGTAACGAGCAGACGCTTATAATCAACACAACCGATGAGATCGAGGTGCTTGATTTTGAATCATACATATCGCAGTGGGACAGCACTTTAGTCAAGGTTGATCGGCGATGCGATTACTTGATGTGGAACGATATTGAAGGTTTCCGGAAAGTGGGGCTTTGTGATATAACATGTTCTAAAGCAGAACACGTTAATCCAAATCCCAACGACAAGCACTCTGAAGGGAAAAGACAATATGCTTATGGTCAAATGAGAGAATCGTTAGATGCATTAATGGGAATTCATGTAATAGAGCAATATCTTCTTACAGCCACAGAAAAGGTTTTCCTTTTTGGCTGGAGGGAGCCGGAGATGTTAAACCAGGCACAAGATAATGCAGAAGACGCAATGGTTTCTTTTATTCTTGATACAGCAATTGAAGATGCTGACACGTTCGAGCAACCAGCTATCCATCGTGGATTCGATTTTGTGCAAGTCAAATATCCAACAGCATATAAATGGTAAATCATCACAACCTATTGATAAGCTAAAGATACAAAAACATTATGGAAAACGTAAGAACTATCAAATCACTGACTAACGAGCAGATATGCTACGTGAAATAGCAAAAGCGTCAATAGCTACATGAGGAAAATTGAATGATAGAATGATGATGTACCATAAAGGTCACGAGATGGTTACGGGATGATAACGGCAATGGTCTATGATGACCACGACAAAACCATGACAAAACCCCGATAAAACCCCGTGTAAGGTTCACACTTTTTAAGGTGAAAAGTGAAAGGTGAAAAGTAAAAGGATGAATGATCTGACATCTGATTTTAAAAAAAAGAGCCGCGCGAGCGGCTTTTTTTGTGCGTTTTAAGAAAAAAACAAAAAAATTGCAGAAAAATTTGCGTAAAAATTTGCAAATTCCAAATATTTTTAGTAACTTTGTTGCGTGATTTGTGCGTAAAGCATAGATTGCACGATTCTTGTGGGGTGTAGGCGCATAGGTGCGCTTGTTGTTGCCGGAGCGATTCGGCACGATTAGGTACGCTTACGCCGCAGTTATTCCCCGTGAGAATACAAAGATATGTGATATGGATACACAAAGCATATTGACATATAAGACTACATTCGATAGCATCATGCACGAGATAGAGGCAGATGACGGTTCGAAGATGGAGGTCTGGTACGCACGCGAATTGCAAGCGGTGTGTGGTTATGCCCGTTGGGAGAACTTTGCAATCGCAATCAACCGAGCGAAAGAGTCTTGTAAGTCACAGAATATCAATATTGATGATCATTTTCGTGACGTCACGAAAATGATCGAAATCGGCAAAGGCGGAAAACGCGCAACAGAGGATATTCTCCTAACCCGTTACGCATGCTATTTGATTGCACAGAATGGCGATCCGAAGAAGGAAGAGATTGCTTTTGCTCAAAGTTATTTTGCTGTACAGACACGACGAGCCGAATTGATTGCCGAACGATTAAGGCTTCAACAGCGCCTAGAGAAACGAGAAGAACTGAGAGCCTCAGAGAAGCGTTTGTCGCAGAATATTTACGAGCGTGGGGTTGACGACAAAGGCTTTGCACGCATCCGTTCGAAAGGAGATACTGCTTTGTTCGGTGGATTTTCAACCGAACAGATGAAGAAACGGTTAGGCGTAAAAAGTGGAGCATTGGCAGATCATCTGCCACAAGTTACGATAGCAGCAAAGAACCTTGCGACGGAAATGACAAACTTCAATGTCGAAGCAAAAGATTTGCAAGGCGAAGCATCTATCACAACAGAGCATGTACAGAACAACCGCACTGTACGTAATATGTTAGGCGAGCGCGGCATTAAACCCGAATTATTGCCGCCGGCAGAAGATATAAAGAAAGTGGAAAGACGTGTTGCAAAAGAGGAAAAAGCATTGGGAGTGTCGCAACGTCTTCCAAAGAGCACTAAATAGCTACAAAGAAATACCGTCCACTCCGGGACGTGAAAGCGGGAGCGTCGGCTACGGACGTAAAACGTAGGAAGGATCCAATCTACGCCGGCTCCTTAGGGAGAGGGTTAGAGGGATTCAAGACATATTGAAATAGCGTTTATTGACGCTTTGTGTTTGATCGACAGAAACTTCGCAACTTTCGTCAAAAGGGTCAAAATCAAAGTGAGCGATAGATGCCTATGGGTATGACTAACATATCCGTCTTGTCGTATCTTGGCAAGCGGGTTGTCATATCGGCGTAGGTTTCTTGTTGTTTATTTGACCCTTTAGGCAATGCGAAGGCCTCTGTTGATGAATAAGCAACACGAGGTCTGCGCTTTGTGTGTGTGTATATGTGGGTAAATGAGTGAAAGGGACTAAGCCCGGAGGTAGAAGGGGATGAAAAGAAGGGGAAAGTGCCAATAGTGCCAAAAGTGCCAGGCAAAAAAATATGAAAAAAGACAAGAGAGAGTAAGTTGAAATATTAAAAATAGTACTGCTTTTAACGGGAGCATCACGGGATCATCTCCCAAGAAGAGCCCGACAATCTTAAAAACAGTAAACTTTAGCAATTGACCCCGATTAAGATCACCTAAGAGGGAAAAGCAACCGGAAAACAGCAATCACTCCCGATATTGACCCGTAAATGGAAGGACAATGGAAGGGAAATGGAAGGACAACGGAAGGGAAATGAGAGGTTGAGGAAAGGGCAAAGTGCAAAAGTGCAGAAAGTGCAAGGCAAAAAATGAACAGATAGCGTCAATAACGTCAAGAGCGACAACAAAAATATTGCAACATGGTAGATAAAACAATCATAGCGAATTATGGTGATTCGAACTTGGGTAAAACCGAGTCCATCTTATTGGTGTATGAGCGGTTGGCTAAGATTGCCGACTGCGAAACCATACTTCAAAAACAATCGCATCCTAATGGAGATATATGTGTTGTTTTGTCTATAAATGGAATAAATGTTGGGATTAGTAGTTTGGGAGATCCGCATTATCCACATAAAAAATGGAGAAACGATTTGATTGCGCATAATTGCCACATCATTTTAACTGCTTGCCATTATAGTGGGGTAACAAGAGATGCGATCAAGAAGCTTAGTGCAACATATCGAATCTTTTGGACTTCCAACGCCCGGATATATCAAGAATTCCCGGCAACCGTCAAAGGTCCCAAGAGCATTTTCACCCGTTTCAACGAACAATGGGCGGAGGAGATTGCCAACTTGATTGAGTGTTGGTGTTACGCATAAAATGAATAAATAGCGACAAGAACGTCAAGATTGTCAAGAACGACAACGGAAATAGAGCGACATCAAATAGATGAAAAGTGCAAAAGTGCCAAGCAAAAATTAGACAAGAATATTAATTTAAAATTAAATATTATGATTGAAGTTGATCAATTTGCAAAAAGCATTAAACTGAGTTTTGATTGCCCGTGTTGTGGCAAACACATTGGTTATCCAATTGAGGATTTTCCCCAGCCGGATATGTCGGCCGAAAATTATTCGGATAGTGTTAACTCTGACTTTATTCAATTTCAGTGCTTTTCGTGTAAAAAAGAAACTTTCAATGTAGAGATGTCCGCGGGGCTGGGAGATAAGTATCTTAGCATATCTAATCCAAGTAGTAAATACCCTATCAACGAAGAAGATGTTGAGGTAATTGTTACATCGGAAATATGATAAAATCATGGATTAGGGCTATAGTTGCATAATCAAATAATGAACTAAAAGTGAAAATGTTATGATACGACATGTCGAGTCATCGGAGATAATATTGTATCTCGCAGAAAAGAATAACGAAAAAAGACCTCTTGCAAAGCGCGGAACCCCCGTATCTGTATACATTAAAGATGTATATAAGTACGGAATGGCTTTGGAGCAAAAAGATCCAGCTATTCGTGTCGTCATGGGTGAGTCTGCATACAGGGCGTTTCAGTCGTATTTTCCCGGAGTTATAATTAGGGCTAGGACTATACAAATTAAGGATATTTCTTCTTCCAGAGTGGAGAAAGCTATATTGCGCTGTGGGCCGACCGATGCCACACGAGAGATCTTAAAAAACGTAAGATTTACAAGAAAAAAATGAAAGATTACAAAACAATAAGAGATTCTGTCCACGGGGCGATTCAAATAAAAATGTCGTATGTAAATAAATTGCTGGACTCTCCTTACATGCAACGGCTTCGTCGTATAGAACAGTCTTCTATACGCTCTTTGTACCCCTGTGCGCGACATGATAGATTTACACATTCTTTAGGGGTGTTTCATGTCGGGATGCTAATAGCTCAAAATGTAGAAAACGATTATAATGGCACTCCAGAAGTACAGAATATTATTGCGCAAGTGAAGCCCTCATATGAGATAGCATGTTTAATGCATGATGTCGGACATGCTCCATTCTCTCATTCGTTTGAAGAGTATTATGGCACGAAAGATGCATTATATGGTAAATTAAAGAGTGCAGTTAATGGTCAACTACCACAAGATGTTGATTTGTCGAGCATTAAACATCACGAGTTAGTTAGTGCATATGTCGTTGCCAAAAAATTCAAGGAAGAAGTGGCTGATCTTCATGGGGATGTAGAATTAATTTGCAGAATGATTATAGGAGTTAAATATCTAGAGGACACCGAGGAACGTCAAATAAAAAATCGTTTTATTGAATTATTGAATGGCGTTATTATTGATGCAGATAAAATTGATTATGCCTGTCGTGATGTTTGGGCATCAGGATATTCGGCCGCACAAATTGATATCCAGCGCATTACAAGAGCAATTCATATAAGGAAAAACTTGAATGATGTTTACGCTATATGTGTTGACCATAATGCATTGACAGACTTACAGAATGTTTTAGATGTGAAAAAATTTCAAAATAGATATGTTCTAACGCACCATTCGGTTGTCTACGAACAAGTGTTGTTGGAACAGTCGGCTCTTGTAATGGCAAAGCACTTATATCCAGATTTAGCACCAGAAGAAGCTTTGGGTAGAATTGTTTCCACGCAAGCCATATGCGCCACGAAGAAAATACCGGTTCATTCAGCTCATGGTAATGGTAAGTATTCATTTAAAAATTTATGTGATGATGATTTATTCTTTTTAATTAAGCAAGATGACGGTAACACTTTCTATCAAGAATTGACTTCAAGGCAATATAAAAAATTTGCATTATGGAAAAATCCTAGTGAATTTTACAGGATGTTTCCGCAATTAGATAAGAAATTTAACATAGATTTAGAAAAGCATAAAGCTAGAATTATAGCAGCCCTTCAAGGAATACTACAAGAAGAGGATGTCGTGTTAAAAGAAGTCAAGTATAATGCTCCACAAAGCATAGCAGATTTGCATATTATAATAAATGATGAGGTAAATGTTTTTAAGGATGCATGTGCACCATATTACATTGATACTCCTGTTGCTACCAATAAGAAGCAAATCTTTACATATCTCTTCGTTTCAAAAAGAATGAAGAGTCGGATTTCGGAGATAATACGAGTCTTAACTCCTATAATGAATGAATTATTCACATAACGAAATATAACATATAAAAATCATAAACAATGAAAAACTTTAAATTTAAATCATTAAGTAGTATGCAGCGATATGCGGCAACGCTACTTGTATTATTAACCTTATTTACCCCACATGCATGGGCGTGGTATTCTCACAACAACAATTCGCACATCTATTTTAATGATTACAATTCGCAGTGGGTTTCTGATCCCAGTAGTAATGGCATAGCGTTCTTAATGGGACGTGATCAAACCTATGGATCACAGGGAATAGGCTCTCAAGCGTATAGAATGGCTCATATTGAACATACAAATTTATGGTATTGCTATGTTGCAAAATGGGGAAATGATGGATCCGATGAGAGTCAGTATCAATATGTTGCATTTAGATTCGCATCGGGTACAACAGGTTGGAATGATTGGCAAGGAGGTTGGGATAACCGAGTGACAGGTAGAGCAACTTATGGATCTAACACTAAATATTCCCAGACTCGTGGTGATAATATCACAGGACGAAATCAATACTATTGTCCATCTTCATCTTCTTCAAACACGGATTACTCAGATATTAATAACGGACTTCGTAAGTATACAGCATATCTTCGTGTGAATTTCGATGAGGAAAGAGATGGAACCTATGACGGAGTGACCAGTGGTGATGCGACGTGGGCTCATAATCTTACTTTTGATTTTACTGGCACGTATATGCATGATGAAGGCTCGTCACGTCAAAGTACGATATCCAATCTTGCAAAGAACTGTTGGGAAGATGGGGGTACAAAATGGGGTTACGCAGATATTCCTGTTACCGGAGAAGTTACTTTTGAACTGAAGACGCTAGATACTGGTTTTGAGATTGCGGGGTGGGCATATAGTGAAAGCGCAACAAGTCCTGCATATACGGATAATCTAAATAATCCCACATTTCAGGTTTTGAGCACCACAAGTTATGTTGCATTTATTCGTCGTAAACAATATACTGTTGCGTTGAATGATAATGGCGGTAGCGGTGGTAGCGGAAGCAAGACGGTTAAATATGATCGTTCAACCAATATGACGACCAGTGTTTCTGTGCCCTCGAAGTCGGGTTATTCATTCCAGGGGTATTATACCGGCCAAGATGGAACAGGTAGCATGGTTATCAATTCGAGTGGTGTTTGGCAGAAGAATGTTACCGATTATACGGGAACGGACGGTAGTAGCAATCCGAAATGGGTGCATGACGGAGATGTGACTTTGTACGCGAAATGGACACAAACGGTAACGCTGCATGATAATCACGGAGGTTCGAATAATGGTTCTATATCAGCGATATACAATGGTGTAATGAGCAGTAAAGTTGTGCCGACATATACAGACCACACTCTGGATCTAGGGTACTATGCTCAAGCTGGGTGTACCAACAAAGTTATGAACCTCGATGGTACCCTTGTGGCAAATGTGACGGTAAGTGAAACAAAGTGGACCAGTAGTGGCAGCAAATGGATTCATGATGGAGGTTCCACTCTCTATGCGCACTGGAAAGTGAACGCTCCGAGGTCTATCACTTGTACGGATAATGTGGTTACTATTTCAGTACCTACCGATGCGACGGTACATTATACCACAAACGGTTCTACTCCGACAAGTAGTAGTCCTACATATGATCCATCAAATAAGCCGGTGATTGCTTCATCAGGTATTACAGTCAATGCAATCGCTGTACAAAGTGGTTGTACCAATTCAAATGTAACGTCTCAAGCAGTGACATATACTCCGGTTTATACGGTTGGATTTACAACAACCAACACAAGCAAAGTAACCGGTGAAACGTCAGTTCTTGAAAACAAAACGTACACGGCTACGTTTAGCGCTAATACAGGCTATACTTTGCCGACTTCAGTAACGGTAACTATCGGTGGGTTTACAAAGACTGTAACTACGGACTATACATGGTCTGTCTCAGATGGAGTAGGTACTCTAAGTATCAAGGCGAACAAGATCACAGGCAATGTAGCTATAACGGTGGCTGGTGTTGCAAAGACTTACACGGAATCTGGCAACCTAAATGAGGGCGATGGAGGAACTGCTGGTACGTATACAGCTACTTACGATGCAACAACAATCGCTATCGGAACTACTCCTACAAGAACAGGTTACGTTGTAGAAGGATATTATAAATCATATAGTGACGGCACATATACAGAAAAGATTGCTGATGCAAGTGGAAACTTGCAGTCAAATACAAGTTACACGACATCTACTAAATGGACGAACGACGGCAATGTAACGCTTTATACCAAATGGACACCGGTTACGTTGACGTTCAAGTCGGATGCATCGACTTCTGCTTGGGGAACAGCAACCAACTGGAATCCGGCATGCGTGCCGACGATTGAGCATGACGTAGTGCTAAATAAATCGGCGGTAGTAAGCGGAGGAACAACTGCTGCAGCAAAGAGCGTGAAGATTGACGGATCAAGTAGTACGGTAAAACTGACTATCGAATCAACAGGAGCGCTGATCGTGGCTGAAGATATAAAAGCTAAGCATGAAGGTGAAGATAGTTATGGCGCGACGAACGAGAACGATCTGAGAATCGAGTCGAACGCTTCCGGTAATGGAACACTCATCGTTGGAAATGCCAGCACCAACACAATGGCTTCCTATCAAGCTTACAGCAAATCGTGGTATGTATCCAACTACGGATTTATCAATCAGTATATTGGTATTCCATTTGACGAGTTATATGCTTATCAATACTATGGCCGTTTATTGTATGAATATGACGATGCTCGTGATGCATGGAAAGCTTCATCCACAACGATGGAGGCATTCAAGGCATATAACATCCTGAGCAAGACAGATAGTTATGATTATTTCTACCTGGATGGCAAACTGAACTTGCCGGGAAAAGACGGTGCGGGTCGTTTGCAGACCTTGACATGCGGGTCAAGAATAGGAGATGGAACAAATGCTATCGGAGACTATATGTTTGCCAACTCATGGACTGCGCCGATATATATTACGGCGATGACTGCGGAAGACTTTGACGGAGTGGCTCAAGCAATATACATCTTTAATGCAGGTTCCGATAAAGGTTCTACAGATAAACCAGATGGATTAGGAAATAATCCTGGACAATGGACGACAATCACGTTGGCTGATATTGGTTCGCTAGAAGTTATTCCGAGTACGCAAGCGTTCTTGGTTAAGAACACGAAATCCGGCGGTACGCTGAAGTTGGATTATAACAAACATGTGTTTGCTCCGGCAAAGGCTGCAGTTGATGCAGGGGGCGTAATATCCACCGAGCCTATTCGTGCGCCTAAACATGAACAGACAAACGACAATCCGTCAACACGACTGAACATCATCGTTCGGAGCGATAGTATATATTCGGATTACGTGCGTATACATGAGCGCGCAGATTTCACCAACGACTACGACGATGGTTGGGAAGCTGCTAAGATCTTCGGTATAGCAGCAGCACCGCAACTCTACGCGATAAGCGATATAGGTCGTATGGCTGTGAACGCTGTTCCGGAGATAGAAGGAATGGTGATCGGTTTCACGAAAGGTTCAGTTGACGACACGTATACGATGAGTTTCGAGTATGATGGCGAAGAGGCATTGTATCTCAACGACCTAAAGGAACAGACATCCACATTGATTGCTGCTGATAACTCATACCAGTTCACCAGCGCCGCCAATGATACCGAAGCACGCTTCGTGATTAGCTGTACACCAATCGCACATACACCGACAGGCGTATCAGACATCAACAATCAGCAATCGGCTGCACGCAAACTGATGATCGACGGCAAGCTGTATATCATCCGCGATGGTGGTATGTATGATACAACAGGAGCAATGGTAAAGTAATAAATATAAGGTGAAAAGCACAAAACTTAATCTGATAAAAATGAAAGATATGAAAAATAGAGTTATTGTTATGCTGATGGCGGCAGTGTTCGCACTGCCTGCCATGGCGGGATGGATTCATCAGAAGCAAGAGAACGTTACTGAGCAACAAAGTGCCTTCCAGTCAACAAGCACCATGCGAGGTTCCGGCAGTCCTTACTGCTCCAACCCTGCTCCGGTGAGTGAGGATGGGACAACAGATACCCCGGCGTTAGCACCCTTAACAACAGCTCCGCGAAAAGCACCGGGCTTGGTAATTGATGATGGAACAGGCGAACCGAGCATTCCGGGTTTGAATACCCCCATAGGCGATGCGGTGTTGCCGATGATGCTGATGGCTGCGGCGGCGGCAGGGGCGATTGCCCTGCGCCGACGCAAAGCGCTTGTCGATGCGGAATTAGGAAAATAAACATATATAAACACAAATAAACCCGATGGTAAGGGGGGACTGCAGGTAACCGGCTATCCCCCTCAGGGGGAACTATAAAGCTTATAGAAAGCTTATAGGAAGTTTATAGGAACCTCATGCATTCATCTGCCTGATAACCAGCGATCTGTGCCAAGGCCTATATAATGACCGATTATAACCGCCATGATGGGTGCATAAGAACAAAAAAGTGGACTTTGAAAATACTAACGGAAGGAGGGGAATGACTATGAAGTCATTCTGTTAGGACAACCCTATGGTTTGAATTGTTTCCAACCACTTCGGCGCAGTGGCAACACCCAATATCAATCTCATTTGGCGCCGGAACCTAAACCACCCTCCTTCCGTTCTTTTTGTGCTTAATCCTGTACGGATTACACGGATCTTACGGATTTACAATGGACTATATTAGTCAAAAATTGCCAAAAATTAGCCAAAAATATATTTTTTTTGAGGAAATATTTGCAAATGTCAGTTTTTTTTCGTATCTTTGCATTCGCAAAGATTAAAAACGAAAGTTATGACTGCTACTCAACCCACATTCCGACAAGTATTCGACATGGCATGTATGCTGCCACGCCAGGAGCAACAAGAACTGATTCAGAAAGTGCAATACCATATTCTCCATGTAGAGATGCCGGAACCTATCTCGAAAGAGGACTTGTTAGCACGTCTGGAGCATGCTGATGCGATGATTGATGAAGGGCACTTCATGGAGCACGAAGATGCCAAGAAGCATTTCCAATCACGAATGGCTCAAAAATCGGCATTGCTATGAGACTCATATGGTCGGATGACGCAATAGAATCGGTTGACAAAATAGGCACAGAAACAGATAATAACTCAAGCGGTAAATCCAATATGCGGTTTACCGCTTTTTGTAAGCATCCATTGGAGTTTGTTAGTAAATCAAAAATATCCATTGAACTTGATGGGTCAACAACAACCAACAATTGTCAACAACTCCAATGAATCTTTTGGAGAAATGAGGACTATAAATATACGCGTGTTTGTTCGATGGCATCAATGGTTGATTGTGGGATTTCCGTTTGCTCTTTAGCCAGTTGTCGCCAATGGCTGATGGCTTCGGAAACTTGATCGATGATTCGCGCGGCTCGCTTGATGTTCATCTCGTACGCTACGCTTAGCAAGTCTTCGCGGGTGATGTTATCCCACTTATTGTTGATAGACATCTGATGCGTAGCCGTCCAACCACCGGCAGGGTTGTATGCCCACGACATGTCGTAAGCGGGCGAGAGATGCCAAACGCCTTGTTTGTCCATAAGGAACGAAATGTTCTTTGTATGGTCATCCTGATTGCGTGCCACGACGTTGAACACCATTCGGCGGAAGAACTCCTCGGCATCAGTATAAGGCAATCGCAAGCGGCGCATGATGCCAAATGCCTGTTCGTAGGAGTACGCATGCAACATATTGAAATCGTAGTGCGCCAAGCCGCAAAGGGTTTGCATGTGAAGTTTCTCGCCATTCACACGATCAAAACGGCGCGTCATAAAGTGCGCACGGCCGTTCTCGCGGTACAAACGGCACTCGGTCATATTGATGCCGGCTTCCTTAGCCAGCAGCGAATGGATGTACTCCACTTCTCCCCAATGGGTAGGATCGCCCAGCTCCTTGTTAGTAACGCCATCGAGTTTGAGCAGCCAGTAATCGAAACCTTCCGGTGCAGTAGTTTGTCCGCTACGCACCTCGCCAGTAGCATCGTTATAGGCAATGACTGCTTTAGCCCGCTGCCCACCGGCAGAAGTGCCGACGCGGATGATATTGGCAATAGCTTCCTTGGCATCTGCCTGCAAGTTTGTATGAAACGCTTCTTTGTTAGCTAATACTTGGTTGGCTACTTCGATTAGTGAGTCAATCTCCAACTTCTCGGATTGCTCCAAGTAATCAGCATAAGCAGGAACAAACTCTAATGCTCCCATTCCTCGTTTGCCTTGATAACACAGGCGTTCGATGGGATTAGCAAAGGTCTTGCCGACAGAAGTCAGCCAGCGGTCTAACAAAGCACGACCGAACGCGTCCGGCAACACATCAGCCAATAATCCCGGCAGGCCACTGAAGGTTTCACTTCTCAATTCCGGGAAAGCATACACCTTGTTACCGGTAACAGGCATCATTAAGGGAGACAGTTCAATGCCTTTGGCAGCAAAGTTCTCGTCGTAACGAAAGGAGGCTGTGTTGCGTCGCTCGTCCCAAGCAACTGCTCCGATACGCTCTCCCCATAGTATTACTTCTGCGTTTACCATTCTGATTCAGATTTAATTTTGTTATTAGATGACTTTGAAGCACTCGCACGTTTGGGTTGAGGGTGGGATTTTAGGTAATCTGCCATAGCGATAGGATCCAACTGTTCTTCCTCAAAAAATTGGTACAGCATGTTCAATGCATTCAGTGAACGCAAGATCATGAGCAGACTTAACAAGGATATGTTCTTCCCGTTCTCAAACTGACTGATGCTGAAATCCGACAACCCGCAACGCTCAGCAAGTGCTTTCTGCGAGATGTTTGCCTCAAGGCGCAAGCGTTTAACCTTTTGCCCGATTTCCTTTAAGAGGACTCTATCCGATGCCAAATAGGGGTCAATCATTTTAGAAATATCTACAATTATGGCGCAAAGATACAAATAATTTTAGATATATACAAAATATTTCAATGAATACTGCATGATTTAGCTGCTATTATCTGCGTTTTCAAAAGTTAATGTAACAAACCGAGAGGATGAGGCAAGGGATAATGATAAAAACAAACAAACCCTACTTCGTGAGTAGGGTTTGTTATGCGTGTACGCGTACGCGAGCCTTATTATTTAAAGTACTCTTGTACCTTCTCGTTCTCTACGATCTCCTCTTGGAAGATGTAAGCACCGGTTTTCGGGCTTTTCACCATTTTAATGCACTTCGTATGGTTACGACCGGCGTTGCCGGTGTGAAGTGTTGCAACCGCTTTCTTTGCCATTGTTTAATCTCCTTTAATTAATTTGCATCATCCGTGATTACTTAATCTCTTTGTGGATGGTGTACTTTTTCAGATACGGGTTATACTTCTTCAGCTCGAGGCGGTCAGGAGTATTCTTACGGTTCTTGGTAGTGATGTAACGGCTCATGCCAGGAACACCGCTGTTCTTTTGCTCGGTGCACTCAAGAATAACTTGCACACGTGCTTCTTTAGTTTTCTTTGCCATAACTGTAATCCTCCTAATTTACTCGTAAAGGTAACCCTTTTCGGCTGCTTGCTTAAGCGCTGCATCCAAACCGATTTTGTTAATAGTACGCAGACCAGCTGCACTCACGTTCAGCTGAATCCAGCAATCCTGTTCTACCCAGTAGAACTTTCTGTGGAAGAGGTTCACATCGAAAGTGCGCTTAGTATGGCGCTTCGAGTGAGACACATTGCATCCACCCATGGCTTTCTTGCCTGTAATTTGACAAATCTTTGACATTTTATTATAATTTTTAATTTTCTTCGTACCACAAGCGTCCCGCCAATAGCGAGAGGCCTAAATACCCCTAAAATCACGCTCCTGCGCATAATGCGCGAAAAAATCGCACAAAGATACAAAAAAAAATTGAAATATGCAAATATTTATGGTATTTTTTTGCAAAAATGTTTTATTTCTGTAATAAATGCTTTACAATTGTTAAAATATGACGCAAAATGTTGCAATTTTCATTTTTTTTTTGTAACTTTGTAGGCTTTTTGCGTGACGCGTGCAAAATGCGCGTTCGCTGACACAAGAAATTAGGTAAAAATGGATAAAAATACATGGATCGGATTCTTGCTGATTGCGGGAATCATAGTAGGCTTCTCGATGTTGAACCGTCCCTCGAAAGAGGAGATGGCCGAACGCCAGCGACTGAATGACAGTATCGCTTTGGTTCGCCAGTTGGAGTGGGAAGCGCAGCAGTTATCGGCGCAGATTGCCGCCGAGCACAAGAAAGAGGCAGAAACTACAGGTTGGATGTCGGAATCAGAGCTGGAGAGTCGTGCGCAGGCCACCTACGGTGACTTTGCCGTATCGGCACGCGGCACGGAGGATTTTGTGACGCTGGAGAATGAGCGTATCCGACTGACGTTCACCACCAAAGGCGGTCGCCTGTATCGCGCCGAGTTGAAGGAATACAAGGCTTATGGCGACAGTATCAACGATTTGCACCTGTTTACGGGTGACGAGTCGAGCCTGTCGTTCACGCTGATCACCGCCAACAACCGTATCATCACGACGCAGAACTTGTACTTTGAGCCTATTCGCAGGGATTCGGTACTGACTATGCGTCTGAAAACGGAGGCTCAGGATGCGTATCTGGACTTCGTATATACCTTGCCGCGTAACGAGTATATGTTCGGCTTTGATATAGTGCCGCATAACATGGAGCAGGTGCTGGCGCAGAACGTGAGCACGATAGAGATGCAGTGGAAACAACTGATTCCGCAGCAGGAGAAAGGACGTAAGTTCGAGGAGCGCTATGCGCAGTTGCAATACATGGACATCAGCGGCGATATCGACAACCTGTCGGAGCAGAAGAACGACCGCCAGAAGGAAGCCGGCAAGCTGCGCTGGATTGCGTACAAAGACCAGTTCTTCTCAACGGTGCTGATCAGCGACGAGGGCTTTACGTCCACGGAGTTGGAGTCGGAAGTGCAGGGAAAGTACTCGGGTTACGTGAAGGGTTACAAGACGACTACGGCGCTGAACTTCGACCTGCGCGAGCCTATACACCTGCGTTACTACTGCGGTCCGAATCACTATAACACGCTGAAAGCGTACGACGAAGGGCTGGAGAAAGATCAGAAGTTGCACCTGAAATCGCTCGTGCCGCTGGGTTGGAAGATCGTGGCTTGGGTGAACGTGATACTGGTAATCCCGATGTTCGATCTGTTCAGTTCGTGGGGACTGCATATAGGATTGATCATATTGTTGATGACAATAGTTATCAAGTTGATTATCTTGCCGTTCGTATTCAAGAGTTATCAGTCAACCGCCAAGATGCGCGTGCTGAAACCGCAGATCGACGAGATCAACGAGAAGTTCCCGCCGGAGAAGATGCAGGAGCGTCAGGCGGCTACGATGGCGTTATACCAGAAGGCCGGAGTGAGCCCGATGTCGGGCTGCTTGCCGATGTTGTTCCAGATGCCGGTAGTGATGGCTATGTTCTGGTTCTTCCCCACGGCCATCGAGCTGCGTGGCAAGTCGTTCCTGTGGGCAGATGACCTGTCGACGTACGACTCGCTCATCTCGTGGAGCACGCCGATATGGGGTATAGGCGATCACCTGTCGCTGTTCTGTATCCTGTTTACAATAGTGAACGTGGCGTACACGTATATCACGATGCAGACGCAGGCTACGGGCAACGACCCGTCGCAGAAGATGATGAAGTGGATGATGTACTTGATGCCGGTTATGTTCTTCTTTATCTTCAACGATTATGCAGCCGGCTTGAGCTACTACTACCTGCTGGCACTGTTCTTCTCAATCATGCAAACGATGATCTTCCGTTGGACGACGGATGATGCGAAGATCCTCCGCGAGATGCAGGAAAAAGCCAAGAAGAAAGAAGCAAGCGGCAACAAGCCTCAGTCGGGACTGATGGCTCGCTTGCAGAAGATGCAACAAGAGCAGCTGAAACAAGCAAGGGAGCAGGCTAAGCAACAGGCAAAACGCAGATAAAACCATCAGCCAAGCTTGGCTGATACCAACAGATGGACGAACAGAAGCTCATATTACGGTCGTTTGGCAGCGGAAGTAGCGGCAACTGCTACTACTTCGGCACGCAGCAGCAAGGCATCCTGATCGATGCCGGCATCTCTGCGCGTACGATCCACAAGTACCTCAAGGAAATGGGCTTGGACTTCAAGAACATCATGGGTGTGCTGATCACGCACGATCATGCCGATCATATACGCGCGGTAGGTACGTTGGGCGAGCGCATTCATCTGCCTATATACGCCACGGCACTGATCCACGAGGGCATCGACCACAACTACGGCGTGACGCAGAAGCTCCGCTCCGGTCGTCGGTTCTTCAACCGCGGCGAAGCGTGGACGTTGGGCGACATGACGATCAACACGTTCGGCATCAGTCACGACTCGACGGAATGTGTGGGCTATGTGATTGACTATATGGGTCAGCGGTTCATGATTGCCACCGACTGCGGCGAGCCTAACGCCGAGATGGAGGAGTACCTGCGCACGGCGAACAACATCATCATCGAGGCCAACCACGACGAGCAGTTGCTGCTGAATGGTCCTTATCCGACTTATCTGAAACAGCGCATCCTCTCGCCACGCGGACATCAGTCGAACGTGACGTGCGGCGAACTGCTGGAGCGGAACTACCACCCGGGAATGCGTAATATCTTCCTGTGCCACCTCAGTCAGGAGAACAACGACCCCAAAGTGGCGTAC
The DNA here is from genome assembly GCA_902798965.1 of uncultured Bacteroidales bacterium. Classification (GTDB taxonomy): domain Bacteria; phylum Bacteroidota; class Bacteroidia; order Bacteroidales; family Paludibacteraceae; genus Colicola. The sequence continues at coordinate 20,606 of CADBYS010000010.1, read as the reverse complement.
GACACGGTGAGCGAATACCTGATGGAGATAGGCGTAGTGCCGGGCAGAGACTTGAATCTGTGCGTGCTGGAGCGCACGTCGCCAAGCGCGACATTTGAGCTACAATAGACCGCGGAGCTCAAAGATAAAAGATAAAAGACAAAAGACAAAAGACAAAAGACCGCAGCCAAGCTTGGCTGCTCAAAGATATAAGATATGTCACGATTAGTAATAATACCTACGTACAACGAGAAGGAGAACATCGAAGCGATCATCAATGCGGTGTTCGGGTTACCTGTGGATTTTCATGTGCTGGTGATTGACGACGGTTCGCCGGACGGCACTGCCGCCATCGTCAAGCGGATGATAGACGAGCAAAAAGAAGCTCGACTGCATATCATTGAGCGCCAAGGCAAACTCGGTCTGGGTACTGCCTACATCGCTGGTTTCAAGTGGGCGATAGAACATAAGTACGACTATATCTTCGAGATGGATGCAGACTTCTCGCACAACCCGAACGACCTGATGCGCTTGTACGAGGCGTTGGCAAACGAGGGTGCGGACGTGGCTATCGGCAGTCGCTATGTGACTGGCGTGAATGTGGTGAACTGGCCTATGGGCAGAGTGCTGATGTCGTACTTTGCATCGAAATACGTGCGCACGGTGCTCGGCATCGATGTGCATGACACGACTGCCGGCTTCGTGGGCTACAAACGCGAGGTACTGGAAACGATTGAGCTGGACAAGATCCGCTTCAAGGGTTACGCTTTCCAGATTGAGATGAAGTTTACCGCCATCATGTGCGGATTTACGGTGAAAGAAGTGCCAATCATCTTCGTGAACCGCGTGTTGGGCACGAGTAAGATGTCGGGAGGTATATTCTCCGAGGCGCTACTGGGCGTTGTGCGGCTGAAGGTATCGTCGTGGACGAGGAAGTACCCGAAGAAAGTCGATAGTCGATAGTCGAAAGTCGAAAGCCTAATTAGTGAAAGGATGAAGGGATTTCTACGCGTATTTATCGGAATTGTATTAGTGGCATTGTGTTCGTGCGGGAGTAAGCCGAGCGAGCAGTGTGCGGGAGAGGAAGCGACTGCCGTGGCAGTGGCTGAGCCGCGTTATGCTTATGGCATAGCGATTGATTCGTTTCGCGTAGATACATGTCAGGTACAAGCGGGCGAGACGCTTTCGGGCATACTGAACCGTCACGGATTGACCGCCGGTCAGCGCCGGGCGTTGCAGCCGTTCCTGAACAAACATCCGGAGTTAGTGGCCATCCGCGAAGGCAACTGCTATTATACCTTCCGCAGCGACACCGCGCTGAACTACTACGCGTACCGGCTGAATAACCGCGAGACGCTCATCGCCTCGCTCATGGATAGTTTGTATATTTGGTGCGATACCCTACCCCTTCGCACCGAGCGCAAGCAAGCAGAGTTCACTATCGCATCCTCACTATGGCAAACAATACAGAGCAACCATCTGCCTACCGAGTTGGCGCTGGAGCTCTCGGAGATCTATGCGTGGACGATCAACTTCTTTGCCTTGCAGCCCGGCGATAGCGTGCGGGTGTTGTACGACGAGAACTATGTGGAAGACTCGCGAACCGGTATAGGTCGCATCTATGCAGCGCATTTCTACCACGGCAAGCGCTGGTTGCCGGCGTACTATATGGATCAAGAGACGATGAGTCCGTACCTGGACAGCATTCTGCAACCGGTGGTCAGCAAGCAGGCAACGGGATACTATGATGAACAGGGAAACAGCCTGCGGAAGACTTTCCTGAAAGCGCCGCTGAACTACAAACGTATATCGTCGCACTTCACGTACGCGCGCAAACATCCTATCTATCACGTCGTGCGCCCGCACACGGGTGTGGATTATGCCGCGCCGATGGGAACACCTGTTGTAGCGCTGGGTGACGGCCGAGTGACCATGTGTCAGTACAAAGGCGGAGGAGGCAACACGGTAAAGATTCGCCATAACAGTACCTACGAAACCGCTTACCTGCACCTGCAGAAGTTCGCCAAAGGCATCAAGACCGGCGTATATGTCAAGCAGGGCGAAGTGATAGGTTATGTGGGCTCAACGGGTTCGAGTACGGGTCCGCACCTGGATTTCCGCGTATGGAAGAACGGAACACCGGTAAACCCGCTTACACTGGAGTCGCCATCGGCAGAACCTGTGCCGGATGACCTGCGTGAAGCATATGACCAATTAGCAAAGCACTACAACTCTCTTTTAGTCGAAAGACCGTGACTGCGTCACTCAAAGACAAAAGACTGATTAGATAATTCATAACAGATATATATATGATATTTTACGAACTGAAAGCTCATTATACCCGTCAGACGGGCGAAGATAATCCCGCAGTAGTCAAAGAGACGTACTTGGTGGAAGGACTGAGTTGTGCGGATGTGGAGAAACGGCTGCTGACCATCATCGAACCGTTCATCGCAGCCGGTGACTGCGAAGTGCCGAGTTGCCGCCGCGTGCAGTACTACGACGTTATACCCGTGGCTGAGGGCTCATACTGGTACAAGGCACGTGTGGAACTGATTGATATCGACAACGACAAGGAGATCCGCAAAGCCGTAAGCATCCTGGTGGAAGCCGACAACATGAACGATGCGCTGCATACCTTGAAACAACACCTGGCAGCCATCGACTGCGAGGTGATCAGTCTTGCCAAATCGCCAATCATGGATGTAGTGAGAGCAAACGTGTAATTATGAAAAAGAAGATTATATTGACAGGCGACAGACCTACGGGTAAGTTGCATATAGGACATTACGTGGGCTCGCTGCGCCGACGCGTAGAGCTGCAGAACACGGGCGAGTTTGACAAGATTTACATCATGATTGCCGACGCGCAGGCGCTGACCGACAATGCCGACAATCCGGAGAAGATCCGCGAGAGCATCCTGAACGTGACGCTCGATTACCTGGCAGCAGGTATCGATCCGGAGAAGGTGACGATATTCATCCAAAGCGGTGTACCGCAACTGACCGAGTTGGCGTTCTACTACATGAATCTGGTAAGCGTGAGCCGCGTGCAGCGTAACCCGACCGTGAAGACGGAGATTAAGATGCGTAATTTCGAGGCAAACATCCCGCTCGGGTTCTTCTGCTACCCGGTATCGCAAGCTGCGGATATCACCTTGTTCCACGGTACGGTTGTACCGGCGGGTGAAGACCAGAAGCCGATGATTGAGCTGACGAACGAGATCGTGCGTCGCTTCAACACGATTTACGGCGAGGTGTTCGACGAGGCGCAGATTCTGCTGCCGGACAACGCCGCTTGTATGCGTCTACCGGGCACGGACGGCAAAGCGAAGATGAGCAAGAGTCTGGGCAACTGCATCTACCTGAGCGATCCGGCAGAGGTAGTGGAGCAGAAGGTGAAAAGCATGTACACCGATCCCACGCACCTGAAGGTAAGCGACCCGGGTCATCTGGAGGGAAATGCCGTATTCACGTATCTGGATGCCTTCTGCAAAGATGAGCATTTTGCCAAGTACCTGCCGGAATATCAGAACTTGCAGGAGCTCAAAGACCACTATACACGTGGCGGTCTGGGCGATATGAAGTGTAAGATGTTCCTGCTGAAGATCATGCAGGAGACGCTGGAGCCTATCCGTCAGCGTCGCGCCGAGTGGGAGCAACGCCTGCCGGAGGTGAAGGAGATTCTTCGCCGCGGCACGGAGGAAGCCTGCCGTGTAGGTGAAGAGACCATGCAGCAAGTGCGTCAAGCGATGCGCATCGACTACTTCAACGGTGAGTGGGAACTGAGCAAGTAAGCCGCTCCGGCAACACAACAGCCGGAAACACTGTTCCCTGATAACACAACAGCCTCGCAAATCGCGAGGCTGTTGTTGTATTATCGTCGGTCAGGGAACTCACCGTACTCCTCGAAGGTATAGTTGAGGAAGTTATTCATCGGTTGCGCGGCTCGTGCCACATCGAGCAGATGCTCGAGGAAGTCGGGCGCGCAGACCTCATTGTCGGTGAACGGCGTGGAGATGATCAGCCACTTCTGCCGCAGCCAGTCGGGATGCGGAAAGTTGGGATCGTAACCTGCCGGCACACGCTTGAGCATGTTCGTCTGCTCAAAATCGCCGAAGTAACGCTGGAACGTCTCAGCCGCCATGATCTCTTCCACCTCCTCGTAGTTCGCCTGCAGCTCGCTGCGCACAGCGCGGAGCAGATCGGGGTTCGGGCACCACATACCCGCCGCGAACATACACTGCCCGGGTTGGATATGCAGGTAGTACCCCGCCCGATCGGATTTCTTACCCATCGTCTGGGGTTTGCCGGGTTGTCCGGCACAGGGATAGACGCCAAAATGATCTTTATAGGGCGTCTTATCCTTGCTGAACCGTGTATCGCGATAGATGCGCCACATGCATTGTTGCGGCGTGATTCCCGGCATCGTGTCGTCGAACTGCTGCAAGCCGGCTATGAACTGCTCGGACAGTTGCGTGAATATGCCGAGCGCCTCTTGATAACGCTCTTTGTTGGCAGCAAACCACTCGCGGTTGTTGTTGCGCGCCAGATCTTCGAGAAAAGTCAGTACTCGCTTCATGACTTAGTTGTGCAGGATAAGTGCCGACTGCGCGGGAACAAGCGCTGCGCCCCGGATGGTTGTCCACTCTGCGGGCAGCGATTGCGGGTTAACCTCGCCGAGCATCACTACAGCCGTGTAGGTGTTGTCGGTAGGCAGGTTAACCTTGGCAGCCTGGCGGTTGGCATTGAAAATAACAACGATATCCTCCCACTCGTCACCACCGGCGTGGTTCTTGAGGCGGAAGGCTACGGTGCAGTCGGGGCTGTCGATGAACTCGAGATGTTCGCGCACCAGTTCAGCATCACCCAGGCGGAATGCAGGGTGTGCTTTGCGCAGGGCGATAAGTCCCGCGTAGTAGTCGAACAGACGCTGGTTGCGGGCTTTCAGATTCCAATCGATAGCGTTGATGGAGTCAGGACTGCAATAGCTGTTGTGCACACCTTTCTTATCGCGCATCAACTCCTCGCCGTTCCACAGGAAAGGCAAACCTTGCGAAGTCAGCACTACGGTTTGTGCGAGCATATCCAGGCGCATCAGTTCGGCATCGTCGATCACGTTGCCCTTCAGCGGTTTGACGCTGGCGCGCAGGCGGTCGGTGAGCATCATATCGTCGTGACAGGAAACGTAGGAGATGAGCTGCGTAGGTTGCAATGCCCAAGGCTTATCGGAATAGTTCACCTTGCTCATATCCACCTCGGGGTGCTCGATAGCACCCACGATACCGAAACGTATACTCTGCTCGTTGCCTTTCAGTCCGGCAAGGAACGCACCTACATGATCGTCGTAGAACGGGCCACGCAGTGCATCGCGCATCTCGTCGCTGAACGCGCCTATACCCGGCATCTTCGTGCAATTGGCTTTGATAGGACGCAGTGCCTCATCGAGCAGCGGAGTCTCGGCAGCCCAACCCTCGCCATAAAGAAGGATAGTGGGATCGATCTCGTCAAGCATAGCGCGGATATCGTTCATCGTCTGCACGTCGTGGATGGCCATCAAGTCGAAGCGGAAACCGTCGATATGATACTCCTCTACCCACCAACGGATGGACTCGAGCATGAACTTATGCATCATCGGTCGTTCGCTGGCAGTCTCGTTGCCGCAGCCCGAAGCGTTGCCGAGTGAGCCATCCTCGCGCGTGCGGTAGAAGTAGCCGGGAACAGTCTGCTCGAAGTTGGAGTGCGAAACATCGTAGGTATGGTTGTACACGACATCCAGAATGACGCGAATACCTGCATCGTGCAGCGCCTGAATCATCTGCTTGAACTCGCGGATACGCACCTCAGGGTTATACGGGTCGGTAGAGTAACCGCCTTCGGGAACGTTGTAGTTAACAGGATCATAGCCCCAGTTGTAGCGGTTGTCGTCAAGGCGTGTCTCGTCAATCGAGCCATAGTCGTACGACGGAAGTATCTGCACGTGGGTCACACCCAGCTGCTTGAGATGATCGATGCCCGTAGCCAAGCCCTGCGGCGACACTGTGCCATGCTCGGTGAGCGCGAGGAACTTACCGCGGTTGGTAACACCCGACGACGGATGGATACTAAAGTCGCGATGATGCAACTCGTAGATGATTGCATCCGCCTGGCGCTCCATAGCCGGACGTACATCATCCGCCCAGCCTTCGGGATCGGTCTGGCGCATATCGATGATCGCGCCGCGATGACCGTTGACACCCACTGCCACAGCAAAGATACCCGGAGTCTCTTCGGGTGCGTATTTCAACAAGGGATCATATACGCGGAAGGCATAGAACTTGCCTTGCATGTCACCTTTCAGGTTGATCGTCCACGCTCCGTCAGCCTGGCGCTTGAGCCATTCGCTGCGGATAGGCTGAGCAGATTCAGCCGATTCGTACAAGTTCAGACGAACAGAGTCGGCATTCGGACTCCACAGCACAAACTCAGTGGCTTTGGGGGAATAGTACATCTCCTGCACACGGCCGGCTTTCACCGGATATTCGTCAACTGATTCGTAATGAGGTTTCTTTACCTCGCACCCGAGTAGGGTTACTGCTGCAAGCATGAGTGTAATAAGTTTTTTCATTGTATTATGGATTTATTGTTTTTTCTGATCTCTATCTACGGCTTGTACTGATAGCATCCTGCATCCACGCGTTCAGTGCGGCTCTCCCCTTCCCTATCCAGCGGGAATTGCGCGGCTACCTGCTTATCGCCTATACCTATGGCGGGCGAAATGGAGTCGAGATGATAATCGTAATAACGATACTCCTTGTACAGATACCGGTTGTTGACAAACACAGTATCGCTATCCGTAGCGTAGGTGTTGGCAGTGAATTGCGGCAGGTTGATTGAGTCGGCACGCAGGTAGTTGCCCTTGAACTCGCCGATGTAGTAATCCGGCAGCGGCGCCGCCAGCACCAGGCAGTTCTTGCGCGCACCGGTGATGATATTGTTGTACAGGTACGTGCTCATCGGTGCCATCTGCTTGCTCAGGTTGTTGATGAACACGGCGGCTACATCCTCGCGCTGCGCGCTGTGGATATTCAGATTCGTGTAGGGGTAGCCGAAATATGCGGCTATGGTGTTGTGCACCAAGGTATGCGTGCCGCCTTGCAGATACACGCCGTACGAGGCGCAGTTCGAAATCTCGGAATTGACAACCGTGGCATCCACATTCAGGCAAACCAGGCCATAGACGGACATGTTGTGTATGCGGCAACCTTCCATCGTAAGCATCGGCAGCGGCGCTTCGGTGTTCTCCGACTGACAGAACAGCCCCACATTGCCGCTGAGTATATCCACGTACCGCAGCGTATAACTACGCGGCTCGTTGCCGGTATGCAATAGATAGACCCCATTCCACTGCCCGGAGGCAAAGGCGTACGGCACGGAATCAAAGAGATTATCCGTTCGGTAACCACGGATGATGATAGGCTCAGCCAACGTACCTCCCGCCGTAACGTTGCCTACGGCAAAGATGGCTGCATTGTTGCGCATATACAAGGTTGCGCCGGCATCGATGGTCAGATCGCCGCGGAAGATAAGCGTATCGGTAATCAGATAGGGTTTCTTGGCAGTCAGGTGCTGAGCGGTTGAGTAATCGTTTTTACCGAGCAGCGTTACGTCCTGCCCGATAGCCGAGAGCCGCAGCGACGTCTCGTTGCCGTTGTAATGGAAGAGCAGTTCGTCGGTGACAATGAGCGGGTTGTCTTGCCCAAGCGGATCGATATACGCGCGAACGAAGATGTAGGCACTGTCGCCGCCGCGAATAGTAAGATTCTTCCATCGCGTAGCATCCGCCTCGCCATCCACATTCACACGGAAGTGCGTACCTTTAAGGAAAGATATACTCTCAATGACCAGTGCATTGGGGTTGGGATTATGCAGAATGACGCGTCGCGTGCTCGTGCCGAAGCCCGTGAACACGGTATCAAATGCCAACGAATCGGTAGAAAGCGCAAGTTTGTACGAGGGGTCGTAACTAACCTGTTCCTGCTTGCACGAGCCGAGCAGACACAGCACAGCGCTCAGCATAAAGATGCACGCTGCAAGGCGACACCTCTTTCCACTTTCCGCTTTCCGCTTTTCACCTGCCCGCATACTACTCGAAGTTAAAGATAAGGATGATAGCCTGATTGCGCAAGTGCGACAGGGCGTTGGTGTAGAAATAATCCGGTTCGGACAGTTCCGGGCGTTCGCTCACAGGCGTTAACATATTGTTGAAACCCACCTGATAGCGAATCTCCGGACAAAGTTTGAACCACGAGAAGTAGAAGTCGCAGCCAAGACCGAAGGTAAGGAAGTAATCGAATGCTTTCTGCAATACGGGGCGCTCCTTGTCTCGGGTAAAGTCGTAACTGATACCCATTCCTCCTGTCAGGTACGGGCGGTAGTTACCCTCGCGCAACGCCGACCACTTGACCGTGACGGGAATCTCAATGGGCAACGAGAGCATATTCTGCTCAGGCAGACGGCCAAAGGGGAAAGGATCGCCGCTCTCGTTCTTGAAGGTGAGCGTGCGCGATGCGAACTGCAACGTGGGCGTAACGCGCAGACTCAGATACTTAGCCAAACGAATATCCGTGATGAATCCTACCGAGAATCCCGGCATCAGGTTACTGACACGCGCATGGAAGATATCACCGTTCTGCGGCACGAGCGATTCGGTCACCACATAACTCATCATGTTCACGCCCAACGCAAAGCCCAGGTGAACACGCTTCTCATCGTAGTAGGGGTTGTTCATACCCACCGTTTGCCTCACTTGCGCAAACATCGGCACAATAACCGCCAACAGATATACTATACTAACTAATCGTCTTTTCAATTATCAATCAACAATTATCAATCAACCATTATTCATCGCCGCCGCCCATATCTTCATCGCCGCCGCCATCGGCCGACGAGCGATCTGCTTTCTTCTTCTTGCCGCCGCCTTGCTGGTTACCGAAGTTATAGGTGATGCTGAAACTTACCACGCGGCTGTTCCAGCGGTTCTCCTGGTATTGCCAGAAGCCATCGCCTTCGGTTGTGCTGCGGCGGGCACGGGAGTTGAATATATCACGCACATTCAGTGCCAGAATCAGTTTCTTGTCCATGAAGGTCTTTCTCAGACCTGCATCAATCGAGTACGAGTGTGAAGTCATACCTTGTGCCAGCACGTGCGGCGAGCGGTACTTGCCGGAAATGGAGCCGGAGAAGGTCTTGGTGAACATGAACTGCGCATTGATACTCGCATTGGCGGCAAAAACGTCGCGACGAGGGATAATCACCTCTATATCCGAGCCATACATACTCGACTTGAACGTTCCTCCTTCGTAGCCGTTGTAGTACATCTGCACGGAAGTAGTCAGGTTCAGTATCTCGCCGAACAACTTGTTCTTGGCCACCACCTCTATACCTACCTCATGGCGCGTCTTGAAGTTGACGTAGGTGTTCTTCATCGTTACGCCATCCATGAACTTGATGTTCTGTATCACGCCTTCGCGGAAGCGCCAGAAGAATCCTGCCGACAACACGTGCCTATCCCAGTTCTTCAGGTAGTTCAGCTCTACGCTCGAAGAGTACGAGGGTAGCAAAGCGGGATTACCGAAAGCGATGTTCGTGGAGTCCGAGAAATCCATACGCGGGTTAATCTGCCTGCCACGCGGACGTTCTACACGACGCGTATAGTTGAACTGCAACTCATGACCGCCGCCGAAGTCGTAACTGAGGAAGATCGACGGGTAGAGCTGGAAGTACAGAGTATCGGAAGTAAGCGTATCCATGTGCGCAGGCGCATCGTAGTACGCTGTGTTGAGTTTGCGCTGGAATATCTCGGCACGCATACCCGCCATAACCGACAACCGCTCGGCAATTGTATATCCGTAGGTGACATACAAGGCGTGCGTCTGCTCGTTGTTGCGGAAGTCGTTGAAGTAACTCTCCAGGTGGTTGGCATCCAACTTACCCGTACCTTCCCACGCATCCGAACCCGAATGACGCCAGGCTAAGGTCGATTGCCAACCTGCGCCGAAACGCATATCCGAAGTGATCTTGTGCTCATAATCCGCCTTGAGTTGCAGAGTCTGGTTACGCGTATCCGACCATTGGTTCTGCACCTGCTTGTCCGATTCCTGCACATCGCTCAGCAAGCCTGACGCCGGCATATCGAACTGCGTGTAGTACTGATCCTGGCAGAAACGGTTGTAGTCGTACTGCGCCGACATAGCCAGGTTATGCGCCTTGCTGATCTCGAACTGCCAACTCAGTAACGCATTGTATGTCGGGTGTGTTGTCAATCCGTGCTGGTCGCGATGGTAAGCTCGCGTCAGGGTCTCTGTGTTCTGATCGCTACCGGGCTTCACGAAGTTATCTACCTCATACTGCTCGTACAACACGGGCGAGTTGCGATAACTGGAGAAGAAATGTCCCTTGGTAGGATCGTTTTCCGTAGATACAACAGCAAATCCTGACAGACCGATAGTCGAACGGTTGGTAACATGGAAGTCCAAACCTCCACGGATGAACATTCCGCCTCCGCCACGCCGCAGGTTATCGCCTAACTTCTTCAGGCGCGTCGTATCGGTTGCCCAGTAGTTATATCTGTCCACGTTCGATGCGCCGCTGGCATTGCGGTAGTTGTAGCCCACATTCATGTAGGCATCCACTATGCCCTTGTTGAAGTTGATGTTCAGTCCTACTTTGCCGCCGGGCAACGTAGTCCATGGCTTGGCAAGCACGTAATCTATTCCTCCGCTCAGCGAACCGTAATAGCCGGCTTTCCTGTCCTTCTTAAGCACCAGGTTGATGATACCCGCCGTTCCTTCCGGGCTAAACTTCGCCGAAGGGTTGGTGATCAGCTCAACTTCCTTGATAGCATCCGCAGGCATCTGCTGCAGGATCTCCGCGCGGTTCTCGGCTGTCAAGCCTGCCGGCTTTCCGTTGATCCAGATCTCCACATCTTCGGAATTACGCAGGCTGATATTGCCCTCCTGATCCACTTCCACTGACGGTATATTCTCCAACACTTCCGATACGCTTGCTCCTGCGGAATTGATACTCTGCTCTACCGAGAACACCTTCCTATCCATCTCGAATCGCATCGTTGCTGCCTGTCCTACCACCTCCACTTCCTTGAGTACCTGTTGGTCATTTTCCAGATAGATCTTGCCCAAACTAACCTCCTTACCGGACAGGTGCACCTTGAATATCTGATCGATATACCCCATGAAACTGACGGTAACCTTGTAGTCGCCGGCTTTCACCTTACGGTACAGCCAGAACATACCATCCTCATCGGTAGTGGTTCCGTCCAGCGGTTCCTCCTCACCGTCGCGATACACAACCACGTTGGCATAATCCAATGGCTGCTGCGACTCGGCGTCGTAAACGATACCGGTTATCAAGTTCTGTGCATCAACTATCCCAAACAGGATAAAGAGCAAAGCACATGTGGTTACTAATCGTTTCATTGTGTGTTTCATTTGGTATTATCGAGCAGCCATTGCACGGCTTCTCTGTATCCGTCGGTGCCATGACCGGTGATAGTGTGTGCGCAAACATCGGTGAGCAGACTTACCCGCCGGAACGGTTCGCGCTTGCTGATGTCGGATATATGTACCTCCACTACGGGCACCGGACAAAGTGCCACTGCATCGCGCAGCGCTACGCTGGTATGCGTATAACCGCCGGCGTTCAGCACAATGCCGCTGATGCTTTCGACTTTCGACTTTTGACTTTCGACTAAAGGCTCTTGCAGCCGGTCGATAAGATCGCCCTCGTGGTTGGACTGATAGTACGTGAAGTGAATATCGGGATACGCCTGCTGCAGCTCAAGCATCACCTGCTCCATGGATTTGCGTCCATAGATCGCCGGTTCCCGCCTGCCCAAGCAGTTCAGGTTCGCACCGTTCAATATCACTATCCGTCCTATCATCTTTTGACTATCTCATTCCGTTCACTGCAAGCAGGAACTCGTCGTTATCACGTGTACGCTCCATGAACGCACGGAGTTTCTCCATGGCTTCTACGCCGTTCATCTCCGACAGTTGCTTGCGGATGATCCACATACGACTGAGCACATCAGCCGGCAAGAGCAGATCGTCGCGACGCGTCGAGGAGGCAGGTATATCCACAGCGGGGAAGATACGTTTGTTCGACAGCTTACGATCCAGCTGCAACTCCATATTACCGGTTCCCTTGAACTCCTCGAAGATCAGATCGTCCATCTTCGAGCCTGTTTCCGTCAGGGCTGTGGCGATGATAGTCAGCGAACCGCCGAACTCTATGTTTCGTGCTGCACCGAAGAAGCGCTTGGGGCGATGCAATGCTTGAGCTTCCACACCACCCGACAGCACCTTGCCGCTGGCAGGAGCCACGGTGTTATATGCACGTGCCAGACGCGTGATCGAATCCAACAGGATCACTACATCATGTCCGCACTCTACCAGACGTTTGGCTTTCTCGTGCACGATGTTCGCCACGCGCACGTGGTTCTCGGCCGGCTCGTCGAACGTGGAGGCTATTACTTCCGCCTTCACCGAACGAATCATATCAGTTACCTCCTCCGGACGTTCATCGATCAGCAGAACGATCATATATACCTCCGGATGATTCTCGCTGATAGCGTTGGCAATATCCTTGAGCAGCATAGTCTTACCGGTCTTGGGCTGCGCCACGATCAGTCCGCGCTGCCCTTTGCCGATAGGAGCAAACAGGTCAATTATTCGGCACGAGAGCGGGTCGCGGCCATCGCCCTTGCACAAGGTGAACTTCGTATCCGGGAACAGCGGTGTCAGGTTCTCGAACGCCACACGCTCGGCAGCTTTCTCGGGTGACACGCCATTCACGCGAATCACCTTAGCCATCGGGAAGAAACGCTCGTTGTCACGCGGCGAACGCAAGGTGCACTCCACCGTATCGCCGGGCTTGAGAGCGAACTTACGAATCTGCTGTTGCGTGACGTATATATCATCCGGCGAAGAGATATAGTTGTAATCGGCCGAACGCAGGAATCCGTATCCTTCGGGCAGAATCTCCAGGGTGCCCATAGCCGTTATCGTATCATCTATATCGAACGTCACGCGCTGTGCCGACTCCTGTATCATTTCGTCTTGCGCCTCCTCCATCGGCTGTTCGGGCAGCGGCATATCTAAAGGTTGCTCCATTGCCGGCTGCTCGGCAGGCATCTCGATGGTCTGCTGCGTATCTACTACCGGTTCGGGCAGCGGGTTCTTACGCGGCCTGCCGCGTTTCTTAGGCGCGGGAGCCGGCGCAGGTTCGGGCAGCGGAGCGGCTTCTGCTACCGGAGCAGGCTCTGCTGGCTGTTCGGCTATCATCGGCTCTGCCACAGGCATCGGCTCGTACATCTCCGAAGCGGGATTAAGCACCTCGTTCTGCTGCATAAACTGCTCCATGGCACGTTGTGCTTTCCTCACACCTACGGGTAGAGGTTGCTGCGACTGATATTCCTTCATCTCCGTGATGGTATCCGACTCATTGCCAACAGTGGCCAACACCCGCTCACCTTTCATGTGACGGGTTTCCACACGTTGCGCTGCCGGAGTAGCCGACACGGTAATACGTGTTCTACGCTTGGGTTGCAAGGCATCCTCGCGCGCCTGGTAAGCGTTCAGAGCCTGAGCAGCCTGAACATCCACCAACATCGATACGAGTTGCTTGGCATCCATTGCTTCTACATCTGCCAATTGAAACTCCGCTGCTACTGCACGAAGTTCATCTAATGTCATCTGTTGTAATTTTTGCTTGTTGTAACGCATAAATTAGTGTATATAGGTGATATATGAGTATTCCGTTTTCAGAATTCAAATATATTGTATAGTTTCAAATGTGTTGACTTTATCGGGGTTATAGGGGGCAGTCAGGCGCAGGTAATTCTCCGTGAAGCCTGCCATCTGCCCTTTGGCGTTCCTGCTTTCCCACAGGACTGTCAGTTGTTGTCCGCGGTTGGCGGCATAGAACGCTTTCGTTTTTTGTTCGGATATGCGATGCAGAATATCGCTGCGACGTTTGCGCTCGGCGGCAGGTACGACATACAGATCCATCTCTACCATACGCGTGCGCGCACGTTCCGAATAAGTAAATACGTGCAGCTGACTTACGGGCAACTGCTCTACGAACTGCACATAATCATCAAAGTACTCTTCTGTTTCGCCTCTCACGCCCACCATGCAGTCCACTCCTATAAAGGCGTACGGCAATCGCTGGCGTATGTATGCCACCCGCTCGGCGAACAGTTCGCGGGTGTAATGCCTTTTCATTATCCTCAGCACCTCGTTGCTTCCCGACTGCAGGGGTATATGGAAGTGCGGAGCTATATGCCGGCTTGCTGCTACCAGATCGATAATCTCCGTGCTCAGCAAGTTCGGTTCGCAACTGCCTATACGCAGTCGGTACTCTCCTTGCAACTCATCCAAGGCACGCAGCAGATCGATGAACGTCTCGCCGGTACTACGGCCGAAGTCGGCAATGTTCACGCCGGTCAGCACGATCTCCTTCGCTCCTTGCCGTATGGCCTGCTGTGCCTCTTCCGCCAACTGACTGATCTGCGGGTTACGCGACTTGCCGCGTGCGTACGGGATAGTGCAGTACGTGCAGAAGTAGTTACATCCGTCTTGTACCTTCAGGAAGCAACGAGTGCGCTGCGTGCGGTCGGCTATCGTGGTATGCGGCTCATCGGCTTCGCTGTCCGTAGATGAGAACGACAGTGCCCCGTGAAACGCTTCCACCTCGCGTATCGGCGTAGCCTGTACTTTCGGCTCTTGGCTCTTGACTCTTGGCTCTTCGCTCTTAGCTCTTGCCTCTTGGCTGCTGATAGCCTGAATCAGCTCAGGGATGCGGAACTTCTCGTCGTTGCCCAAGATATAATCCGCCTGTTCCCACCCCTTCTGACATCTGACATCTGACATCTGACTTCTGTTCTCCGCCGCCAGCTGCGCATAGCAGCCTGTGGCGATGATCAGTGCCTTGGGATTCTCGCGCCTGAGTCGGGCTAAGGCTTGCCGGCACTTATGGTCAGCCGTGTCGGTCACCGTGCAGGTGTTCAGCACGCATATATCTGCCTGTTCGCCGTCCACTGCGCGGGTATAGCCTGCTTCATGCAAGGCTTTACCCAACGCACTGGACTCAGCGAAATTCAGCTTACAGCCTAAGGTCACAAACCGTACTTTCATTGTCCGCTGTTTATCGGATTAAGGATAAACGAGGAGCGTACGGTGATACGTGCCGCTCGTTGTTTCGATTATTACGAAGTACGTTCCTTGAGCATTCGGTGCGTGGAACTTACCGGTAGTGATCGGCGCATGTGCCTGTTGTATATCGCTGGTAAGGATCGTTGCGCCGTTGATATCCGTGATAGTCACGTTGCAGCTGGTCACATTCGTGATGGTCACTTGCTCATTGACGTGTGCCACGTTCGGCAACAGGTCAACGCCACTCTCACCGGTTACGCTAATAGTACGTGCCCAAACGCCGCAATCACCTACTTGAACAACCAAGTCGCGCTTGATGAATGCGTAGTACGAATCGTCGTCGGCAGGCTTGTAGTAGTAGCCGTACTTGTTCATCGGCTGGTCGGCCGGATCACCGGCAATCGGATGCGACAAGTCGTCGATCTCGCCTATCTGCTTGTACCACTGAACTTGATCCGGGTACAGACCGTTAGGATCGAAGTTGGCGGTTGTGGTGGATATCTCGTCGTTGTGGTTCGTCCAACCGAACTTCTGACAGATAGCATCCACATCAACCATCAGCATCAAGCCGTTGTACTTCTTGATTACCGGCAACATGTCGTACTCGGTGTACGTATCCGGCGATACGAACTCGCCTACTTTGTACGTGCTATCCTTGATAATCGTACCGCACTCGGTGGTTATGATCACTTTCACGCCTACTACGGTGTCGTTACCGCTGATCTCGTACATAGTATCGAGCGTCTGCCATTCACCGTAATTCTCGCTGATATACCAGTCAACAGAGGTGATCGGTGCGTAGTTCGTGGTAGTATCCAGGTAATTCTCCAGAACCGACTTGGCATCCGAGATAACAACCGGGTTATGGCAAGCAACCGTTACACCCGCCATGAAGTTGTTCGGGAAGCTGACGTCATAGATATCAATCTTGTAGTTCGTAACCTTATCCGTACCCGGCTGATAGCTAATGATCGTATCCGACCACTCGGTGTGACCGGTGATGATATGCTTACCGTCGTGCAGGTAATCCGTACCCGAGCAAACGACATCCTCTACATCCTCAACAACCATCGTACGATCGAGCAAAGTCAGGTTCAGCGTGTAGATGATACTGTCGCAACCCGAAGCCCTATAGGTATCGATATACGTGTACGTACCTTCCTCGGTATATGTCGTACCGTGCCACAGGTAGCCCGGATCGTTCTTGTAGATCGATACATCCTCCGGATCGGCCTTCGTTACCTCATGCTCATCTACGAGCAGCTCACCGGCAATCAACGGACAACCTTGCTCGGTATAAATCGTATCGAGGTATATACCCGCGTGCGCGTAAACCTTATTATTGAACGACCATCTTACTTGTCCGCTTCCGCAGATGTACAACGTATCGTACTGCGTTTGCTGTGCAGCCTGAGCCTCCAGCTTAAGCGTGTAGATGATACTGTCGCAATCGCCTACCGAACGAACGGTATCCATGTACGTACCGGTTTCCGTGTATTTTACATTATTAATAGGCCATGTGTATGACTCGCCTTTGCAGATGTAACGTGTCTCGGCTTCCTTAATCTCCGGAGTGATAGCTACCAGGTGCAAGCGGTAGATAACACTATCGCAACCGGCCAAAGTACGATACGGTAAGATCTTCTCATAAACCTGAGCGGTATCGGAAACCTCCTCGCCTGTTCTATCCCATATGATCGAGCTACCCTCGCAGATCACGGCTGTGGTATCGATGATCTCCGTTGTCAGGATCTCTACATCCAGCTTGTAGTAGTGCTCGATACACTGCGTTCCGCTGTAGAAGGTTGAATCCCAATACGTACGGCTCGTATCCGACGTGATAGTGTGTCCACGCCATGTTACGGATATCGGAGCACCCTGACAGAACTTCCACGGCTGAGCTTCGGTTACCGTATCCGGCGTTACGAAGAATTTCAGGTTCAAGCGGTAGTAAGCGCTGTCGCAACCTGTAGCCGCGTACTTAACGGTATGCGGGTAGCTGCCCTCCTGGTTGTATATCTGTCCGTACCACTCTACTACATCCGACGAGCAGATGGTTGTATCCACATCGATCGTGTCGCGAAGCGGCTTGAGTACGCGCAGGTTCAGCTGATAGATAACACTGTCGCAACCCGTAGCTACGAACCGTGCCGTATCGTACTTCGTGGTAGTTTCGGTGAAGCCGGCATACTCGGTGTTAAACGGTTTCCAACGGAAGTTAATCACATCCTGTTCGCAAATCGTGGTATCCAGATCCAGACGACGCTCAGCACGCAGTACCGTCACTTCCATCTTATAGCGCATACTGTCGCAACCGATGGAGTCGTAGCGAACGGTATCCAACAATGGGTAGGTCTTAGTGTACAGATCCGTCTCCGGAATATCCCACGTCTTGCCGTTCCATGCATACTTGTAATTATTATCTTTAATGGTCTGCTCACATACGGAGTCGGTCAGAGCAACGCTGTCAACATGATATGCCTTAACATACAAGGTATGCAGCACGCTGTCGCAACCGACCTCCATACCGGAGTCTTTCTGAGCCTCTGTCAGCGGATAATGTGTCCAGTGGTAGTAAGTTCCCGTCTCACTGATTATCGAATCGTACCACTCTATCGACTCGTTGTTGCACAGCACGGTGCTGTCAACCGGTGCAATCGAATCCATCCGAACGGTCAGGTACAAGATTGCGCGCAGACTGTCGTTGCCGCTTGCATAACGGATCGTGTCGGGATACGTACCGCTCTCGGTCAGTTTGTTGCCGAACCAGAGCACGGTGTCGCGGTGGCAGATGGTGTCGTAACGTACGCTGTCCTTCAGCGGCTCAACGAACAGGTTCAAGGTGAACAGGCTGTCGATGCACAAGCTGTCGGCGTACCAAACGGTGTCGCGATACGTGTCAGTCGAATCCAGACTCATCGTACGCCACAGGTACGGCAGGTTCTCGCTGCTGACATATACGCTGTCGATGCTGTCAACAGGCACTCCGAAGTGACGGTAGTTCAAGATATGATACTCCAGATTAATCTCTTCGCCCGTGAACATACTGATTGTACGTACCGTATCGCGGTAGATGCTGTCCTGATACAGTTTCATGTTGCGCCAATCCATGGTGTCGCCATTGCAGCTGAATGCACTTGCGCTGTCGTACAGCACGATGCGCAGACGACTGATCGTATCCAAGCAGCCATAAGGCTCGGGATAGTATGTCGTGTCAGCTACCTCGGTGGCTGCCGTATAAGCGCTGTCGAGCCAGATGATCGTATCGCGTACGCCCTTAATGAGCACGGTATCCACTACAGGCAGTACGTGCGGCTCCAGAACAGTCAGATACATGGTGTAACATACACTGTCCTGACCGGTTACGTAACGCAAGGTGTCATATAATATTGTATCGTGCGCATAACGCTCGCAACCCCAAAGCAGCGTATCGCCCGAGCACAAGGTGTCGCGCAGGTCACGCTTGTCAACCACGTAGTCAACTGTCAGATCCAGGTGATACAAGCTGTCGATACAGAGCGAGTCGGCATGATAAATCGTGTCGGTGTAGATACCGCCCAGCCTGTATTCCTTCTCACGCCACGGATACGGCAGTTCGGTTGCTTTCACGGTGTCAGTCAGCGTGCTGTCAACCGGTGCCTTGTAGTGCGAGAGGTTCAGGATGTAGTACTCCTTATCTATGGTTACGGTATCGGCAAAGATGCTTGCCGCGCGTACCGTATCGCGGTAGATGCTGTCGGTGTAGAGCTTCATACCACGCCAATCCAAGGTGTCGCCATAGCATGCAATCGTTGCGGCACTGTCAACCAGCACTACGTGCAGACGGCTGATGGTATCCACGCAACCGTAAGTCTCATAGTACGTCGTGTCAGCCAGCTCGGCGGCAGTTGTGATGATACTGTCGTTCCAGATGATCGTGTCACCCTTCATCAGCAAGGTATCAACCACAGGCAGTACGTGCGGCTCCAGAACAGTCAGATCCAGGTAGTAGATGGCGGTATCGTGACCCATTGCATCCTGCATTACCAGCGTATCCTTCGTGCTCGTTGTCAGCTTGTCGCAACCCCAAACCAGCGTATCGCCCAGGCACAAGGTGTCGAATACGTTATATTCCTTAACCTCGTAGATTACCGTCAGATCCAGGTGATATACTGTATCTATGCACTGCGTACCTACGTGATATACGGTGTCGGCGTCTGTCTTATCCGTGTTGTATTCCTTTCCGCGCCACAAGTACGGCAGTTCGGTCGATTTCACTGAGTCAATCAGCAGACTGTCAACCTGTGCCTTGTAGTGCGAGAAGCTAAGGATGTAGTATTCCTTATCCACCTCACCATCGGCAAAGATGCTTGCCGTGCGTACCGTATCGCGGTAGATGCTGTCGGTGTAGAGCTTCATGTTGCGCCAATCCAAGGTGTCGCCGTAGCAGGCAATGGTTGCTGTACTGTCAACCAGCACTACATGCAGACGGCTGATGGTATCGATGCAACCGTAAGTCTCATAGTACGTCGTGTCAGCCAGCTCGGCGGCAGTTGTGATGATACTGTCGTTCCAGATGATTGTGTCACCCTTCATCAGCAAGGTATCCTTTACAGGCAGAACGGTCGGCTCCAGAACAGTCAGATCCAGGTAGTAGATGGCGGTATCGTTGCCCAGCGCATCTTTCCGTACCAGCGTATCCTTCGTGCTCTTGATCAGCTTGTCGCAACCCCAGATCAGCGTATCGCCCAAGCACAGGGTGTCGAGCAGGTAATACTTGGTAGGCTCGTAGATAACCGTCAGATTCAAGTGATATACGGTATCCACGCACTGCGTACCTGCATGCTTGATGGTGTCGGTATATTCCTTGGTCTCATTGCACTCTTGTCCGCGCCACAGATATGGCAGGTTCGTTACGTTCACCGTAGCTTCCTCCGTGCTGTCAACCTGTGCGGTGTAGTGCGAGAGGTTAAGTACGTAGTAAGCCGTGTCAGCCAACTCGCCCGTGAACTCGCTCGTCATCCGCAAGGTGTCGCGGTAGATCTTATCCTCGCTCAGCGTCTGCTCACGCCATTCGTACGATTCGCCGGCGCAAACCTTCTCGCTGATGCTGTCGTAACGGATCACGCGAATGCGGAACAGCGTATCAACGCACTCGTAAGGTGCGGGATAATCCTTCGTGTAAGCATACTCACCGGCCTTCGTGTACAAGCTGTCACGCCATGTTACCGACTCACCCTTCAGCAGCACCTCTTCAAGTACCGTATCAGGATTCAATACAGTCAGATGCAGAATCATCTTCGTATCGGTTTCTGCGCCTGGAATCATATAGAATGTATCCACATCCTCGCCAAACCACTCGCAGCCCCAAAGCAGACTGTCGCCTACGCATATCGTATCCTTATGCTCAACCGGCACAAATGGATGCTCGCTA
>CADBYS010000009.1 GCA_902798965.1 uncultured Bacteroidales bacterium | reverse complement strand
CGTTCCATCTTTCAGCTGTCCTTTCTGAGATTCCTTGAGCCTTTGCTTCTTTTATGAGTTCTTTCCGTTCGAAAGTCCCCTTCAACTGCTCAAATAGCACCTTCCTCTGATCTATCGGTTTAATCTCCGGCACCACATCCTGTTTGTCCCCGTCTATCATCTTGTACGCGGCCGCCATATGTAGCAGCATCTTATTCCCGATCATCTCCGCCGTTCAAAACGGGCAAAAAATAGCCAAAATTGCAAAAAAAACGCAATTCTGGCTATTTGTACAAAAATTTGGAGCTTTTATGGTTCACGAAATACCAAAAACGACTTTCAAAGATTGTGCTTTATACAAAACTTTTGGAATTTGTGCCATCAAAACAGGCGGTGCGAAGGGAAAGTATAAGGAAATTAGCAAGCAGAGTGTAAAAACAAAAGAAAACGAGGGAATATTTATTACAAAAAAACGGCAAAATTTGGAAATATTGCCGAATTTTTGTATTTTTGCAAACGATTTAAGTACCGAAGTGTACGATGTGTAAAAAAAATGTCATATTAGGCTACGCAGCCATGCATCCGCAGTTCACTGTGGATGAAATTCAACATGATTTGAGCGAGCAATGGACAGCAACCAAACAAACGATGGCATGGCAGGTGAGTGAGTTGGCAAAAGCCGGTTTACTTACCCGTGTGGCGAACGGGGTGTATGCGCTTAGCACGAAGCATAACTATATGCCGGAGTTATCGCGTCAGGCTAAAGCGGTAGGTAAGTTTTTACAAGCGCAGTTTCCGCTGTTGTCGTTCTGCATGTATGAGAGCAGTCACATATCGCCGTTGCAGCATCATTTGGCATATACCAACACTATTTTTGTTGAGACGGCGCGTGAGGGGACGGAGATTGTGTTCCATACGCTTGCGGATAAGTACAAGCAGGTTTTTCTTACACCAACGGAGATGGAGATGAATCGTTACCTGGATCAGAGCAAGCAGAACATCTTCGTCAAACCGCTTATTTCAGAGGCTCCGCTGCAGGGCAAAGATGCCATCAAGGTGCCGACGATAGAGAAACTGCTTGTTGACATCTATTGCGACAAGGATTTCTACTATCTGCAAGGTGCAGAGTACGATTATATTTGGGAGAACGTGCGTACGTTATACAACATCAACACATCCACGCTATTGCGCTATGCGGCGCGGCGCGGAGTTAGGGAAGAATTTAATAAAATGCTATCATGATACAGAAAGATTGTTTCACAAGTGCTTGGATTGATACCGTTTCCAAGCAACTGAAGTACAACGACAAGAACCTGATTGAGAAAGTGATTCGTGCATTGTCCCTATTGGAGATGTTGGTGGAAGCCAAGTGTCCAATGGTGTTCAAAGGCGGTACTTCGTTGATGCTGATACTAAATGACACCGCCAATCGTCTCTCGATAGATATTGACGTGATCTGTCCTCCGGGGACGGACATCGAGCAATACTTGACAGACTATCAGCAGCACGGCTTTACAGATAAAGTGCTGATTGAGCGCAAGAGTCGCGGTAATGATGTGCCAAAGAGTCATTCGAAGTTCTATTATCAGATAGCCTACAAGGATGGTAGCGATTCGCCATCGTATATCTTGCTGGATGTGCTGTATGAAGATATCCATTATCATCAAACCGAGCCTGTGGCTATCCGGTCGCCGTTCATTCAGTTAGAGGGCGAACCGCTGATGGTAACCGTTCCTTCTGTGCCGGATATATTAGGCGACAAACTGACGGCGTTTGCACCGAACACAACCGGTATTCCGTATTTCAAAGTGAATAAGCAGGGCGAGAGTAAAGATTGCTCATTGGAGATATGCAAGCAGTTGTTTGACGTGGGACGGTTATTTGAGAAAGTAGAGGACTTGACGATTACGAGCGAGAGTTTCAAGAAGATAGCAGCGGTTGAATTGTCGTATAGAGGACTGCCGAATGACTTGTCGGTGGTTTATGAGGATATCCGCCAAACGGCATTGTGTATCTCGACACGCGGTACGGTTGGAGATGGACATTTTGCGCAGTTGCAGCAGGGTGTGAGTCGGTTGAAATCATTCATGTACAAGCAGAAATATATCATCGATAATGCGATTGTGGACGCAGCGCGTGCGGCATACCTGACTACGCTGATTGAGAAAGGAGTGAATACGATTGAGAAATATCATTCGCCGCAAGATGCAGTAAATCTGCAAATAGCCGATACGCTGACGAATAAACTGAATAAGTTACGCGGTCCATTACCGGAAGCGTTCTTCTATTGGGCAAAGACAAGTGAATTGCTGAATAGATAAAATAAAAGACATGCTAGATGTAGAATTTTGCGAACCAGGGGGGGAAGGAACGTGAAAACTTAGTGGAAGAGGGAAATGCATCCGGACTTTTGTGCCATCAAAACAGGCGGTGCGTCAGTTGACACACCGCCGTGTTGATTTAGGCTTATTGGCAGCGAGGAGCTTGTTAGACCTATTCGGCAGGTTGAGCCGCTTGCGCTGTTGGCACCAACTGAGCCGCTTTGAGTTTGCGTTCACGCAGGTAGATAGCCATCGCAGCAAACACGATGAGCAACATGACCGGCACATCGCCCACAGGCGTGTGGAACGGGTCTTCGGGATCGTAATCCGGGCGGTATCCTCCACCACCTATTACTCTTCGTCGCTGCTCGTAGTACTCATCATCTTCCAGTGTTTCGCCACCGCCTATGTACTTGGCGGCCATCGGAACGGAATAGTTGCCGTACATCAGTTGCGAACTCGCGCCGTACATGCTCAACGACTGCTTGTTCAGCGACTGGGTATTCATCATCTGCGCGCTATTGGTGCCATACGCCGGAGTGGAAGTCGTCAGAGTCGCTCCCTTGATGCCACTAAGATACGTGGCAGAAGGGGTTGACGAATAAGCGTTGACGGCAAGAGCACTCATAAGGAGCACGGCGGAAAGACGTAGCAAGGTTTTCATTTTACTACCTCCTTTCTTGGCTTACCGTTTTCTACAACTACATATACTCCTTGCGGCAGGTCAGCACAATCGGTATCTACACGACGACCGAGCATATCGTAAACCTCGATGCCTTGTGCATCACGGTCTATGATATCCGTGCCGGTGGGCGTGTGCGGCTTGGCTGCGGGCGATGCGAACAGAGCAAAACGCGTGTCGGAAGACGATTGCGTGTTATGGAACGCGTACGGTTCATCAAGCAAGTTGGTTATTTCGCTCGATTCGTAATCGATGAGCCATACAGCCTCGAACATCGATGCATCGTAATGAGCAGTATCGAACGCCACTTGCATCGTACCATGCGGAGCGTTGCGGAAACCGAGCGGTACAGGCTGCCCGGCTTCAGCCAGCGGCAGTGCGTTGAAGGCACGCGGCTGGTCGTTGGCACCGATCGAATAGAACGACATCGGTTGATTCGATCCGAACATCTTCACGAGGTCGGCATTCATCTCATAATCTTGCGTGAACAACTCGCCGTAGAGCAAACCAGTACGATCGCTGATGGCTTCGCTGCTCAACGTTACACCTAATTCGTATTCGATGCGTTCCGGTTCATCGTCGTAATCCTCAGCCATCCACTGGCGATTCGGGGAACTCGCGCGGCGCTCTCGGCTGAATACCAGGTCACCGGCAACCTTAGCCTGTACGAAGTACGGACGGAAGGCCGATATTGTCGTTTCGGTAATGCGACGCTGGATGTATGTCCTATTACCATCTACCGACCAAGTCAAGTAACGCAGTTTCTCGCCCGTATCAATGTATCCGGAACCAGATGGTGCAGGTATATAGTAACCTACTTCCATCAAATTCTCGTTATTGCTGGGCGAATAGTCTGTTAAGTACGGGTTACCTATGAGGTTCCAGTTCTTATTCGATTCGTTGGTAACACCCTCGTAATTATACAGTGCAACAGAAACGCTCTTCTCTGGCTCGCCTGTGCTGGCTGTAAGATTAGCCACCATCGGGAAACGTAGCACTACAGTACGTTGCATATTGCCCTTCCAACTTTCAGGTACAGCAAAGATTGAATAACCTTGCCCGGCAGTAATCTCAGCGCCGTCTTCCGTATCGTCATAAACCGTCCAGCCCGATACATTCAGCGCGCGGTCATCACCGTTGTACCACGATACTTCGTACAAAGGCGCATTGCCTGTCTTCGTACGAATCGAGGAGCATGCTACCGTATATGGGAGAGCCAAAGGATAGTAAGCACTATAATCCAGCGTGTAGTCGTAGTAAATGGTATTGCTGTTTTTGTTCGTAACTTTACCATTGACCGAGAATTTCGGGAACGTACTCATTAGACCGTTTCCGCGCATATATATATGATTCACGGTAAGCGATTTACCGGAAGGCAGCGATACTTGCGCATCTCCATATATATCCAATTCACCTAAAATGGCATTCTTATCTATGGAAAGCAATCCACGTACCACTTGCACGTCTGCACCATCTGGTACAGCCAATGCACTAAGCATCGTACTATTTGTGACAACTACTGGCACTATTGTATCAATGGCACATGATAACTGATCGCACAAATCGAAGACACGAACTTTAAGTTCTTTCCCAGCGTGACCATCAAGTACACTCGGGTCAAATGAAATGAACCATCTACCCCAATCTCCTTCTTTCTTTGTCACCGCAGCATTGTTAACTAACAACTCATCATTAGCATATATGTGTGCAGTAGCAGTATTCCTACCATCCAAGATATCTGTAGTGTTGGTAGCAACCTCCAAACCATTATATGCCCAAGCGTCTATACGACCATCCGGAACCATAAATAAGGCAAAATAATTCTGCACTGTCTCAGATGGCTGAATATCAAATGTACGTGGATTAGTTACTGAACCATCCTCCCACGCTACGAACTGATAGCCATTTTCAGTATCGGGAGTAGCTGTCAACGTCCACGTATAGTTACATTTCGTTGCTGTTACTGTTCCACCTCTTGCGGGATTATTAATCACTGAATGGAAATCTTCCGACCATGTTCCATAGAATACGGCGCTTTTAGTAAATGGCTCACCATCTGTATCTAATTGACGAGGATTTGTTTTTACCCCATCTTCCCAATGGTCAAACTTCCATCCTGCTCCCGGTGTAGCCTCTATCGTCCAACGACATCCAATAGACGGATCCTGTGTTGCAGTGATTGTTCCGTTCTCTAAGACACCATACAACTCTGTAGAATATCTGCATGGTGCGAATTTCGCTGACCAAGAGACAGACTCAGTACTTTCACGAGAATAATCTACAATACGCGGATTACCTGTACCTCCATCAGTCCAGCATATAAACTCATAATTGCTGTTAGCCGGTACGGCAGTCAACACCCATTCGCATTCGTTACGGCGAGTTGCAACAATCGTACCGCCATCACAATCCGTATGGATATCACGAACATTTTCGCAATACGTATCGGTAAATATCGCCGTATAGGAATCATGTGAAACTTTCGTAACAGGATCGACGCTTAATGAAATAGTTACATCACGTGGATTGGTAGTGCTATGGTCGTCGCTCCATTCTGTGAACTTCCATCCGGCATTTGGTACAGCCGTAATTGTATATACACAAGGATCACATGTTTTCCTTGCTGCAGTGATTGTTCCTTGACCTTCACTAACAGCCGTATTGTAATCACAACTATATGGACGGAATTTAGCACCGTAAGTAAGTGATGTCTTGCTTGGATCATCAATTGTGATAATCATCGGGTTTTCAAAACTTCCATTTGTCCAACCTGCAAACTCATAATTTGCATCCGGAGTAGCTGTTAGCGTCCAATTACAGTCTGAGCGCGTTGCAGAAACGGTTCCGCCTCTTGGTGAGTTATAGTCAACCACAGCGCGGTACGGCTTACATGCCACGTACGTAAATATAGCCTTATAAGTGATATACGATTTAAGATGATCGAGCGTTACGTTACGAGGGTTCGTAGTACTGCCATCGCTCCAACGCGTAAACTCCCAGCCGGAAGCAGGGGTTGCAGTCAATTTCCATTCACATCCACTTACTTGGCTTCCCGAAACGGTTCCATGACCAGCATCTCCGGTATGCGTATTGAAATCGCACGTCATGCTTTCCTCAAGCTTAAAACGCGCCTTAAATGTATAGGAGTCAATCGCTTGGTCTTCTAATTCCACAACGCGTGGGTTATCGGTATTGCCGTCATGCCATCCTACAAATATAGAACCGCTTGCCGGTGTTGCCGTTAAGTAATATTCACAATTACAACGTACTGAATTGACGGTACCAGAACCATCATACGAACCGGAATTATCAACATCCAGATTTACGGTTTTTGTCCAGCACCAATTCTCCTTAAATATGGCTTCATACGACTGAACATTATAATTCTCCGACTCCAAAATAACCGTACGCGGATTGGTAGTACTTCCGTCATCAGCCCATTCCTTAAAGGCATAACCTGAATACGGCGTAACTGTAAGGGTCCATTGGTTGAGACATCCGTCCACTTGAACAGCAGTCACCGTACCATACTCTCCGTTATACACCGATTTAGAGAAAGGTGCTCGCTCAAATTGAGCGGTTAAGGTCACCTCCAATGATTCGATGGTATAGTGACGCGGATTATCGGTATTTCCATCAGTCCATCGCGAAAACTTGTATCCTGGTTCAGGTACAGCCCGCAATGACCAATGGCTACCGCCGTCGGTTCGCGCGACAATCGTACCACCAGCCGAGGACTCAGTTATGGCACGGTATTCGTCGCGCGACGGAGAGGCTTCCATCGCTACTACGCACGTAAGAGTGAATAATATATAGTTAACTAATCGTTTCAACATAACTGAAACAGTAAGGTATTCTTAATCATTTACCGTATTATAATGTCTGCACCAAACGTACAGAAGCACCTATATAATTGTTGAGTGTGGTAGTTGTTGCGCTAACACCTGAGGTCGAGAAATCAGTGCATTTAGCGCCTGTACTAGACCAATAATAGCCATTTGAGCCTACTGATGAAACCGTTGTTCCGCTACGTTGACCAGCTGCAGGAAGAAATACTGCACCGGCGTTTTCCAGCAAAGTCCAATCAGCATCACTTATGTTATTGGTAGTATAACTTGTCACAGTAACCGTATACGATACGCCAATACTTGACCATCCATCAGGAAGAAGCACCAGTCCGGGCACCGAGTGAACTGTTGCTAAAAAGTGAAGATTAGCCCCGCGTGAATTTAAAATATATGCCCATTCAGCAGATGTCAGTACACGATAGCCTACATCCACGCCCTCGGTAAAAATCTTCTTTCCCCAATCATAATTGGTTCCTGCGATATCACCTGAGGCATAATCACCTACTGTTGTTGAAGCCTGATAAGGGTATTTGGAATCATTACCACTTGTTCCATAACCGAATAGGTCAATCCAATTGGCTTGTACGTTTCGATTGGACTCGGTAGTATTTCCGGCAGCAGCACCTATACGATCCCACTGGTTGGCAGCAAAGCGCCATTCAGGAGAAGAAGCAGAGCCATCTCCAGCCTTATATTGTAAGTTACCCTGCGAAAAACTAACTTTGACTCCTGAAGCCACGGAGAACTGCCCGTGGAGCAGTGTATTGGGTTTGCGAACCAGACGTACAGTAGCTGTTACTGTACTCGGAACATCGCATTGAGCCATCGCATTAACGGCAAAAAGCGTAAGAGTAAAAAGAGAAACAATGTACTTTTTCATATTGTTTATATTTTATCGTTATCAATTTAAGTAATATCATGAAGTCCCAATCTTATGGGGTTACATCTTTTACGAGACGAATATTGATGCCCGTGCATCTTTGTGCCGGGTAATCCGCTTGGAATTTTCCCTCATAATAATATATAGAATATGCCGTTTGGTTATTATTTCCTGCTGTAGATGACCAATATAAGCCTCTTCCGCCGGTTTCGTAATGTTTGGTGTTATCAGTTCCCCGCCAACCTCCTGAAGGCAAGAAGACAGCACCGGCATCCTCCATGGCATTCCAAAGCGCTCGACCATTATCGTTGGAAACAATCACATTTTTAGTAAAGTCTGTTGAGGCTGCTGTCCACTCAAAATCGGCAGCGGTAGCAGCAGTGGCAACAACGCCCGACCAAGTCCAATCATCCGGCAGTAAGAATATTCCATCGATACCAAACAAAGTACCATAACTATACAAGTCCCTATAACCTTTGCGTGTGCTAAATAAATAGACCCACTCATCCTTTGTCAGAACTCTGCACCCTGCTTCTTCACCGGCTACAAAATTATACACGCCCCAGTCGTAATTCTTTGTTGCATCCAAACGGGATAAATTCTCTCCGTACCCCAACACACTCGTAGAAGGACCATAACCATAATAGTTTGTTGTCTCGCCTATGTTAACAGATGACACCTCCCAAGGTTGGTAATGGATGGAATAATTGTCTACCGATGTGCGGTTAAATCCGCTCGTTCCCCATCCAAACAGGTCAATCCATGCATCTTGTTCATCCCTACCTGCTGCCGTATAATTGCCATCTGTATCGCGAATAACATCGTACTGATGTTCAGCCATACGCCATGAATTATAACGCGCATTATATTGCAGATTACCTCGGGTAAACACTACATATTTGGAATCCCCCACTTTGAAACGCGCTTCAAAAACAGATGGTTTGACACGAATAAACGATACCGTTGTTGTAGATGTAGCTGCGGGCGGGCATTCTGGCTCATCAGCCCAAACAAGTCCAAGCGCGCTACACATGGTTAATATGGTAAAAATAATCTTTTTCATAAGTAGTAAATTTTTATGATATCTGGATTATAAATGGCGAGTCAGACGTACCGAACGACCAATAAGACGACGACATTCATAACACATCCTTATTAAACCGCCATTCTTTGTTACTTCAAAAGAAGCACAATAATCTGATGAACTTCCCATCGTAGAAGTTGCATAATATAGTGTCTCAAGCGTGACTTCAGTCCCATTTCTATATCCGGCAGCCGGAAGGAAAACGGCTCCTTTTGCTTCCATAGCATCCCAAAGAGCACGTCCTTCTGTGTTGTTTCTTATGACATTGTTAGAGTAAGCATTTGAACTACTGGTCCAAGTAAAACTTGCAGCCGTTTTTTCAGCATTCACCTTTGACCAATCCCAGCCATCGGGCAACAAGTAAAATCCATGTACTCCATAAAGTGTTCCCATTCCCATCAGATTTGCATGATTTGTTCGGCCAGAAAGTATATATTCCCATTCATTGGCGGTCAAAACACAGTAGCCGGCATCCAATCCTGATGAAAAGATGTATACGCCCCAATCGCAATTTTGCGTTGCATCACTCTGTGACCAGTTAGTTCCGGGAGACATCGACGGACAATAATCGGTATTAGTTGTAGAAACAGCCCAAGGTTGATATGCCGCAGCACCACTATTCCATCCACTTGTTCCCCAACCGAACAAATCAATCCAGTAACCTTGCGTTGGTCTGTCAAGTGCTCTTGTTGTATTACCTGCTGCATTACCAATCATATCGTACTGATGTTCAGCAAAACGCCAGATATTCCGTGAGGCAAGATATTGTAGATTGCCCCGCGCAAATTGCACCGTATCGCCGGCAGCTACCGCAAACTTGCCCGGCAAAAGCGAAGACGGCGTTCGGAAAAACGTAATGGTAGCCGAAGACGTCGATTCAACAGGATCGTCCGCCAGCACAGCCATACTCCACACCAAAAGAAGACAAAGTGTAAAAACTGATTTTCTCATATATTCGTTCGTTAAGTTATTCATAAACACATACATCAACCCGTTACATCAATCAAACTTGTTAAGGATCAATTCGCTAAAGGTATATATATACAGAAAGCGTAGACCTCGAGTTGCTTATTTACAAACCGAGGCCTTCGCATTGCCCTAAAAGTCAAATAAACAACAGGAAACCTACGCCGATATGACAAACCGTTTTGCCGAGAACGACAAAAATGGTGTAGTTGTCACACCCATAGGCATCTACTGCTACTTTGATTTTGACTTTTATAACGAAAGTTGCGAAGTTCCGGTTTGTCAAATACAAAGCGCCAATAAACGCTATTTTAATATGTTATGAACCCTCCCTCCCTCTGCAATCTTACCTCCGAATGGCGGAGATTGTATCGGCGTAGAAAGATTCCTCCTACGATTAACGTACGTAGGTAACGCACTATGTTTTCAGCTGCCAACGGCAACCGTCAGCTAAGTGATAATACTTCTCAATAAGAAAATTCAAATTTAATTAAAAATACCTTAGCAGCAGTGCAATTGATATTTTTAAATTGCGCAAAATTACAATTTTTTTTCGAAAAAACAAAACTTCCTTAAGATATTTACGCAAAGTTGTACACAAAATCCTACTTGTGCAATACCCGTCTTGCAAAACGAAAGGAAAAAATTAGCAAATCGGCAATCGCTTACGCTTATCAGTTCAGCAAAAAAATCATAAATCTTCTCATAAATAAGTATTAATTATTGTTGTTTATTTATTTGGGTTTTTAATCAGTAATTATTGTTGTTGTAGGGTTCGCACAAAATCGACTGCAAAGATACGAAAAAAAAAATCAAAAATGCAAGAGAAAAGTGCAAAAATTTACGAATTATATCCTAAAAAGGCAAAAAATTTACGAATTATATCCTTTTTGTTATAAAAGGTGACAAAAAACATACATTTGATAGGTAAGAACATGTACCAAAATAAACCCTTTCGGTGGCTTTATTCATGCCAATGACTCTTGTGCTTGCTCTTGCGGGTGTATTGTTTCTTGGAGCGGGCGATAGTGTGGCGGAAACTGATAAGCTTCCCGTGCATCGCAATCTCCTCTTCCCGGCGATCGCGACGCATAGCTTTTAATATCTGTAATTCTGTCTTGGTCATAGTGTGAACTATTCATTAGTTATACCCCGAAATTATTTTGCCACCCCTGTGTAATGCATTTCTTTTCCGCCGATGAGGCAGGTAAAGTCGATTGACTGCTTGTCGGCTGTGCCGTGTAGGTTGGTGATGATGCGGTCGGGTTTAGGTTTGTCGCTTATGAGCGGGATGATGCTGTCACCGGTCAGGTGCTCGTTGTCGCAGCTCAGTTGCGGGATCGTCACATCCAAGCGCACGGGCATCATGCGGGCGAACTTCACCCGATAGAGTGTCAGATTACCTTGCTCGTCGATGCTTACGCGTACATCCTCCAGGGTATAACCGCTTGCCATCCGCATGGAGCCGACATACTCCGCCGCACTGACGGAGAGGCACAAGAACAGGGCTGTTATCAGAGAGAGAGTTTTCATAATTAAAACCGGAATAGTTTAGTTTGACGCTTAAAGAAAGCTTGTCATATATACGGGAACAAGCGTAGTCTGTTCTTCTTTGCGCAAATCTTTGGTAAAAATCAAATACCTAGCCCCGACGCGTGCTGAGAACTTTTTGCAGAATTCATCAAGTGATGCATGTTTGTTGTAGCCCTCTGATTTTACCTCTATGGGTACAATCTTCGCGCCTTCCGAAAGCAGAAAATCCACCTCATACGTGTGCTTGTTGCCATCGGGGAAAGTAAAATAGAAGAGCTTGTTGCCGTTAGCTCGCAACATTTGTGCTACCATATTTTCATATACATAGCCCAAGTTTACCGAGAGATTGTCATTCAGCAGTTTCTGATAAATGATATTTTCGGTGAAGTCTTTATCCCAAAATGCCAAAGTCACAAACAAACCGGTATCTGTCAAGAACATCTTAAATGCCGAGCGGTTGGTTGACAGTTCAAATCCCACATTAGGGTCATTGGCATGATAACTCACATTCACAGTCCTGCTGTCCTCCATTAGGAAGATTAGTTCAGCCAGTTGTTCTGTGCGCGTCTTGTCAATAACCATAGAGGGTTGATAACGATTGGCGTTATTCGCGAGTTGGGCGGGAATAGCCATGAATAGAGCCATCGCTTTGCCGGTGCGGTCAATCTTTTGGAAATCGTTGCAATACAAACGGATGATGGCTCGCTTGACTTTGTCAACCGCCGCAAGATCCTTGGTGTCGATATACTTGCTCACTGCTTGTGGCATACCGCCTACGAGCATATACAACCGGAAGTCGCGCATCAGTTTGCGGTTGACTGCATCGCCAAAGCCGCGCTTCTTCTCGAAAGCCTCACGCAGTATATCCATACTGCCCTCATCGCCCATTGCCCACAGGAACTCCTCATAATCCATCGGGTGCATCTCAAGCACTTCTTCTTCGGAAGGAATGATGATCTTCTCCACATTCTTGTGGATGCTTATTAACGAACCGGTTTCTATGTAGTCGTATCTACCATCTTCTACCAAAGCTTTTATAGCTTGGCGGGCTATTGGATATTTCTGCACTTCGTCGAATACGATTGCGGTGTCTCGCTCATATAGCGTGATTCCTTTTAGCAGACGTAGGCTATTAAAGAAGAAATCTATATCCGACAGGTCATCAAATAATGCTTTTTCTTCTTTCGAAGCTTTGGAGAAGTCGAAGATAGCGTAGGACTTATACTCATTCTTGGCAAAAAGTCGCACCAAAGTGGATTTGCCGACACGTCGTGCTCCTTCAATCAACAAGGCTGTTTCGCCTTGCGATTCTTGCTTCCATTGCAGCATTTTTTGATATGCTTTACGCTTGAAAATATGCTCTGCCATATTTGTTATTTTTAAATACGCTGCAAAGTTACTAAAAATAAATGAATTATGCAAATATTTTTGCAAAAATGTTCCCTGAGCGCAATTTTTGTAAAGTCAATATGTTCCCTGAGCGCAAATTTCAAACTGCCGAAATGTTCCCTGAGCGCAATTTTTGTAAAGTCAATATGTTCCCTGAGCGCAAATTATTTCTCTTCGTCAAATGGTAGTGTGGGTAACTCAAACCGGTCGAAGTCGGATTCAAAGATACGGTCTTGGATGACGCGGTATTTCTCGAACTCCGTTTCGGCATATTCCTTGGCTTGCTCAGCGGAGACATGTCCGGCATCGGTGAGGATGGGACGATCGGTGGTATCGAGGAACTTGTCGATACGCTTTGACCAATCTTCCATAGTCATCGGGATATGGCGTTTCGCCATATCTTCGGCAACCTCCAGAAAACCGTTGACGATACGTCCCATGGACTCCAGTTCGCTTTCTTTGAGGTAGTTCTTGGCGATACTCACGTCGGGCTTGAGAATCTTACCTTTGGGCGCATGTTCCCAGGTTGTCAAACCCATGTGCTCCTTATCGGCATCAGCACGCTCGATAATAAGTTCCGCAGCGGTATGTCCGTGCACGGCATAGTGCATTTTGTTCTGCACTTTGGCGAAGAACTCGCGTGTGGTCGGCGCGTCAGGATTATAGTCGATGGCGGTTGCATAGATGTCGGTGATCTTCTGATAGAATCGGCGCTCCGACAAGCGTATCTCGCGTATCTCCTCAAGCAGGTATTCGAAGTAATCCTCGCTGATGAATGCTCCGTTCTCCATGCGTTTGCGATCAATGACATAGCCACGGATTGCGAATTGACGCAACACAGCTGTACACCATTGGCGGAACTGTGTTGCGCGGCGCGAATTGACGCGGTAGCCGACAGAGATGATAGCATCGAGGTTGTAGAATAGTGTGTCATAATTCTTACCATCTGCGGCAGTGTGTCGGATTTTCCGACATACTGAATTTTGATCTAATTCACCGCTGGCAAAGATGTTTCTCAAATGCTCCGTAATAGTACTACGCCCTTTGTCAAAAAGGGTAGCAATCGCCTCTTGCGTTGCCCAGATAGACTCGTCTTGGTAGAAGACTTGAACGCCTTCGGCTTTGTCTTCGGCTTGGAAGATCAGGAACTCAGCTGTTGAGTTACGTATTTGCAGTTGTTTGGACATATCTTTTCTTCTTGTGTGTTCCTTACTCGATTTGCTTAAAGGCATCTTTCTCTTTTCAGTACCTGCGTCATGCAATGTGCTGCGCCGTAACCGTCTATCAGGCTCTCCAACGGAATCCACTCAACGTGTACGCCGGCTTCTTGCAATCGCTTCTGATAGGTCTCGCTCTGACCGCCTACCGCCATGATATGTCGCGGGGCGATAGTTAGGAAATTATTGGCGTAATGCAATTCGTCCGCTTCGTCGATAGGGATAATCTCCATGCCTCGTGAACGCACAAACTCCACAAACGACAACTCGCTTTGCCATAAGCGGTAATCCTTCTCCCCCTGAGCACGTACGTAGATATCGCAGGTGTTGTACTCCGGCTGCCCCGGCTGTGCCTCCAGACGGCTGCGCACCATGGTACACAGATCGCGGTCGATGATATTAAAATGCGTATCAAGATGCATCTGCATCTGCCAGCGTTTATGGTCACGCACCACAACGATCGTATCGTGTCCGAAGGCATCGGCAGCCATGATCTGACGGATACCCTCGTCGTTCGTGCGCATACCGCAACCGATAAACGCAATCGTTCCGGCAGGGATATAATCGCCGCCTTCGAGTCGCCCTTCACCCTCAATTCGCAAAATCGGCGATGCTCCCAGATGGTGATAGCACACTTCGATAATCTCCGTCTCCATAGTGCGCTGGGATGAGTTCATGCGGCAGATGATATGTCCGCGCGGCGTGGTGATACTCTGGTCGCGGGTGAAGTACAGGTTCATCATCGGGCTGTGGATATACTCGGCTTCCACGCCGGTGTTGTTGTCCGTAGGATGCAACTTGATTGTCGGACGAAGCAGAATACAACGTATCAGGTCAAGACGGCTCATCTGCCGGATGATCGACTGCTTGTAGTCCTCGTTCGTATCAGGATCAGCATTAGGCAGATCGCTGATGTCATAGTTTAGCCCCTTGGCTGCCAGCAGACGCAGGGTGTCTATTCCTGTATCGTAGAGCACGTCCGTCACAAAATGCACGTGGATGCCGTTTCGCTGCAACATACGGGCATAGTTGCGATGTTCCTTAGCCGCCTCGTCGACATCGAAATAGCCTTCGAACAACCCCGCCGCAGGATGTGCCACACCGTCAAACAATTCTTCCCACGGCGTATGCATCAGTATCTCGCCCGCCTTGTCCCATTCCGCTACGGGATAGACCATATGCCCATCCTCCCGTCGGCATGTCGAGAATACCAGCAGCACTGCTGCAATAATCGCGAGCACTCTGAAAGCTCCGCTCTGTTTTTTATTGTTAGTTTCCATATCTTATAATTAAATTTTTTGCATTAGTTCGGAGACGGTGGCACAAGTTTGCCAGCCGACGGATTGCTGTGCGGCAAGGCGGTTGACCTCGGTGTCATCCACGAAAAGAGTTGGCTCGGGGGCAGCATGAATAGCACGGTCAACGGTCTCGAAAAACTGCTTGTCAGGCTTGGCGCATCCGATGCGGAAGGAGAGGAAGATATCTTCGAACAGTTCCTCGATGGGTTCGCGATACTGCGCGAGGGTGTGCTCCCAGTGCAGCTCGTCGGTATTGGACATGAGGTAGAGGTGGTAACCTCTATTGCGCAGCTGTCGGATTTGCGTCCACACCGTATCGGGAATACCGGCGTGGATGGTATTCCAAGCATCGATGATCTGCTGTTCGGTGGCAGCGGTGCGGCAATGCCCGAGAACCGAATCGATGAAACAGCGCGTGCTGAGCTCGCCGACCTCAAATCGGTAGCGGAGGGTATCGCGGCTGTCATTGCCCAAGCCAAGCAGATGGCTGATATCATCATCGGACATCAACTGCCGGAAGGCTTGCAGGCAACCCGGACGGTTATGCTGCATAAGCACCCCACCAAAATCGAAGACTATATTCCTGTCAATCATACGCGCGCGCGGACACAATAAATATAAATAACACGCGCGAGCCGTATATGCATCGCGCGTGTGTCAGATTATCCCTGTATATACGGCATCAAGCGATAGGTGAGATACGCGATATACACAAGCAGGAGGATAGCTCCTCCCCAGCGCTTGACTTGTCGCTCATGGTTGGTCTTGACAAACAGCCAGACCAGAATGCTGCTGAATACCACCGTCCAGGCATCCATGTTGATACCCTCGTAGGCAGGCAGAGGATGGATAGTGGCGCTTGTGGCGAGCACAAAGAACACGTTGAAGATGTTGCTGCCGACAACATTACCCAAAGCAATATCGCAGTTGTGCTTGAATGCCGCCATAGCTGATGTAGCCAGTTCGGGCAGCGATGTGCCGAGTGCCACTATCGTCAAGCCGATGATTGCCTCGGAAACGCCGAGGTTAGTGGCGATCTGCACAGCCGATTTCACAATCATCTCTCCTCCAATCACCAAGCCGGCTATACCCGCCACAAACAAGGTGAGAGCCAGCCCCAGTGACATGGGTTTGGCCGTTTCTTGACCGGCATCCACCTCATCGGGATGATCCTTGGCATGGCGGAAGGTGTTGAACAGGAAATAGCAGAAGAGCACGAGCAAGATGATACCGCCCATACGGGTTATGCCCCGACCCTCTTCGCCAAACGGCGATTCGACAGCCACGCATGCAAAAACCAACACACCCGCGATGATGGACATAGGTATATCGAAGTCACGCGAGCGTTTTTGCGAAGTAACAGGGTAGATGAGTGCTGTGACACCCAAGATGACCAGCGTGTTGATGATGTTGGAGCCAAGGATGTTCGTGATAGCCAGGTCGGTTGAACCCTCAGCCACTGACACCATATTCACCACAAACTCCGGCATCGACGTGCCGAACGCCACGACCGTGAGTCCGATCACCAGATCGCTGATGCCGAATCGTTTGGCGATAGCCGACGCACCATCCACCAGCCAGTCGGCTCCCTTGACCAGGAGCACCAACCCGACAATAAGCATCGCGGCAAGCAGCCACGGGTTGCTTAGGCAATATGACAATACATTTACCATTTGTTATTTGTTATTTGTCATTTACACATTGAACAGGAAGTGCATGATATCGCCATCCTGAACGATATAATCCTTGCCTTCCACCGCGAGTTTGCCGGCTTGGCGGCAAGCGGCTTCGCCGCCTAAGGTAACGAAGTCGTCGTACTTGATAACCTCGGCGCGAATGAACCCGCGCTCGAAGTCCGTATGGATCACACCGGCGCATTGCGGCGCTTTCGATCCGGCGCGGAACGTCCAGGCGCGCACCTCGTCGGAACCCGCCGTGAGGAACGTACGCAGGTTAAGCAGCGCGTAGGCTGCTTTGATCAGGCGGTTGACGCCGGACTCTTGCAGGCCTATCTCCTCGAGGAACATCTGCCGCTCCTCGTAGGTCTCCAGTTCGGCTATCTCGCTCTCGATCTTGGCGGCAACCACCAGCACCTCGGCGTTCTCGTTCTTGACTGCCTCGCGCACCTGATCGACATACGCATTGCCGTTGACCGCCGAAGCCTCATCGACGTTACATACGTAGAGCACAGGTTTGTTGGTAAGCAGGAATAGATCATGTGCGGCGAGCTCCTCATCCTTGTTCTGCAGTTCAACCGTACGTGCCGACTGGCCTTGCGACAAGGCTTCGCGGTAGCGGATATACAGATCGAGGGCGGTCTTGGCTTGCTTGTCGCCTCCTACGCGCACCTGTTTCTCGATCTTCTGGATGCGACTCTCTATGGTTTCCAGGTCTTTGAGTTGGAGTTCGGCATCGATCACCTCCTTGTCGCGCACGGGGTTGACCGATCCGTCGACGTGAATGACGTTGCCGTCGTCGAAGCAGCGGAGCACGTGGATGATGGCATCCGTCTCGCGGATGTTAGCCAGGAACTTGTTGCCCAGCCCTTCGCCGTTGCTGGCACCTTTCACCAAGCCGGCGATATCCACGATCTCCATAGTGGTGGGTATGATGCCGCGCTCGGGGTGGCACAACTCGCCCAGACGAATCAGACGCTCGTCGGGAACAGTGATCACGCCCAGGTTGGGCTCGATAGTACAGAACGGGAAATTGGCAGATTGAGCCTTGGCGTTGCTCAAGCAGTTAAACAAGGTGGATTTGCCGACATTGGGCAATCCTACTATACCGCATTGTAGTGACATTGTTTTGTGTTTTTAGACCGTTTCACCAAAAGACAAAAGACCGTTCACTTTGTTCACTAAAAGATAAAAGAATGATTACTTTCGGCGCTTATAGTCTTTTTTCTTTGAGCGCAGCGGTCTTTTTTCTTTAAACGTAGTAGTCTGTTGTTATTATATCAGAAGCCGGAATATACGACTTCCAGTTCGAGTTGGTAGAGTGGGTGTTGTGCACTGAATATTTCCGTGGCACTGAGTGCCTGGTTGTAGGAAACATCGGTGATGGTGTAGGACGATGAGGTCGTGCTGGTAGTTATGGTCACCGGCACAAGCAGCATATCCAGCGTGGTGTATTGTTGCTCGCGCAGCTGCTTGGTGAGCAGGGTGGACAGGTCGAACTCGTAGGAGTAGGTGGTTATATCCAGCGTGTCGGTAACCGATTGCAGCGTGGCGTACATGGCTATACTGTCCGACAACTGTATCTCATCGTTAAAGAACCGCTCCAAGTCACTCTTGCGAATGAGCAGCATATTCTGCGCAGGCTGTGCCCAGTCGTCGCGCGTGCGATCAGCATCCAGACCATCGTAGTAGTTGAGCACGGGCAGCGTGAGATGCGCACGATTCACGTACGGCCGGCGTCCCCCTACCGCATCGGCAATCACACTCTGCATCTGAGCCATCGGGAAGGACAGCTGCGTGTAGATATGTGCGGGAGAGATGATAAAGGTAGTATCGGTGTTCTTCTCCAGCGCTTCCAGGTCGCTCTCCTGCCACATGTAGCGGTTGAGCTGGCGCACCTCGCGGTTGGCATAGAACCCCTTCATGTCCTTCTCGACCACGGTGTCCACTCCTGCCCGCATGTAGGTGAAGTGGTAGTAGATAGCCATGTTGATGTCGATGACGTTCAGCAGTGTGCTGCCGCCAAACTCGGTAGTGAGATATATGCCTCCGAACAACTTGTTGAATGCCTCTTGCGAACTGTAGTCGTTGGCTGCAAACAAACGCCGTGCCCACTCGTCCTTGAGCTTGAGCACGATGGTGGGTATATACTCTTCATTGGCGGATAAGTACGTGCTGTCGGTATATGCATCGGCGGTGACGATAGCCGGCCGGACAAGGAGCCTGGTGGAGTCATCGAGACTGCAGTACGTGCTTATGGCTGTATCGCTGGGTAGCGGTTCGTTGTAATTGAACGTAGCCCTATCCATCGCGTAGGCATGGATGGCGAGCGGCGTGCTGCCATCGCCGTAGTAGGTGCGGTAATACAGGAAGATGCACACGGAGTCGAGCTCGGCGTTCTCGGGATATTCGAATCCTAACGGACAAGCCAGCTGGGTGAGCACATCAGCATGCAAGTGACCGTACTTGCTATCCAGCTCGCCTAACATGAACGAGTCGGGCGTAACCGCAATGGCCTTACCCCGAACCAACGCGGAGGTGAGGCTGAACGTGTCAGCCCGCACTACCAATGAATCTTCGCCGCTCAGCACAGCCGAGCCGGCGGTGACTACATCATTCTTGCATGACGAAAAACTGATTAGCAGTATTGCTAACAGTGAAAGAAACGATATTTTACGTGTCATTGTTGTTCAAGCAAATTACTATACAGAGCCATATACTTGTCGGCATCTTGTCCGGCAAGGTTGTAAACGGGTTTGCCTCTGTTCTCTGCATAATTAACCAAACGGGAGTTGTACTTAGGCGTATTGATGATGACTGCTTCGCAGTAGTCGATAGCCAGGCGCATCAGCTCTTCGTAGCCCACCGGCATATCCGCTACGGTGCGTACATCGCTGCCCATGATACCGTCAATAACCAGTTTCTGAGCGAAGTGCGAACTGAAGGGTGTGCTATACTCATTGTCATCGAGCGTGATGATCACCTTGGAGTCGGCAAAGAACGGAGTGCCGCCGAACGCCTTCTTGACGTATATAGGAATGAGTGCCGACATCCAGCCGGAGCATTGGATGAGTCCGGGTGCCCAGCGCAGCTTCTCCACCGTCTCCAACACACCGCGGCAGAAGAAGATGGTGCGCACGTCGTTG
This sequence comes from uncultured Bacteroidales bacterium, assembly GCA_902798965.1. Taxonomy (GTDB): domain Bacteria; phylum Bacteroidota; class Bacteroidia; order Bacteroidales; family Paludibacteraceae; genus Colicola. Next base: position 114,513 of record CADBYS010000009.1, on the reverse strand, counting down.
TCGGGATACTCGATGCCGAACGCATCCTTCACCCCGCGACGGCGATGGAACAGATCCTCGTTGTCGATAAAATAGATCTGCATCCGTGCGCCCTGAATACTGGCCACCTTGATGAGCAAGGGATGATCGGTATCGTCAATAGCCAGATTCATACCCGACAAGCGAATCACATCATGGAGTTGATGCCGGCGTTCGTTGATCTCGCCGAACTTGGGCATAAATGTGCGTGCCTCGAAACGGTTGTTCTGACAAATCTCAGGCAACATTCGATTCAATAAGCGTACGGGAGTCTGCTCCTCAAAGAACGGACTGATCTCTTGGCTGACGAATAAAATCCGGTTGGCACTTATCATGTACTTTCCTCCATAATTTTGGCGCAAATTTTTGACAAAAATTTTGCAAAAACCGCACTTTTGTCCTAATTTAATTGCAAAGGTACAAAAAAAAATCGAAAAATGCAAATTTTTTTGCAAAAAACTTTCATATTTAGTATTTTTTTTGTAATTTTGTAGGATTTTTCAAACAACTGAATTTTGAAATCAAAAAAACTATGCAAATCATAACCAAAAAAGCAGAGCTCGAACAAATCGTTCGCGCCTGCAAGATGAGAGGTCAAACAATCGGGTTGGTACCCACCATGGGTGCGCTGCATGCGGGTCACGGTTCGCTGGTTCGCCGATGCGTCAGCGAGAACGATGTGACGTTTGTGAGCGTGTTCGTCAATCCTACGCAGTTCAACAACAAGGAGGACTTGCTCAAGTACCCGCGTTCGCTGGAGCGTGATGCCGAGTTGCTGCACTCGATAGGTGCGCATTTCGTGTTTGCTCCCACATCCGAGGAGATGTACACCGCCGAAGAGATGAACAACACGTTCAGCTTCGATTTTGGCGGTCTGGATGCGATGATGGAAGGTGCGATGCGCCCGGGACACTTCAACGGAGTGGTGCAAGTCGTTTCCCGATTGTTCTATCTCGTGCAACCTGACAGAGCCTATTTCGGCGAGAAGGATTACCAGCAGCTTGCCATCATCCACTATATGGTTGAGCACTCATCCTTAGCCGGCACGTTCGGCGACCTGCAGATCATTGGTTGTCCCATCGTGCGCGAAGAGTCGGGACTGGCTCTATCGTCCCGCAACGAACGTCTGTCGCCCGAAGAGAAGCAGACCGCGCTGGCTATCTCGCGCACGCTGTTCGCCTCGCTTGAGTGGGCAAAAGAACCCAAGGCTACCGTACAAGCCGTGCGGCAACGCGTAATAGATGCCATCAATGCCGTGGAGGGATTGGAGGTAGAGTACTATCAGATTGTCGATCAAACAACATTGCTGCCCACCGACACCTTCGGCCACGCTATAGGATGCGTCACCGTGTATTGCGGTCCGGTACGACTCATCGACAACATTAAATACGCGTGAGCAAAAAGTGTGCAACTCAATCGGGGTCAACACGGGGTTAACGTGTGGTCAACAAGGGGGTAAAACCTGTTAGTAAATGCGCGTTCTGATCGACAAATATGTTCCGCTGTTACATGGCGTGTTGGATAGCTATGCAGAGGTCAGTTTTCTTGAGCCCGAGCAGTTCACGCCCGCCATGGTGCGGGATGCGGATGCGCTGATTATTCGTACGCGCACGCGTTGCGACGCGACCCTTTTGGAGGGAAGTCGCGTGCAGTTCATCGCCACGGCAACCATCGGAACCGACCATATCGACCAGGTGTATTGTCAATCGCGCGGCATAAAAGTGGTCAGTTGCCCGGGATGCAACGCCCAAGCGGTGTGTGACTACGTGGAAGAGGCGATCAGCAGTCAGCCCACAGCGGTCAGCGGTCAGCAGACCATCGGTATTGTGGGCGTAGGACATGTGGGCAGTAAGGTTAGAGCGATGGTGGAGCGCAGAGGATGGCGCGTGGTATTGCATGATCCGCCTCTTGGACTTTTGGGTGATCTGACAGATTGCGATATCATCACGTTCCACACCCCGCTAACGCGTACAGGCCAGTGGCCGACCTACCATATGTGCGATGCCGCATTCCTGAGCCGCTGCAAACCCGGAGCACTCATCATCAATGCCGCACGGGGAGGAGTAGTGGATGAACAGGCATTGCTGGACAGCGGCCATCCTTTCATCCTCGATACCTGGGAAGGCGAACCGAACATCAATCCGCAGGTACTGGACAAGGCGCTATTGGCATCCTTCCATATAGCCGGGTATTCGGTGGAAGGCAAGCGTAATGCCTCACGGATGTGCCTCGGAGCCTTGTGCGAGCATTTCGGCTTACCCAAGCTCAGACTGCAGCAGTCACGTATAGAGCACGGAGACAATCAGCCCGGATGGCTCCAGCGGGTGTCCGACGCGCTGAAAGCCAACCCGCAGGCGTTCGAGCAACTGCGCCAAGAGTACCGCTTGCGCTAATCGTAAATTGTAAATGATTAAATTGTAAATAGATATATGGCAAATTTTCAAAAACTTACCCCGAGGAGTGAGGATTACTCCAAGTGGTACAACGAACTGGTAGTGAAAGCGGATCTGGCTGAGCAGTCGGCCGTTCGCGGATGTATGGTGATCAAGCCGTACGGCTACGCTATCTGGGAAACCATCCAGGCGGAACTCGATCGCCGATTCAAGGAGAAAGGTGTTAAGAATGCTTACTTCCCCTTGCTGATCCCCAAATCTTTCCTCAGCCGCGAAGCCGAACACGTCGAGGGCTTTGCCAAGGAGTGCGCCGTGGTTACCCACCATCGCCTCAAGAACGATCCGAACGGCAAAGGTGTGATAGTTGATCCTGATGCGCGTCTGGAAGAGGAACTAATCATTCGTCCGACATCGGAAACGATCATTTGGTCAACCTACAAGAACTGGATCTCATCGTATCGCGACCTGCCTATCCTGTGCAACCAGTGGTGTAACGTGATGCGCTGGGAGATGCGTACCCGCTTGTTCCTGCGTACCGCCGAGTTCTTGTGGCAGGAAGGTCACACCGCCCATGCTACGAAAGAGGAAGCTGAGGATTATGCCCGTCAGATGTTGGACGTATATGCCGACTTCGCTGAGAACGTGATGGCTATCCCCGTTATCAAGGGCGTTAAGTCGCCCAACGAGCGTTTTGCCGGAGCACTCAATACCTATTGCATCGAAGCCATGATGCAGGATGGCAAGGCGCTGCAGGCCGGAACGTCGCACTTCCTGGGGCAGAACTTCGCCAAATCATTCGACGTGCAATACCTGAGCAAGGAGAATAAGTACGAATATGTATGGGCTACCTCTTGGGGCGTAAGTACCCGACTGATGGGTGCGCTGATCATGACCCACTCCGATGACAACGGCCTCGTTCTGCCTCCACACCTGGCTCCGATTCAGGTAGTTATTGTACCTATCTTTAAGAAGCAGGAAGATCTGGATAAACTGCTCGTAGTACTGAATCCGCTCTTCGACAAACTCAAAGCGATGGGTATTCGCGTCAAACTCGACACCGATGACAAATCGACCCCGGGCTTCAAGTTTGCTGACTATGAGCTCAAGGGAGTGCCTATTCGTCTGGCTATGGGTGGCCGCGACCTGGAGAACGGAACGATCGAAGTGGCACGCCGTGACACGCTCACCAAGGAGACTTTGCCGCTCGAGGGCATAGAGCAGCATATAGCCGACTTGCTCGAGCAGGTACAAAAGAACTGCTATCAGAAGGCACTTGACTACCGCATTGCTAACACCCGCGAGGTGAACAGCTACGACGAATTCAAGGAGGAGATCAAGAAAGGCGGATTCCTGCTCTGCCACTGGGATGGAACACCGGAAACAGAGGAGCAGATCAAGAACGATACCAAGGCTACCATCCGTTGCATCCCTCTGGATGCGCTGCCCGGACACAAGCAGGAGGAAGGCAAGTGCATGGTTACAGGCAAACCTTCCGCCGGCCGCGTAGTTTTCGCTATCGCCTACTAATTAGGCTTTCGACTTTCGACTTTCGACTACATGAAACTCGTCTTTGCTTCAAATAACGCGCACAAGTTGCAGGAAGTTCGTGCCATACTGACCGGACACACCATCTTGAGTCTTGAGGATATCGGTTGTCACGCCGATATCCCCGAGACTGCGGATACGCTTGAGGGCAACTCCCTACTGAAGGCGCAGTATGTCTTCGACCACTTCCATTGCGACTGCTTTGCCGACGATACGGGCTTGGAGATAGAGGCGCTGGGCAACCAACCCGGCGTATATACCGCCCGTTGGGCAGGCGAACCGTCCAACCCTGCCAACAACCGTAAGAAAGCCCTGCAGGAGCTTGCCGGCATAGATAACCGCCGTGCTCGCTTCCGCACTGTTATCACACTGATCCGTGGCGGCAAGATCGATCAGGTAGAGGGTATAGTTCGCGGCTCGATAGCTGAGGCCGAATACGGCAACGGAGGCTTTGGTTACGATCCGCTGTTTATCCCTGAAGGCTATGACAAGACGTTTGCCGAACTCCCCGCGGAAACCAAAAACGCCATCAGTCATCGTGCAAGAGCACTACAAGCATTAACAAACATATTATGATCCTATGAAACGATTTACCCATATTCTCATTCTCCTATTGCTCGCGCTGCATGTGCAAGCCGCATTAACGTGGACGACACATTTTGCCTACAACAATGTAGGTCAGGTTGCTGCGGGCAACGGATTGGTATATGGCGTTTCATCCGGCGCATTGTTCTCCATTGATGCGCAGACAGAACAGATCCGTACGTATAGCAATCAGAACGGCATGCATGGCACGAACATCGTTTGCGTGCAATGGCTCACACCCGTTCAGTCGTTGATGATCGTGTATGCCGACGGCAAGATTGATATACTCAAGGACGGGACTTTCCGATATGTGCCGGATCTGTACAACAAACAGACCACAATGAGCAAGCGTTGCCACTCGGTAACGGTGCACGACAGTTTGGCTTATCTGGCAATGGATTACGGCGTACAAACCTTCCACATGCGCAAGCGGGAGTTTATCGACACCTATTTTATCGGAGCAGAAGGAGAGGAAGTGCCCGTGTATAGCATAGCACTAACCTCCAATGCCATTTATGCTGCCGGCGATACCGTATTGTATGCCGCATCGCTTAGCGACAATCTGGTTGACTACTCCTATTGGTCGACTCTCCCTCTTCCCAAAAGAGGGCAGATTCAGGGCGTAGCCACAGCCGGAGGCGAGTTGTACCTGCTGCAGGGCAACACCTGTTACCGCAAGGTAGGATACCAGTGGCAGGCTATTGACAATCAGTCGTACAAAGTGCTGAATGTGATTGATAATGCAATTTATCCTGCTCAGTACCCGGTTGCATCTTGCGATGGTATATGGTTGGCTGCCGGGGAACGGGGTATGTTGCGCCAGATGGTAACCGGCGAGCAGATAGCCTATCATCTGGATGGACCGCTCAACAATATGCCTTACAGGCTGAACTTCGATCAGGATCAGTTGTTCATGCTTCCGGGCGGCCGTTGGGCAACACAAAACAACAATCCGGGCTGCGTGATGCGGTATGATGGCCACACGTGGCACAATATAACCGATCAGCAGATAGTAAGTGCGGTAGGCGGGTATTGCCTGGATATGATGAATGCCGCTGTTGATCCCGCTGATCCTACGCATTACTTTACCACCTCGTACGGAACGGGATTGTTCGAGTTCCGCAACGACCAGTGCATCAAGCGCTGGGATCCCTCCAACTCCATCATCGGGGCAGCTGCGCCCAACAATCCCGCGAAATACACGCGTACCGACGGTGCCATCTATGATGCCCAAAACAACCTGTGGGTGATGGTTACGGGCGATGTGCAGTACAACATTGTGATCTTTACACCGCAAGGCGAACAGATAGGTATGAATACGGCCAATGCCGACGGTTCGCGGCACGTGATTTATACAGCCGGACAACTCGTGTTCGACAACCAACATCCCAACAGAGTGTGGGCACTCGTACCGCGCAGTTCCGAGGATCGTGCGGCTGTTGCGCTAATCGATACCAAAGGTACAATTGCCAATACGGATGATGACCGGTCGCTATACAGGGATGATTGGATGGATGCTGAGGGCAATGAACACACCACGAATGCAGGATATGCTATCCGTCAGGATCCGGAAGGCAACCTTTGGTTCGGAACGAACACCGGTGTGCTGATATTTCCGGCTTCATCCGATTACTTTGATTCGAACTATTGCATCACGCTGCGGGTGAATGACGAGAACGGGGAGCCAATACTTGCCGATGAACCTGTCAGGGACATTGCTTTCGATGATCAGGGGCATGCATGGTTGGCGGGAGCGAACACGGGTGTGTATGTGTTGTCAGCTAACCGGGATACCCTGTTGGCGCATTACACGATGGATAACTTCGCCTTGCCATCCAACGCCATCCTGTCGTTGGCCTACGATGCAACCCACAAGCGGATGTACATAGGCTCGAGCATCGGTCTGGTTGCGTACGGTGAGACAACGGACGACCTGAATGCCGAACAGAGCAAGCAGAACGAACCGGTGGACTACGGCTCGATGATGCAATGGAGTACGCATCTCGCGTACGCCGACATTGAGGATATCAAACTGTCGGACTCACACGTGTATGCCTTGTCCGAAGGCTCGCTGTGTGCCATTGACAAGGATGACGAATCCGTGCATTACTATTCCAAACAGACCGGCTTGACCGGCTCGTCGATTCACCGCATAGCTTATGATGCACAGAGCAGAAAACTACTCATCGCCTACGACGACGGTATGTTCGATGTGCTGTCGGCCGATGAGTCAATCCGTTCTATCCCCGACCTCTATCTCAAGCAATTGAATACGCTCAAGCAAGTTGAGAATGTGGCCTTCCATGACGGCAAGGCGTATCTGGCTATGCCGTTCGGCATCCTGGTGCTCAACATGCGCAAATATGAGATTAGCGACACGTATTATATAGGTGTTGAGGGCGCAGAACTGCCTGTGCGAACAGTGGCTATATCGAATGATTCGATCTATGCAGCTTCGGAAAACGTACTCTATCGTGCCCATCTGCGTTCGAATCTGGTGGATTATGCCCAGTGGGAGTCGGAGATTTTGCCTGCCGATATCATGAGTCTTGTTTCGCTCGATGATGCCATGTATATGCTCATGGACAGCGTTATCTACCGTAATGGCGAAGCTCTGGCTACGGCTGAGCGGTTTGTGACGATGGTAGAGAACAATCATCATCTGTTGGCATACACCCGCGCCGGTCACATATTTGAGATCACAGCGTCGTCGGTATCTGAATTAAAGAATGTGGAGGCGTACTCTCCGCGGTGCGTAATCAAGGATGGCGGTTCGTATTGGATGGGCACGAAGGATGGCGTACTGCATCTCATTCCCGACTTGTCCGTGCAAAAATACCAGCCTGATGGTCCGTCATCCAATATGCCTTACAGCCTGACAACCTTCGGCTCGGAGTTATGGGCTGTGCCGGGTGGTCGCTGGACTTCCGGTTACTTGCGCGAAGGGCAAGTGATGTACTTCAATGGCAAGAATTGGGATAACCTGACCTACGAAGAGATATGTCGCCGAATGCGTGCTACACTGTCGCTGTACGACTTTGGTCATGTGGCCGTTGACCCGAGCGACTCCAAGCATTTCTATGTGTCCAGTTTCGGTACAGGCTTGGTAGAGTTCCGCCCGGATGGTACAGCTCAACGCTACAACCACGACAATAGCCCACTGGTCAGCCTGGTGGAGAGTAACTTACGCTATCGCTATTGCCGCGTGGATGCCATAGCCTTTGATGCCGATCGTAACTTGTGGCTTACCAACACCGGTGACTTAGCAACAAACATCCATATTATCGATCCCGAAGGCAAATGGCGCTCCTCGTTCAACTTGTACAGCGGCACACGCCGTATCGTGCTGAACACGGTGAGCAAGATCCTCATGGATAGTCGCTACCCGAACTACAAGTGGATAGCCAGTGCGCGCGAACAGGCAGGATTGATATTGCTCGATGATAACAATACGCCGTACAATCATGGCGATGACCGGGTTGTTTTCCGCTCAACGTTTGTAGATCAGGACAAGAAGAGTATCACACTCGAGCGGCTGAACACCATCGCGCAAGATCATAATGGCGACTTGTGGTTAGGAACGAAGGAGGGTATATTGGTGATTGATGCAGCGACGAACATGTTCCAGTCCAACGCTTGTCGCCGACTGAAGATATCGCGACATGACGGAACGAATCTGGCGGACTACCTGCTGGGCACGGAGCAGATCAATGCCATCGTATTTGCCGGAGGTAACCGTATATGGATAGGCACGGAAACTTCGGGTGTATATCTGGTGCATATGATAACCAAGGAAGGTATATACGAGCCAGAGATCCTGGCTCACTTCACGACCGCTAATTCGCCAATGCCGTCGGATTGTGTGCTGGATGTAGCAATCAATTCCGATAACGGAGAAGTGTATATAGGTACATCAAAAGGATTGGTATCGTATCGCGGAGATGCTACCGACCCCGAGGAGACTTATAGCGGAGCATATGTCTATCCTAATCCCGTAAGGCCGAACTACGAAGGGGAGATCACTATTACCGGCTTGATGGACAACACAACCGTGTATATATCCGATGCCGCAGGTAATGTGGTTTGCCGTACGCATAGCAATGGCGGAACAGCAGTATGGAACGGTAAGACGCAAACCGGCAAACGCGCGCACTCGGGCGTATATACCATATATTGTAATACAGCTGACGGCAAGCAACATGCGACCCTGAAAGTGTTGTTGATGTATTAAATGATAGCATATCCCATAACAAACCAACAAAAAAACATACAGTCATGAAACGCGTATCTCTTCTATCGCTTGTCATATGCATGGCAGCATCGATGTGGGCAACAACGGTCAGTTATACGGCCGATGATACATCCGTCTTCTCCAACCCCGAGCGGGGATTCATCACGATGCTCGAGGGGCACTTGAGTACGAGTGATCCATATGCAGTCAAAGGTGAGGAGTCCACATTGAACAGACTCATCGCCGATGATCATATGTCGCTTGTGCTGGTGCATTACTATCTGGAGAACTACCGCACGACAGCCACCATCCCTGCCTCAGTGCTCAATGCCTTCGACGAGGATATGCAAGTGTTGCGCAGCAAGGGACTGAAAGCCATCATCCGCTTCTCGTACACCAATACGACATATATCAAAGGCAGCGGTGAAGAGTCGGCTAAAGATGCCACGCTGAGTATAGCCCAAGCGCATATCCGGCAGTACGCTCCGCATTGGCAGGCTAATGCGGATGTGATCTTTGCCTTCCAGGCAGGATTCGTAGGCGCGTGGGGAGAGTGGTACTATACCGACAACTTCGGCAACCAGTCCAGTTCGATGAACGCCAATCGCTCAGCACTGTTGGATACGTTGTTGGCCTACGTACCGCAGGACAGATGCATACAACTTCGCACGCCTAAGTTCAAGACGGAATATGTGGGTAACACCGCTCCGCTTACGGCATCGGAAGCCTATAGCGGAAGTGCCAAAGCACGTTTGGGACATCACAACGATGCGTTCCTATACGGAGCAAAGAATCAGGGTACATATACCGACACGGCTACGCAGAAGCCTTACCTGGCACAGGAAACGCTGTACGTGCCGATAGGCGGCGAGTCGAACATCGAAGATGCGGCTCAGGCAGCCACGGATGCCTCTTATCAACGTACCACAGCGGAGATGAGTCGCTTGCATTGGACATTCATTCAAGGGCAGTTTACGCAACAAGTGACGAACATGTGGCGCCAGAATGGCACGTTCGATGAACTGAACAGGAAGATGGGGTATCGTTACCAACTGGTGAGCGGTACCTATCAGGAGCAGGTGGCAGCCGGACAGAATATATCGGTGAGCCTGCGGATTCGCAACACCGGATATGCACCGCTATACAATGAGCGACATGCGTATATAGTACTCCGCAACAGCGGACGTTCGTATGCATTACAACTGCAAAGCGACCCGCGCACATGGCTGCCTAACGGCGCAGTAACTACCGTAACCGAGACATTGCGAGTACCTGCCAATATCCCCGATGGAACATATGATTTGTATCTGCATATGCCCGATGCTTACTCATCCATAGCCAATGATGCACGTTATGCGGTGCGGTTTGCCAACACGAATATGTGGGATGAAGCCACAGGCATGAACAACCTGAATGCTACGCTGACCGTAACCGATAGCCAAGCTCAACCCGCCGTTTCGTCCATGACCTTCGACAAGAGTAATGTGGCTGCATATAGCGACGATATGACTTGGTATAATACCAATTATTTCGATTTTGGTCCTGGGGATGCGCCGAACACCGATCGTTGGGCAGAGTGGGCTGTTGATATTTTGTATCCCGGTGAGTATATAGTTACAGTACGGGGCTATTACCCCAACGGCCATCAGTGGCAACTCAGTTTGCAGGCAAGTGGTGCTGAGGCTTATGCCTTGCCGGCATCCTGGGGCGAAGGCGAGCAATCGGAGACAGGCGAGCAGACGTGGGATCTAAGCAATGTGCCGGCAGGAACCTACACACTGCGCATACAGAACATCATGGAGTGGGGACAACCCAAACTGCGCGACATCACATTGCAATACGATGGCGAGTTGCCTGAGGATATTGATACGTCGGCTGCCGCGATTCATGCCGATGGCAATCATCAGGCTTACGACTTGCTGGGTCGACCGGTAGATGAGTCGTACCAAGGAATCGTAATCCGCAATGGCAAAAAATTTCTGCAAATAGCACGATAAATAGGCTATTTTGCAATATGTTGTGGGCGAAAAAGAGTGCGAAGGGCAGTTTTTTTTGAAAAAATGCATTAAATATTTGCATATTTCAGAAAATTGTTGTACCTTTGCATCCCATTTCGCGCGCTCGTGCCGATTTCGGCAAAAAGAGTGCGTGCAAAATGGATAACAGAGAATAATTAACGGAAAAACAGATAAGACAATGAAACGTACATTTCAACCCTCGCAACGCAAGCGTCGTAACAAACACGGCTTTTTGGAGAGAATGGCAACCGCAAACGGTCGCCGTGTATTAGCCGCACGTCGTGCTAAAGGCAGAAAGAAACTCACTGTTGCCGACGAAGGACGCCACAAAAAGTAAACAGCATTAGCTGTCAGAATTCAGTTAATGGTGTAAACATTGAAGATAATCAGGGAAAAGAGTTTGCGCTCTTTTCCCGATTTTCGGTTAATGCTAACACCGCGTAATCGTTCTAATTACTCATTATTGACCCCATATATGGAATCAACAAGACAACATAAGATAGCCCGCTTGATTCAGAAGGATTTGAGCGACATCTTCCTGCGCTACGCCAAGCGCATCGGTAACGTGCTTATCTCGGTAAGCGAAGTTCGCGTGTCGCCGGATTTGAGCGTAGCCAGCGTATATCTGAGCATCTTCCCCGACAATCGCGAGAAGGAACTGATGGACAAGATCAGCGAGGATACAAGTGCTATCCGCGGACAACTGGGTACGCTGGAGCGTCATCAGTTGCGTATCATCCCGGAGCTGCGATTCTTTGCCGACGAGACCATACAACGCATGGAGCATATCGACGAACTGCTGAAAAAATAGTATGTCGATCGAGTGGCACATAGCAAGGCGGTACCTGGTGGCAAAAAAGAGGCAGAATGCCATTCATGTCATCTCGGGCATCTCGTGCCTGGCTGTGGCTGTAGTCACTGCCGCCATGATTTGTGTGCTGAGCGTGATGAACGGTTTCGGTGATGCGGTAGCGAGCATGTTCTCGCAGCTGGATGCCGAACTGCGCATCACGCCTAAGCAGGGCAAGGTGCTCGACCTGCAAGACCCGCGCATCACAGCCTTGTATGCTATGCCCGAGATAGCCATCATAGCACCCACCGTGGAAGAGACAGCTCTCGTGGAGTTTCGCGGCAAGCAAGTTCCCGCCCTGCTTAAAGGTGTAGATACGACCTATCAGCAACTTACCACCATCGACAGCATCATGATCGATGGCGATTATATGGTATGGGACGGTGCGTTCGAGCGCTGCGTGATGGGCGTAGGTCTGGCCAATACAATCGGTATAGGCGCGCGCTTCATATCGCCTGTACATCTGTACGCGCCCAAGCGCGTAGGAAAGGTGAATATGCTCCGTCCGGATGAGAACTTCCGTAGCAAAGGAGTGTTCATTGCAGGCGTGTTTGCCGTGAATCAGATGCAGTACGATGATACGTACCTACTGATCTCGCTGCCGCTGGCGCGCGAACTGTTCGAGTACGAGCCCACACAAGCCACGGCTATTGAGCTGCGGCTGCAAGAAGGTGTATCGGTCCGCAAGCAGCAGAAACGTATCCGTGCCGCGCTCGGTGAGGATTATGCGGTACTCAACCGCTACGAACAGCAGGCTGACTTCTACCGCATACAGATGATCGAGAAGTGGCTCACGGCCTTGCTGCTTGTGTTTATCTTGCTCATTGCCAGCTTCAATATCATCAGCTCGTTGTCGATGCTTATCCTTGATAAGAGCGACGATATCCGTCTGCTGCATGCATTGGGTGCAGACGAACCGATGATTAGGCGCATCTTTCTGTACGAAGGGTGGATGATAAGTATTGTAGGCGCATTGGCGGGAACGGTGCTGGGCGTGACAGTGTGTGGCATACAGCAGTACTTTGGTATACTCAAGCTCGGCAATGGGATGAACTACGTACTATCTGCCTACCCCGTGAGTCTCCAACTGACGGATGTGCTACTGGTGCTCGCCGTCGTGCTGGCACTTGGCGCGTTGGCAGCATGGATACCTGCGAGGAAGGTGAAAGTGGAACGATGAAAAGTGATAGGATAGTCATGAAAATAGCAAAGAAGATATCCGTATTCAGTTTGATGTACATTGTGCTTATAGCAGCGTGTATTACAAGTTGCCGTTACCCGAGTACGCCTATTCGCTATCAGTCGCTGGATAGCGTGCTGACGTCAGGCAGACTGGAGTATTACGGTGCCTATTACGAGGCAGAAGGAATTGACTATGATGTGGTCAGTCTTGACTTGTATTCCGAAGGCTTAGGTCTGAACAAGGAGGGGAAGATGGAAGGAGTAGGCACTAACTTGTACGTGAGTGATATCTTTGTTCCCAAGGCCGAGTTCGTGAGAGGTAAGCCGCAATCTGTTCTGCCGGCAGGCAGTTACCAAAGCGACTCCACGGCTAACCTCATGCATTTCCTTCGCGGACTGAACTACGACGGCAATTATGGCGGCAGCTATGTGCTGCTAATGGGCGAATCGGGTTACTCGGTAAACATCATGACCATAGGTGAGATGACAGTGGCGTATGCCGGCGACACATTGATCGTGGATGGCGTAGCCACTCTTGAGAACAAGAAAAATCCCTATCCCTTCCACTACCGTGGCAAACTCCCGATGATTAATAGAGAACGATAATGCTCAGGAATACCGAGAAAGAATATCATACCTATCTGAAGTTGGAAAAAGGCTTATCCGAGAACTCGGTGCTTGCTTACGAACAAGACTTGGATAAGCTCAAAGCCTTCTGCGATGAGCGTGGCATAGATATGACACATGCTACGGCCGATGATCTGCATCGGTTTGTGCAAGAGGTGTTGGGTAAAGTAAGCAACGCCCGTTCGCAGTCGCGCATATTGTCGGGGATACACAGCTTCTATCGTTTTCTCGTTTACCACAACTATATCGACCAAGACCCCTCCGAACTGCTGGAGATGCCCAAGCGCGACAAGCATCTGCCTGAGGTACTTACCTTGGAAGAGATTGACCGGATGATAGCGGCTATTGATCTGTCGCAGCCCGAGGGGCATCGCAACCGGGCTATCATCGAGATGCTTTACGGCTCGGGGCTGCGTGTGTCGGAGCTGACGACACTCAAGCTGAGCCGCATCTACCTGAATGAGGGATATATGCTTATCGAAGGCAAGGGCAGCAAGCAGCGGTTGGTACCTGTATCGCCTGTGGCAATAGAGTGGTTCGGCTATTGGCTGCACGATCGTGCTCTGCTGGATGTCAAGCCCGACTTCATCGATTATGCTTTTCTCAACCGCTATGGCAGGGGGCTGACCCGCGCGATGATTTTTACCATCGTCAAGCGACTGGCAGCTGAGGCCGGTATTCGTAAGACCATCTCCCCGCATACATTACGGCATTCGTTTGCCACCCATCTTCTGCAGAACGGCGCTGACCTCAGACTCATTCAGCAGATGCTTGGTCATGAGAGTATCACTACCACCGAGATTTATACCCATCTTGATATCCAAGACCTCAGAGAGGCTGTACTGAAGTATCACCCTGCCAACCGATGAAGTTACTGCGTCACATAGTATTGTGTCTGTGTGCCTTACTCCTTGTCACGGGAGTGAAGGCTGCGAAAACAATCATCATCGGTGAGGTATATAACGCTACAACCGGAGAGCCTATTCCCGCAGCGAACATTGTGCTGCGCGGTACAGGTGTGGGTGCTGCCACCAACGACGAAGGCTTGTTCATGATCCGCACCGACCTTAAGGAGAAGCATACACTTGTTGTCTCTGCTCTCGGTTATCGTAAGCAGCGCTTTGAGATTATGCCGGGCATGCAAGCCGGTATAGATGTGGGGTTGCAAGAGAAGGTGGAAGGACTGCGGGAGATACAGGTTATGCCCGATGATAATGCCGCCATCGGTATTCTGGATCTGGTGCGAGAGAACAGCCAGCAAAACGACCGACAGTTTGGCGGACAAGCCACCGACCGATATGAGGAGTACAAGCAACTCTTCTTATCCGACATCCGCGCCAAGCATCTCGAGCGATTCCTGTGGAAAAACCTTAAGGCAGGAATGATCAGCCGTGAGGACAGTTCGCTGTTCCTGCCGTTGTACATCTCTGCAGGCAACACGCAACTGTGCAACGCGCAACTCTCGCAGCTAAGCCAGCATCAGACACGCTGCGTGATGACCGAAACCGAGTATGAATTCGTGCTGGCGCTTACGAACAGTTATTCGGATTTCTACCGCAATAACGTCTCGCTGTGCGGCACGGCGTTCGTCAGTCCTCTGGCAAAGACAGCTACGACCTATTACGATTACTTCCTGGCCGACAGTATAGAGGAAGAGTCGCCCAAGCGATATCTGCTCCACTACCGCACCAAGAACGGCTATTATCCGACGTTCATCGGTGAGATGGAGGTCGATTCGGGCACTTGGGCGGTGCGAAGGATGGAAGCACGTGTGCCGCGTGAGGTGAACCTCAATTACCTGCACGCCTTGCATATAGAGCAAGAGTTTGATGAGCAGAACATCATGCAAACAGAGCGAATGACTATGGCGTTGGATTTTGCGGTAAAGGCCGACTCATCGCATGTGTTTCCCAGCTTGATTATTGAGCGGCAGTTACGGTACGTGGCCACTGATTCGCTCTCTGCGCCCGACATCAGTCATATGGCCGATTCGTCAACCATGCAAGCTATGCAGCGACTGGAGGATCTGCCTATCGTCAAGATAATTAAGTGGGGAATGACTATTGCCACCACAGGGTATATGCCCATTGGCGGACCTATTGATATAGGTAAAGTGACTGATATTTTCCACTACAACTTGCAGCACGGCTTGTACTTTGCATTGCCGCTACATACGAACGAGAAACTGTGGAAAAACGTCAGTCTGGATGCTTATTTCGGCTATAGTTGGGGTGACCGCACATGCAAAGGAATGGGACAAGTGGCCGTGATGATGCCTACCGAGCGGAGGCATTGGTTGCAGTTGCGCTATGAAGACAACTATATCTATTCCGAAACGAACATCTTCGACAAACTGCCTCGCGAGAACGGTTTTGGCACGAACGAGATGGATCTGACGACAGGTCTGTTCGATGGTCTGCCGTTCACCAATCCCACGGCCAAACATACAGCCATCCGCCAACGAGCTTTCCTTGTCAATTACGAGAGTGAGTGGCAAGACGGATTGGAAACGACCTTGCAACTCAAGGTCGGTCGTCTTGACCCGAAGTATGTGAGTGAGCGCGACTTGCGCACCAATGCCCATGTCACCCCGGCGCCTTACCCCTTCGATCCGTTTCGCTTCACCAGCCTCACAGCCATCACTCGCCTGAGTTGGGATGATCGCGCACTCGACTTCAAGATGCATCGAATGCACTTGTATGGTAGGAAACCTACATTGTTCATAGGTGCAGAGGTAGGTAGTTATTCATATGTGGATCAGCCCGAAAACTATCATGTGTATGCCAAGCTTCATGCCACTGTCCGGCAGCAGATAACCTTCCCTGTAGGGGGTAAGTTCTCTTATCTTGCCACAGCCGGAGTTGTAATAGGTAAGGTTCCTTATCCGTTGCTGGAGATTATGGATGGTAACCAATCCTACCTTTACGACACCTACCGTTTCACGCTTATGAACGGTCATCAGTATGCTACCGACAAGTACCTCACTCTGCAAGCCAATTGGAATGGTATGGGCGTGTTGTTCAATCTTATCCCGGGTGTGCGGTTCTTGCATCTTCGCGAACTTGTAGAGTGCAAACTTGCCTACGGCGGACTGGGCAAGGGACATATGTTCACCGATGGGTTACAGCCGCTTACTATCCCTTATGTAGAAGTCGGTGTAGGTATAGGCAACATCTTCCGCCTTATTGATGTCTATTCTATCTGGCGCGTTACCAACAGAAAAGATACAACCACGCCCCTATGGGGTATCCGTGGTTGTATACAGTTAGGTATGTAATATTGTGCCTTTATGGTTTAAACCACGTTGGCTGCACTTATAGCGCAGCCAGCGTAGCTTTCAGCCACTGCCATGTCTTGGCAGTGGAGGAGATGCTCAGGCGCTCCTTGGGCGAATGCACATCGTACATCTGCGGACCAACGCTTACCATATCCATATCGGGATATTTTGTTAGGAATAATCCGCACTCCAATCCTGCATGGATTGCCAGTACTTTCGGCTCGTCTTTATAGAGCGACTTGTACGTTGCCACCATCGTATCCAGCAGCGGTGAGTGAACGTTCGGTGCCCATCCGGGATAACCGTCGCCGTGCGTCACTTCGTCGCAGCATAGCGACAAGGCATACTCCACGTGGCGCTTGATCTGATGTTTCTTTGCCTCTACCGACGAGCGTTGCGAAGTGTTGATCTCTATATATGGTTTGCCGTCCTCTGCGCGGCGTGTATGTACGGATGCCAGGTTGGTGGAAGTCTCTACCAAGTCGGGTATATCGGCGCACATCTGAATCATGCCGTGCGGACACGTGGTGAGTGTAGCCAACAGGCGTGAAGTGTCCTTCAGGCTCATCACCTGCTCAGGCAGCGCAGTCGTTTCCATCGAGCAATGCAGATTCGGGTTGCCCGCTTCATATACCATCTCCACCTGTGCAGCTTTCTCGTTGAACAGGATACGCAGCCGCTCTCTGTCCTCAAACGGGATGCACACTATCGCTTCCGCCTCGCGGGCAATGGCGTTTCTCAGATTGCCACCGTGAATCTCGGCTATATACATATCCGTGGAGTCGAAAATCTCTGCCAGGAAGTAGGTCAATACCTTGTTGGCATTAGCACGACCTTTGTTGATATCCTCGCCCGAGTGACCACCGGGCAATCCGTCCACGCGCAGTTTCAGTCCTAACCATTTCCCTTCCGGCAACGCCTCGGGCGTATAGTGCATTTTACCCAGCGAGTCGATACCTCCCGCACAACCGATGCATATGTGTCCGTCATCCTCGTTATCCAGGTTGATAAGGCGCTTGCCTTGCAGCAAACCGTCTTGCAGCTTGTTGGCACCGGTCAGGCCGGTTTCCTCATCTACGGTAAACAAGGCCTCCAACTTCGGGTGCTTTACATCGGGATGCGTCAGTGCTGCCAATGCCATAGATATACCTATACCGTCATCCGCACCGAGTGTCGTTCCCTTGGCATGCAGCCAGTCTCCGTCAATGGCGGTCTGTATAGCATCGTGCATGAAGTCAATCGTGCAGTCGGCATCTTTCTCGCACACCATATCCTGATGGGCTTGCAAGATAACGCCCTCATGATCCTCGTATCCCGGTGTCGCCGGCACGCGCATCACTACATTCATCGCGTCATCCACCACACATTCTATATCATGCTCGGCGGCAAAGTCCTGCAGCCACTTGCTGATCTGCTCCTCGTGCTTCGACGGACGGGGAATCTGATTGATCTGAGCAAAAATCTCAAATACCTCTTTCGGTTCTATCGTATTCATAACTCCAACAATTTAACAGTTTAACAACTTAACGGTTTAACAATTTAACAACTTATTCATGCAGTGTCTCGCTGCTTATCGTCCGCAGGAACTCTTCGGGGTAAGCCGGACGATTAGGCATTTCGGGTTCGCCGTATTGGTTGCGCAGGAACTGCCCGTTCTCCACCTTGCGCTCCTGACCGTCGATGTATTTCGTAATCAGGTAGATATACAAGTCTTTCCATGCTTGCAGCACTTCTTGTGCCTGCTTGCAGGAATAGTTGGTGAGCAGCTTGATAGCATCCGCTTCGGGCAGCATGGCTACTTCGTTATCCAAGGCATTCACCTGCGCATTGAACTGCTCTTCCCAGGCTGATTGTTGCACGCGAATCTCGGGCAGGATGCGCTCGTACTTCTCGTACGCTTTGTTCGCTACCAGATTGAATGCCCACCAAGCTGAGGTCGGTGAGTAGGTGTACAGATCACCGTTGCCTTTCTTGAAGCACTCGGGAATCTCAGTAATCTTGCTGTACATAGGCACGTACACGTTGGTAGCTGCATCATCCACGCCAAACCAGAATATACCTCCCGCACCGTTGGCTTTGCTGCCGCGCATCTGACTTACGAACGACCAGGCTGTCTGTTGTGTAGCCGTAGGACGCTGGTACCAATAGGTCACGCTGTCCAACTCATACTTCAGCGAACCGTAGCGCAGCTTGCTGTGCCAGGCACCCGAAGCAGTGCCTTTTGTGATATCCAACGGAGTGCCTTCGTACTGATCGCGCATGCAGTCCTTCATCTCCTGTACCGTCACCTTGTGGTTAGGGCGGATATACAGAGGCATACCCTCACCGGCATCCTTGCCATCGGTAGCCAAAAACGTCTGACCGGTCACGTAAGGCAGGTACTTGTCCATATCATCGCTGAAGTGACGGTAGAAACTCCATACACGTGCCTCGCAAGCCAGCAGACCCGAAAAATCGAACGGGTTGAACACCTTCTGGAACGAGAACTCACTGTCCTTGCCAGTGAACAACCCTTTCTTTCGTGCAAACTCGATGATATCGGCGGAATATATCACATCACCCATATCCACTACGCCTGTTTTCTTGGCTTTCTTTGCTGCGGCTTTCGTGGGAGCGGGTATGCCTTGTGTGCGGGCTTGGTTGGCATGCGCGGCTATGCAGTCGTCAGGTATGCGTGTGGCAACCCATACGGCTCCTTTCTCGCCCGGACCTTTGCCGATGATATCCATCATCCATATCTCATTCGGGTCGCCGAACGAGAACGTCTCGCCCTCGCTGGCATAGCCGTACTCGCGTACCAGGGATGTGACGCACTCAATGGCCTCACGTGCCGTGGAGCAGCGCTCCAATGCTATATATATGAGGCTGCCGTAATCGATACCTACAGTGTCCCACAATTGCTCCAGGCCGCCCCAAGTGGTCTCGCCTACGGTGAGTTGGTGCTCATTGGTATTACCTACTACATTATAGGTGTGAGCAACCTCGGGAATAGCGCCGAGTGGTTTGCCGTTGTCCCAATTGATGATCTGCCGCATCGAGCCTTTCAGATGGTCGGAGGCGGGAGAGAAATGCAGGTATCCGTAGAAC
The DNA here is from genome assembly GCA_902798965.1 of uncultured Bacteroidales bacterium. Taxonomy (GTDB): domain Bacteria; phylum Bacteroidota; class Bacteroidia; order Bacteroidales; family Paludibacteraceae; genus Colicola. The sequence goes on along the minus strand of CADBYS010000009.1, from coordinate 94,700 downwards.
GAATACGAATCGGCAGCATACGTTATGATTGTGCTGCCATCAGCGGAGGCATCTTTGCCTACCAGGAAGTTCGTGCAGGCAAAAACGGTTGTCCATGAGGCGAGAAATACGCCCAGAGTGAGAATCTTTTTCATATCTAGTATAGTTTTGTTACGTATGTTGTTCTTTTTGTGCGATGACTACATCGGATCTACATCAGGCTGAATGATCGTACCCTTGCAGGTAGGCAGCGACCGCACGTAAGCTACTTGTTGCATAAGCAGTTGCTTGGCTTGTGCAAACGATGCTTGCGCTTCAATGCGCAAACGGATGGTACGAATGTGCATGTTTTGCACGCGCGATACTGGCGGAACGATTACGCCAGAGCAGCGGTTGCCGAAGGCGGCTTGCAGGCGTTCGCTTAGTTCACGGGAAGCGGTGTCCAGTCGCGACAAATCGCGGTGCTTCAATGTCAGTAGTATGAGCCTGTAGTACGGCGGAAAACGAAACATCTTACGCTCCTTGATTTGTGAGGCATACAACGTGGCGTAGTCATGGCGCTGCAGGTAGGTGTATAACGCATTGTCAGGCTGAAATGTCTGTATCACCACTTCCCCCTGACTGCCCGTGCGCCCTGCTCGTCCTGCCACCTGCTCCAGCATCTGGAACGCACGCTCGTAGCTGCGAAAGTCCGGTGATTGCATCATGCTGTCAGCATTCAATACAGCTACCAGCGACACGTCGTTGAAGTGCAACCCTTTCGTTACCATCTGAGTGCCGATGAGTATATCCACTTCATGCTTGGCAAAGGCATTGATGATACGTTGGTGGCTGTTCTTGTTACGCGTTGTGTCCAAGTCCATTCGCGCAACTCGGGCGGTCGGAAAAAGTCCGTTGACTTCGTCCTCAATCTTTTCGGTACCAACGCCAAAATCGCGCCACTCTCCACCGCAAGCTGTACAACTCTTCGGTACTGCTATCGTATAACCGCAATAGTGGCAAACGAGCGAGTTTGTGCGCTTATGATAGGTCAGACTCACATCGCAATTGCAGCACTTAGGCACATAGCCGCATGTGCGGCAACCGATGTAAGGAGCATAGCCGCGACGGTTCTGGAAGATGATGATCTGCTTGCCTTGCGCCAACTGCTCATTGATGCGCTCAACGAGCGGATCTGAGAAATGTTCGTACATCTCCTTGCGGTGGTATTGCCGCTTTAGGTCAATCAGGGAGATGTGCGGCAGGCTTAGTCCCGCATACCGTTCTTTCATCTCTATGAGTCGGTACTTGCCTGTCAAAGCATTGTGGTACGTTTCAATAGCCGGAGTAGCAGTACCCAGCAGCATGGCTGCATGTGCCTCGCGTGCCATCATAGCCGCTACCGAACGGGCATGATACCGCGGCGAGGGGTCTTGCTGCTTGAACGAACTGTCATGCTCCTCATCCACGATAATCAATCCCAACCGGCTGAATGGTAGAAACACACCCGAACGGGCGCTCAGTATCACTTTCGGCTCCTGACTTGTCAGCAGGTCTTTGTAAATCTCTACGCGCTCCATGTCGCTGAAGCGTGAGTGATATACCCCCAGCTGCTTGCCGAAGACTTTCTTTAATCGGTCTGTCAACTGCGTGGTTAAAGCTATCTCAGGTACAAGATATAGCACCTGCTTGCCTTGTGCCAACTGCTCGCGAATCAGATGGATATACACCTCCGTCTTGCCGCTGGATGTCACGCCGTGTAGCAGGCACACTTTCCCTTCGGTAAAACCGGCTTCAATTTCTTGTGCTGCACGTTGCTGCTGCTCGTTCAAAGGATGAGCGTCTTCCGTTTCTGCATCGTACGACGGGATGCGACTTACTACCTCGTGCGCGGCTTGCAGAATATTTTTTTCGATTAGCGTGCGTAGCACCGCTGTCGATTCGCCGGATAGTTCGATAAGTTGGCGTTGCTCCACGCTATGTGGTGTTCCGTCGAACGCATCGGATAATTCCAGAAATTGTTCAAGCAAGCGTCTCTGCTTCGGTGCTCGCTTGAGCGAATCGAATACCGGCTGCAGTTGCTCGATATCCATGTACTGCTCGTGCAGGGATATATATACCTCGGTGCGGGCTGTGTAGTCGTTGTCCAACAGGCGTGCCGGTAGGGCTGCAGCCATCACTTCGCCTATCGTGCACAGGTAGTAATCGGCAATCCAGCGCCACAATACGAGTTGTGATGGCAAGACAATCGGCTGTTCGTCCAGAACCTCGATGATATCGCGGATTTGTATCGTTTTGCCTGCTACGGTCGCATCGGCATTTTGCAGACTTGTGCGATATACCAAACCTGTGATGGTTTTCTTGGCGAGCGGCACAAGTACGCGCTTACCCACCTCGGGGCAAGTCATTCCATCCGGTACGCTATAGGTGTACGTATCCGCAATGGCAAGCGGCAAGATCACATCTACCGTTACCACAAGTCAACATATTAAATGCGTGATTACCCGTTCTGCTGTTGGGCTATGGCTTTCTCGTAGCAGTGACGGCACAACGGCTCGTAACTATCTGTTTCGCCAAGCAGCACACGTTTCTCGTTTGCCACCAATCGGTGACTTACGTATGCCAAGTCGCCACAACGTACGCAGATAGCGTGAGTCTTATACACATCTTCGGCAATGGCCATCAAGGCAGGCATCGGACCGAATGGCACTCCCTTGAAGTCCATATCCAATCCGGCAACTATCACACGCATTCCGCGTTTTGCCAGCTCGGAGCAGACCTCAACGATACCCATGTCAAAGAATTGTGCCTCGTCAATTCCTACTACGTCGATGTCGTTGGCTAACAGCAGAATGGTCTGACTTGACTCTACGGGTGTGGATTGAATGACATTGTGATCGTGCGATACTACATCTTGCTCGCTGTAGCGCACATCGATGGACGGCTTGAAGATCTCAACACGCAACTTGGCAAATTGTGCACGCTTCATCCTTCGGATGAGTTCTTCGGTCTTACCGGAAAACATACTGCCGCACACGACTTCTATGCTGCCGCGTCTGAGTGCCGGTCCTTTGGTGTCTCGTTCGTTGAACATATATCTTTGAGTTTGTTTTTGCTATATCACTGCTTATGGTTGTTGGCTTTTGTCAGCATTTGGTCGGCTGTAGTTGACTTAGCCGATTTTGTTGACGAATTTCGGCTACAAAGGTACAAAAAAAATCTCAAATTTGCAAATATTTCGAGAATTTTTTAAAAAAATACAAGTTTACTACATATTTTTTGCCAATCATTTGCATATTTCGATTTTTTTTTGTATCTTTGCATGTTGAAACATTGAATCAGTCATGAGAACCATCCGTTTTATAGCATCCGTTTGTCTGATTTGCGTAGCGAGCATTGCGTGTGCCCAATGGTCGGAGCAGATGTACGATGCCTATACCTACAAGAACTATACCAACTATTCCGCTTTCAATCAGCCTATTGATGAGAATAATTACGATTCCGAGCTAATGGAGGCTGCCCTGTTTTACGAAACCAACCGGCAGCGCGCCAAATACAAGCTACCGCTCTTAAAGCACGATGCTAATTTGAGCACGTGCGCGCGCAATCATTCGATGGATATGGTGACCTACAACTTCTTTTCTCACGAAAGTCCGGTGCCAGGTAAGACAGTCCCGCAAGACCGCTTGGCAGAAGTGGATCGTGACGGATACACGGCTTGTGAGAATCTTGTATTTGTGTCAGTCAGGAAGTCATATGCTGCAACGGCGAAGTACATGGTAGAGGAAAAATGGATGAAATCCAAAGGTCATCGTGCCAATATACTACGTGCCAACATGACGCACCTTGGGTGTGGCGTGGCGTTCTATCGCGATGGCGACTATTTTTATGTCAAAGCAACACAGAACTTTATCTGCATGAACTAACGATTATATCAATTATTTACTAACCTTATAAATTAACGAGTATGAAAAAAATTCTCTTTCTGGCAGCGGTGCTTGTATCGAGCGTCGTTGCAAACGCCACCACATGGCGCATTAACTCCAACGAAGCCGCCAAGGCTGACTTCTTGAGTGTAACCGAGGCTGCCGCAGCCAACAAAGTACATCGTTTTGACACGTTGTATGTAGAGGCGGGTGTATATCAGGGCACGCATACGATTGCTAAGCCTTGCCTGACCATTATCGGCCCGGGTTGGGAAATCCCTACAAACTACGGCAGCACCAGCACATCATCGGCTGCATATTTCACCGATCAGCTCAGCATTTTGGCGGATTCGACAACGATTGAAAGTCTGTATGTTACCCATATGTACTTGCAAAACGTAAAAAACGTCATCGTTGAACGATGCATGATTAGCTGGATGGATGGCGGCAACAGTTCAGCATATAAACTGGAAGATATTACTATACGCAACAACTTTTTCCGCAACGATATGGATCGTCAAGCTGCCGCTATTTCGTTCACTTATAGTTATTCTATACTGAACATATCCATCGAGAATAACATCTTTGTTGAGGAATATTATAATCCGGATTCTCCTTACGGACATATAAATGTAATTACTATGCATGCATACAACACAGCAAACACCTCTGGATTGATTGCTCACAACACTATTTATCGGAAGTTCGGTACAATTGATGATTCCTTTATAAGAGCATATAACACGGTTATTCGCGACAACATAGTCATCAATAGAAGTACATATCACGATTTAAACGCGCAAGACTGGCTAAACTATGAATCTATTAAGACCTGCGAGGTATATAACAATGTATTCTCTATTGCTGCAGAGAACGTTAGCGCAGATATGACGGCTCACTTCCCGAGCAATCAATACATCGGTGCAACGGCAGCCAACACGTTTACATGCACCATTCTTAACAACTCCGAGGAGACCTACTACCAGCTCAAGGAAGGCTCGGTAGCTGCTAACAAAGCGTATCAAGGCGAAGATTGCGGTGCGTACGCCGGAGCTTGGCCGTTTGTAGTGAACGGTCGTCCGCGCGGAATACCCTACATCTTTGATGTATATGCTCCTAACTATCCGACCGACAACCTGCTCAATATCTCGTTCAAGGTAAAAGCCAACAACCAATAAGCACATACAGCAACCTGATAACTGATTGACTATATGAAAACAATTCGAATATATAGTCTCCTGTTGTTGCTTGTTTGTAGTGCGTGGTCATTGGCGCAAAGGGCGGAATATTGGTTGGACGTCGATCCCGGACATGGTCGAGGCGCAGCAATAACGGTAGTAGGCGAAGATGCTACAGCAAGCATCTCCACTGCCACTTTGCCCATGGGAATGCATGTGTTAGGCGTGCGCGCGGCTGTCGGTAGGAAATGGAGTCACACCTACACCCACCGATTCATAATCCTGCCATCCGGCGGCGTGACAGCGCTTAGCGGGGCGGAATATTGGATTGATGCCGACCCTGGCAAAGGAAATGCCACAAGCGTGAGCATAGCTGCTAACACTACGCAGTTGACTATACCAGTCAATACCGAAAGTTTGGAGCCGGGTATGCATACTTTCGGTGCACGTATCAAACAAGGCGACTCATGGGGACAGACCTACACGCATCCTTTCCTGATTCTGCCATCCGGAGGCGAAAAAACGCTTAGCGGGGTGGAATATTGGATAGATGCCGACCCTGGTAGAGGCAATGCTTCAAGCGTCAGCTTTGCTGCCGACGCTACGCAGTTGACTATTCCCGTTAATACCGAAGGTCTGGAACCTGGCATGCACGTCTTCGGTGCACGTATCAAGCAAGGCAACTCGTGGGGACAAACCTACACCCATCCTTTCCTGATTTTGCCAACCGGCGGTGTGACTACACTCAGTGGGGCAGAATACTGGATTGATTCCGACCCGGGCAGAGGTAATGCTACGAGTGTAAGCATCGCTGCTAACACTACGCAGTTGACTATTCCCGTGAATACCGAAGGTCTGGAGCCGGGGATGCACACCTTTGGCGCGCGTATCAAGCAAGGTGACTCATGGGGACAAACTTACACCCATCCTTTCCTGATTTTGCCATCTGGCGGTGTGACTACACTCAGTGGGGCAGAATACTGGATTGATTCCGACCCGGGACGTGGTAACGCCACAAGCATGAGCATAGCTGCTGACGCTACGCAGTTGACTATACCTGTGAATACCGAAGGCTTGGAGTCTGGTATGCACACCTTTGGTGCGCGTATCAAGCAAGGCAACTCGTGGGGGATAACCTACACCCACTCCTTCCTTGTTCTGCCAAGCACCACATTCGAGATGACCGTTCAAGCCGTGGAGGCTTACTGGGATTATGACTTCGAGAATCCGATCAACATCCCGTTCTCGCAGGTCGGCGACTCGGTAATCATCAGCAACTACCCGCTCTCCACCAACGCTCTCACCCTTGGCAAGCACACCTTGTATATCCGCGCCAAGGCGGATGGCAAGTGGGGCTTCCTGGCTGAACATGAGGTTTGCAAGACGCCTGTTCCGCTGTTCGAGGCCTTCGGCGATGGCGATTTCATCTGCCAAGGTGGCACTGTATATATAGATGACCAATCGAGCAACACGGATCAGACGACTGCCTACGCTTGGGATATGAACGGCGACGGCGTTACAGACTACACTTCTGCCGGCGGCTTTACGCACATATACACCGAGGCGGGCAACTACACGATTACGCTGACGCTCACCACGCCCGACGGTTGTGAGGCTTCCTTCGCGCAAGAAGTGGTTATTCACAGTTCGGTCAACCCGACAGTGGCGCTCAGCCTCAGTAACAACGTTTGTGAAGGCACGGAAGTGACGCTCACCGCTACGGCAACCAATGCCGGCGATGCACCCGCCTACGAGTGGCTGCGCAACGGTCAGGTGATCGGCACAACCGACCTCCCGACATTCGCCTACAGCAACTTCGCCGACAGCGACCGTGTGGCTGTTCGTCTCACGGCGGATAACCCGTGCGCGCTGAATCCTGTTGTCACCTCCGAGGAGACGGTGATGGTGATCTACGCCTTGCCGGAGATCGAGCTGAACGTTCCCGCAGTCATCTACACCGACGCCGGCGTGGTACAACTCGGCAGCATGGCTACACCTGCGGGTGGACAGTTCTTCCTGGATGACGCAACACGCCAGACGACGTTTATCCGTGCCGGCAGTGTAGGCCTCGGCGAGCATAGTTTGCGCTATGTGGTAGCAACCGAACATGGTTGCCGAAGCGAAGCACAAACGACGTTCACCGTCATGGATCGGCCGACTTATACCATCACCTTTGTCGATGAGGACGGCATAACGATCTTGCAGCAGTCGCAAGTGGCACTGGATGCTATGCCTACTCCGCCCGCTGACCCGAGCAAACAGGAGGATGAACATTTCACCTATTCGTTTGCAGGGTGGGTACCCGATATAGTAGCGGCCACCGAGGCTGCCACCTATAAGGCTACCTACACGCCGGAAGAGAAGATCGTCACGGCTGTGGAGATGACGGACGACGCACTCGTGCCGCATAAGGTGATTGAGAATGCCAACCTGTTCATCATCCTGCCCGACGGCACACGATACAGTGCCACCGGAGTAAAAGTGGAGTGACAGACGAACAGATATGTAACTACGAGCGACTCTAAGCCAAGAGTCGCTCGTAAGTGGGCATATTTACTGACACTTTATTGATATATACATTGACTCATAGATGCTATAACCATGGAAAGTCAGGAGATTATTCAAGAACTGACGCCGCTAGGCGAACATGATTTGCTGTATGTGGCCGACCGCCACAAGGCGTATTACGATTTTCCGCTGCACAGGCATAACCTCTTCGAACTGAACTTCGTGGAGCATGGTGCAGGTTGCGAGCGGTTTGTGGGCGACTCGGTAGAGACGCTGGGCGAGTATGATCTGGTACTTATCACAGCGCCTAACCTTGAGCATGCATGGACGCAAGGGCAATGCACCAGTACCGATATCCATGAGATAACCGTGCAGTTCTATTTGGATTACCAAAGCGGTTTCCTCACCACCAATCCCTTCCGTTCCATACAGCAGATGTTCGTGCGTGCACAACGCGGTCTCGCTTTTCCTATGGAGGCCATCATGCATGTCTATCCGCGATTGTCGCGATTGGCCGGTCTTCAAGGCTTTGAGGCAGCGATGGAGTGGATGTACATACTGCACGAACTGTCGAAGTACGACGATGCACGCGAACTATCCAGCACATCCTTTGCGCAAGTCCGTACCACCAGCGAGAGCCGGCGTGTAGCGCGCGTCAAGGAGTATGTATCCGCCCATTATATGGACGAGATCCGCTTGGAGACCTTGAGCGATATGGTGTGTATGTCTCCTACGGCTTTCTCACGGTTCTTTAAGCTCCGCACGGGTAAGAGCTTGTCGGACTTCATCGTTGATGTACGGCTCGGCGTCGCTGCCCGAAAACTCGTTGACACCGACGAGCCGGTGTCAGGTATATGTTTCGATTGCGGATTCAACACCTTGAGTAACTTCAACCGCCTCTTCCGCAACCGCAAAGGCTGTTCGCCCACCGAATTTCGCGAGAAATATGCCAAGACGAAGGTCATTGTGTAACATTTGCTAAAATAGTGTCGGTAAATCCGGCACTTTTTTTGTACCTTTGCAGCGTATTTTCGATTAGTATGGCCATGAAGCAACTATTCTTTATCAAATCCCTGGTATGTATCGTGCTCATTCTGAGCGCTTCGTCATGCAAAGCCGTTGAGCCCGAACCTCAGCCGCAGCCTGTCACCTATACCCTGTGCAACGCCAACGCTACTGCCGAGGTGCAGCAGTTGTGGGCGGTGCTGACCAGTCAGTTCGAGCAGAAAGCGATGAGCGGCGTTGTGGCAAACATCGACTGGAACACCCGTGAGGCAGAGAACGTCTATCAATGGACGGGGCGTTATCCGGCACTGAACGTGTTCGACTTCATTAATATACACGCGTCGCGCGACGTGAACAAACAAGGCTGGCTGGATTACAGCGACCTCACACCCGTCACTGACTGGTATAATGCGGGTGGAGTCGTGGGCTGCATGTGGCACTGGCAAGTGCCTGCGAACAACGGCACGAATTGGACATGTTCGCCGGGCACCGAACCCGGGCTGACGAGTTTCGATGCATCGAAAGTCAATGACCCCGCTTCTGCCGAGTACAAACGAATGATTCATGATATCGACCAAGTGGCGGGTTACCTCAAGAAGATGCAGAAACTCGGTATCCCCGTCATCTGGCGACCGCTGCACGAGGCGGCAGGCAACACCTACGATTTCCAAGGCGGCAAGGCCTGGTTCTGGTGGGGGGCACAAGGCGCCGAGGTGTATAAGCAATTGTGGCGGTTTATGTTCGATAGATTGGTGAACTATCATAAGCTCAACAACCTGATCTGGGTATGGACCTCGCAGGTAGGCGACGACACGTGGTACCCGGGTGACGATGTGGTGGATGTCGTTGGTCGCGACAACTATTACGCCCTACAATACCCGCTGGCGAAAGAGTACAAGACGCTGAAAGAGAAGTACCCGAACAAACTCATCACCCTCGCCGAGTGCGGTAACGGCGACGAGGTGGATATGTCGTTATGGTCGAAGATCTGGGCAGAAGGCAGCCGCTGGAGCTGGTTCATGCCGTGGTACGACTACAACTACAACAACGGCACATCCGACGAACACCAGTTTGTCGGCAAAGACTGGTGGTTGGATGCTTTCGCTACAGGCTTGGTACTCGATCGCGAGGAGATGAAACAACTATTAAAGAAGTGAGGCTATGCGGTTGGGAATACGAGTTATAGCAATCTGTGTTCTGTGCTCTGTCAGCGCAGCGGTCTGTACTCTTTATGCTATTGAGCGAACGATCCTGTTGGGACCGAAAACGATTGACAAAGCGTGGAAAGACAATATCGTTTTGGAGCCGCGTCATTTCATGGATGCGCACGCGGGAGATATAGTTACCGTATATAACGACAACGCCAAGCGTATAGCGCAAGGTGCGTTTCAGAACCCTAAGACCTGGCAAGGCGTAGCGCCGGAGTACGGGTATTTCGGTATCAACGGACCTTTCCGCATGGTGCTGACGGACGATATATTGGCTATAGCGCGCGAACACGGCGTAGCCATCGGAGGACATGATTACCGTATTCTGCAAGTGACGCTCAGCGACGCGGCAGACTACCAAGAGACGATGGTGTGGAACGGCCCGAGCGTGGTGATGAAAGATGACTGGAGTGCCAATGCCGAGATTCCGGCTTCGAGTTTGGCTACCTTGCGCGTGGGCGACGGTTTGCGACTGCATGTAAGCAAAGTGAAGCAGGGCGCAGCCGCCAAACTCATGGACTTTACATGGAATGTGATTGATCCCTCAGTCGATGGAGTGCCGGTAGGCGAGAACGGCTACACATGGTATATCTACGACGACGCCCCGCTTCTCAAACTTGCCTTTGCAGGCACGGGCGGCAATGTAGCCATGCGCATAGGTGGCACGGGCTACAAACTTGATGGCATCGGTATCGTTCGTCAGGTTGGCGAGGTGAGCGAGGATTACAGTCAAGCCCAGCGTGCACCGCGCGAATATGTGTTGCAACCCGGCGAACTTTTCCACGGCGAGAAGGTGTATCCGCTCGACTGGAGCGGTTATCTCAAACTTACCGCAGCGCCCTTCCAGGAATCGACGGAGAACGATGTGCTCGTCATCAGTTACACTATTGACCCGCAAGCCAAGGCGGCAGGCATCACACCGCAGTTATCATTCCGCAGCCCGAAGACCTGGGGCGAACTGACCGGCGCAGCAGAGCCGATTGCCTACCTGCTTGACGGCACGGATGTGGTATATATGTTCGATTCCGTAGCCCTCGACGAAGTCAAAACCCGTGGCCTCGTCCTCGCCGGCATAGGGTTCACGTTAACCAAAATCGAATTGATTTCAGCGCAGTAAACTATATTTACACTAATCTAACTTAAAATTTTCATTTTCTTGTGCGAATTTTGTAAATAAATTTGCATTTCTCATTTTTTTTTCGTACCTTTGTAGCCTAAAGTTGCAAAGACAATGACCGAACAATATCCAACAGCAATATGCGTAGCCCTCAATTATCTTGAGGATAGAGGCTGGTCAGAGCTGATTGATCCGCGCTGGGCACCTGAATTGCTGGAGGAGTTTAGGCATTCAGGTCTTGGTTGGACAGATGAGGAGATAATTGAGGTGGTTAACGAAGTGGTATTTGGAGAGGCAGAATGGGATTCCAAAGATCGCCTAAGTTACCGAGATGAAACATGGCCTACCCGCCAAGAGCAAATTAACACCTCAATCACCTACAACGGATTTTCGGAGCACACACTCCAACTGATTGATAACTATATAAACGATATACTCAATGGACGAGAAAACATTCATCGATTTAATATGCAAGAGCATGCAGGACTCTGCACAGGAGGTGCGCCGCTCATTGGGGCGTATGCCGTCTGCAACTACGCGCGAGCAAGCTTTGAACCAGGTCGCTTTTCTCCTAAACGCGAAGCAAGCAGCCCAACAAACTGGGAAATAGATGCCAAGCAAGAAGAGGTATTGCAACAATGGGCTGAAGCCAAGAAGTTATGGATTCCGAACTCCGAGCAATGGATAATTTCTACTTTTGGTCCAAAGATTGCGCAACAAGCTGAAGCGAAAGTATATTATCGCGACGGAGATTATTCTGTTATCAAGGAACGAACGTCTATCTATGCCACATTGGGCAAAGCGCTTGAGGCAATAGTGTTGCACAACACGATTTTCCCGGAAACGCAGATGAAAGTAATCGGTTTCACGCGCGACTCAGATGGCTTGTTTAGAGTCATTCTCACTCAGCCGTTTGTGCCATGTAAACGTCTTGCTACGAAAGAAGAGATTGATAAGTTAGTAGCCTCAAAAGGCTTTCGTGACAACCGAGAAGGCGAAGGCGTGAATTATATCAGCGATAGGCTGCACCTCGAAGACATGCACGCTGCGAATGTCTTCATTGACCTGCAAACAGAAAAGCCAATCTGCATAGATTGTATCGTTAAGTTTATTAAGAAAGAATAACCGGGGTATTAGCTCATCTCATCCCTTTCGAGTCCGCTATACTCCACAAAATATCCTATCGGCCAAGCATGACCGATCCCAAGCGCAAAGCGTTGCGCTACATATTAACAAGCATTACTATTATTTCGTATCTACCGAAAGCGTCGGAAACTTTTAGGAAATAAGATTATCGAAATAATACAGAGGCATCATTTGGTAATGAGTCTCTTTATATCCAATATATAGTAGTGTTCGCATTTAGATGTGAACTTTCTTATTGGATATAAAGGCTTCATTTTCCGACGCTGCCTTGGTAGATACATAAGAAGTTCACATCTTTTTATGTTTTCGGATTGATAGTATGCAGAACTTGTAACTACTATCAATCATGATTCATCAAATCAAGACGTTTCTCTCAAAAGGCAATCGAGCCCAATGGTTTGTATTTGCTATTTTTGCACTAACAATTTTTGTTAAGTGTTTCCTCTTTCACTGGTATTGCTTTCATTCTGTTTTAATATCCAGTTTATGGCATGCTCCTTACGAGTTCTTTTCGTTTTGGTGTCCAAAGATAGCCGTGTCACTCTTTTTTGCAAGTTTTATCTTTTTCTTCAAACGTTCATGGTGGACCATACTTTTTTCTTTTGTATTAGATTTCTGGATATTAGCTAATTTGGTCTATTTCCGAGCTAATGCAATTTTCTTGGACATCTTCTCTTTCTCTATGACCAGCAATATGGATGGCTTCTGGAGTAGTGTGATTTTCTATTGTTCTTGGAGTGATAGCATTTATTTCATTGTCACAATACTATATGCCTTATTCTTATTGTTGATTCCCACATTTAATAAAAGAGCATGGGATTATGGGATTGGTGGTATTATCGTATCGTACATTATTTCTCTTTCTGGCATTTTTAGCATGACACGCAGATGGGGAGAAAACATGGGAGTAATGTTCTACAATCCCATAAGTCTTTCCATGCGTACAACACTTTCCTCATTATCATATACAGATCATGTAAAAGACTTTTCAATAATTCATTCTGTCGGGTTTATACTTGTAGATTGGTTAGAAAATATTAAGGCAGAAGATAGAAACATAGACAAAGAGGCATTATCTCTACAAGTAAAACCTTTTGTGCAGGAGAATAATCGTGCAACATTTGAAACTCCGTTTATCCTTATCTTGGTGGAGAGTTTAGAAGATTGGAGTGTTAATGAAATTTCTACACCAAATTTGTGTAAATTCCTTAAAACGCACAAATGCCTACACGCCCATAAATTAACCAAACAAACTATTGGAGGGACTTCTGCGGACGGACAAATGATAATGAACACCGGCTTATTGCCGATTAGTCAAGGCGCTGCATGTTTCCGTTTCCCTGCAAATAAATACCCATCTATCGGAGAATGTTGTACGGGGAAAACAGCTACTATATTACCACATCAAATAGGAGTATGGAATCAGCAGTATATGAGTCCGGCTTACGCTTACGATACTACCATTATTCGTAACGAAAATGATAGTTTGTTATTCCATACAACTATGGATTGTTTGCATAACGGCTACCAAATGATTCAAACTATTACAATGTCCTCACATTCTCCATTTAACTATGGAGCATCCAAATCTCATTTGCAACTTCAAGAAGATATACCTGCATATATGTCGGACTACCTCAAAAGTATTCACTATATGGATGCAGGTCTGCAAGTTCTATTATCTCAAATTGATGAAGATTCACTACTCTCAAAAGCAACTATTGTCATTACAGGAGACCATACAATCTTTCCCGACGATATGCGTGCAGAATACGCTCATTTGTGTCACAAAAACAGTTATAACTATAGGATAGGAGAGGCTTTTGTTCCGTTAATTGTTTATTCTCCGCAAATTCAACAGGAGATTCAGATCTTAGACACATGCTATCAAATGGACATATTTCCTACAATTCTCCATCTCATAGGCTGCGAGGATTATTATTGGAAAGGCTTTGGGGTTAATCTTTTGGATGAAAACGCTCGTAGTAATCGTCCAATTTCAGAACAAGAGGCCTACCACATATCTGATATGATAATAAGGAGTGATTATTTTGCGACTCACACCAAATAACCCTACACATCTGTTTTCTCCTCGGAGCTATTCCACCGAGATAATTAAGCGCGGAGCACGCAATGCCACGCGCTTGTTGTTTTCTTTGTTTTTCAGGTGTAGAGGATTGCCTTGACTTGGCAATCCGAACGAGAGGAGCCACGGGGAGCTTTGCTCCGACCCAGACTCAATAGCCGCTCTTATCCCTTTCTCTTCCTATCGAACTCCTCTGCCGTAGCCGTAAAAAACACATCGCCGCTGCTGTTGAGGGCGGTTTCGACGGAGTCTTGGACGACACCGATGATAAAACCGACAGCTACCGCTTGCATGGCAACATCATTACCGATACCGAAGAACGAGCATGCCATAGGGATGAGCAGCAATGAACCGCCGGCTACGCCCGAAGCGCCACACGCACCGAACGTAGCGATCACGCCCAACAAGAGCGCCGAAGCAAACGACACCTCCACGCCGACCGTGTGTGCCACAGCCAAGGAAAAGACAGTGATCGTCACCGCCGCGCCGTCCATATTGATCGTTGCACCAAGCGGAATACTGACCGAATAGAAATCTTCGTCCAGCCCCATCTGTTTGCACAAGTTCATGTTTATCGGTATATTCGCAGCCGACGAGCGGGTGAAGAACGCATTGAGACCGCTCTCTTTGAGACAGGTAAAGAGTAGCGGGTAAGGGTTCTTGCACGTCAGCAAATAAGCCAGCAAGGGATTGAAAACAAAAGCGTTAACCAACATACATCCCACAAGCAGCAACAGCAAATGCCCATAGACGGTGAAGACCTCCATGCCGCTCGCAGATACCTCTGCATACACCAAGCCGAGAATTCCGAAAGGCGCGAACTCGATGATCCATTTAACTACTTTGGAAATCACTTCCGCCAACTCATGAAGGACCGAGATAGAAGCAGGACGTGCGATGAGACGGAGTGCAAGACCGATCAATACCGACCAGAACAGAATCGCCACATAATTGGCTTCAGCAACTGCAGTAACGGGATTCGTCAACATCCTCGTCAGCATGTGCGTCAGCACCGCTGACAACGATCCTTCGGTCACTTCCATGCCACTCGTCTCTCCCAACTGCAAAGTCACGGGAAACAGAAAACAGCCCACTACAGCACAAAGTGCCGCAATCAGGGTGCTGAGCAGATACAGACCAATCAGTACCGCAAAACGTTGCCCGTGCCCTTGACCCGCTTTGGCGATGGCAGAAGTAACCAGCACCGCTACCAGAACAGGAGCAATCCCTTTCAGAGCGCCGACGAACATCACTCCCAAGATACCGATAGCACTCCAAGAAGGCGCAAAGAGACCCAAAAGTGCACCGATGACCAGACCTATAAATATGCGCAACATCAAACTGACATGCGTGTAACGTATAATTATGTGGGTAATGTTTTTCATAACGGGTGCAAAGTTACAACTTTTTTTTGAATTATGCAAGAGTTTTTCCATTTTTCTAATAATTTTGTAATAATTGTTAAAATTGTGTCGGTGAAAGTGTAAGATTTTTTGTATCTTTGCATCAAATTTGGAAAATACCATCAAAACAACTAAAAATATATACCATCGGAATAACAATCTATAACATGATACGAAATCTACTCCTCAGTATTTTTTGCGCAAGCTTGACGTTGGCTGCGATGGCTGAAACCATCACAGGTGTCGTGATGGACGGTAGCCTGAATGAACCGGCGATTGGGGCGAGTGTGATTGTGGTGGGCACGACAACGGGTACGGTGACGGACATGGACGGTCAGTTCAGCCTCGATGTGCCTGACGGGAAGTTCATCCTACAGGTGTCGATGGTTGGCTACAAGACGCAGGTGGTGAACATCAAAGGCAAGACATCGGTCAGCGTTACCTTACAGGAAGACAGCCAAGTTATGGACGAGGTGGTTGTGGTCGGTTACGGCACGATGAAAAAACGTGACCTATCGGGTTCGGTAAGCCAGATCAAAGGCGACGACATCCGTCAGGGTGGTCAATCGGACATAGCCCGAGGACTGGAAGGCAAGATTGCCGGTGTGGATGTCAAATCGTCCGACGGCGCTCCGGGCGGTGGCACAAGCATCACGGTGCGTGGCGCGAACTCGTTTACCACCAGTTCGCAACCGCTGTATATCGTGGATGGTGTGCCGTTCGGTACAGACCCCAACGGTATGCCGAGCTCCGGCGCCAACGAGGGCAACAACACGCAGACCTCGCCGCTGTCGATGATCAACCCCAACGACATTGAGAAGATAGAAGTGCTCAAGGATGCTTCCGCAACGGCTATCTACGGTTCGCGTGGTGCGAACGGCGTGGTGATCATCACCACGCGCAAAGGTCAGAGCGGCAGCAAGCCGACCGTAGAAGTGAGCCTCAAAGGTTCGATCTCGCAGATAGCGGGCAGGGTAGAGATGCTCGATGCGTACCACTACGCGCTCTATCAGAACGAAGCCGCTGCGAACAGCCGTCTGTACGAGGGTAGCACCGTGCGCGACCCCTATCGCGGCGAGTGGGATTACCCGTATATCGGTTCGGGTTACGTCTATTCGCAGGGTTCGTACAACCCCGCGCCGGAAGACTTCCTCAATCCCGGTGTGCGCACGGACAAATACGGCAATGTGGATGAGGTTAGTGGCGCTGACTGGCAGCAATTGATCTACCAACTCGGTTATAGTCAGGAGTATAGTGCGAATGTCAGCGGCGGTTCGGACAAAGGCTGGTACTCGTTCTCGGGCAGTTACACCCAACAGCAAGGTATCATCAAGAACACCGGCTACGAGCGTTATGGTCTGTCGGTCAATCTTGGCCGACATATAACAGACTGGTTTGAGATCGGTACGTCGCAGCACTTTACGCACTCCAAGACGAATTTCCAGCGCACGAACAGCGAGAACACAGGTATCATCCGCTCCTCGCTGATCTTCCCGCCGACCTACGGACCGCATAGCTCGACCGAGCAACTCGACGAACTGAACTGGCTCGCTGCCAACCCGCTGAACTACGTCAACGGCGCCAAAGACGAACTGAAACAGATCTCGTGGTTCTCGTCGTCGTATATGGAGTTCAAGATCCAGCCGTGGCTCAAACTTCGCCAGAACTTAGGCTTGGGCTACAACGACGGTCACCGTGGCACGTACTACGACCGCCACACTCAGGAAGGCAAATCGCCCTACAACGGCAAAGCCGGCAAGGCAAGCAATATATGGAAGAGTCTGACGAGTGAGACGTTGCTCACCTTCGACCACGCGTTCAATCCGAATCACACGATCAACGCCGTAGTCGGTGCTACCTTCGAGCGCGGCTGGGGTAGTAGCGAGTCGATGACCGTCACGAACTTCCCCAACGACTTGACGAAGGACGAGAATATGCAGCTTGCTCTGGATAGGGCAGTCGTTGCCTCAAGTAGCACCCAGATGTCGCTCGCCTCGTTCCTTGCCCGCGTCAACTACACGCTCATGAACCGCTACTTGTTCACTGCAAGTGCCCGTGTGGATGGCAGCTCATCGTTCGCAAAGAAAAACAAATGGGCACCGTTCTTCTCAGGTGCGTTTGCATGGCGCATGATCGATGAAGCATGGATGCAAGAGCAGCAGGTGCTCAGCAACTGGAAGTGGCGCGTATCGTACGGCGAGACGGGTAACCAAGGTATCGGTGCCTATCGTACGCTCACCGTGCTCGACGCTGCCAACTATCCCTACAGCGGCACGCTCGAGTCAGGCGTGGCGATGATCGACTGGCGAGGGCCAACGAACCCCGACCTGCGCTGGGAGACAACCTCGCAGGCAGACGCCGGTTTGGACATCGGCTTCCTGAACAACCGTCTGAACCTCACCATCGACTATTATTATAAGTACACGCGCGACCTGTTGCAGAATGTGACGATCCCTAGTTCGTCGGGTTTTAGCCAGATGTTGGTGAACAGCGGCAACGTGACGAACCAAGGTCTGGAAGTAACGCTCAGTTATGATGTGTTCGCTTCCGGTGACTGGCGTTGGAACATTGCCGCGAACGTCTCGCTCAACCGCAACAAGATCGGCGGACTCGACGGTGACCAATATGCTACCTCGCTCTGGTCGAAAGCCGATCAGGTGTTCCTACAGCGCAACGGCTGCCCGATAGGTACGCTCTATGGATATAAGGAGGAAGGTATTGATCCCGCTACCGGTGAGATCGTTTATGCTGACCTCAACGGCGACGGCACGATCACCGAAGCCGACCGCACGATCATCGGTAACACCAACCCGAAGTTCACCGGCTCGCTGAGCACACGACTCGAATGGAAAGGCCTGTCGCTAAGCTTCATGTTGTACGGCTCGTACGGCAACGATATCTTCAACTACAACCTGACGGACATCACGATGGCGAACATCGGCAACATCACCAAGGCTGCCTACGAAGGTCGCTGGACGAAGGAAAATCCCAACAACGCCACATGGCCGAAAGCCACTGCCGGTTACACCCGCACATGGCTCATCAGCGACCGCTACGTGGAGGACGGCTCGTTCCTGAAGATGAAATATCTGACCCTCGCTTACGACTGGTACAACCCCGCCAAGTGGATACAAAAGATCAACTTCAACTTCACGGTCAACAACCTCTTCACGCTCACGAAGTACTCGTGGTTCGAACCCGATGTCAATGCCGGCGGCACGAACGCTGCCACCCCGGGCGTGGACAGTTACTCGTATCCTTCGGCAAGGACGTACGCACTGGGCATCAATTTTATCTTCTAACTCTCTGCAACAATGAAAGTATTACAACATATTAGGCTTTTGTCTTTGAGCACGATAGCGTGCGGTCTTTTGTCTTTGAGCGTTAGCGGTCTAACCTCTTGTTCGTGGATCGAGGAGAATCCCAGTAATCTTGTTACGGATACGAGCGTGGGTGATAGTCCTGAGGCGTGCGCCGAGTGGGTTACAGGCACGTACTCCAAGTGGATCTACGACATGTTCTGCTGGGGGTACTTCCCGAGGATGCTCGAGTTCGATGCCGACTACATAAGCGGGCCGGATTGGCTGTTCGGCACGTTTGGTGCGGGTAACTTCCAAGGCGAACCCGAGCTGCCTGATGCCTTGTGGAAAGGCTGCTACGGACTGATCAACCGTTCGCTGAATGCAGAACAGCACATCGCTGCCATGCAGTCCCTCACCAATGCCCAGCGCAACAATGCCATCGGCGAGATGCGTTTCCAGCGTGCGTTCGCGTACTTCTTACTCGTGCGCGCCTATGGCGAGATTCCCATCCAGAACGCTGCGGACTTCAATCAGCCACGTCGCCCCGTAGCCGAGGTGTATGACACGATCATCAACCTGCTTGAGTCCTCCACGCGCCTCATGTACAAGAACATCGACTCCGACTACCAAGCCGGTCACGTCAATGCCGGTTCGGCGGCGGGTCTGCTCGCGAAGGTGTATGCCACCATGGCTGCTGCGGCTATGCCTGCAGGCACGGAGGTGATCATTCGCAGTGGTTCACCGTACACTACCGATGGCAGCGGCAACAAACAATATGCCGCGCTGAAAACCTTCAACCTCAGCAAACGCGCCGTAGCAGGCTACGAATCGATGAACGCCACGCAGTTCTGGCAACAGGCTGCCGATTGGGCGGAAAGCGTCATCGACGGCACGTTCGGCGTGTATGACCTGCTGCCTTACGACGGTTTGTGGAAGAAAGCCAACGCTACAGCCTCGGAGTTCTTATTCTCGGTAGGAACGGTCAGCGGCAACGCTACCTACAAGATTGCCGTGCACACCCAGTACGAAGGCTACATGACTGCCACCGGCTCCGACTTCATCCAGTCGGGCGGTTGGACGGGCTGCACTCGCCACTGGTACGATCTGTTCGACCACGACGACTACCGTATCACCAAAGGTGTGCGTCACCGTTGGCGCAACTACACCCAGCGTGAGTCGAACAGCGGATTCTACTACCCCAAGGACGACGAATACACCATCATGGCTACCGGCCGTAATCTCGCCGGCGATTGGGTTAAAGATCCCGAAGGCATCTTTGCCGATGGCGTGAACTACTACTATTCGACGGATGCCCAGTGCCTCGCGTTCACCACGAAGTACGAGGATGTGACCGACGATGCCATCGACAACGCCGATGCCAACTGGCCTTTCCTCCGTTATGCCGATGTTGTCCTCATCTATGCCGAGGCGCTCAACGAACTCGACCGTCCGGGCGATGCCATCCAGCAGCTTAACAAGGTACGTGCCCGCAGTAATGCCAATCGCGCTTCCATGGGTGGCAGCCACGCATTGAGCGACAAGACGCTTCGCCGTTCGGCCATTATTGAGGAACGTGCCAAGGAGTTTGCCTGCGAAGCCGACCGCCGTTGGGATCTGATTCGTTGGGGCATCTACCTCGATGCGATGAACGCCATCGGTGGCACGGACGACAGCGGTGTGCTCAAATCCCGCACCGAGCGCAACCTCCTCTTCCCGATTCCTGCGCAAGAAATCAATACAAACTCCGCAATAAACGCTAATAATCCCGGATGGAATTAGAGTTGTTGATTGTTGTTGGATGTTGTTGACCTAAAAAGAAATTTTTGGATAATTTTGGGTAATTTTTGACTAAATATATCTCATTATGAAAAAACTCTTAATTTTTTGTGCTGCAATCAGTGCAGCCGCAACCCTTTTCGCCGCAGAGCGCGTAGTTTGGGAAGGCAACAAAGCCATCTCTTGGAACACTGACGTGTATGCCGGCGAGCAGTTTGAAACCCCTGACGGCACGTTCGCAGACCTGCTGAAAGACGACACAATCAAGGTGAGTGTCGAGGCCAAGATTGATGCGCCACAGTATGTCATGACCTACAAAGCCGGCGATAGCTGGGAGTGGACGGATCTTGAAGGCGTCAACGTTGCCGACGGCATCATGACTTACGTCGTTGCTTCCGACGAGATTGCAGGCTTCATCGCTCAGCGCGGACTAATCTTCCGTGGTCAAGGCTATGACATGACCAAGATCGTTATCGCCACTCCCGACAGCGAACCTGTTACTCCCGATCCCGTAGAGCCGGATACACTTCTCCCCGGTGAGGAGCGTGTGCTTTGGGAAGGCGAAGAGACCCTCTCTTGGAACGAGGTAGCCGGGCAGCCGGCAGAGGTTGGTGCCTTGCTTGCAGAAAACGATCAGCTTATCGTTACTGTCAGCGCCAAGGGTACTGCCGACTGGCCGAAAGTGCTGTTGCGCGACGCTTCATCGAATGCAGTAGGCGACGATATACTCCTCAACGAGGTCAGCGAGTTCCCCTATGAGGCTATATTTACCCTAACAGCTACTCATGCGTCAGCGTTGGCAGCCGGATTCAAGGTGTGCGGCGATGGTGTAACCGTCACCAAACTCGTGCTCAAGAAGTACAAAGAGCCCGATGATCCCATTGCCCCCGAAGACCCCGCTGAGCCTTACGTTTACACTACCGTTTGGACGGGCGATGTAGCTATCTCCTGGAATCAGGAAGTTTATGCCGGATCGGATCTCGACACCTACAATGTACAGCAAGACATGTTCGCCGGCTTGGCAGAAGGTGACAGCATTCATGTGCATTTTGCCGAGGCTATTGATGGCGCACAGTTCGTGTTGCAATACAAGACCGGTGACAACTGGGATTGGACGAATCTCGCTCCTATTGCCCAGGGTGAAGATTTCTTTGGCTACAAGGTTGCGACAGAAGAGATTGCTCAGGATATCGCCGACCGTGGTGTGATAGTTCGCGGTCAAGGTTACCACGCCATCCGTATCGAGATTGGCAAGCCCAAGACAACTACCTTGGTTAATACTGTCGCTACTACCTCTCCCGCCCGCAAGATCATCGAGGCAGGTCAAGTAATCATCATCCGCGATGGAATCCGTTACACCATCTTTGGAAATGTTCTTCGCTAAATAGTTGATGACTAAAAAGAAATTTTGGGATAATTTTGGGTAATTTTTGACCACAAAACCAAAGTGGCGCATCATTTCCGATGCGCCACTTGCTTATTTGACGAGCGACTCCAGCGTTTGTAGGATGAGGGGCTCCATGATTTGGTAGCCTGCAGGGGTGGGGTGAACATCATCGTCACTCAATCCGGGCAGCAGACCGCCATCCTCGGCTGCCATCTTCGACCAGTAATCTACAAACGGAATACCATTGGCTTGGGCATACTCGCGTATCATCGCGTTCATCTTCTCGATGAGCACCGGCGCATCAGGGATGCGATCCGTCCAATATAACCGCCGTGCCGGCAGCAGCGAGCAGAGCACGGGTTGGATATGATTGGCGCGTGCCAGTTCGCACATCGAGATGATATTGCCGAGTATATGCTCCAGGCTGATGTAGCCGTTGTTCTGCGCTATATCGTTCGTTCCGGCAAGGATAACCACCACCTGCGGATGCAGATCAATCACGTCTTGCCGCATGCGCACGAGCATCTCGCTGCTGGTCTGACCGTTGATGCCACGCCCTACAAAGCCGTGCTCGTCAAAGAACTCGGGTCTCTTCTCGCGCCAGCCTTGCGTAATGCTGTTGCCCAGGAACACGACCTTGACATCGACCTTGGCGCTACGCAAGCTGTCATTCTGCTGTGCGTAGCGGTTGAACTGTGCCCAATCGCGGGCTTGTTCTGCCTGTAGCGCTGTGGCTACAAGCAGACAGGCCACTATGGTTAAAACAATACGTTTCATTATTTTACTATTTGGGTATTATCAGCTGCTGTGCCAAGCAGTACTTTGTACGAACTCGGATCAACGACCCACGCATGCTTCTCGGCATCGAAGTAGCGGAGCATTTCATCGGTAAGGGTAAAGAACAGTTCTTTCTCTTCGCCCGGCTCGAGTGCTACTTTCTGGAACGCTTTGAGTTCCTTCACAGGACGAATCACGCCGGATTTGTCGGGCGCTATATAGAGTTGCACCACCTGCTTGCCGGCACGTGAACCGGTGTTCTTGACAGCCACGCGTATCGTGTTGCCGCTGCGGGTAGCTTTGCCTAATTGGAAGGTCGTATAACTCAGTCCGTGACCAAAGGCGAAGAGCGGCTTGTGTGCAGGCGGATTGATAACGTACTCGCGGCCGTCGGCGGTGTAGCGCAGCGGTTTCTTTTGTCCGTACAGGTCGGCATAGCGGTAACCCACGAACAGATCTTCCTTGTATTCCACCTCGTTGTTCACACCCGGGTAACCAATCGCTCCGTACTGATGCGAAGCAAAATCTTCCAGTGCGGGCATGATGGTGAAGGGCAGGTGACCGGAGGGATTGACATCGCCAAAGAGCACGTCAGCCAAGGCGTGACCGGTCTCCGAGCCGTTGAACCACGCCTGTACCAATGCTGGCACTTCCCGCAACCACGGCATAGCGTAGGCATTGCCGCTCAGGATGATTACCGCCATATTCCTGTTGGCTGCCGCCAGTGCGCTGATCAATTCGTTCTGTGCGTACGGCAAGCCGTATTGCAGTCGGTCGCAGCCCTCGGCATCCTGATGGTCGGCTTTGTTCAAGCCGCCGATGAACAGCACTACGTCGGCTTGCTTGGCAGCCTGAACGGCTTCGGCGATCAGTTCAGCAGCCGAACGCTCGTCACGCAGGTCTTGACCTGTTGTCACGCCGTTGTACTCACCGCCGATGTCGCCTACATAGCCGCGTACATACTGCACCTCCGCGCCGTTCTTGGCGGCACGCTCTTGGATGCCTTGCAGCGGCGACAACTCGTATTGTGCCTTCAGCGAACTGGAGCCGCCGCCTACCGTCATCTGCTTGATGGCATTCTCGCCCACAACCAGAATCTTCTTCGTGCTTTCCGCTATAGGCAGCACAGGCTGTGCTTTCTTTTTGGGCGCATCGTTCTTCAGGAGCACGATACCTTCGTCGGCAATCTGACGTGCCGCCTGAGCATGTGCCTCCGAGCATAGCGAACCGAAACCGCGGTTGGGGTTCATCGAGGTGCGGAAGATCAACCGCAATACGTTACGTACCTTCTCATCCAGTTCCTTCGTGCCTACCTCGTCCTTGCGAATCTTCTTTAGGTAGGGCTGCGCCATGTAATACATGTCGTAGGAGTTAGAGCGACCTTCGGTTAAGCCGTCCGTCCACGAACCGAACTCCAGATCCAGACCGTTGCGGATGGCTTCATCGGTATTGCTCACGCCTCCCCAGTCGGATATAACCGCTCCGTCGAAGCCCCACTCGCCACGCAGTATGTCCACGAGCAGACGATGGTTATGGCAGCAGTACTGCCCCCAGATCTTGTTGTACGCGCCCATGATGCTCCACGCCTTGCCTTGCTTTACTGCTGCCTCGAAGGCCGGCAGATAGATCTCGTACAGCGCGCGGTCGCTGAGCGTGACGTTCATCACATGGCGACCGTCCTCCTGGTTGTTCAGCGCAAAATGCTTGACGCAGGCTGCTACACCTTTCTCCTGTACGCCTTGTACGTAGGGCACCACCATCGTTGCCGAAAGGCAGGGATCTTCGCCCATGTACTCGAAGTTACGTCCGTTCAGCGGCGTGCGGTAGATGTTCACTCCGGGTCCAAGCAGCACATTCTTGCCGCGATACAGGGCTTCCTCGCCTATGCTGCGGCCGTACAGCAGCGCCATCTCGGGATTCCACGTGGCAGCCAGACAGGTCAGTGTCGGGAAAGCCATGCAACTGTCGTTCGTCCAGCCGGCTTGATCCCACTCGTCCCACTTGACTTCTGCGCGAATACCATGAGGCCCATCGGTGCACCACAATCCGGGAATACCCAGACGCGCTACGCCCGGGGATGAGAACTTGCTCTGCGCGTGGATGATGGCAATCTTTTCGTTGAGCGTCATCCTGTTCAGCGCATCTTCTACGCGTTGCTCAATGGGAGCATTGGGGTCAAGATACACTTGTGCGCTGAGCACTATGCTTGCAGCCAGAGCAAGCGAAAAAAGGAGAAATCGTTTCATGGCTTTATCTATTTTTTCAATTTATCAATTCGTAATCTTCTGCCCGAGCGGGTTATAGTACGCGCCGTTATACTCGATGAGCAGTTGTCCGTTGCGGATGAGTTTGCGGGTGTTGTTGCTCGTGTTTGCCTGCTCCACTGCCGTGTTGGCATCGGGGCGGATGCGCACGGATATAACGCTCTTGCCCGGGAAGGTGTGGGTGGCATAGAGTTTTTCGCCCGTCTCAGGATGGTGGAAGCTGAACGCCACGCGCCGCGACTGATCGCTGCTGCAATAAGCCACTACACCTATCGTGCCGTCGGTATTCAGGGCTGCCACACAGTTGATATTGTTGTCGGATGGCGTGGCGGCAATCATCCGGGCACCGATATCGATCACGCGGCTGACATGACCGATGATGTAGTAACTGACGTTGCGCGCACTGACTTGTTTGTTACTGATGGTCAGCGCACCTTTGCAGGTCGTACAACCGCCGGACGTATGGATGCTGTAACTCGGGTCGGAGCACAGGTTCCACTCCAAAGCAGTTGTCGAATGGTTCTTGAGCGAACCCAGCACCACGTTCTGTATATGCCAACTCAGGTCGCCGCTGAAATCTCCGTCCTTGCTTGTGTATTGCTCGGTGAACAGTACAGGCTTGCCGCTACTGTTATATACTGTGGACAGGGCGGATATATCCCCTGCATACAGGTGGAAAGCCGTGCCATATACATACTTGCTTTTCGCCACATGGATCGGAAAATCCGTCACGTCGCAGTTGTGGTCGTAGGCGATGATACGTGTGCTACTGTACTCGCTGTCACGGAGCTTGGGTCCCAGACTGCCTGCGATGAACTTGTACATCGTCTCCTTCGTCCAGGTCATTGAGGGGTCGTTGCTTCCGTTCAGCGGCTCGTTCTGCACGCTGATTCCCCACACGGGTATCCCCCATGCAGCCATGGCTTCCAGGTACTTGATGAAGTAGTCAGCATACAGGTTGTAGTAATCCGTCTTCAGCGTGCCATCTACGTAGCTGTTATACCACGCAGCGCCGGTCTTCATCCAGGTTGGGGCAGTCCATGAGCAGGCCAGCACCTTGACCATTGGGTTGATGGTCAGTATCTCTTGTAAGATGGGAATCACGGTTGTCAGGTCTTGTTGTGCAATGGCGAAGTTCGAGAGCGTCTCGTCCTTGCTGTCGGCATAGGTATAGTCGCTCTCGCTCAGGTCGCACGCACCGATAGCTACGCGCACCATCGAACTGTGCAAGCCTTCCTTGCCGTACAACTCACGAAGGATTGCCACGCGGTCGTTGGCTTCGAGTTGCATCAGTAGTTTGGCGCTGCCCTGGTTGAGCATCCAGCCGAAACCGTCGATGCTCTGACCGGTCTGCGACAAGTCCAACGCCACTTCCACCGAGGCGCGTGTACTACTTTCCAACACCTGCTCGGGTTGGTTCTCCATCCGCTTGCTACTGCTCGTCACCCACGCTTCCGAGTTGCCGTCTTGCGCAATGATGCTTACCGCACTCCATAGAAGCGCAGCAAGCATCATCGATTTTGCTATTTTCGTCATTTTATGTGGTTAACTATCGTACTATTTTCTTCCCATCGATGATGAGTATGCCACCACGAAAGGAAGGGTCGGCGGGGTGACCAAGGATAGTATATGCATTGCCTGCATGTGCCGTTTGGTCATTTGCCATTTGGTCAATGGCAGTGGGGTCTTCTTCCGTAACCAGTTGAATCGTATTCATCGATTGTGCCAAATTATCCGTATTGCCGTTGTTGAGCGGGCAGTACAACTCCAGCGATGAGCAGAGCATCTTGCCGTTATGCCATGCTGCTACCTCATCGGCATTCATTCCCGAACGCCACAAGTGCAGGTCGCTGATTCCACACAAACCGCTAAGGGTGATGTTGCTTACAATCATTTTGCCATCCACGGCATCACCGGCTACGCCATCAATATATACGTAGGTCTTGCCTTGTGCATAGTAGTGGCTGATCACTACCGTGTGCCAACCGGCATCCGCGGGAAGGGTGCTCGGAAGAGCAGGTGCTACGCCTTCGTTCATCTCCCAAGCAATATTCAGTGCGCTGATGTTCGCTACGCGCAGCGCAAGCGTGAACGAGTGCAGTTCATCTTCCGGCGTCAAAACCAGCTTCTGATTGGCTGCCAGGGTCAAGCCATCGCCTGTCTGACGCGTCGGTTTGGTTTTGCCTGCTGCCAACGCATCGAACAGCGAAGGAACGATAGCGTGCATGAACTCCGTGTGACCTGCATGGTTGGGGTGATAGATATCCGTACCGTTCTGGTAACCGTCAGCCCACTGGCCGTTGCCTTGGCAGTTGTCGATGGCACCCAGCAGATTGACGGTAGGAATAGCCCACTCGTGCATCTCCAGGTTCATCTGCTTCACATAGCCGTAATCCGTTGCATTGTAGTCGCCACGCGGATAGTTGTTCGTAGCCACAACGATCTTGCCTTCGTCCTCAAAGATGCGAATCAAGCTATCCATATTATGCTTCCACTGGTCGTAAATAGCCTGCTTGTTCTGTGCCTCGTGCAGTCCTTCGTTGCCCAAGCCCAAACCAATAACGGCATACGAGCCGCAGTCACCTAACAAGTGACCCTTGTAGCGGGCAAGAAGATTCGTAGTGTTGTTGCCGTTGATGGAGGTGTTGGAGTACTCATATTCGGGAATATTGCTATCTGCCTCATGGCGTGCTGCAAGCAGTTGTCTGTACTGCCAAGCGTAGCCGTGTTTTACATAGGATACTTCCTCTGCGCCTTGTCCGTTGCAAACCGATGAGCCGAAGAACGTTATCTTATTGTCGGCAACCTCCATGCACTCGATGCTATATACGAAGTGCTGCATATCCAGCATCACGTCCTTGCGTCCGTGACGCATATAGATATCCGTAACAGTGAATCCACAATCCTCGGCATCAGGAGTAAACCCTACGATACCCTCGACTCCGTTACGTGCTTTCACTGTGTAATCCCACGAACTGTTCATGCAGAACTGTCCGCGCTCAGCATCCGAGCCGGCTGTGTACGGAACGAGATCGAGCGTGTCGCGCCATACGCCGTTGCCGCGATATGTGAGAGCTGTTCCTGCAGCTTGCCAGGTGGGCGTAACGATGTTTCCAACCAATCCTACGCGGGTGATAGCCAGCGAGGTAAACGTACGTGTGGTAGTGTTATAAACGATGCGGTAGATGCCATCTGCCAAAGCGCAGGTAGCTGATGACAGCACTACGCCTTCCGTTGTCTCGAAGCTGAGCGTGCCTCCATTGGTTATTTGGCAGAATGTCTCGAACGAAGTACCTTCTGTCTTGCCGTCCTCGGCGCGCAGGTACATACTTACCTCCCCGCCTTCTACTGCCGAACCTTTCATCAGCAGGGCTGCGTACTTCTCCTCTTCTGCAGGTGCGGGTTTGGTATAATCGGAGTATTCCTCAATATGCATGGCATTGATATGCACATACGATCCGCGCTCTGCACTCAGGCTGAGCGTCAGTTCGCCTTCGGCTGTGGGGAAGATAGGCTCGGAAACGCTGAACGCATCTTCGTTCCAGCCGTTCGTCGCACCCGAGTAACACAGACCGTTACCGCCTGTATGGTGGGTGAAGGTTTGTGTGGTCAAGCCTTCCAGTTTGAGTTTGTCAACCGTCTGACCGAAACTGCTGTTATACGCACGCGAACCGATGATATAGAATACGTACGCCTTGTCGGGATTCAGTCCGCTGAACTTCATCTTGCCGGTATTGCTGCCGCTCTGGAAGAAATAGTCACCCATGACGGTCTTTTTGCCAAACGCACCGAGGATATCTGAATAGGTAGCAGCGGTATTACCGCCGTTGTTGTAACCGTTGCGCTGGAAAGCGGATGCAATGGTGATGTTGGCGCCTACTGCAGTATTATCGGTATATACGAGGTTGACAGCCGCCGCAGCAACGGTTTGGTCGAAGAGGTTATTCCAATACTTCCCTTGCGTATCGGGCGAAGCGGTCAACTCGCCGTTGCTGCCGTCGTTATGTCCGCAATCAATGTACATCTCTTTGTCTGCTACATGCAGGTCGGTCATCTCTTGCATACGCATGCAGTTGATGGGGAAGTAGTTGCCACTACCTGCATACTGGCGGTGAACGGTCAGGGTAATCTCGCCATTGGCATTCGGGCGCATCACGGGCGAGAGATAGACGCTGCTGGTGTTCTGGTTCTCACCGTTGGCACCAATACCTGTTCCCGCAGCCTGCAGCGAGCCTTGGATCGCCCACTCTCCGCGGAAGGTATAGTCGCTGATACGTGCATCGGTGGCTACACGACTGGCGAAGATCTTGAACTGATAGCCTTTCTGAGCATCCAATCCACTAATCTTAACCGAACAATGCTCGCTGTTGGAGGCAAACAGGTAATCCTCCGTGGCAGTGGCTACAGCCAGGTCGCCTAACAGTTCGGCATCCGGAGCAAGCAAGCCTCCGCCGCCGCTCATTCCGTTAGCCGTAAACTTCGTATCGGCCAATTGCACGGTAAGCGTGGTTGCCGTATTATCGGCATCCACAATAGTATATATGTAGTCAAGCGAGGGACGGTTACCGCTAATTCCCTGATCACCGATATTATTCCAATAGTGTCCGTTAGCATCAGGCGAAACGGTTAATTCACCACGAGAGGAACCATTCATTCCAAAATCAAAGTAGAACGTACGGGTTACGGTCTCGGCTTGCAGCATCGTGCAAGCGATAAGGCTCAGAAGCAGGAAGATCTTTTTCATAAGATGGTAGTTTTGAATGTTTGACATGTAGTAATCAAGGGAGGTAATCAGCCTCCCCTGACTTAGTAGGATTGCTTATTGGGCAATACCTGCAGCGTTGTAGCGAACGCCGTTGTTCTCGATGATCATTTGTCCGTTCTCGATACGCTTGATGCTCTTAATCTCCATCGGTATGGTCTCAACAGCATCATCGATTTCGGTAGCAATGGTCAGCGTAGCAGCTACGTTCTCGTAGTCAACCACGAGCGTGATGGTTACGTCCTCATATACAGCTGCAGCATCGGCAGGCTTCATGTTTTCGCAAGGGAAGGAGAGAGCGTAATTCTCATTCACAGTCCACAAGCCTTCACCCTCGGCTGCGTCTTGCGAGCGACCGAACTCAACAGCCCACTGGCCATATACAACTTTGAACTCTCCGCTGAACTCAGCGAGCAGAAGCTCATAGGTGTTGGCTTGGCCTGCAACGGGAGTCATCTTGGCAGCATCGTTACATGCCCATGTTGCTCCCTGCCATGAACCGGGTACGAACCAGTCGTTCTCAACCAATTCGAACGTACCGCTAACGAGCGTGAGTACGAAGTCTTGGTTGTCGTTCTTGGTCAGTGTCAGCACAGCATTCTTATAGCCGCCGAACGGGTTCGCCAGTGCGAGGTTGGCTGCCTCACCGTCAGTGCCTTCGCCGCCAAGTACATACGGCTCACCGAGAACCAAACCGGCTTTGGTCTGAAGGTCTGCGCCCCATTGCGGATGCCAAGCATGATCCTCGATAATCTTGAACGTACCGCTCAAGTTCTCGATGGTTACGGTCGGTACGCCGTCCACTTCCACAAACGAAGGAGCACCTGCTGCGTCCCAACCATTGAATGCACCTACAATCTGATAGGTCTTCGGAGCAGCGCTGTGGTCATACAGCGTACCAGCCACGAGGGAGATTACTATATGGTCGGGATCAGTTACGTTCAGCGTGAGTTTGGCATCTTTGTAACGCCAGTCATCACCTTCCTGCTGATTTTCAGGAATAAGAATTGTACAGCCTGCAGGAGGATCAGCCTCAGGATTTTCCTCAGTGTCAACACACTTCGTCATGGTAAACGAGCCATTTAAAGCAACTCCATCTCCATTGTTGGAAGCACCGTGTTGAGGATGCCATCCGCCGTTCTCTGCTACTTTGATAACCCCATAAAGATCGGCTACTTCAACGGTAAGAACACCGCCAACTTCAACGAACTTGTACTGTTCGTTACTAGGATTCCAACCTACACAATCACCAACCAGGTAGTAATCTGTTGCGTTGATAGCCATTGCTGCCATCAGCGCCATTGCAAAAGTAAATAACTTTTTCATGATGTTTGTTTGATTTAAAATAGTTAACTATTATAGTCGGAGTCAAAAGCCAAAAGCCTTATTTGTGCACTACGGCTTTTGACTTTCGACTTTTGACTTTTGACTATTTGGGTATAACGCAGGTGGTGATGCTCTTACCCGGCAAGGTAAGTGCAAAGTATTTGCCACCGGCTTCAATCTGCATGTTCAGTCCGTCGCTGTTCTCGTTCATCAGCACTATGCCGTATGATCCGTCAGGATTCTCGGCTGCACAAACCGTCACGTTCGTAGGCTGATAGCCTTTCGTGCCGATGCGTGTGGAGCCGGTCTTGCACGCCTTGCTCAGGTGACCGATAGCATAGTAGTGACTACGCTTGTACAGCGTCGTGTAATCCTTGCTCGATACGTCCACTGCACCGAAGCAGGTGGAGCAAGCACCCGATCCTCCGTGAGGACCGTTGTTGTCATCGAGCATGTAGTTCCATACGATCACCGCCTTGCACCAGCGCAGCACGTTGGCCAGGCAGGTGTACTTCATCTCATTGAGCAGCGAGACGCTCATGTCGTTGCCATTGTTCCACGTGCCGATGGAGGCCTCGGTGAAGTAGAGGTTCTTCTCGGGTGCAGCCTTGTGTATCTGCTCCAGCTCCGTAGCGTTGCCGCCGTAGTTATGATAGGCTGCACCGTCGATGTATTGGGCTGCGGTTGCGTCGTTGTAAATCTTGAGCGGGTAATCGTTCTGATCCTCCTTGTTGTCGTAGTTGTAGTTGTGGTCGAACACGATGATCTTCGTGTTCAGCCCTGTTGCTTCGAATTTCGGACCCAGAGCGGTCTTCACGAAGTCACGCTCCTGTTGCCAGGGCATATACAGCGATATGCAGTTACCCCAGTTCAGCGGCTCGTTCTGTACAGTTACACTCTCGATCTTGATTCCCTCGCGCTCGAAGGCTTGAATCCACAACACGAAGTACATGGCATAGTCCTGATAGTAATCGGGATTGAGATAACCGCCTACCCAGTTGTTGTACGGGTTCTTCCTGTCCGGATCGTCAATCTTCATCCAGCGCGGGCAGCTCCACGGCGTACCCATAACCTTCAGGTCGGGGTTGATAGCCAGTATCTCCTTGAGAATAGGGATGATGTAATCTACCTCGTCGGAGGTGAGGGCGAAATTCTCCAGCCCTACCTGGTCGCAGCAGGTGTAGTCGTAGTTGCTCTTGGCATTGAAGTCACTGCCTCCGATAGGTACGCGTACGTAACTGTAGCCCATTCCCTCGCTTACGCTGAAAGTCTCCTTGAGCAGTTTGGTGCGAGCCTCTTGCGGCATCCGCTTTAGGTTGTAGGCACTGGCACCGGTGATAGCAGCACCAAAACCGTCGAACTGCTGATAGCGGGTCTGCGGATCGAGTACGAGCGTGATCTCCGGACTCATGTTCAGCCCCTCGGCATAGTTCTTGCCCACTTTGTCGAAGTGCATCGTGTTGTCAGCCGTAGTGATGTAGGTCATCACGTCGTACCGGGTGGTGGGCTGAGGGTCAGTGCCTGGATTGACGTTCTTTTTCTCGCAGCCCGTGAGCATCATGACTGCGAGGATGCTTATCAATAATGTCGCTTTCATTGTTATCGGATCTTTTCGTAACGGGTTTCCATTGTATTCTTATCAAGCGTCACGCGATATACGCCTTCGAACAGCGGGCTGGAGCTCGACCACCAGTTGCCTACGTTGCTGTCCTCGGTTGAACTGACGATGTTCAGACCAACCTGCGAGTAGTCGGTCGAGGCCTCTTCGCCACCCCAGCCGTGCTGGTGGAAGAACTTGAAGTTCACGCTGCCGAAGCCCGGATGGTCGGCGTTCTCGCTATCGTTGAGCATATATACGGTGAACTGATAGGTCTTCGGCGCTATGGTGCGTGCCACGAAGTTCTGATTCGGACTGTCAAAGCCCCAACCGCTCGTAGCGTGCGGATCCCATGACGGCTGACCCATACCTACACCGCACAGATACATCACGTCCGGCTCGGTCAGGTCGTACAACGGCTCTACTACCAGATAGTCCTCAGCCACCTTGTACGACAGGTAGTACATACCTTTCTCGCCCAGGAACTTCACCTTGTTGCCGCCCAGGTACTCCATGTAATCCAGGTTGTATGCCTTCGACAGGTCAACCACACCCGTGATCTCTACCTCGCTGTCCTTGTCGAAGAAGATCTTCGCACCGCGGTACTCCTTCTTGGCGGCCGACGAAGCGATATAACTCGGCTCCTCAACCAGGTCTTTCTCTATATCCACAGCCGATACAGGCATAGCAATCTTGCCGCCAATCGTTACCTCGAAGGTCAGCGGGTTGAAGGTGATGGTATCGATGGTCTCGAAGTTGTCGTCCTCCAGGATGATCGGCTTGGCTTCCTCGGCTTCGAACTGCTCTTGGGTGATCAGGGTTATCTCGTCGTTGATCGTTCCGAATACGGGGTACTTCCAATCTACTCGTCCGAACTTCGTACCTACCACTGCCAGCAGGCACTGGATGGATTTCGGGTACTTCAGGTCGTAAGCAACGTATAGTTGCTGGCTGTCGTCCCACGTCATCTGCTGTCCTTTGCCTATAGCGCCGTACGTAACGCTGGGAGGCATGATGTACATCGTTTCGAATGCCGGACGATGACCTGTGCAACCTTCCAGAATCAGGTTGGAGGCAGTACCCTCAATGTTCGTAGCGGTAAGATAAATCTTCACCGGCTCGCCTTCGGGCATGTTCGGACCAAACGGTACGAAGTAGCTGAGCGTGGCTTCGTAGTGCAAACCTTTGGTGCGCACCAGTTCGGTGGCTGCTACCCGCAGACCTACCATCACCTTCACTTGCAACTGCGACAGGGGCGTCTGCTTCTCATCAATCGTCACGCGGAAACGTACACTATCCGTTCCGAACAATACGGATTGGGTCAGCAGCTCGCCTTTGATCTCCGGGTTTCCTTCCGGATATACCTCACGGTAGTGCTCGGGTTGGCATGCTGCCATCAGCAACGCTGCCAATACTATAGAAAATAACTTTTTCATACTATTCATATTTTAGTAGCCAGGATTCTGTACCAGATTTGCATTTTTGTCGAGTGCCGTTTGTGGAATCGGCATCAGTCGGTGTTCGGGTACGAACGGACGAGCTTGGCGCAAGCGACCTTCGTCACGCAGGTCGATACCGTTCATCACTTCCAGTAGTTTGCCGAATCGGATGAGGTCGAACAGGCGCTGACCTTCCAGTGCCAGCTCCAGGCGGCGCTCGTTCAATATCGAGTTGAGCATAGCCTCCTCGCTGCCGGTCTTCGACAGGTCGAGAGCTGCCAGATTGACGCGTGCACGTACCTCGTTCACCAGGTCGGCAGCGCCTGACAGATTACCCGTGTGAGCCAAGGCCTCAGCCTTGAGCAGCATGATATCTGCACCGCGAAGCTTGATTACACTGTTGTATGCCGAGCGGCACTTGTACATAAAGGGGTAGTGGTTGGCAGGGTAATAGTTGCTCCAGTTGCATGCATCCCACACCACGGTCTGCTGGTAGCGGATATTGTCACCTTCCTTCTCAAAAGCCTTGATCAGGTCGCGGCTCGGAGTGATCCACTTAGCCCATGTGAAGTTCGACTCAGGGTCTGCCATGTCACGGCCGTACATCCATGTCACCCAGTTGCCGCTACCGGTGGGGTAGTGCATCTCCAGGATCACCTCTTGCGAGTTGCGGAGCACGGCGTCTTTCTTGTCCTCGTCAAAGCCCCACAGGTCGGCGAAGTTCGGCTCCAGACGTATGCCGTCGGCAAACACCTTGTCGCAGTACTCAATCACCTTGCTCCAATCGCCCAGTTCGGCATAGAGCTTGGCAAGCAGGGCATAAGCCACGGTCTTTGACAATCGCGTCTTGTCGCCTGCATCCAATGCCGGAGCATACGGGATAGCTTCCGTGAGGTCAAGGATAACCTGACGGTAAGCCGAATCCTGTGTCACAGGGCGGGGGAAGTAAATAGGATAAACCTCCTCGATGTTCGCAGCGGTGATATCCGGAGCCTCGGTCAGGTTCAAGGGGATATTGCCGAACCAGTGTGCCAGGTCGAAGATCATCATCGCACGGAAGATCTTGGCTTCAGCCTTCCACTGCTTGCGCTCGCTGTCAGCAAACGTAGGGTCGGGCACCAGATCGATGTTCGTGATTACCACGTTCGCCTTGGCTATATCCTCAAGATAGCGATCCCAGTCACGTGCTATATCGGGGTTCGAGGCGTCCAGGGCGTTCGTCTCTACAGGTACTACCTCCGCACCCGTCGTGCCTGCATACGCGTTGTCGGTACGCGACTCGCCGAAGAGCAGGTAATCCAGATACCAGTGCTCTTGCCTGTCGCGCATCACGTTGTACAGATCGTTATATACGGCGTAGATGGCCGCGCGGTCTTTGAACTTGATGCGAACGCTGTCGTTCTCACTCGAACCTAAGTTCAGCTCCGACTGATCGGATAGCGGTTCACGATCCAGACTGCAAGCTGTCAGCAGCGCCAGGGCTGCAATACTTACTATATAGATGTACTTTTTCATACGTGTGTTCCTTTCTAATTTATGCCATCAATATCTGTTGTCATCCGTTGAAATTTAGAATTCAATATTCAGACCGAACACAAACGAACGCGTCTGCGGATACGTACCGTAATCCAGACCTTGTACCGTACCGGAGTTACCGCTTTGGTTCACCTCGGGATCCATACCTAAGTACTTGGTTAGCGTGCACAGGTTCTGTGCCGAGAAGTACGGCTGCAAGCGGCTCATGCCGATCTTTTTCATCCATGCGCCGGAGAACTCGTAACCGATAGTCAAATCCTTGAGGCGGATGTAACTGCCGTCCTCCACGAAGTAATCGCTCACGCGCATGTCGAAGCCTGCCTTAGGGATGCTCGTCTGCATACCCGGACGACGCCAGCGGTCGAGTATGCGGATCGATTGGTTCTTGGCATCGTACATACCTTCCGTCTCAATACGGCTGGCGTTGAAGATGTCGTTGCCGTACGAGCCTTGCAACAGGAAGCTGATGCTTACGCCGTAGAAGTGGAACGAGTTCGTCATACCGAAGGTGAAGTCGGGGTTCGGGTCGCCGATGTACGTACGGTCGTTGGCAGTCACCTCGCCGTCGCCGTTCGTATCCAGATAGATCAACTCACCGGTCTCGGGATTCACACCGCCCGTCTTGTAGCCGTAGAACGAACCCAGAGGCATACCCGGAGTATTGCGCACGCAGTACTCAGCCAGCACGTCGGTTACCTTGGCGTCGTAGTAAACTTGGCTGGTTGCCAGCTTCTGCAGGCGGTTCTTGTTGTGCGAGATGTTGAACTGGGTATCCCACTTGAAGTTTTTCTTTACGAAGTTATGCGAGGTCAGGCTGAACTCCACACCCGTGTTGATCATCTCGCCCTCGTTACGTTGGATCGAGCTGACAGCCGCACTACCTGCGGGCAGCGATACCCACATGAGCATGTTCGTTGTATATTTGTAGTACCAGTCGAAGGTCAACGACAAGCGGTTGTGCAGCATTGTCCAGTCAAAACCTACGTTCGTCTGGGTGGTGGTCTCCCACGTCAGGTCGGTGTTGCGCAGCGAGCTCTGGCTGAACGTCGGTACGCTGTTCTCCTTGCCTGTCTCCCACCAGTTCTGGCGGTTGATACTGTAGCGCTCCAGGTAAGCGTAGTCGCCTATACCTGCCTGATTACCGGTCTGACCCCAGCCGCCACGCAACTTCAGGTCGTCGAT
This sequence comes from uncultured Bacteroidales bacterium, assembly GCA_902798965.1. GTDB lineage: Bacteria > Bacteroidota > Bacteroidia > Bacteroidales > Paludibacteraceae > Colicola. The sequence continues at coordinate 57,817 of CADBYS010000009.1, read as the reverse complement.
CCATGTTACGTCTTGCATGAACTGCTCACCGGATATACGCCATGCGGCGCTGAACGAGGGGAAGAAACCCCAGCGGTGTTTCGGAGCCAGCTTGCTCGATCCGTCAGCACGGAAGTTGGCGGAGATAAGGTAACGGCTGTCGTAGTTGTAGCTTACGCGGGCAAAAGCCGACATGATTGCCCAAGCCGAAGCCGAGGTGCTCGTGCTGCCCGGGTTGATCTTGTTGGCGGCATTCAGCGTCTCTATATCGCCGTTGGCATAATGGCTGCCGTAGATGCCTGCCCAGGTGTACATCGAGTTAGTGTACGACGATCCGAGCATAATATCCAGGTTGTTCTTGTCATACTGCCCGTTGTAGTTCAGCACGTTATCCCACACGGTTACCAGATCGGTACTGCGGGTGTCGGTGCCCTCGCCGTATTGGTTACGTCCCCACGAGGTCTTCTCCGGATCCAGGAACGAGGTGTAGTTGATGATGCGCAGATCCTCGGTGAAGGTCGAGGTGAACTTCAGCGAGTGCGTGAACTCGTCGGCGCGGTTGAACTTCTTGGTGTCGTACAAGGTGAATATACCCTTGGCGGTTGCCAGCAAGCGGTGTTGCTTGTTATGCTGGTTCTTGTAGCGCTCGATGTTCTCCAGCGGGTGGGTGATGTTACTTACGCCGTAGAAGTTCGTGTAGTAACGGTTGGGATTCTCGGGGTCGTATATCGGAGCGTAGGTCGGCGTGTTGATTACCGACAATACCAGACCGCCTCGGTTAGCGCCTGTACCTGAACTGATACCTCCCTGATTGTCGCTGTAGGCGTATGCCACATTGCCGCCTATGTTCAGCCACTTGGTTACATCTACATCCAGGGCTGCACGGAAGTTGTAACGGCTGTACTTGGTAGTATTGACTATACCTACCTCGTTGGTGTAACCGCCTGACAGGAAGAAGTTTGTCTTGTCGGTACTACCGCTTACGTTCACCTGGTAGTTCTGCGTCGAACCTGTGCCGTATGTCACGTCAAACCAGTTCGTCTGATCGGTCAGGCCGTCCGGCAGCACGACGTTCGAGCCCAAGTCTTGCAGGTACTCCTTGTACTGTTGGAAGTTCAGCGTCTCCATGCGTTTGGCTACCTTCGTCCAACCGCCGTACATCGAGAAACCTACCTTAATCTTTTCTGCGCGTGCGTGCCCGGCTTTCGTGGTGATCATTACTACACCGTTGGCGGCACGGCTACCGTAGATGGCTGCCGACGAAGCGTCCTTCAATATCTGCATGCTCTCGATATCGTTCGGTGCCAGGAAGTCGATATCCGTCATAGGCACTCCATCGACAACGTATAGCGGATCGTTGCTCGCGTTCATAGATGTTGTCCCGCGCACGCGTACTACCATACCTGTACCCGGCTGGCCGTTCGGCTTGATTACCGTCACACCGGCAGCCTTACCTTGCATGGCTTGAGCAGCGGAGGTGATAGGTATCTTCTCCAGATCTTCGGTATCTACCGAGGAGATAGCTGTGGTCACGTCGCGTTTCTTCTGCGTACCGTAACCGATTACCACTACCTCCTCCAGTACCTCGGTATCGTCGTGCAACACGATGCTCAGCGAGGTCTTGCCGCCGAGGGCTATGGTCTGGGTCTTCATACCTACGTAACTGATCACCAGGGTCGCTTTGGCATTGGTTACGTCCAACGCAAACTGACCGTCGAAGTCGGTTACTGTTCCGTTCTGAGTGCCTTGTTCCAGCACACTGGCACCGATGATCGGCTCGTTGCCCGAGTCAAGCACCGTGCCTGTTACCGTTACCGCTGCCATCGATGGTAGCGCTAACATAAGTAGCAAAGCAGTTGTAATAAATGAATGCTTCATCGCTGTATTGGGATTTGTTTGTTGTGTCTTTTGGGTGTGTTTTCCGGTGTGCTTCCGAATGCCTACATGTTCGAAATCGACTGCAAAATTACAAAAAAAATCGCATATATGCAAATGTGCGAGAGGCCTACATAACGGTTAAGTGGATGCTGTTTTGTTGCAAACCATATACAATCAGCATATTGCGCAAGTTGTGCACCCTTAAAAAAGTGGCAAAAAAGTGATATGCCGACTTTGCAAACAAAGCATATTGACCGATAATTGTGTTGCAAATACGCGAAACATTTGCAAATATGGGAAATTTTTTGTACCTTTGCATCACCAATTGACGGATACTATGAATGCACGATTTTCTTTATTGTTCGCTTGCGCGTTGTATGGCTGCTCATTATCGTTGTGCGCAGCCCTCTCATCACCTTACACGGCTTTTGCCGATTCCCTGCTGCTTCGGTATGATACCCTGGTCGCTGAGTCCGGCACGTATGTATCGCGTCGTCAGGCGGCTATCGATTCGCTCGAGGCATTGCCGCCTACGGCTGCCCGATACTTGCAGATTGCCGAGATGTATCTGCCTTACCGCTCCGACTCTGCGCTACACTACTATAATCTGACCATCAATGCCGGTGACGACGATCTGACCTGCAAGGCATCCATCCGTCGTATACGTCTGCTGGCTTCTATCGGTAACTACGAACCAGCCTTCCGCGAACATGAACGCCTGGGGCGTATTCCTACCCATCTGCTGCCTACCTATTATGATGCGATGCACAGGCTCTACAACGAGTCGGCCATGGTATCCAAGTTGCAACCGTATACCGACAATTATGCCGCTGCTGCCACGGCATATTCCGATTCGCTCATCATGTTCTGCGAGGCACATCATCTGCGCCCCATGGAGTACTTCCGCCATTGCATCACACGTGCCAACAGCCGGCGTGATTACTTGATGGCTATGGCTTATACCGATTCGGCTATGGCGCGTCTTACGCCCGAGATGCATGATTATGCCATCATCGCCTTCGAGCGGGCAATCATCTACCGCGAGACCGGCGACCTGCAGTCCTACGCACAGTGGCTCATCCGCTCGGCGATCACCGATGTGCGCTGCGGCGTGACCGACAACGGCTCATCCTGGATGGTGGCCGGGGAGGTATATAACCGTGGTGATCTGGATCGCGCATACCGCTATATCAATTACTCCGTGAGCAATGCCAACACCTTCAATGCCAATCCCCGCTACCAGCAAGTAGCGCCCTTGGCGCTCATCATCAGCCGCACGTACGAGGACGAACAGGAGCGCTTTAATTTCCGCTTGTGGGCTGCGGTCATCGGACTCATAATAGTCATCATGGGCATTATCGCGGCGGTATTCGTCGCACATAAGCGCAACAAGGAACTCCACGCCTTGAATCACCAGCTCCTCACCCTCAATAGCCAGCTCGCAGAGAGTAATATGGTTAAGGAACAGTATATCTGCCGCTACCTGGAGGTGTATAGCAACATGCTCGACCGCATGACCCGCATGGCGCGCAAGACCGAGAAAGACCCCGATGCATTCCTCCGCAAGGAGATGGCGGTCTTCTACCGCGACTTCGATCAGACCTTCATCGCCTTGTATCCTACTTTTATCAACGAGTTCAACGCCCTGCTGCGCCCCGAGGCACGCATCACACCCAAGCAAGGCGATATCCTCACCACCGAGCTGCGGATCTTCGCCCTCATCCGTCTGGGTATTGATGCCAGCGCCAAGATTGCCGAACTACTACGCTATGCTCCCAATACCATCTACAACTACCGCGCCCAGATCCGCAATGCCGCCATCAGCGGCAAAGACGAGTTTGAGCACCGCGTCCGCCTCATCGGCAGGCATAACATCTGATCCGACACAAAAAAGCGAAGCCCACAACGAGCTTCGCTTTTTTACATATATAAGTGCGTATCAACGACCGTCACCGGGGTCGCCGCCGCCACCGATACCGATAGTATAGTCGGGGTCGGGTACGCTGCCAATGAGCAATGCTGCGGTTGATACTATCTGTGTTGCCGTTGTCTGTGGCTGGATATACGTATTGTTTTTCATAACACTTCCTCCCGTTAAATCATTTAACAATCTGTCCTTGTGCATTGTACTCAATGCCGTCACGAACAATTATCAGTTTGCCATCACGCAGTACTTTCTTAGTGCTAAGCTCGGTACTCTGGGCATTCTCTACTCTGGTCGGAGTCCGACGAATGACCATACGTGCCGGTGCACCGTGAGGAGCCACATCGCCACTGACCTTAAAGTACGCACGGAAACCTTTGAGTTTGTTATCCGTATTCGGCCAATAGAGGGTGTTGTTTGCACCTACGAACAGATAATCGTGATTGCCGTTCTCCAGTCGCGTTTGCCCCATCGAACCTACGAACTGCACACCAGTACCAACTGCCTGACCGACGCTGGTTTCGATCGTCACACCATAGAAAACCAAACCTGTGAAAGAAGGCTCCCACAAGCTCTCGTTCCAACGGATAAGATAAGGCTTACCTGCTTCAATCGCATAGACCTGATTAACGAATAGCTCTAACGTACCACCGTTCACCGTTGCACTCTCGAACTCAAAGATTTCACTATCCCAAAGCCGGTTATCCATATCAATCGCAGTTGCGTCCAAACTAATCGGCAAGCAGATGGTGTTGAAGTAACCGTCCTTGTAGAACGTACGCTTGACACCCAGATTTACCGTCTGACCTACCAAAGCAGCCAATCCGGCTTCATTACCATCCACATTATCGATAAACTCGTCAACATGCAGACGGGATCTAAAAGAATAGGTATAATAATCCCAAACGCTGTAATAATTGTAAACCTCTATACCATCGGTAGAAGAAGTAACAGCAAGTTCTTCTTTATCCTTGGTCGGAGGATAAAGATTCCCTTCGCCGTCTTCGAACATGTAATAGTCTCCTTCAGCCGCTTTTTCAACACCGGTATAGGTTGAGATGCCGGATCCGGATGCGATATTACCTCTTACTAAGGTATAGGACTTGCCGGCTTCAAGTGAACCGGCACCAAAATTCAGATAGGCCAACTCAGTTGGGGCGAATACGTCTCCGAGTTCGAAAAACGAATACTCATTGAGGCTGGTGTACGTTGTCGCCATCATTGACATACTTGCCGCAGCAAGCATCAAAAGTAGTTTTATTTTTTTCATATTATTATTTGTTTTAATTTGTTTGCTGTTAAATTCCGTTGCAAAGTTACGAAAAATAATTGAAATTTGCAAGCGTTGGATGCATTTTTTATGCTTGAAGGCACAAAAAAGTGAAAAATGCAACTTACGTAAGTTTTAGTTTACTACCGATGCGTTAATTCTTATGATAGGTTTTTTTCTTGCACGTTATGTGTAACTTACGAGCATATTTTTAATTTTTGATTTGACGGCGATTTTATTTATGTTTATTGCTGATTAGTGATTTTATCTCGTAGAGATGGGAGATTTGTAGGGCTGACTTATGTCAAATTTATTTGAAAATAAGGCAGTTCTACAAAGATCCCATGGTGCGTCGCACATAAAATCAATAATGAGTGTTTATCTTGGTTTATTTTCTTAAAGTTAGCGCATCAGGACTAGTTTTAGTTCTCTTACCATCTTTTTCATTTCACTCGCAAGGTCTTTAGCAATGACTTTTGTGCATCCGTGATGCGGAAACTCTCAACAGCTTTCTGGATGGTTTTGTTGTGCGTGTCTTTCTCCAAGCGATGTTGCTCGATATAGGGAAGTGTCGCATTCCATTGCTTGGCAAGAGCAGTAGCAAAATACCAAGCCTGCATCATGCGGATGTAATACTCATCGCTTTGGATAGAGGCTACCCATTCTAAGTACTCCGGTCGGAAAGCCTCGTCCAGATAGTAGCGCATCAGTGTACAAATGCCAAAGCGAATGGTATAGGTATGTTGGCTCGCCATCCACTTGCGAATGAGCGGTAACAGTTCTTGCGTATGTTTCTTAAAGCAACGCGGTGACAGTTGGTCGCAGGTTGCCCAGTTATCGACGTACGGAAGGAACTGCTCCAGTTCCGCGATGCACGTATCAAAATCCTTTACCTCCGAAAGGATGAACGCGTGCAGTTGGTTCTCGTCAAAATAGCGATGCGGCAAGCTTTGCAAGAACTCTTGCGCAGCTGGCGTCTTGCTCAGTTGTTTCGCCAATTTGCGCAAAGCTGGTGTCCGCACACCGATCACCGTCTTGCGTTCTACGGTTGGCAGCAACTTGCTCTGAAAATCCGCATACGCTTTGTCTTGCAAGGCGAAGAGTTGAGCAGTAATATTTATTTTATCTGATTCCATATGCGAGTGCAAAGTTACGGAAAAAAAGAAAGATGAATAATGTACTTACCTGCATCGCAGACAAGTTCTCTACGATGGGCTCTATGATGGGGCTTATGATAGTTATTCAATTATCTCCCAATAACCGCCGAAGTATCCATCTATACGACGTATGCAACCTTTCTTCCTAAGTTTTGCTTGAACTTTCTATATAGATTATCATAGATTATCATAGATTATCATAGACAATCACCCATTCTCCATATCTGTTTTTGGTTGTTCTCCTAATAACTTTATTTTCTTGCATCCATGTCGTTTCTCTACTTGCAGTAGGTACAGATGCTTCAATGCTATTGGCAATCTCCTCAAGTGTAATTTTAGGATTTTCTTTTATAAGTTCCAATATAGCACGTTGTCTGTCAGTAAGTTGCACATCGCCTTTCTTTCCGCCATTCTGATCATCTGTTTCTTTCATTTTCTCCTTCATCTTTTGCAAGTTGAGAACCAACTCTGTTTCGCCAGGGATGAGGGATTCCGAGATAGTAGGACGTTCCCAATGGTTCTCTGCCCATCCTCTGGCAATGATGTCAGCGCCACTACCTGCTTTCTCTCCGTAGCCTACCAAGCGGAACATCGTTTGCAAAAGCGGATTACGGCACTTGCTGCGGCTTCCTGCATAATATTCTTCTACGGACACTAACATTCGTCCGGGATTTCGCATCAAGATACGTCCCGGCTCAATCTTAATGAAGATGCTGCCGATAAGCATGTAGTTAGCATGTACAAGTGTGTTTGTCAATGCCTCTCTAACGGATTTATGGGCGGGGGTTTCATCCACACGTTGGATGCCATCCAACTTGAAAGGTACCGGTAGTTGTTGCGCCAATTTCGAATAGGCACGATTGAAGAACTGATACAGGTTTGCTTCCCAATAGCCATCCGGACATATCCTATCTGACCAACGTTCACCATGGTCAATGATGTTCCATTCCTGCAAATCTGGGAAGAAATATGGAGCACAACCGGGATTGGTGATACTTTCCGTTTTGCCGAACATCATGATGCCGGCACGCGTAAAGCCTTCCTCACCTTTTATGATGTCCACATGATATGCTCCTATCTTGGTGAGGAATTCCATATCACTTAATTTTGACCATGGATGTCCCTCGTTATGCCATCTGAATCGATTGCGATAGGCCTGTATGGTCGGAATATCAAGGTGCTCTAATTTATATCCATTAAGAATCTTGCTATCAAAGGAATGATCCTGTGATTCTGCATCGGCAAACATAATCCGTACATCCTCATCCGAACAGAGGTAATCGCCCTCGTTCCTGCGGATATACGTGTTGCCAAGCGGATTATGATTCAAATACACCGGTCTTTGGTCAAAACGCGCACGAGGCACGTTAATCACAAGGATGGATGCACCTTGCCACTTCTCCACCGTCACATCATTCTCACTAACCAGCGTGGCGCTGACTTTCATTCGGTTATGTACAATATCCCAAAAGGCTTTCTTGTACGATGCCAACTGTTCATCAGTCAGATGGTCTGGTGTAAGGAGACCGTTCTTCTCCTTGATACCGAGTACGATGATACCGCCGTTGCTATTTGCAAACGATGAATATGTTTCCCACAAACTGGCTGGTAGTCCACCCTTGGCAGACTTATACTCGATTACCGCATTTTCCGGCAAGCCTATTTGTTGTTTGATATTGTTCATGTGTTATTCGTTTTCTGGTCACTTTTCTGTACTCTTTCTTCCTTTGGTGTACTTCTGTAGAAAATTAAGCATAAAGAGGTACATCTATAACTCCTTCGTACAAGGTTGTCTGCAATATAAAGTAATTAGGGTGGAAGACCAATAAGGGGGTACCGGTTTGTTCCAGTTCCGTACAGATACGATCGACACCTTCACCGAACTCTTTGACGAACTTGTAGGCCTTCAAGAAGAGTGCGATCTTGGGATTGCGGGAGAAATGTGTATGGCGGATATTCTCCGGGCGTACCAAGCCAGGCAGGTTACCCGGTGTCTCGAATACGATACGGTTGTCGAACATCTTGATCTGAATCTCGGTGCCTAAGATGCTATAGTCGCGATGGCAGACCGAGTTGACTACCAACTCTTGGATAGCGAACTTGGAGTAGTTGCGCTTGGTGACAAATTGACCATGCTCGCCCAAGAAGGAGTGTTCACGCACCTGGGTCTCCAGATAATCTATCGTGCGGCGTACTTGCTCTAAGATAGTGCCTTCGAAGGTGACATCCTTGATGACATTCATCTCGCGACCGAATTTCTCTTCGGTGCCATCGTAGCGGATAAAGCGAGTGCGGGCACGCTGGAAGAAGCGTTGCGGGTACTTGCCGAACAACAGGATACAGGCTTTGCTGACGCGCTCTTGACCGTTTTGGACGGTGAGGAAATTATTGTTCTCGCGCAGGTATTCTATCGGCGACTTGGGATAACCTATCGTACGCACAAAGTCCGCTACGGCATCCATGTTGATGTCGTTCACGGTGGCATCGGTGACCGGTTCGTCTTCGAAATTACGTTCGCCCTTATCAGACATCAATTGCAGACGCTCGTCGAAATTCAGTTTCTTGCTCTTGTCGCCCACACGCATGTAGCACTCGTCGCTTTGCGTGGTGTGCAGACGGCTACTGGCGGGGATGTGAATGAGCAGGATACGGTTCTCTCGACCATGCTCGTCGGTGCAAGGCAGGTAGGAGAAGGTCGCTTTGACAGAGGGCTTGCACATATCCATCGGGACAGCGAGCAAGTCGTTGAGATGTTTGGGCTCTTGGTCGATACCTTCGATACGGCGATTGGTGTCCGACACACCTACTGCCAACACGCCACCATCGGCGTTGGCCATGGCAACGATGGGTATAACCAGCGATTTGGCACTCACTTGGATGCTCTTGCAGTCGAAAGTCTGTCCTTCCGGCATGGTCTGTATGTCCTCAATAGTATATGCCATTTGTTTCGTAATCAAAATCACTTGCAAAGTTACGAAAAAAATTTCAAATATGCAAGAGCAGGGTGCATTTTTATTGCTTGAAGGTACAAAAAAGTGAAAAATGCAACTTACGTAAGTTTTAGTTCTCTTACCATCTTTTCCACCAGTGGTACGTACCAATTGCGGACTTCATCGGCGGTGGGAGTATGCCCGCCGAGGAAATGGAAGGAATGCGTATAGTGCTCCAAGAAAAGCGGTTCAAAATGTGCTAAGGTGTCTTGCTCGCCGAATAATCCCCACACCCGGTTGCGGAATAGGGGATTGCAATGGTCGAACTGAGTAGCTTCCGATGCGGCAAACTCACCAACCAAGGCTTCATCTATAACGAATGATTGTAATTATGTATGTTCGCAGATACGCTTCTCTGCGTGTCCTATTTAATGTCTTGGGCAACTGACAATATTTCGATTTGTCAAGTAATCCTTGACAGTTGGTTATCTTATCTTCTTTAATATATGGTCAGCATCCACGTCTAATTGTGCTATGGCACATAGCTTTTGCCCCATATCTTTGAGCGAATGACCGCAATGATAGACCGTATCGTCAATGATCAACCACCTATCATGCGACGCATTCATCCATTGGTGCGTATCAATCGGTTCCAAACCGGAAGAAGTATTATGCAAATTCTGCATATTACTCAAGTTCTTGCCGGAATAGATATCTGCTTTAACACCTTTGGCGCGTACATCTAACATCTCAAATGTTGCTGCATCCACATACGCGTCAATAACAATCACGCGAGTCTTTGCGGTTTTAATAATTTGTTCAAGCAACGCACGCGCAGCGAAGAACTGACCATTATAGAAGATAGCCTCTTTAGGAACAGTATTTCCTTCATCCAAACGACGGAAGACTTCTTCGAGCCGGTGATTGGTTTCTACAAGACCGGCAGACAACTCTTCTTGATGAGCATTGAGAGCCAACTGATTACGTTCCATTACATCCAATCGCTGGAACATTTGCGCATTCGTTGCCCAGAAATGCCGCGATGCCGTAAAGGCACGCATGATCTGGATGTTCGTGCTGATGGCTAATGGTGTACGGAGAACACTACTCAACATGGCTACACCGTTTTCGGTGAAGGCGTAGGGTAAATATTTAAGATGTTTACCACGCATGTCTATGGTCACATTTTGTGACCTTAAACCATCATCCTCATTTTCTATGGTCGCAATTTGCGACCTTAAAAAATCATCGTCTTTGTTTTCTATGGTCGCAATTTGCGACCTTAAAAACTCTTCATCATTGGATATCGCATATTGCGACTTCCAATTTTCGAACTCCTCTTTCGAGAGTTGGAACATAAAGTCCTCAGGGAAACGTTCAATATTACGTTTTACTTGCTCATTCAGACGTTTGGTATCCACACCGTATAGCCGTGCCAAATCACGATCAAGCATAACTTGCTTGCCGCGAATGACGTGGATGAGGTTCTCAATCTGCTCCAATGGTTGCAGAACCTCAGTATCAACTTTTGCTATTTCGTTCTTTTTAGCCATATTTTGCTTTAATCAACGCGACGATTATTAGTGTTGCTTTTTCCCCAACTCACTAGCTACTTTTCTATCCACTATGTTTCGTAATCAAAATCACCTGCAAAGTTACGAAAAATAATTGATATTTGCAAGAGCAGGGTGCATTTTTATTGCTTGAAGGCACAAAAAAGTGAAAAATGCATTCCTCGAGCGAGAAATTTTTGCTCGCTTTACATATCCTGCATCGACAAGCCCAGGTGGGAGATAGAGTATTTCTTAAGCTGACGTGTTGCTATCAAAAATTCATTCACATGTGTTTCTAATGCAGTAGGTACAAGTTCCTTTGGCTGCCGTTTGACTTCGTAGAATACAGCTTGTTTGGTTAGTTCGTTAATAGCGATGATATCTATCTCCGTTTCGCCGTTTCTGCTCCACCAATTGTCGATTTGTGTGAATTGCTGTTCTTCTGCCAGTTTCTCTTTGAAATAGTTTTCCAACATCTTACCGGTGAACGTCTCATAGTCGCGCTTAATAATTTGCCGTAACGCATCAAACGCATCGATCTCCAGCATATAGTTGTATTTGAAGATAAACCGGAACCAGAAGATCAGAAAGTTGTCATCCAACCGGTAACGTACATTGCTGTTGGTGGTAGCAAAAAGCGGTTTGTGTTTGGTAATCAAGCCGTAGGTTTCTTCCAGCATCGTGAGGTAGCCGCCTATCTCCTTACCAATGATATCTTCTATCTGCCTCCGTTGCGAATGCCCGGAAGCGATAGCGGTCAGAATGGAGAAATAGACACCGTAGTCTTTGCCGAACTCCTCTATCAATAGGTTCTTACCTTCGGACAGGAAGACCGAATCCGGTTGAATAATAGTCTCTATCATCTTCTCCTTCGTGGTTGCGCCCTTGTCCATTAGTAGTTCTACGTATTTAGCTACGCCGCCTGTGAAACTGTACAAAGCCAACAAATCTTCAGATGTGTAATTTGGATTGTGGTTTGCCAATATCTCCTTTAGGATTGAAGGCGGGAACTTTTTGAGCCTAATCATCAATGTCTGACGGTTATAGAGTGGCTCCTTCTTGTTCTCAAATATCTGATGAATCATTGTTTGCACCGAGCCGCCTACTATGAGGTTGATATGCGCCTCCTCTTTGTTTATATCCCAAATCCGCTGCATATCGCTATAAACCGAGGCGTTGATACGCATGAATTCTTGGAACTCATCAACGAACAGCGTGATAGGTTGCTGTTTCGATAGTTGCATGATATACTCAAAGATATCCGCAAAACGTGTCACACGACCTAACATCGGGATACCTAACTTAGTCGATATCTCTTGCTGATAGGCTGTGCATAACTCGCTCTCCGATTTTTTACTCACAAAGAAATACAAGAACGGCAAATCCTTGTATGCATGGAATACGAGCGATGTTTTCCCGATACGTCTTCTTCCGGTCAGCACCGTAAACTGTGCATGCTCCAAAGACTGCTTTTGAATAGCTTGAAGCGATGCTGTTTCTCTTGTTCTGTCAACGAATTTCATAAGCCGTAAAATTTGCAATCGCCATTTCCGAAATGGCCATTACTTTTTAAATTCGCTGCAAAGATACTAAAAATTTTTGATATTTGCAAGAGCCGGATGCATTTTTTTTGCTTTAGGGCACAAAAAAGTGAAAAATGTAAGAAAAAGTGCCCCTTTTTCACCTTTCACTTTTCACCTTTCACCTTTCACTTCACAAATCAATGATGAGTTCAGGGTAGTAAGCGAACTTTCCTCGAACGTCTCGAACGAACGTGGCGTTCGTTTTCATTCTGTTATCAATACTGTCCACTATAAATCATTCTATTGCCTTATATTGTGTTGATTATTAACAGAGGAGTTTTTAGCAGCAATTAGCACCAGAAACGTTAGTTTCAAAACACTCAAAAGGGTTTATCTTGGTTTTTGTTTAATTTTAGTGGACACTAATGTTCTGTTATATATCAACGAATTAGAAGCGATTATAAAATCAAGAGGAGAACTGGATTTTCTCCAATTCTCCTCTTGGTCGAGAAGAGGCGACTCGAACGCCCGACCCCCACGTCCCGAACGTGGTGCGCTACCAACTGCGCTACTTCTCGTTCGCAAAGATTATTTTTTATCAAAGCGGGTGCAAAGGTACTACATTTTTTTGAGATATGCAAATATTTTGGGGTTACGGGCGCGATTTTTGCCCAAAATCCGTGGAATTGTTATCCGTGATTACGTTTTTAGTGGTCGAAAGTAGGCGATGGACTAATTTCGTCAACCATACGGCAAAGCAGATCGTGCCCGTTAGGGCTAAGAACTGCCAGCCATACGGCGAAACAGATCGTGCCCGTTAGGGCTAAGAACAAACGACAACTACGATGGATTAGGTTAGTCCAAAATTTCCCAAAATTAACCCAAAAGTATTACAAAGGACTGATTAGGTCAACCATTAAAGACTATGCAAAACTGTTAGCCCCTTTTTCCGTGACAATTCTCCCATTTGCGTCCGCTACCGCAGGGACATTTGTCATTTTTCTTAGCCAACCATGTTTGATGCATCTTGTCGTATTTTTGTGATTCGGCTACAAAATCTATCTTACAAATAGATGGCTCACGGAATGTAATAACCGTTTTACCTTCGTAATTTGATATTGCCAAATCTCCCTTAGTCATCACATCCATGCCGATTATCACATCATGGCTCGCACTATCCATGGGAAGAGCGCAAACGCGATGATATGGTATTACGAAATGTCCCATCTTCAGTTGTACGCTATAAACAGGTACTTCAAACGGTTCATTATTCGCGCCAATAACGGTCTGTGTGTCCTCCGGCTCCAAGCCAAGGTCTTGCACAAGTTTGTTAGAGATACACGTACACATCGCACCCGTATCCCATAGTGCACGAACAGCATGAACGGCATCAATGTCCGCATCCAAAATAGCAATCCTACAAGACACTAAGATACGCCGAACAATCGTTTGCTCAGGATGAGTATAGGCTGTCATAGTTATGCTACCGTTATTATGGGTGAGATAATCTGCACTTGCGGAGAACGCAAGCTGCAATCTTTCAGAAGGAAGTTGCCGTATCCGAAGGTCTTAACACCATATCGATACCCCTCTTCCAGCGAATTGAAAGAAGTTACATCCAGACTATCCGGAATAACAATAGCCTTGCCGCTATACCTATCCAACAACTCCTGTTGATGAGTTGCAAAAAAGTCAATCTGTTTCTGAATCTTAGACATAATCACTCCTTTCTTTTACGAGTTTGCGTGCAAAGTTACAAAAAAAATCTGAATTATGCAAATATTTGTTGCAAAAAAGTGAAGGTTGGTACAAAATTTATGCTTTTTTGCGAGAAATGGGCAAATCGGTCATGAAGATACAAGGATTTTGTGCAATAAACCAAATTATCTGATGAACTTAGGTTAGTCCAAAATTTTCCAAAATTAACCCAAAAGTATTACAAAGGACCTATTAGGTCAACTATTAAAAACTATTACCAACAATTATTTGCTATACCATACATTATTCGCGTGCGGGCGGGTGTCATGCACGGGTGTCATGCGCGGGCGCGTTGGGAGCGTGGCGAAGGTATCGGCGGCGAAGAGCCAACGCAAACAATGCTGCCATCAGGAGCAAGCACCAGGGTTCGCCGGCGGGGGTGCCGCCCCACTGACCCATAGGATCGCCTTCGGGGTCTTTATCATCATCCCAAGGATTCCACGCTTTGACTCTTTGCGGCGAGGATGCCATAGGTCCACTGCCATCGGACATGTAACTCCTGGTGCCCACGATGGGGGTATAGGAGGATGTGGAGCGGAAGTTGTATGCCGGACGTACATCTTCGCTCATCGTGGGTGTGCTGCTCCACGCCGCAGGCTGTGACACCTGCGGGTAGGCTTGCGCAGTGGCGCAGAGTAGGCACGCCACCAATAGTAATCGATATATCTTATCTCGTATCTTTATCATCTTCATCATCATTTCAGTTTTTGTCCGAGCGTGGTGTAGATATGTCCATCACGCAAAATAAGTACTTGTCCTTCGCGTAGTATTTTTGTTACGGGTATATCTTCCAGTTCGTTGGTTTCAACAGCCGTGGCAACAGGTGTTGTCGGGTCGTTGGGGTCAAATCCACGGCGGCGGATGTAGTAGCGCACCTCATGGCTCTGCTCGGGCGTTTCGATATCCAGGCGTATACCGTCGATGATGCGTCGTTCGCTGCCGTTGTAGGAGTCGTAGAGTACGAGCTCTCCATCGATATTGTTGACACCTGTGAACCACAGCTGCGTAACGGGGCTGAACGGCAGATCGCTCATGTAGAAGGACAGGGGCACGTTCTGAATCTGGTCGCGCAGATCAATACTGAGTCCGTAGTTGTTTTCCACCGCGTAGATGTTGAACGGCGTGGAGGGAGTAGTATTGTTGGTGTAGTTATCGATGTTCACCGTTGTGAGCATAGCATCCTCACCATCGAGAATGGATGCGTGGTAGCCCTGACCGAGCAGCAGACGCGAGTTGCAACGCGGCGATACGGGGTTGATGGCCGTGACGGTCATTATACCCTTGCTCAGGCCGTTGCTGCTTGCGCGGCGCGGTGCGGATGCCGGGCGCGCAGCCTTCTGGCTCGGGTCGGTAACGATGCGGTTAGCGTTGAGCGTGACGCTGATTGACGTACCCGATGCTGACTTGAGCACCATCACGTGCATCGGCGGCAAGTAACGTGCGTGGTTGGTGAGCACATCTTCGGAACCAACGCCCTCAGCCGTTGCCTTGGAAACGGTGCGGTAGATGCTGGCATCGCCGCTCTCGTCGAGATAATCGATCTCCTCCGTAAGGTTAGCTGCCACCTTATTATCGGCAATGAAGCCCCAGATATCAATGTAGCCCATGGTGGGATTACCGAACACGAACAAGTTGGATGCTACCTCGTTGGTCAGGGTGTATGCCTGCGAGGTGGTTGCGGGATGGAAGGCAAGTTTGCCTGCATTGCCATTAGCCAACTCTGCAGAGTTACGCAAATCGCACAAGTTATGCTCGTAATGGTCGTCCATCTTATCGCCGTAGGCGGAGTAATAGTAGTAGATGTCGTCGTTCTTTGGCAGACGTACTACTGCGTCCTTACCCGAGGCAGTGCGGGAATATACCGCAAAGCCTTGTGCGGGCATCAGCGGCATGGTCATACCGTTGGTGACTTTTGTCCACTGTGCATCGGCAGATAGCGTATCTTGTGCTGCTCCGTTGCCGTAGTTAATTATCCCGCGGCTGTAGAGCGATAGCCAGAACGAAGCGTTGCCTGTCTGGTAGTTACGTCCTGTAGCATCGAACGCGCCAACCTCCCATGGTGAGGTCTCCCAGTTGAGGTCGGCCTCGGACATAAAGACGTCACCGGTGAGCATACCTGCTACAGGCGCGGCACGCATTGCCCACTTCCTGTTCGGCATTTGCATGTCGATGATGGCATTGGTGTACGTCAGGTTCTGCTGTTGTCCCAAAGCTGTGCCGGGCAAGAAGCGGATGGCATTACACTGGTTGTACTCGAAACCTGTCTGCTTCACAGAGTCCACCGATTCTATCGTTGCAGGGATAGTAGGATAAGGTAATCCTTCATCAAGGGGAGAAATAACGACATTGGTAGTTGACAAAGGCGCGAAGCGTGCATCCTCATGGATGGGCTTGTTCTCCTGCGTGATACCAATCCAGTTCTCGGGGTTGTTCCACTTGCTGTTCTCGGCTGACTGCGGATCCCAGCGCAGGTTATCGGGTACAACGGAAACGGTGAAGGGCACGGTACCTACAGGGCAGTTGCCTTCCTCGACACCCCAGTTCGTGTTGCCTAACATCGTGAGCATCGTGATGTCGAAGGTGTAGCTGTACCCCTCACGCATCACAAAGTTGTTGGTTCTGGCGGGGCGCAGACGGATCGTTGCTCCCTTTTTGGCATAACGGGTGCTATCCGGTATCAACCTGAGCGAGTGGATGCCTTCCAGATAATTCGGATCGTTGGTTGAGTGCAGCGTGATGATGGAGTCCAACTTCACGGTACTCATGATCGAATCGACGCGCACGGTTATCTCGTTGGCTGCTCCATCCGAGCTGGCAAGGATAGTCGGCGTTAGTCCGTCGCGCGCGCCTCCGATGCTCATAGGTATCAATCCGCCCTTATTGGATGTGAGCTTGATATATATGGGGTTGGGGCATACATCGACGTTGGCGTTACGTACAACATCCGTACCTGTACCGAGGATAGGCATAACCACAAACTCAATTGAATTATCCTTGGCAACCGTTTCCGTCAGTTTGGACTGATAGAGAATGAGGTGCCCGTTGTTGACCAGATTGCGGAGTACGACGTATGCAGAGTCGCTTGTTGTAAGCTTCACATTCTGTATATTTTGTATGCGGTGCATCTCTGCTCGGCTGACGGATGAGAAGTTCGGAGCAAACTGGTTGGCATTCGTAGTGGTGTTCGGCTCGCAGCGCAAGATTTTCGTTACGACCTTGACGATGTCATCATATGAATAGCCATATGTCGTTGCACTTGTCAGCCTGCTTGTGTCACCTTTAACGAGCCAGTCGTTATGGCATGTGCCGTTGAGCTCGATCGGTGCGACGCTATCGAGGTACAATGTTCCCTTGACGCGCATACTGATATCGTAGGTGGTGTTGGCACACATATTCGTTATCTCCCTTTCGTCTTGCTCCTCGCCGTTGAGCTCAAGCAGCATTTTGTTGGTAACCTTCAGATTACTGGTCATAGCGCAGATACTACTCGTCAGCTGTCTGAAGTTAAGCGACATGCGCACCTTGTAGTCGTTGTCGGAAGTCATCTTCGCCTCGTGAACCACATACATCACCGGACGCATAGTCCCTTCAACGTTCTCGTAAATATATCCTTGCTTGAACTGTGTAGCCGCTTTCGGTGGTGCGGTTGAGTCGAAACGAGCTACGAGATCGTCGATATTGGAGAATATGGAGTCTGCATGAGCTGGCACGTAATCATGTGCAGGCGTGTGGATATGTCCGAAGACGGAAGGTGCATCTGCTACGTCTGTCTGCTCGTTGATATAATGATCTTCCATCTTTACAAATGAAGTATCTGCCCCCTTGATCTTCTGAATGGTGTAATATACGTCTTCGTTGTTGTATTCTTTACTGGTGAATCCCTGATAGTCGACACGCAGTACCACTTGGGTGATAGAGTCCTTGTCGCCTATCTCGACGCACTTGGTTTGTGCCTGGTATGCAATCAGCGGCGGTCGGGTAGCGAATACGCGCATATCGTCGATAATAAAGTCGTTGCCATCGAAGCTGACAGCTACATTATAAATACGCACGCGGAAGTACGTGTAGTCCTTTGCATGGTTGTAGTTGATGGGGAAGAGTATCTGCCTCCACTGGGTGGACGGCACGATATCTCCCGTGGTGTACTCCGTTATGTCGTCCCATGTAATGCCGTTGGTTGAGCCTTGTACGGAGAATGTGAAGTTCGGGTTGGACTTATTCTTTTGGCTGCTGGGGTTGCATACGTAGCCAGAGAAGTACATCTGTTGTCCGGCGCAGAGGTTGGTGTGCAGGGTAAGTGCTGCCACCTGACCGGCGGAGGCCATACCGTCGCAGTAGATCATGTATCCGTTGGCTGCACCGCCGTGCTGTTCCATCTTGTGCCAGAACGAGCTATAGGGGATACGGTTAATCAAGCCATACTCACCACCATTCGGGAAGTCCGACTCGTCGTGGTAGCGGTTATGCGGTAACGCGGAAGTTTCGGGATAAGTGAAACCGTACGAGGCATCCGCCCATGGCAGCGGGTGAGGATAAACCATGTAATCGCTGCCGGGTTTGTTGTAATCGAAGTCGAGTTTCTCAAGCACCTCGTAGGTCTGCTCTATCTCGTCGTTGGTCATGATGGCTTTATCCACGCCTTTGACTTTCGTTTCGAGTTTCGGACCGTACTTGTTGGGGTTATGGTAGATGACCATATAGCGGCATATGTTGAACCAATAGTCGCCTTCTTCGTAGTGTACGGGCGAATTATCGGCAACGCTTTCGAAGGTAGATTTCCAACTCCGTGCGCGCAAGAAATAATAGACAGTATCGAACTCCTTGCCGACAGGGATACTTGCTTTAGCCGGTACGTTGAGGAAGTCGTCACCCTCGGTAACGCTGTACGTACAAGCCGCATAGGTTTTTGTGTTCGGATTGTAGGTATACCACTTGCAATCTGAATCCCAACCTCCGCACCAGATCATCGTGTCTTTACGCATGGGATTGCTACTCCACGATGTGCGGTTGTCATCGTGCATGTAGTAGCCCAACAGCGACTCGGATTGTTGGGTTTTCTGAATGTTTTCGAGGTTGTAGCGTTGCTCGGTACGCAGCAGCAGACGGTTGCCGATAGGTGCCATCAACACGTGATCCTCCATGTACTTGCGGTTGTAGGTCGTGCTTCCGTTTTCTTTGCCGGCATCTGTTGTCTCTTCGTACTTATAATGATCCAAGGTATCCGCCATCTCCGTCCATGGGTGCAACTCGAAAATCTCGCGCAACGAAAGGGTCGGCTCAATGATTTCGGGCATGGTGTCCATCATGTCGACATCCACTTGGTTCTTATTTTTGACGGACAGCGGCAGATTGTCGTAGTAGTTACTGATGTCCACTGCATACGTTAGTGTCGGTTTGGTAGCTACGCCAAATTCCGTGATCGGTGGAGCCACACGCGGGTTCTTAGAGGGAGGATCCTGTTTGTTGTTATAATCCTTCGACTTGTAGTGGAAGACAGTCCATCGTCCCATGGTTCGATTCGGCTTTTTGCCTTTCGTTGTATCTTCCGGATCCACCCACGTTGAGTCCACAACGATCTTTCGGTACGGGAAGTCGAATTTACCCACGTTGCGTGGCGGCGTACGCCACAATGCATCGGGTACATCGGTATCGGATACATCAACGCCCGCAGCATCTTTTCCCTCGCGGTACCAGCGCCACCATCCGTAGAATGAACGCTCGCGAACAGGTAATTCGACATCTTGTTCGGGGTAGTAGTACAGGATACGTTTGTTCTCGTGAACCTGTTGCATACCATTGTCCATCTTCTTGTCGCCGGATGCACCGTTGCTGTGGATAAGCGTCTGTAGTGCACCGTAGGAGAACAGACTGTTTTGCGATACGGTAAGACGGTAGTTGACGAATTTCATCTCGCCATTCAACGTGATGATGTATGCCAGATAGATGTATGCGGTACGCGGCGAACGGATACCGTCCGCCAAACATTTCACGGTAATGGTACTGTCGCCTTTATCGGTGATAGCGCACCAGGTAGGCGTATTACCATACTCATCGACCAGTCGCACCTCGGCCAGATTTTTGTTGTTGAGGTGCATACCCGTATTGCTTGCATCCTTGTCGCGAGTGATATTGGCGCTTGTTGCACTGGAAACGTGCACCACATGGTTGTCCACATCCAGCACTTGACTACCTGTCTTGTGTATGGTGCTGAGCCTAAACACGTAAGTCTCGTCCTTACCGTCGGGAGGGAAGGAATAGTTGTTTTGGCTTTCGTCCACGGTGCAGACGATAGAATCGAAGGAAGCGGTATGGTAAGTCATACGTACCAAAGGAATCTTCAGGGTCGCATCGCTGATAGACTTGAAGCTGCTCCAATCGCCCTTGAAGCGATAGGTTTGCGGTGCAGATTCCGTAAGCGTCATGATCAATGTATCGACGATGTTGACATACTTACCACCAATCTTCACATTGGTAGGACTGGTAGCCGATCCGGGGGTGACCGTGGTAACCAGGGTAGCGGCATCGGTGGTTATGCCGAGTCCGCTGACCGCAGGGGACGGGGTTGAACCGCTATCAAACGTACGACCATCCGGTTTGCGGGTTATCGTATATGCGGTTTTCCACTCTTTGGTAGCATCCGTCAGGCTGTCGATACGTGTCTCTACCTTGCGGCAGAGATAGGTAAGGGTGTTGTCGAGCAGAGTGGAGTACTCACGGTAAGCCTGATAGCGTGTTTGGATATCCGCGGAGCCGGTGTTGTTGTAGTCGAATACTGCTTCGCTTTGGTTGGGGTAGTCACCATTGTTAAGCAAGCTGTACTCTGTTTGCAGGTAACCCCACGAGAATACAGAGGCTTCATTCTTGTTTTCTGTGAGCGTAAGTGCACTACCATTGAACTTCAGCCATTTATTAGTCTCGTACTTGATTCGCACCTGCTCCTCGAAGTTGGCATTGCTGTTGGTGTAGATGGTGTCGTATTCGTACGTTATCGTGGATGGCGCATCTCCCAACGTTGGCGTAGAACCGGAAATAGCGAAGAACTTATTAATGCCGCTTTCGGTCTTGAGCGTAAGTTGCTTATTATCTTCGGCATTGGGGTAGGCGAAGATCCATGGTGTGATGTACTTGCCGTCGCTATTGTTGCCTGCGTTGGCGCCTTTAACCAGCGCTGTCCAACTATTCAGCTTGTATAGCGTGTTGTCGCGTTTGGTAAACTGACGGAATTGCAGCGAAGTACTCGAACCGTTGTTCACCGCCATGATGAAATAGCGTGCCTTGTTGTACACAACCGACCATATAAGCTCGTTGCCGGCTGCCAATGCCGCTTGCGTCAAGGGAACGGAAGTGGATACGTTGTAATTCTTGCCATCCATTGTGACCGTTGTGGTAACGGTCATTGTATCGTTGCGAAAACTTTCCACGTTCTCGCTCTTGGTGATGAGGGTGATATGATCACGTACCGATGCTCCATCGGCATTGCTGATGGTGAAATACGAACTTGCGCCTGCATCGCCTGATGAGAATGAGCATGATCCGGGTGCAAGACCGAGGAGGCTGGTGGTATCCTTGGAGGCTACAATCTTTTCAGCTGTTACTTTGTTATTAACATCCAGCAATTCGATGTATCTTTCCCTGATCAGTTTGAAGTTCAGCCGCTGGCTTGTGTTTGCCAACGGGCTAAAGCTGTAGTTATCCTGTACGGGCGTGAGCACAAGACGGGTAAGCGTATCGCCGTAGTGGTAGGTTTTGGTGATGATGACGATGTCGCGATAACGTGCAGAACCATTGGCGTTGACCGTCAATCCCGGTGCGCCTTTCTTCCAGCGACCGCGGTACTCCTTGATCTTACTGATGCTGCCGTGGCTGAGGCTGATGCGGAACTTGTCAATGACATCGATATAGTTGCCGCCGGCATCCTTCACATCCATCGGACTGGTGTTACCGCTCACGATGTTGTTACACCAATAGTCCTTGGTCTCTTCCACCATTACGCTGTCGCCGGTAGGTAATGCGCTGCTGACACGACTGTCGCGGATCAATTCGAAATTTTGTGTCAGACGGAAATCCGTGGAGAGATACAAGTCTTGCGGAGTGTTGATAATCTTCTTGCGATTGGGGTGGAAATATACGGTGTCCGCTCCAACGCGCATTACCGCCATCAGTTGCTTGCCAATGAGTTTCGACCACACTTCTTCGCTTATCTGATTTTCATGATAGCCGAAGATGATAGTATCGCGCCATATCTCTGAGGTGTCAGGCAGCACAATGTAGTGGGCATCGGCTACAGACACAGCAGAGAGGTCGAACGCTGTTGCGTCATCAACTGATGCTACGCCGTCGAACTGATTGCCGGTTGCGTTGTACTTGATATAGGGTTCGGTGTAGTTACTACGCCTTTTGAGCGTCAACGAATCCGGATGATTAATAGGATCTTCCTCTTCGACGTAGCGTGTTGATTGTAGTTTGGCACTCGGAATATACGGAGTCTTGTAGTCCGGCCAACCGGTAGTGGTGAGATCCGTCCTGTTCGATTCAAACAGACCTGCCCAGGTGTTGTTGGCAAGAATGGTGTTCGGATTTGTATAATACAATCCGATATACTCGTCTTTGGCAGGAGCAAAGAACTCATAGAACATTAGCGTATCCTCGTGTCCCTTCATGGTGTAGCGTCGCGGATCCAAGACTTTCTCGGTGATCTTCAGGAGTGTATCGGCATCCGTAAGCTCTTCTCCATGAGCTTTCAACTCATTGGAGGGAGGAATCCTCATCTCGAAGGTACTAATGTAGTTCGGGTCAGCGTTCTCGGCGTTCGCCATACCTTGCCAGGTGTTATCCCAATCCTCAAAATGCCGTGCGCGGGCATAACGCGGAGCAGATGAGTTCGGGTGCGTGATGAAGTAGCGCTTGCCGCCTTGCATGAACGAAATAGCCACCTGCAGGGTGCCATCGTAGTGGGCTTGGGCATACAAAGTCGTAGTTGCTCCAGACAGGTTAATTGTATCACCTGCTTGATACTTCTTGCCTGTACCTGCTGCATCTCTCGTCCAACCGTCAAAGGTATAATCTGCTTTGAGTCGTGGAGTTTGTACGATGACGAACGTGTTGTCGCCTGTCGGGTACTGATCCGGAATCTCAATACCCAAGAAATCATTGTTGTCGTAGGAAAGTTTGCTCGTGGTGTTTGCCCGAACGAAAACTATATTTCCGTTTGGGTGCTCACTATCGTTAGTCGTGATTTGTGCGTAGCCGGATACACCGGCTGATACCGTCGTCTCGGTGTTCTTTATTTTGATGGAACTGCCGTCGACATCTATACTCCATCCTGCGACATCTGCACCCGGGTCTGTCTCGCTGAATGCCGAACCGGTCATCAGCGTGGTTTTGATAGAATAACTGAGCCATTCCTCGTCAAGCTCCCACATATCCAGAGTTGTCCACTCATTCTCGCCGGTCTTTACCATGGGTACGTTTTTACCTGTACTGACCTTGAGGAAGTAACCCGCGGGCTCAAAGCTGACACCTAAGTTGTCGACAGAAGAGGTGGTATCAACCACCATTCGTCCGTACGCGCCGGCAGGAGCTTTCTTGCCGGCTAAATCTTTCATCGGCAGCTCGCGAATCTTTGTGAACTGCGAATGAGCACCGGCAGAACCCATCGTCTCCGGAGCCAGGCGGTAGTCATCGTTCCAGCCAACGTAGTAGTATGTACTGTCTGATGCGGGTATAGACATCCACTCTGTGTGGAAAAGTGAGGAGGTTTCTATATCTTCAGGCTCCATACAATGCAGACGATCCATGGTGTAGGTCTTCTTCCAGCCTGTAAGGTCGTTCATCGTGTTCGACTGACGGTAGCGGAGATAGTCCTGTTCGTCGTAGGCGAAGAAGTAACTGTTGCAGCTGTTGAACGGTGGGTTTAACCTATATAGACGGAAAATGGTACGTTGCGTCGGCTTATGCTTGTCGTCAGCATATGCATAGTACGCTCTACCCGGTTTGGCTGTAGCCTCGTTTTTACTGAATTTGATGTCTTCCTGAGTTGTGTTGAACGTGACCAATGCGAAATTGGTGTAAGTACGCGGCTCGTTGTTGCGGGCATTCACAAGCCAATAAACCTCGCGATAGTTCAATCCCAACTGTGCGTTATAACCTGTTGCGCCGTTGAATCGTCCTTTTGCAGTCCCTGGTGCATTGTTTTTGCCCAAGGTGTTGTTCGGGTCGAATGATGTGATGCCATCATGATCTGTGGGGATAACAAATACCACATCGCAGGCATCCTTGTCGCGGATGTCGTCGACCAAGTTACCATAGAACCTGAATCGGCTCTCTGTGCCGTTCATTTCGCCGGTTTTAAGCGTCTTGCCATCGTTCCAGATAGTATAAGCTATACCTCCTAATGCATAATCAGTGTTGCCACTAATACGTGTCAAGGCTGTATCGACAGTCCAAATAGCCATCTCCGGCGCTTCTGTAACACCGGTGCCCAGAGGAAGGAGCTTGAGAAATAAACCTTCTGAATAATTGAAGTGACCACCTGTGTAGCGGTTGTAGTTCATAACGAAGTACTCCTTGTCGTCTACCATTACCGATAGCAAGATCTGTTCACCCATCTTGAGGTTGGCTGTCAAACCACCGTCGGTAGGAGTCCAACCCACGGCGAGTGCGCGCAACGGAGCGAACACTACGAAAAATACGATAATAAGCGTACGGAGTACATCATAAGTACGGAGTACACTATAACTTGCTTTACCGTTCATTCCCTGAATGTATTTTTTCATACCCATAGTTGTTTTGAATGTATAAGTCTCCAAATAGTTTTTTTAAGTCTCCAAATAGTTTTTTGGATATATAAATCTATCCGCAAGAAAAACTCGCGTTCCCCTTGTCGGATTATAATAGGTTATAATAATTTTAATTTTCGCCCGCAAAGTTACAAAAAATATAGGAGAAGAGCAAAAAAATGTGTACAATTTGCATTTTCGGGCATGGATTTAGTGCATTTTGCTCACTTTATATCGCAGAAAGCGGCAAAAATGTACGGATTTTACGAATAACGATGATTTTTTTTAGAAAATAAACCTAAATTAACACTGATGGTGGCAGCCTCCATCAGCTATAAACATACCTGAGTGAGGATCGGGCGTTGATTATAATTATCACCTACTAATCACCTACTAATAACCTACTAATTTCCTACTAATTTCCTACTATGACCAGGAGAGACTAAAATGAAGGGTAAAAAGTAAAAAGAAGGGGAGGCGAGCTGACGCTCACAGTCAGGGACGTATTCCCGAGTAAATCGTGTATAAAAGTACTGCGTTTGCAAGGTTGATGTTGCAAGAGTTGGGGAAAAGTGAGGAATTTTGGGGTATTTTGGGGCAGAAATTTGCATATTTGAAAAATTTGTAGTACTTTTGCATCCGCTTTTGGGCTTTCGGCGACGGAAGAACGAAAGAACGCTCTAAAAAATGCTTTAGAAGTATGCGGCAATAGCTCAGTTGGTAGAGCACGACCTTGCCAAGGTCGGGGTCGCGAGTTCGAGTCTCGTTTGCCGCTCTCCTTCCAAGAATAGCAGAACACCTGTTCTGCTTTATTTTTCTAAGGAACAAGGATTCATTGAAAAATGATCTTTGTAACCCTCGAAAAAGCATTGTGCAAACAATGGTTTTTCGAAAGAGGAGCAACCGCGGCGACCTTTTTGTTGTGCGAACAACAAACTTCGTCGCAAGCGAGTTGCGACGAGCCCAGGTGGCGGAATTGGTAGACGCGTACGTTTCAGGTGCGTATGTCGCGAGGCGTGCAGGTTCGAGTCCTGTTCTGGGCACAGCAAAGAGATCTTTGTAAACCTCAAAAAAGCATTGTGCAAGCAATGCTTTTTTGAAAAGGAGCAACCGCGGCGACAATTTTGTTGTGTAAGCAACAAACCGCGTCGCAAGCGAGTTGCGACGCGCGCAGGTGGTGAAATTGGTATACACGCTACTTTGAGGGGGTAGTGGTCGCAAGATCGTGTGAGTTCGAGTCTCATCCTGCGCACGATGAGACAGGTTCTTCGGAATCTGTCTCTTTTTTTATCCGTAACTCACGGATATTATAAGATATTATCATTAGTGTCCACTAAAATTAAACAAAAACCAAGATAAACCCTTTTGAGTGTTTTGAAACTAACGTTTCTGGTGCTAATTGCTGCTAAAACAAAAAAAACATAGCCTCACGGTTAAATAACATTCGCAGCATGTTAATAATCAACACAATATAAGGCAATAGAATGATTTATAGTGGACAGTATTGAGATAATATGAAAACAGAACGGGAGAAAATGTTGGCAGGTGAGGTGTATGATGCAAAATTATGATTAGACAGGCAAAGACCGCGGATATTCCGCGTATTATCGACTTGCTGCATCAGGTGGATATGGTGCATCATCGCTTGCGACCGGATCTGTTCAAGCCGCACACCACAAAGTATAGCGAGCAGGAACTGCAAACGTTACTCAGCGATGACAGCAAGCCCATCTTTGTATATGACGTTAACGGTGTGCAAGGCTATGCCTTTTGTCAGATCAGCGAGGCGAAAAACGACCGCCTGTTGCAAGACCGCAAGACCCTGTATATCGATGACATCTGTGTGGATGAATCCGCTCGCGGCAAGCATATCGGTAGCGCCTTGTTTGAGTTTGTGCGCGAGTATGCCGAGTCGATTGGTTGTCACGCCATCACGCTTAACGTCTGGGCAGGAAACGATGCTGCAATGCACTTCTATCAGAGCATGGGTATGCAACCACAGAAAACCGGGATGGAAATCGTATTATCTTGATATAGAACCTGCATTGACTTAATGTACATCACCATCATCGACCATATTGAGATCGACCGAGAGATCCGGTCTGTGCGCAACAACGGACAAGAAATCCATCTGACAGGTCTGGAATACGGATTGTTGGACTATCTCTCTGCCCACGCCAATCGTATATGCTCGCGATGGGAATTACTCGATAATATTTGGGGCACACGGTTTCAGTACGACACCGGCACAATCGATGTGCACCTGAATGCCCTGCGTCGCAAACTCGGCTGGTCACCCAAGCAACCGATAGAAGCTGTTCGGGGAATAGGATTCATTTTGCACACGGAGCGCGTTCAGAACGACGTGTCGCCCCTGTCTATACTCCTCTACGATTGGCTGCGAGCCCACGAAAGCGAACTGCAGGCACACGGCTTGGCTGTGCAAATGCAACTCACGCCGTGGGTGAACACTCTCACCATTCACCCCGATAGCCTGATCAAGTGGCTGGATGCCTCACTCGAGGCGTTGCTACCCACCGCCCAAACAGGAACATTATGCCTCTCTTCACGGCTTACTGTGCATCATTTTTCCCTCACTTTGGACATAAACGGCACCCTTACCGAACTTCGCATACCAATCTTAAGAAATTCTTAAGCGAAATTTAAGAAAAATGTAGTACCTTTGTGCCGTAATTATAAAATTATGCGTACAAAGGTACTTTTAATATGTTCATTGATCGCGTGCGTAATGCATGCGCAAGTGAGTGACGGCATCGAGAAGAACAAAGTCTATCAGGGTTTCTCCGGTGGCATGATGCTCCATACGGGTTATCTGTTTGGTCAGGATGCAAATGCGCCCAAGACCGGTGAGGGTCGTTTATGCAGTCCGCAAGGAGCGCCATTCGGTATAGGCGGAGCCCTGCGTGTGCATCTGTGGAAATATCTGCGCACAGGCTTTGAAGGCTTTGTAAGCACGATGCCAAGTGGCGTGACCGATTGCCGTGACGTGCTCAAGGATGGCAGTTACGTCCGCATGGGCTGCGGAGGCGTGCTGGCAGATTGCTGCTGGCGAATGGATAAAGCCTGGCCATACATAGGCGGAGTGATTGGCGGTGGATCGATGAAAGGGTTGTATATCCTGGATGGTGACCAGAACAGTTGGACGCAGGACAAGAACAGTACGTTTCATAAGCAGTCGTTCTTCTACGTCACGCCTTATGTGGGCTGCGATTATTGCTTGACGCGCAAGGTGCATATCACCTTCCGCCTGGATTGGATGTTGGCTTTTCATAAGAGCGAACTATGTATGCCAACCGGTCCGCGATTCTATTTCGGCTTTATGTTCTGCCACTAACAAATTAACGGTTTAACATTTTAGCAGTTTAACGATGAATTACGAAGGTATATTGTTAGGCGCAGGGGCGTTCCTGTGCATTGGCATCTTTCACCCATTGGTAATCAAAGCGGAGTACTATTTCGGTATCAAGTCCTGGTGGGCGTTTCTGATTGTAGGTATATTGGCTGCAGGCGGGTCGTTGTTAGTAGAGAATACCTATTTCTCTATCTTCCTCGGTATCTTTGCTTTCTCAGCCTTATGGGGTATCGGCGAAGTATTTCATCAGGAGAAACGCGTGCTCAAAGGCTGGTTCCCTGAGAACCCCAAACGCCACGAGTATTACGAGCAAAAACGCAAAGAATCAGGAATCAACTGAATGAAATAGTTGGGTAAGCCCCGTTTGCTTTCTAAAGAATGCATTTTCAACAAAAGTGCATACTTTTTTGCCAAAAAAAGATATATCGCTTGCGATATTAAAATATTTTTTGTAACTTTGCATCGTGAACGATATATTTAGTCGAAAGTCGAAAGAAAAAAGATAAAAGAATGGATAACGAGCAACTGAAATTAGAGAACCAATTTTGTTTCCGTCTGTACTCCGCGGCGCGGCTGATGATGGGTGCGTACCACCCGTATCTGGATCCGTTAGGTATCACCTATCCGCAGTACTTGGTGCTATTGGTACTCTGGGAGCAGGACAAACAACCGGTGTGCGACATCGGCAAGCGGTTGATGCTCGATACGAACACAATGACACCGCTGTTGCAACGCATGGAGAAAGCCGGACTCATCACCCGTACGCGCGGTAAAGAGGATACGCGCCAGCGTATAGTGTCGCTCACCAAACAAGGCAAAGCGCTCTACGAGCAAGCGCAGCACATACCCGAAGACATGCAGAAAGCGGTTATGATGCAGGAAGAAGAGATGAACGAGATTCTACAGATGATTCCATCGCTCGACAAACTGATAGAAGAATTGAAAAAACTAAATAAATAACCCTCAAAATTTTACTAGTATGACAAAAGAAGAAGCTTTAAAAACTATGGCAAGTATTTATGATTTTACTACCCTCAGCAATAAAGGAAAAGAGGTGAACCTTGCAGACTACAAAGGACAAGTGATTCTTATCGTCAACACCGCCAGCAAGTGCGGCTTCACACCGCAATACGATGGCCTGGAAGAGCTCTATAAGAAGTACAAAGATCAAGGCTTCGTGATCCTCGGTTTCCCGTGCGATCAGTTCGCCAACCAGGAGCCGGGCAGTAACGAGCAAATAGAAGAGTTCTGCCGCCTCAACCACGGCGTAACCTTCCCGCTCATGGCTAAATCCGACGTCAACGGTGCCAACGCCAACCCCGTATTCGAGTACCTCAAAGAGCAAGCTCCCACCGAGGAATACAAAGGCCTCAAGGGCAAAGCCGCTCACGCTATGCTCAAGCGAATCAGCAAGAGCGTGGAGAAAGAGAGCGATATCCTCTGGAACTTCACCAAGTTCCTCGTTTCCAAGGACGGCAAGACAGTTCAACGCTTTGCGCCGGTAGCCGAACCGAAGGATTTTGAGGCAAACATCGTAGCCGAATTGGCGAAATAGACAAAAGACCGCTGCAAATGGGCTCCGGCTAACTGATGAGATAAGAATAAGAGCCATAACAATGAAGGCACTTCTAATCGTATTAAGTATCATCGTCTTACTTTGCGGAGCAGGGTTGGTTGTGTTGTCGCACCCCGCGTTCGGGCTGTTGCGACATGTGTCGAAAGAGCGGATACTGGCATCGCCGAACTACAGGGATGGGATGTTCCAGAACCAAGAACCGACACAGCAGTTCACGGGCGATACGGCAAGTACTATCGGCACATTGTGGCGTTTTCTGACCGGAAAGGACACGCTACGCGTACCGCAACAACCGATACCTGCGGTCAAGACGGATTTGAAGTGCCTGCCGACCGATAGCGATTGGCTCGTATGGTTCGGACACTCGTCGTATCTGTTCTGCTTGGATGGTAAACGGTACTTGGTGGATCCTTTACTCCAACCCGAATGGCCGTCGTCGATGATGCTCAAAGCCTTTCCGGGCACGGACATCTATCGACCGGACGACCTGCCGGACATCGATGTGCTTATCATCACGCACGAACATTGGGATCACATGGATTACGCGACCCTGCGCGACATCCGCGACCGCGTGCAGCAGGTCGTTTGTCCGCTCGGCATTGCCGATTACCTGCGCTATTGGGGCTATAAAGACGAACAAATAACTGAGATGGATTGGTATGAGAGTCTTTCAGCGAAGCGGTCTTTTAGTGAAACGGTCTTTCAGCGAAGCGATCTTTCAGGCGCTGCCGGTCTGACGATTACTTGTCTGCCAAGCAGACATTTCAGTAATCGTCTACTCGGCAAGTCGAACCAGACGCTGTGGGCATCGTTCTTAGTCGAAGCTGCCGGTCGCAAGGTGTATATAGGTGGTGATGGAGGCTATGACAAGCGCTTTGCTCAGATACACGAGCGCTTCGGTGCCGTTGATCTGGCACTCTTGGAAAACGGGCAGTACAATGCAGGTTGGAAATATATCCACACTACGCCCGCAGACCTTGAAAAAGTCATTCTTGATCTCCAAGCCAAACAGGTCTTCACCGTTCACCATGACAAGTTCGCTCTGTCCGTCCATCCGTGGTCTGAGCCGTCCACCGTAGCCCACAATATCGCCGCCAAGCACAACATCCGATTATTGGATGCTCCGATAGGAACAGTAGTAAGATTTTAGCACTTTTACGAAACGAGATTATTCAAAAACGGCGCCGGAAATATGCAGTAATACGACTTCCTCAAGGACGACGATACTGCAAGTTTTCACTATTAAGATATGAAAAGAATATTTATTTTACTTGTCTTGCTTGGCGCAGGGTTGCAATTGTGGGCGCAGAGCGACACGGCGCAGGTGTCGGAGCCTATGCAGGCAGCTTACGGCACAACCATCGGTCAGGAAGACATGAACAACCGCGATCAGTCGTCCAGTGCGATTGATGTGATCCGCGGTCGTGTAGCAGGCTTGACGGTCGATCAGTCCGGCGAGAACGCGATGAGTGCCGTGCGCCTGCGCGGTACAGTGTCGCTATCGGGCAGCAATGACCCGCTGATCATTGTGGACGATGTGATTGGCGACATGAGTCTGCTATCGATGATCAACCCTACGGATATCGAGAGTTTCCGCATCCTGAAAGATGCGAGCGAAACTGCTCAGTTCGGTTCGCGTGGTGCGTCGGGTGTGATAGAGGTGACAACCCTCAAAGGTCGTGAAGGCAAGTTGCGTATTCATTACAACGGCACATTCTCGGCAGGTGTGGTGTATAAGACGTTGCCTATGCTGAGTGCGGATGCCTACCGCACGATCTGTCAGGAGCATGGCTTGTCGTACATGGACAAAGGAGCGAACACCAACTGGCAACGCGAGATCAGTCGCACTGCATTCTCCCACCACCATCATTTGGCATTCTCCGGTGGCTCGAAATCAACGACCTATCGCGCCAGTGTCGGATATATTGACGACCAATATGTGGTGAAAAACACGGGTTCGCAGTCGTTTGTGGCGAATGTGAACCTCACCCAGCGGATGTGGGAGGATATATTGAAGATCGATATCGGCATGTTCGGATCGTTGCAGCAGAGCAAGAACGCCTTCAACGAGCAGAAACTATTCTACAGCGCGGCTTGCTTCAACCCCACCTACCCGGCAGTACGCAATGCGAGCGGCGGTTGGGACGGTGACCCGGGAGCGAGTCAGATAGCCAATCCGTTGGCGTGGCTCGAGAACAGCAGCCAACCCTCCGACGCACACATCAGCACGAATCTGCACCTGGATTTCAAGCTCATCGAACAGCTGCACCTGAAGATATTGGGTGCATACACCTACCACCGTGCCGATGAGTCGCTGACGGCTCCTACGGAGGAAGGCGGATTAGCCTATCGTTCGACCGGCAAGACACACGATATATTGGCGAACATAATTCTCGATTACAACCAGAGTTGGGGCGCGCATGCCTTGTCGGCGATGGCGTTGGCGGAGATCAACACCAACAAAGCCGAGGGTTTCCACGTGACGACCTATCAGTCGGGAGCCGTACTCATCGGTGCTGACCGCCTGTCGGGCGGCTCTATTCGTCCGTGGGACGGAACGGACTCCTATAAGATGCAGGCGAACATGCTATCGTTCATGGGGCGCGTGAGCTATACGTTGCTCGACCGCTATAACCTGACTGCTTCGCTCCGTACGGATGGTAGCAGTAAGTTCGGAAAGAACAACAAATGGGGTTACTTCCCCTCCGTATCGGCTTCGTGGACGATCTCCGACGAGCCGTGGATGCCTGAGAACGACGTGTTGGATCACTTGCGCCTGAGCGGCGGCTATGGTATGTCGGGCAACCAATCGGCCATCGACAGTTACCTGACCATGCTGCTGTACGAGCCGAACGGTGTGACCGAGGTGAACGGCAAAGGTATAACGACCTACGCGGCACTGCGCAACGCCAATCCCGACCTGAAATGGGAAGTGAGTCACACGGGCAACGTGGGCGTGGATCTGAGTCTGTTCCGGGGACGACTGGTGGCAAACGTGAGCTACTACAACACGCTCATCACCGACATGCTTTATCCCTATCGTGTATCCACACCGCCTTACACCTACCCCACGCTCATCGCCAACCTCGGCTCGATGCGCAACGAAGGCGTGGAAGTGTCACTCGGCGGTACGATTGTCAAGACTCAGGACTGGAAACTGAGCATCAATGCCAACGTAACGTGGCAGCGTAACAAGCTGCTGAGTCTGAGCGGCTGGCATGGAAGCGAATATTTATATGCCGCCGACCATCAAGCAATCGCCTCGGTCAGCGGTGCGGGGTCGCATGGCGGTGACAACGATATAGTCTGGCAGATCGTCGGTCAGCCCTTGGCAACCTTCTACCTGCCTAAGTGCACGGGACTGCAGGACAATGGCAAGGGCGGTTACACCTACGGCGAGGGCGAACGCTACATAGCCGGACAGGCTACGCCGAAAGTGTTGCTCGGCTCGAACATCAGTCTCAAGTACAAGAACTGGGATTTGTCCGTGCAAATCAACGGTGCGTTCGGGCACAAGATATTCAACGGCACATCGCTGGCGTACATGAACCTCGGTTCGCTGCCGTTCTATAACGTGCTGCAGGCCGCACCCGCAGCGAAGATCTACGACCAGCAGGTGACCGACTATTGGCTCGAACGGGGCGACTTCGTCAACTTTGATTATATCACGCTCGGCTACCAAGTGCCGTTGCCCGTGAACAAAGTGGTGGAGACCTTACGACTCGTGCTGACGATGAACAATGTAGGCACGGTCAGCGCCTACTCGGGATATACGCCCATCATCAACAGTACGAACATCAGCTCCACCATCGGCCTGGATGACAAGCGTACCGCTCCCTTATCGCATTTATTCACCTTCGGATTGTCAATCGGATTCTAATATGAAAACATCAATACTAAATAATCTTTTGTCTTTGAGCGCGAGCGGTCTTTTGTCTTTGAGCCTTCTCGCAGGCGGTCTAAGCAGCTGCTCCTTCCTCGAAGAGCAGCCCTCATCCGCATTGACGGAGCAGCAGGCGTTCAGTTCGATGACCGCGCTCAGGAACAATGCCGTGCTGTCGGTGTACGTGTACCTGGGCGGCAATGCGGATTCGCAGGGTTTGCAAGGCACGGGTCGCGGCGTGTACGACCTCAACTCGCTCACCACGGACGAACAGATCATTCCCACCCGCGGCGGTGACTGGTACGATGGCGGCTATTGGCAGGACTTGCACAATCATGCCTGGACGGCCGACGACCGCTCTATTCGTGATACGTGGGATTACCTGTTTAAGGTAGTTATGCTCTGCAACAGCGGCATAGCGCATATCGAGGCGTACGACAAACCAGATAAGGATGCTACTCTGTTGGCGGAATACAAAGCCGAACTGCGCGCCGTCAGGGCAATGTACTATTGGTACTTGCTCGATCTCTACGGTCGTGTGCCTATTGTCACGCGAACGGATATACCTACCGACAGCGTGCAGCTCTCGTCCCGCAAACAGGTGTACGAGTTCGCCGTGAAGGAACTACAAGAGTCGATGCCGCTGCTGGCTATGGATCACGCCAACCACACCTTAGGACAGTATTACGGACGCATGACGTACTTTGTGGCATCGTTCGTGCTGATGAAGCTCTACCTCAATCATGTGGTATATACCGGCGTGGAGCAACCCGCGTTGTACGATTCCATAGTGGACTATGCGGATATGCTGTCCGGCTATTATTGGCTGGAGGATAACCTGGAAGAGAACTTCTCGCTCGATAACGACCGTTCGATGGAGAATATCTACGTCATTCCGCGCGAGGTAGGCAAGTACGTTGCACAATACAAGTACGAGCACCGCACGCTCCATTACAACCACGCATCGGCACTCGGCATGGGTGGCGAGAACGGCACGTCGGCAACCCTTGAGACGCTCGATGTGTTCGGCTACAATACCGAGCAACAAGACCCGCGATTCGATATGTACTTCTACTACGACACCGTGTTTGTTGGCGATCAGATGGTTTATCGCGAGGATGGTAAGACGCCGCTCGTGTACGAACCCGACAAGGTGGCGATGGACGTATCGAACACGCCCTACGAGAAGACTGCCGGAGCACGGCTCAAGAAGTACGAGCATGATCCCAACGGTATCCAGGACTGCAATGTGGGCAAGAACGATATAGTGCTCTTCCGCTACGCGGATGTAGTGCTGATGAAAGCCGAGGCGAAGTTGCGCAAAGGGCAAAGTGCCTATGCCGAGATCCGTAAGATACGCGACCGCGTCGGGGCAAGTGAGATTGCTTCGCCCACCTTGGAGGATATCTACCACGAGCGTTGGCGCGAACTGATGTGGGAAGGTTGGCACCGCAACGACATGATCCGTTTCGGCAAATGGACAGGGCACACCACCGTTTTCCCCATCCCGCAAGATATGCTGCTTATCCATAAGGATTGGCAACAGAATGACAAATATTAACAAAACAAACTAATTAAATCAATGAAACAACGACTAATGCAAGTAGGAGCAAGCGTGCTCCGCTTCAAGCATTTCGCGCGCAAGGCGTACGCCGCCTTCGTCTCGATGCACCGCGAGGTGACTATCGGACGGCTGAGTCGCGCATTATGCGACCGGGAACTGGTATGTTCCGGTCGTGCATTTCTTGGAGGTCTTGCCATGTCGTTTGCAGGCGTTATGAGCGCCTTGGCTTCTGTAGCCGATTCATCTGCTATCCCCGACGAGGTGGCACAGTTGCACTTACAGGAAGTGCAGGTCATCTCGCAGCAGACGGAGATCCATTCGCAAGCGTACAGGCTTGTGACGCAGATCAGCTCGGAAGCTATCGCTGCCTTGCCTGCAACGACCGTGGCTGACCTGCTGCAGACTCTTCCCGGACTGGATATCCGCACACGCGGAGCCGGTGGTG
Source organism: uncultured Bacteroidales bacterium (assembly GCA_902798965.1). GTDB lineage: Bacteria > Bacteroidota > Bacteroidia > Bacteroidales > Paludibacteraceae > Colicola. The sequence continues at coordinate 22,226 of CADBYS010000009.1, read as the reverse complement.
CGCAAGCCGACGTGAGCATGCGCGGCGGCACCTTCGACCAAGTGATGATCATGCTCAACGGCGTGTGCGTCAGCGACGCGCAGACCGGGCACTATGCGATGAACATCCCCATTCCTCTTTCGGCCATCGAACGTATCGAGGTGCTTGAGGGAGCCGCAGCGTCGCTGGCAGGCGGCAACGCGTTCTGCGGGGCAATCAACATCGTTACGCGGCGCACGGAACAGGACACCTACCAAGCGTCTGTGCAGTTGGGAATGAACTACTTTGTCAAGGCAGAGTTGACAGGCGGTTGGCGACGCAATGAGTGGCATGTGCTGGCCAGTGCCGACTACGCGCATAACGGCGGTTACCACGCGCCTGCACCCACCGCCAAAGAGGCTACAGCACTCGCAAACTCCGATTTCAACGGCGCGAACGTCTATCTCAACGCCTCATGGCGCGGACTGGAGATGCAAGCCGGAGCGCAGTACAAGGATGCCGGGGCGGGAATGTTTTACGGCTTTGGTTCGCAGGATCAGTTCGATGCCACGCGCACGGCTTTCGGTTCTGCGCGTTATACGCATAGTTGGGGACGTTGGTCGCTGGATGCCATGGCTGCCTACCGGGCAAACCACGACCGCTATGAGTGGCATCGGGGTACGGTTTCCAACCGCCACCTGACGCAGAACGCTACGGCTGCTTTGCGGGCGCATTATGCTTCGGCCATAGGCAAAACAACGCTGGGCGTAGAGGCACGCAACGAGAATATCCACTCTACGAACTTCGGCGACCATAACCGCGTGAACATCAACTATTTCGCGCAGCAGACCCTGCATGTGCAGCACTTGTCGGCATCGCTCACGGCGGGTGGTATGTATAATACCTCGTTTGCGCACCATTGGACGGTAGGTGCGGACTTAGGTTACGCTTTCGACTGCGGCGTGTCGCTCTACGCTAATGCCAACCGTTCGCTGCGGCTGCCTACGTTCACCGATCTCTATTACGATGCCGGCAACCAATTAGGCAATCCGAATCTGATGCCCGAGAAAGCCTGGACGGCATCGTTAGGAGCGGCGTACAGGCAGACATTCGACAAGGCGGGTGCGTTGGTGCTGAATGCGGAGGTGTACCATCGTTGGGGACGGGATATCATCGATTGGATCTATGTGGCGGAAGATACCAAGCGACCCTATCACGCGCAAAATCAGCAACGGGTGAACACGCTCGGCGTGGAATGCAGCGCGCAATACCGGCTCAACAAGTGGCTCAGGAACGTGCAGATCACCTATGCGTTCACGAACCTGGATATCAACCTGCAGGCAACTAACTCGCGCTATCTCGACTATCTAAGGCATAAAGTGGTTGTGCAAGTCGAGCACGGCATATATGCAGGGCTCGGTGCGTCGTGGACACTCAGTTATCGCGAGCGGGTAGGGCAGTTCAACAATGCCGACGGCACGGTGACCGACTTCCGACCGGTACTGCTGTTGGATGGTAAACTATACTACGACCTCACGCATTGGCGCTTTGCCCTGTCGTGCACGAACATCACCAACCGCCATTACTATGACTACGGTGGAGTGCTGCAACCCGGCGCGTGGGCAAAACTCAGCGTAGAGTACCATCTGTAGTAAACTCTCGTAAAATAAACAATCATCATTAAACATATATAAGTATAAAAATGAACTACTCATACTTATACCGTATTGTCAATAGTTTTACCAACAACTTGCTTGTTGAACAGCGGTATCGGATGATATTGGAAGGCCTGCAGGTCACGCTTCTTATCACCTTATGTTCGGCTATTCTTGGTACCTTGCTCGGAGGCTTGGTGTGCTGGGCTCGGATGAGCCGTCATGCATGGCTCCAACGACTGGCAAAGATTTATATTGACCTGATGCGCGGCACACCGGTGCTGGTTCTGCTCATGCTCATGTATTATGTGTTCATGGCACCCCTCGGCACAACGGGCGTCGTGGTGGCGATTGTGACGTTTGGATTGAATACTTCGGCGTATATCGGCGAGATGCTGCGTTCCGGTATCGAGAGTATAGACAAAGGGCAGCGTGAAGCCGGTTTGGCGTTGGGCTATACACCTCGTCAGGTGTTCATGCGTATCATCCTTCCGCAGGTAGTACGTAAGATTATGCCGGTGTATCTGGGCGAAGTAATCTCGTTGCTGAAGGGCACCAGTATCGTCGGTTATATTGCGGTTATGGACATGACGCGTGCGTCGGATCTGATTCGTTCGCGCACGTTCGATGCGTTCTTCCCGCTCATCGTGACGGCAGCTATTTATTTTCTTGTGGCATGGCTTATCGGATTGTTGTTCAACAGCCTATTGGAGAAACGTCGGACACGTGCTGTCATTGCTGCGGTAGCGTTGCTGGCGTTAGGACTATTGGGTAGTGTTCCCTCTATTATGGAGTACTCGCATAAGAATGTTCCTGATCAGACCGTTCCTCCTCTCTTCCTTCAGTTGGAGGGGCGTCCGGTTGGTACCGTGATAGGCAGCATACAAGATATAGCGGTGACGCGCTATGCGCCGCAAGCTGATATCATGCGATTCTCCAGTATGACTGATTTATATGCTTCTCTGCAGAACGGCAAAACGGATGTTCTTGTGGGCGAGAATATCACGGTGCTGGCGAATCCCACGTTAATGGAATGGATCGATACGATAGATGCGGGAATGCCTCCTACGGCTGTTGCGGTATGTATGCAGTTGGGGAACACGGAACTGCAACAGGATCTGAATAACTACCTCGCCGAGATACGTGCAGACGGTACATACCAAAAACTAAACGACCGCTGGATGAAGAACAAGGATATTTCGCAAAATCCCATCCCCAAACAGCGCGGAACGGGGAAAACCATCATCGTGGGTACATTCCCCGGCATGCCGCCTTATAATTTTATCAAGAATGGCGAGCCTTCGGGGTTTGAGATTGATCTGTTGACAGAGTGGGCGAACCGTCGTAACTATCGGATGGAGTTTCTCTTTATGGAATTCGCCTCTCAGATACCTGCCGTTCAGACAGGTAAAGTAGATTTATCTATCGGCTCGATAGCCGTCACGGAAGAAAGACAGAAGAACGTGCTTTTCACCGACGGGTACTACTTTGGCCGGATTCTATTCTATACCCGCAAAGGTGAACTGGAAAAGATATTCAAGAATGAATAATGAAGATGAATAATCAACGCCCCATAATTTCTGTTTCGCACTTGACGAAACGCTTCGGAGACTTAGAAGTTCTCCGCGACATCAATTTTGAGGTGCACCAAGGCGAGGTCATCAGCCTTATCGGTCCTTCCGGCATGGGCAAGAGTACGCTCCTGCGTGCGCTGAACATGCTCGAACCGCCCACCTCGGGTGAGATATGTATCGATGGCGAACGGATTACAGCCAAGGGTTATCCGCTCCACAAAATGCGGCAAAAGATAGGCATGGTGTTCCAGAGTTTCAACCTCTTCGACCACATGACCGTCCTGGAGAATATCACAGATGCCCCGATACAACTGCTCCGTCTGCCTGAAGTGCAAGCCAAGGAAGAAGCCCTGGCATTGCTCAAGAAAGTCGGTTTGGTGCAAAAAGCGGATGCCTATCCTTCGGAGCTCTCCGGCGGTCAGAAACAGCGTGTAGCTATCGCCCGTGCGCTTGCGATGCATCCGGAAGTGATCCTGTTTGACGAACCCACTTCGGCGCTTGATCCGACGATGGTGGGCGAAGTGCTTTCGGTCATTCGCCAACTCGCCAAGTCCGGACTAACCATGCTCATCGTCACCCATGAGATGCGTTTTGCACGCGATGTTAGTACGCGTATCTTCTTCATGAACGAAGGCGTTATATATGAAGACGGAACACCCGAACAGATCTTCGACCATCCGGTACACTCGGCTACCAAGGCATTTGTGCTGCGTATTCAGAAACTCGTTTACGAGATTGATTCGGACGACTTTGACTTTTTGCAGATCCCTACGGGTATCCGTCAGTTCTGTCTCAAATACAATATACGCACAGAAGAAGAAACTATTTATGCCTTGGTTCGGGAGATGTTGTTTGAACGTATGCAAGCGTATCGTCCTATTACGATTCGTCTGACGCATACCGAACTGACGGGTGTGACCGCCCTTGATGTGATGGTTGAGCACCTTACTCTGTCGCCCCTTGCTGATGCCGACCGTAAGGCACTCCGCCCAAGAGTGAAAGAACTGATTGAAGAACCCACCACACGTGGTTTCCGTATAAAGCTTATTCTTTAGAAAGGTAAGTAATTCACATTATGATAATCAATTGATATAATATAAATACTAAATAACCAGCATGTTATCTCGTCTTTACGGCGTATTACTGCCGTTCTTTGTCAGTTTTCTGTTAGCGTGGCTGCTTGACCCGCTGGTGAACTTCATTCAGCATAAATGCCGTGTGAAGTTCCGCGGTCTGTCTGTGGCTATCACGCTTATCCTGTTTGTCGGTTTGCTGTCGCTGGCGGTGTATCTTATCATCCCTGCGATGGGTAGGGAAGTGAAGTCGGCAGCCGTGGCCGTGGAGCAGTATTTCGCACATTTTGATGCAGACAAATACTTCACCCCCGAGCAACAAGAGAAGATTCACTCCACGCTTGACGGACTCAATCTGGAATCGATGCTTTCGTATCCCGAAGTGCGCGATGGCATCAAGAATTTCCTGCCTAAATTAGGCAGCTGGATCACTGGCGGACTGAGTTGGCTGAGCGAGTTGCTGGTCATCTTTATCGGGTTGATGTACCTTATCTTCCTAATGCTTGCTTTCCCGCGTATCCGCGCCAATTGGCGTAAGTACGTGCCGCAGAAATACTACACGGAGATCACCACGCTTGTGCACGAGATGAGTGTGAATATGAACGCCTATTTCCGCGGTCAGGGACTGGTAGCGCTCTGTGTGGGTATCCTCTTCGCTATCGGTTTTTCGATTATCGGTATGCCTATGGGCTTCGTCATGGGACTCATCGTCGGAGTACTCAATCTTGTGCCGTACATGCAGGCGCTCGGCATCCCTCCGTGTATCCTGCTCTGCCTCGTGCAGTCGGCGCAAACCGGCCAACCCGTATGGCTGACCTTGCTGATGATGGCTATCGTGTTCATCGTTGTGCAGACCTTCCAGGATATGTATCTCACACCGAAGATTATGGGCAAAGTGACAGGACTTGGGCCGGCTGCTATTCTGCTCAGCCTAAGTTTCTGGGGCGCGCTGATGGGCGTAATAGGAATGATCATCGCGCTGCCGCTCACCACACTCGGCATATCATGCTACAAGCACTATGTGCTTCACGAACCGTTTATGTCCGAGCAAATAGAAGCCGCTAAAGCGGAAGATAATGAAGTGGGTGGGGAAGTTAAGTCGATTACGTGAATACAGTAAAGATGTAATCTTTATACAAACCGTATCATTTCGGCTATTTGCAGGAAGTAGTCATTTGACCAAATATCCGGATTATTGAGATTACCAATCAGGAATGGCTCCACGTCCGCCCGTACATCGCTGATGGCTGTATGGGCAATCTTGTCACGGAGCATCTCAACAAACAGCTCTTTGGTTAATTCTATATCATTACATTGCCGAACGCGCTCTTGCAAGTGCTCAAAATGCAACGGCACGTTATTGCGGATATACCACTCAAAATCATACCAATCACGTCCCTTCACGCGGCTCTTCCATTGACGAAACAGCAATGCGTGCATCTTTCCGGCAAACAGATCCGAAGGTACGATACAACGGGTATAGAACGGATACGGTTGGAAGAGCAGACGTTGTTCTGTGGCAAAGCCCAATGGGGGATAGGTGTCCACCTCTATCTTAATCTTCAGACTCTTCTCTGTCTGAAACTGCAAGTTCACCACTTCCGTATTATCCTTGAGGAACGCTGACTCGACCTTTCCGAACGTACGCTTATCTTTCTTGGTAATTGTTACCGTACGACCTAATGCTTCAAACTCACGCTCAATATACGGGAAATAGGTCTCCCAAGCGAAGGTCTCGTCCGTTTGCATCAGCGAGAAATCCATATCTTCGGAGAAACGCTGCAGGTTGTGGAAGATACGCAAGCATGTACCTCCGTAGAAAGCCGCCTTGCTAAAGAAGTCACTTCGTGCAAGTCCGGCCAACACTATTTGTTGCGCCACTTCGATGCGTGCGTTATGTTGATGCTGTGCCGTTTGTTGCGGATATGCCGCTAACATCTGATCGTAGATGCTCATGACTGAATAAATTTAATGATTTGTTGAATGGAACTGCTCTTGACGCCGCATGCAGCGCATTCTTGGAGGATGCTGATATCCATTGACTTTAGTGCGTCCATATCAAAACGCAAGTCGTCTTCCAGATATGTCATCACATCTTTCTGCGAACGGAGATTCACCCCTATCGCAGTCACAATCGTATCGCAAAGTGCCTTTTCGGGAGTGGCTATCAGATAGCTGTAATCATCCGCTATCACTTGCTTGATACCCACTGCATAGTAAGATGCGGGAAGAGACACATATTCAAACCTTCCTACGGGAGTCATATAACGCTTGTCACGCTTGATGGTCGCCGAATATGTGCCTTGCGCCAAGTCGTCGATCAGACCATACTGATTGAGCGCCGTTGCGAACGACACGTACGAAGGGCCATAGAGACTATTGGCTATAATCATCGAATTGATCGGCACTCCCGACACGTCAGGATGCACTATATACAACCCTCGCTTGATGCGAATCAGTTGCTTCGTATCTACTAGATTACTGATGAAATGCGCGAAAGAGGTACGTTGTGGTAGCACCGTTTGCAGCACAGACGATGAAACAGGAATATTCTTAAATTGTCGTAGTTGTCGTTGCATATATCTTCCAAAAATCCGCGGCAAAGATACGATTTTTTTCTGAGATATGCAAATGTTTTTGTCAAAACACGCACAGTAAATGCATTTTTTCTGCATTTAGTGTTCCTGATTTGACAAACCTTTGTCCTATCCATGCGTTTTTGAGGTAGGACATATATGGAGATAGGGGCAATCGTCTCGGTCAGCTTGGTATCCCCGACCGCCTTCCCTTTTCTTAGCCACATGGGCACGATTGCTTCTTAGTCTTTAACACCTAATCACGCTGCAAAGATACAACTTTTTTTGAATTATTCTATTTGCTTTGCAAAAAAGATTTTTTCTGCTGAAAATTTGCATATGTCATTATTTTTTTGTATCTTTGCGCCGCAACGACGCAAATACCTTTATGATTAACGAATAGATGAACTTTCAGATTACAGGCAACGAAAAAGCCCCGACATTATTGCTCATTCCGGGTTTGGGAGTGTCGTACGAGATCTTTCTTCCGCTTATTCGCCTGACGGAAGATAAGTTCCGTATCATCGCCACATATCGTTTCTTCGACACCTTGAACAAAATCGAGCGCAAACTGAATGAGAATAATGGATATATGGCCAAATGAGAAAACGAATCATCCATTGAAATTTTACAACAATGAAAATAGCATTACTTGAAGACTATATCTTTGATGATCATCTGCGCTACGAGGGGCGCAAACTCATCTATACGTTCTCCGAACCGACGGAGGAACCTCTCGTGATTGGCGGCATCCTGGGTGCGGCAATCCTTTGCGTGCGGCTCATCAATACCCCGGAACAAGAGTCCCGCGAGATTGTTCTGGACGAACAGTTGCACTACGAACCGTTCTTTATCCGCTACGAGAAGGAAGTGATTGCTGACGATTGGGGGTATATTGCCGCCGAACTGGAGCAACTCGATCTGGCGTACCTCGAACTCTTTTCTCAGGAGCAGGTGAACATCGGGACTCTCTGCCCGAATATTCGCCAATTGAGCATCGCGATGGATGTAGTTCAGACCTACATGCACCGCATAGCGGTCGAGCAATACGGTGAACATATCTATGACTTCGTGCCGTGGACGATGCCTTTTGCCCAGTGGCTCCTTAATGCCGCACAAGCCGAACCCTTGCGCCAACGGTTCCTCACGATGGCTTGGACAGATCCCGCACTCGTTCACGACCTTGCGGAAGACATGACAAACGGCAAGCAACAAGAACCGCTCTGCGTCTTTGATGGCGAGCAAGCCGCGGATATCATGCAGCGGTACTGGGACTGGCTGTGGGATACCGCACAACAGCAGGCTGCACTCTTCCCCGCTTCCAAGGGAAAGATAGCCGAATACAAACAACTCATCCTCGAAGAGGAAAACAACTATTACTACCTCAAACCGGAGATGAAAGATTTCCCTGAGGAGCAGCTCAAGCTCTTCGACGAATGGGTGAACGGGTGGATAGAATTTGTGGAAGAGAAGATCAAGCCGAAGAAACCGATCACGTTCTGGACAAAAAACGTGACGGACGAACAGCAAGAAGCCCTGTTGGACTATATTAAGTACCAAGAAAAGCAGCCGCAGCGCTATAAATGCCTGGCAGTGGCTGTCTATTCCCTGCGTCAATTGGGCTATGTCAGCTATAACATCGCCCCATCTACGATAGCCAAGTGGCTCACCGAGCGACTGCAGAACGACTATTCGTCCAAAAATGAACTCTATCAGTTCCGCCGCGCATGGAATGAACTGAGCCGTTACAACCCTGCCGTTCAAGACGAAGTCGCCCGCCTCATTGCCTGTGGCGTGAAGTCAATTACAAGCTCTTCGCAGCATATCCGTCAATGAATTCTACCTTACATGCGGGGTCCCCAAAGAGCGCTAACATAGCGCACTCTTTGGGGAAAGCCAAGACATGCATCGCTTTTATGTCACATGTGGCATCCGTGCGATTGCATTGCCGAAGGCACCATGTCCGTTTGGTTCGTTGTAAAGGGGTCTTCGTAAAATGCCCTTCGCTTCGCTTTTCGTGGTCTTTGGAAGTTGTTCTTCGTTTCGCGTAGCGGGTTCTTTGGCAGATTGCTAAAAACACGATGAGATTAGTCCCACCAACAGATAAATGTACAGCGCCAATTCACCGGCAGCGAATAGTACAGCAATAATTGAATCCATAATAATATAATTTTAGGTGTTAGACATTCGATTTGAGCAGGCTACTTATCTCACTTGCTTCAATATATCTTCCGGGCTTGCACCCATGCGCATGATGGCGCAGAGCTTCTTGCCCATGTCTTTGAACGAGTGTCCGCAGTGGTAGAGCGTATCGTCGATGATTAGCCAACGGTCGTGGGAAGCGGTTGACCATTTGTGTGTTGTGACGGGGTGCTTGCCGGCGGAGGCGTTGTGCATATCACGCAAACTCCTGTAATCGCTGTCGGAATAGATATCAGCAGTAACACCTTTGGCACGTACATCCAGTATATCGAAGGTTGTGGCATCTACATAGCCGTCAATCATGATCACGCGCTTGGTGGCAGTCTTGATAAGATTCTCAAGTAACACACGTGCCTCGAAGAATTGCCCGTCAAAGAACACTTGTTCTACAGGTGGGATGTTCGTACGAACGAAGAAGTCGATCTTTTCTTGATGCTTGGCAAGAGTATTCTCGATTTTCACAATACGTCGATCTACTCGTTCTTCCAATGCCAATAACCTTTGGTTGGCGGCATATCCTCGTAATAAATAATCCTTAAGAACTTTCGTTGCCCAGATTCTGAATAATGTGCCTCGTTGCGATTTTACACGATAGCCTACCGATATGATAACATTTAGGTTATAGTATTCTACGTAGCGTATAACCTGTCTATCACCTTCCATTTGAACTGTTGCATTTTTTGCAACACTTGCCTCATAAGCTAACTCCCCTTCCTGGAAGATTGCCTTTATGTGCCTTGAAATAACAGACTTATCTCTTCCAAAGAGCATCGCCATTTGATTCAAACTAAGCCAAACTGTTTCATCTTTCAATTGCACATCTAATTCCAGTGTGCTGTCTTCCGTTCGATAGACGACTACATTCTCTTCGCTGGGGGTGAAAGGAGTAATCTCGCTTGCTTTGTTCTCGTTTGCCATAATCTTGTGTTTTTAATAGCCGTTAAACTTGCGTTCGGAAGAGGCGCGCGTGCATACCTTTCCGATTTCTGCTGCAAAGTTAACACGAGAAAGTGCTATATCTTGTCACAAGCTAAGAAAAAAGTTTAGGATAATGCTATTTTGTGAAGATGTGGAATCTTTAGTTGGCAAATGGATATTGATTATACCAGCACTTTTATCAATGCGTCTTTGAGGTTTGGTATGATGTACCCGGAATGATTAGTACAAGAACTCGAAGAATGGAGAATCCATCCAATCGTCGTTGGGATTCTTGAGCGGATTGTTGATAAAGAATGCTAACTTGTAGAATTCCGTTGATATATCGGATTGGATATTCAGCTGCGGTTTGGTATAGATGCCATCTTTTGGCCGGTCAATTATGCCGGCTTCTTTGAACATCGGCAAAATAGCACTTAGCCCGACGTAGAGTTGCCGGTTTGTGCCATAGGATTCCGCCAATTTCTCAGAGAGCAGACGATACGGTACAATCTCTTGTACATGGAAGTATTTGCCAAACATCCACAACACATCATATCCGAAAGGAAAGGATGCACAAATAATAGCAGACATCACCAAAGCTCTATCGCCGCTATGTGCCAAAGCCTGCATTGTTTCCTCTTTATGCTCTTTAATGAACGGCATCAACGGATTACGCTCTGTAAGACGGCCTATGAACGTCGCTGCTTTCTTCTGACGGTTCTCACCTTGATACTCTGCTCTTGCCATCTCCAGTGCCCACTCATACGAGTATGAGCCATCCAAGATAGCACGAATAGCCTGTTCCATAACAGAAACAGGGATGCGTTGGCTTATGAGTACATGTTTTTCCATTATGGTTCAATCTCTATAAAGGGCACTATCACTTCCATGAAATGTGATCCGCCGTGCGTTATTAAGCTCTCGTTTTGGAAGCACATGTCATTCTTCCATACCGCAAAGCGTTCGCTTGTGCGCAATGTAGGTTGTATATCCTGATTCTTTTCCAAGAACATTTTGAGGTATTCCGGCTTTTCGTAAATAAGATGCCGCGCGCCACGACTAGTTCTCAGTAGCGTATTTTTCTCTTCCTGTTTTAGGCTGCGCCATGGTAGTGCACATATACTTCCGTGGTCAGAGGTAATATAGATAGTATATCCTTTCTCATGCAAATTTGCAAGAACCTTGGCCATTCGTTTGCTCCAGTTGGTAGTGAGTGAATGCAAATCGCTGTAATGGCGGCAAGTATGCATAAAATCATCCAACTCATTGTTTACATAGGCGAGACGCAAAGGCTGCATGTCCAAGATAGGAAAACCTCCCCAATAATAATTGATATCCGAACGTAGGATCTTTTTGTTTTGCCTATTGCCAGACTGCCAAAATTCCATCCATAATCGGCTTTCTGAATCATGGTTCTGCGTATATACTTCTAAAGGATTATTCCCTCTGAATATGGCTTGACGGGATAGTTGGGTGATAGACGGCAACCATGAGAATGTGAAATTGTCTTTTGGATTCATATTAAACAATTTCAACTCTTGGCGCAACAGAATGTACTGCCAATAACTCATACCATCCACAACAATCAACGCTACCTTATCATTTTTCTCATGCTTGTATGCAATATGAGGAAGTATCTTTGATACTAATTTTGGTCGTCCAACGTAGGATGAAGATTTAAGTGCACCATATTCCTTGTCGAGATATGACTGAAAATTATAGTTGATTACAGCTATCTCATGGGCTATCTGTTCAAATGAATCTGTGCGGAATGCTTCGCAAAGTATCTCCGATATATTTTGTATGGTCTCTGGATTCTTCCAATCAAGCGGTATCTGTTCCAAAGTATGTTTCTGCTTTGAAAGATCTTGCCCATAGATTGCTTCTGCTTCAGCAATCGCCAGTCGGGTCTGCATCGCATTCTGCAAGTATGCCGGTAGATGTGAATATAAATATTCCGCCTGCCTGTAGGATACCCCACATCGGATTATATCTTCATCGTATCGAGATAGCACATCCGAGTAAATTGAGAAGTATAATAAGGAATAATTCTCGCGAATATCCGGCATGATATCCGACTCCTGTTGAATGACCAGACACACACGCTCTGCATGCCAATTGGCAAGTTCGAATTGAATGCGCAGTTCAAGTCCTCTACCCGAGATGAGTTCTACACCGCAAGCCATCATCTCTTGACGGGTATCCTCTTGCGCGAGGAACCCATCTCGATTGACTACGATGGTCAGTTGTGCACCGGTCGTAATCTTCGACGCAATATATTCGTTCAGTTTATTCTCCATCAGAGTACACGGCGTGACGCAATGTCATAATAGCGCAAGAGCACTTCATCTTCTTGCAGCATCTCTTCGGGTATCTTATCTCCCACGTTAACAATAGTTTCAAAGGCTTTCTGTTGCCAGCATTGTTTGAATCCTTCGCGCAAAGCTTCGAGACGAACTAGTTTGAGTCTGGATTTTGATTTTGCAGCTTGTTCTGCATAGGCGGCGAACTCTCGCATAAGACCTTTGATTCGCATTTTCTCACAATCGGCTTCTTCCTCCGGATCAGGCAAGCGCCATTTGCCGTCTGGTTCCTCTATGAAATTCTCTTCGAGCAATGTCCGCATCTCTATCAGTTTATCGCCTTTCCTTTGGTTTGTGAGTGCTTGCATCCACTTCGGTTGCAGTTCGTTGTAAGTTTGCGGTTTCTCTAACTCGCGACGCAGCCATGCAATACCATTCGCTTCTCCATCAATGAGTAATCCCATAGGCACAAAGTCAGTAGTGTTCTTCCGCTTCTCTTCATATTCTGCTGCTTGCAGGGCCGTAAAAAACATCCCGTCTCGTTCAATATAACGCAAGCGCAAACCTGCTTGGAATTCAGCTGCGTCTAATGGAATAGAATAACCATGTTGTACGTAATAACTAATTACGCGATCATAAAGTATCTTAGGACTACGCTCTACAATACTCGTCGTAGAATTGCCTTGCTTCAAGTGAATGGGCAAGTGTTCCAGATAATCTTCAATAAAAACCCAAACGTTCTCTACACCGCTGGATTTTTCAAATTGCACCGTGAAACTATCAGATGGTTTATAGCATGTAATGACAAGATCTTGTTTAACAGCTGTAGTTGAAGTAATGGCATTATAAGATCCTTGTTTTTTGTCAATTGATGCGACATTTGCTATAACAAAGCCAACTCCTTGTAAAGCATTTTGGATTGAATTCCAGACAGAAGCAGAAGTGTTACTAAACTCCATCGTCAACCACTTACCTGGCTTTAGAACGCGATAAAATTCTTGAAGTGAGAGATTAATCAATGACTGATACGAATGAATGCTTTTGTTTTGTACTTTATTGATGATAGCTTCATCCTTGTTGTTAGTCTTAATTCGAATCCAACCTTCCCATATTGAATTCAACTCAGAATACATTAAATTGGCACCAAAGGGAGGATCAACAAAAATATAGTCAACGCTATCTGCTTTTAGTAAGTTCATATTTGTTGCTGAAGCAATAGAGATGGCACCTTTCCCCCTCGGAACATAACAGGAATCGATAAATCCATCTATTTTGCTTTTTAATAAAAAATATGGATTGCATTCGGTCATTAATGAGGGTATGTAAAGTGTTCCCTTCATTATTCCATTCTTCCTGTTTAGTCGAAAAGAATACATTGTACTTGCAGTTTGAACAATAGATGTCAACCAAGCCGTCATTATAGGATTCGTCTTGACCCTCTTATAAATTTCTGATAAATAAATGTAATTCCGCTTTGTGTAAAGTTGATGGAGATATTTAACATTATTAGCATGATTAATAGCCTCTGTTTTTTCACCATCAGGCAATAGAGACGTCTGGTATGGTGCTATATCTATACAATCAACTTTTTTTAACAATTCTATGTCTGATAATCGTATAGGAATCTCAACACGTTTGTTATTTAATGTAAAATTAATAAGCACAGGATCTTTTCTCCTCTGTAAAGTCGTTTCACCTAACAGCGGATCATATTCAGTTTTCCACGATTTAATCAAATCTTTTTTAGTTAATTGTGTTCCGCATTTAGAGCACTTAAAAGTATCATGGATAATTTCCTTGTCCAAATCAATAGCATAACTCCAAAAAGTAGAATCGTTGTTACAATTCGGACATTCAAAGAAATCACTCCATATAGTATAGTTCATCTTGCCTTTTTTCCCATTGTACTCTACATCATACATCCAACCGTATTCTTTATCAACTTCGTTTAATACCTCTAATAGCTTCCTTTTTAATAGGTCTTTTGCGCAGTTTATATTATACGAAGAGGCTATTAATGATGCTATCGGGGATAAATCTGAACACAGAGCATGGCGACACCCGTAGTTTTTATTGTTTGTCTTTAGCGAATCTACGACAGTTGTATTGCCACATAAGTTAGCAGCAACACCAGTCATCCCTGTACCACAAAAACCATCTAGTACAATATCGCCGGGCTCGGTATAATGCAGTATATAGCGCATAATAGCAAGGTGAGGTACTTTTGTGTGGTATGAATGTGCCATGTAGATTGGATTATTCTTTCCCTCGCTTACATCTGATGCATACGGCTCGGTAACTATTTTATCGCGGTCACGTTTCCCTTCTGCTACCAATTGCTCTTTCTCATTCTCCCATTCTGCAATAAAATCGTTGAGCCACGGATTAGGACATGCTGTATAGTATGGAGGATCGGAGAGCGCGATAATGTCATCGTCCTCTCCAATCGGGAAACCTTCTATCTTACGGAGTTCCGGCAGTTTCTTGCGCAACTCTTCACGGAAATATGCACGGCGTTCTTCGTCGTTAGCAAATTCCATACCCAAGCACGTTACCGGATCTTGGTTCTCTACTGTTTGTTGCTCAAAGTCTTCAACATTAAATAATTTCGGATCTTCCATAATCACTTAAAGATAATGCGTACTTTATTGGGGTTCTTGCCATAGCATAGTTGATCTATCAAGTCGTTGAAGAAGTTCTTGGCTCCCATCATTGTGATAGGAACACTGAACTTGTTGAGAATCATCTGATGGTCAATCTCAATGCGTTCAAAACTCTCCATCATTTTGTTCAGCATCTGCACCACCAGACTTACATTCGACCCGGTTATTTCTACAGAGTCTGTTTGCAACTCACTCAAAAGACTCTTTTGTGCCTGAGTCAGCATGTCGATGTTTTGAGTTTGTGACGGATCTTTTACGATGTCTTGAATATGCTTGCAATAATCACTATACATCTGCTCTATTGCATCCCGCAACTCATCCAATGACTTGGTGGGCTTGACATCTTTAGGGTTGAAACCTTGATACGGATTAGCCATTACAGCATTTAGCGTAACAGCCGGGTCACTGGGCTTCAATAGTTCCATCTCATCCAGCCACTCCTTGTAGCGTGCGTAATTGAATATGTTGGCAGCTGACAACTCTTCGCACACAAGTTTCTCTTTGGATTGCATGATGGCTTGTTTCTTCTGGTTCTCAGCCGGAGAGATGTGTGCGTGCACGTATGCGGAGATATACCATTGTGCATAGCGTTGCTTAATAGCTTGAATCTCATTGCGGTATTGCGTGCGCACTTGGTCGTTGGCATGAAGCATAGATGGAATCTTGTTCATCACAACCGCCATATCTTGCAATAGAACACTATCTGTAACCATTGTCGTAGCTTGACGGAAATACGAAACCTCGCTTTCTAACTGATGCATGATGGTAGTCATACCGTCTACCTCTTCCAGTTTCTTGCGAGCATCCTCAAATATCTGCCGTATCTCTGATACCTGCCACGGCATATTACGCATCTTAACTTCGGAATTATATCGCTGAATTTGGTCGCACTTCTCCTTAAGTTGTGCAAATAGGTTAGCCATATTGAATCCCTCAGCAGCCGATACGATCTCCACACCTGCTATAGTGATGCCGTTTGTCACCTCATGCTCCATTTTAGCTGCTTTCTGCGACAAGTTTTGTGCTTCGGCACATAGCTGTGTAAATGTGGATTGGTCGTTCATCTGATTCGACAGGTCTCTACCCAGTACTTGCAAGAACAATTCCCTTACAGCAGCCATGTTCATTGCTCTTGGGCGACTGATGTGCGTGAAGTTGGCGCTATCACTAACCGGTACATTGCGTATTTGGTCAATGTTTAACGCAGTAATATGTAATCCGCCTTGCATAACAAGTTCAATTTCTCCAAGAGCCGTCATGGTAGCCAATACGAGGAACTCCAATTCAGCATCCATGCGACTTTCTTTAGTCCAATAGATGTTCTCGTAGAATGGTTCGAGAATATCCGATCTATTGATGACTTGTCCTGCTTGTATAGTATCCAGTTTGGCGCGAATAGCTTGAGCATATTGCGAATGAGCTGTATCCAAACGACCATTGTTATATAAGCCCAATGACGTAAGCATGGCAACGCCGTTCTTATTATACTGCTGCGGAGCAATAATCACTTCCTTAGCAGACTTAACTAGCGAATCACAGTTACCTCTACCATACGGCACAGTCAGCGTAGTGAATTTCGGATATAGATTATTCTCGCGTGTGAACTGCGGATCCATGATATATTCGACAATCGCATTAATCGTCTGTATCTTGCTATCCGCCTTGTCAGCACCTTGCATGGTACGTAGTGGCATTCGAGTGCCACGATACTCGACCTCTGTCTTATCGTAGAACTGATTGTTGAAGATGTCGCGCGCAGCATTATATAATCGGCGACGGAACGAAGTATAGTTTTGCTTTTGATCAGTAGGTGCGATATGCTCTTGTACACATGCAGCGCCATATCGAGCGATCGCTTTACGTAGTTCGTCATCCATGCTTGTCATCCACAGGCATACTTCATCATCCAGTGAAGCCGATTGCAGCGGTGATGGTTCGAAGATAGGCATGAAATAGATGTAGAAATGCTGTTGCGGTTGCGTGGTTGATTTGGCTGCTGGATTACCCATAAAGATGTAACCTTCACGCTCGCAATTATGCGACAACCATGTTATATGGTGTTGCCAGATACGGAAACCGGTGCGATATGTCTCACCTTCTACCGGCAACACTTCTGCCAAGAATTGGAAGAAATACTGGTCTTTCTCACCCGGTGCCATTTGTTCTGCGTAAGAGTTAATCGTCTGCTCGAAGTTTACACCGCCTTGCATACGGAAATGGTATTCCTCGTTGGTGCTGTCTTTCTCAAAGAATTGCCCGACTGTTATTGCCACAATCTGGTCGGCTATACCGCCAATTTCCAATTCAACCAAATCATCGTAGCTTTGACACATATCATCCATCGGGCAAAGGTCTGTAACCAACGTAGCGGCTGTTGATCCGTTTTGCACGCTCAAGTCATTCTGGAGCGTCTTAATGGCAATCGCTGCGACGATTCGGTGAGCTATCCCTTTCTTGGATGCGTATCCTTTTGAGAAGTTAGCATTAATCTTCTGGTTGATATCTTCCGCTAAAAGTGCCACACGATTCACATCCGGTAATGAACGCAGACTCTGGTCAGCCAACAAATCTTGCCAATAGCTATCGTAGCAGATAAGTCCCGGTTCTGTAGTGGGCACATCATCGTTCATCATTGATTTGAACTTGAACGTCAGCGTGTTCAAAATTTCGCGTTGGCTCTTGCCGATACGTATCTGCTGGAAGTTATCAAAATAACTTGGATGAACAGGGAAGAGGTTAACGTATGTCTCCAACTGATTATTCATATCCGGGAAGAATGCAACGAACTTTTGCAAGTGCTCGCGAATCTTCTGCTTCTGGTGCTCATCCTTACGAAGCAAACGTTGTTGCACGATATACTGCACATCCTCTTTGATAATGGTCAAGTCAGCATAACGCTCGTTGACTTTGGAGAGCATGTCGGCTGCGAACTGGAATTCCGGCACTTGGTAAATCATCTCCTGTACACCAAAAACTATGCGGAAATGGGTGCGGTCGGAGAATTGTCCCAAAGCTTGCAGCACCGGCAGATCGGAGTTAATCTTATCCGGCTGACTGCGACCTTTCAGATAGGACAGCATCTCATCAATAACAATCATAAATCCTTTGTCTGGATACAGTTCTTCGAATGCTGCCATCATGCGCTCCAGCTTATCACCATACATATCCGGCGCTTTGTCCTCCGAGATACTATAGTTAATACCCCAACTTGCGAATGCCAGGTCAATCTGGTTGCAGACTAACGTCCAAAGATCGCT
The DNA here is from genome assembly GCA_902798965.1 of uncultured Bacteroidales bacterium. Classification (GTDB taxonomy): domain Bacteria; phylum Bacteroidota; class Bacteroidia; order Bacteroidales; family Paludibacteraceae; genus Colicola. Next base: position 4,047 of record CADBYS010000009.1, on the reverse strand, counting down.
CGTAGAACCCAATTCGAAACATTTGACCTTATATTTACCGGCGATAGGTGATAATATCTCTTTGGCTTTATCACTTTGCAACAAATCAAGATATTGTGCATCTTCCGCAATCGTGGAAAAGAGCGACATTAAGTGCGATTTACCGGTTCCGTAGTTACCTACAATCTGGATGCCTTTTGTCTCTTCTTCACTCTCCAGATTTAGATTACGAGCAATAGACGGGAGGATGTAACGAATGTATGAGTCAGAACATACAAACGATTTCACCAACATTTCGCGGTAATTGACTTTGCCCAACTTTGAGAATTTGATAATCTCATCTACAGGGTCAAATTGGATTAGATCTTGGTATTTCATAGGATGTATAATTTATTCAATAACAATATAGTTTAATCCTGTCAAATCAAAAAAACAGGATTGGTCGTATTTGGATAGATAGACTTTGTTGTCGGTCACTTGTGCGTTGGGCGAGAGTTGGAATAGCACGATCTGCGATTTGCCCCATTGCTCCAATATGCTACGGATGTCAAACTTCAACTCCGGCTCAAATAGAATGCCTGTGTTCTTTAACGCAATATACTCACCAATAACAGGCAGCTCTTCTGTGTTGTTGGCGATGAATGTGTTCAGGTTGTCGAGAGCCAATGCTTGAAGAAGTTTGTGATGCACGACCGGTTGAAGGAGTTTACTTAACTCCTTGCCTAAATCCACCCACTCATAGCCGGCAATGACCTGCCTCGTCAGAATGATCTTCGTGCGAGGATGCCCGGCTATGAACTTTAGTATTTGCTCATTGATTACGGTCATGCGTCAAGTCCTATTTCTTGTCCTATTGAGTGCATTTATGATGCATATACACACAAAAAGCGTGAAACGTCATAGTTTTCACGCTCTACAAGGGTATTCGCAAGACCCGAACTCGTTAGAAAACACATGAAGTCCCACGCCGATATGTACAATCACCCCATACCCAAACGGGTACAAGGTTGGATATAACATATCCACGGGGCATTCATTGCTTACTGTTGCGAACGAGTTTCAAAAAGTTGCGAATTTTTTGTAGAGTCGCCAACAGCGTCAATAAACGCCTTTTATATGTAATCGCATTATATCCTCAAATGGGGAAAATCCATTAAGGACAATAATACGCTACAAAGTTACGAAAAAATTCTCAAAAATGCAAATGAGAAGAGTAGATTTTTGGATAAAGTGGGATGAAAAGTGAAAAATTTAACGAGAAGAGGGAAAATAGATGGGGAAATGAGGGGAAATTTGGAAAAAATGACAGGAAAGTATTGATGTGCAGATAGAATCTCCAGGGAATGGAGGGAGGAACTCACTCATAGAAATCGCGAGAACAGAGGAAATGAACCTACACGGATGTGTGGAAATGTGAAAATTGCGGATGCAATAATCGTTCGAACGTAGTGAGATAAGAATTTATTGATTTATCAGCCATTCGGAGGCACTGACAACGCGTATCTTCTTGCCGTTATGCTCAATGATTCCCGTGTCTCCATACATTACGATCAAGGTCAAGTTGTCGCAATGGGTCAGTGCTGATCCGCGCGTCAGTCCTTCCACCTCACGTTTGAAAAGCTTTTCAGAAGGATTGCTGAAATCATACGTTACTTGAATCAGTTCTTTCACATGGCTGCGCTCTACTATTACGAGATCAACTTCAAACTCATTATCTTTGCGCAAGTAATAGACTTGTTGGTACTCGCTATGGATACGACGTGCCACCTCCAATGTAATGACGTTCTCCAAGCGCAAGCCGTAACTCTCCGTCAACAATGCATTGTCATGCTCGTCGATAAACGCAGGGTCGATGGCATAAGCTTTACGTGCCATTGTCTTCTCTTTGCTCTTTAAGGAGAATTTCGGCAGGATATACAACAGATAGGCATTTTGCAGATACTCAATGTAGTTCTTCGTCGTGTGCACAGACTTAATACCCAACTCATTTGTCACATCATTGTATGATTTTTCTTGACAGAACCAATCCAACATCTTGTTTGCCAATTCAGATAGCGTTTTTTTGTGCTTGATCTTATAGCGCTTGCAGATATCTTTCTCGATGATGGCTTTGAGCAGCGATTGTAAGTAATCGTGACGGTTAATCTCCGGCAAGGTCGTCAGTTCCGGGAATCCACCTTCCATGATATATTGCGCCAGGGCATGTTGCCTCAAACCGATAGCTTTGACGCTGCCCGATTGCATATCAACGTTATTCATCCGACATATCTCTGCAAAAGAGAATGGGAACAAATCAATTTTATGGTAACGACCTGTTAAGTGCGTAGCCAACTCGCCACTAAGGAGATTTGCATTACTGCCGGTAATGATCAAACGCATCTTTTGACGCAGAAGACGATTGACGAATAGCGGCCAATCTTTGACGTTCTGCACTTCGTCTAAGAACAGGTGCGTAAAATCGCCATAAATCTCATATAACATTTGGAGCACATCATCAAGATCATCCGTTTTTGCTTTTCTCAAGCGCTCATCATCAAAGTTAACGTACGCAAAGTTAACTCCTTTTTCAAGTAGCACTTTTTGACATAACGTGGATTTTCCACTGCGGCGCACACCTATCACAACTTGAGCCAGATTACTATTCAACTGCAATTCTTGCTCTTCTTTGCGGGTGCATAGCGAAGCCAAATCCAGTTGCTTCAACTCATCACGTTGCGACTCTAAGATGCGTTTTAAGTTTTTCATAACTGCTTATGTTTTGACGCTGCAAAGGTACAACTTTTTTTTGATATATACAAATTTTCTATCAAAAAATCTTTCTAAACTGCATAAAAATCTACAATTTGCTTTTTCTAAACTGCATAAAATAGGTCGATCGGCAATCTCTAAACTGCATAAAAATGACGAAACAAGAGCGAGTGCCGGAATATGGATTTTGATTGCGAAATTAGAGAATTTTTCCAAATAACTGATTTTGTGTACAGCAAATAATAGCTTTTTTTAACGAACTGATAGTGAGTGGCGTAGAGGCTGTTTTGCTGTTTCCCGATGTCGAATAGCTCTGCCTGTAGCGCAAAAAACATCCCGTTGGTGGCTTCCTATATATATTATGGAGGGGCACGTGTAATTTTTACCGGTTTTCTGTTCGCCGAAAAATGCCGCTCACAAACAGTATTAACCATAAAAAAACCTAATTATTATGATCAAAAACCTTAGTTCGCTGGAGGGACAAGCAGACCTCCGCATTGTTGAACATCTCGACATGCAAAAACTTCCTGAGAGTTTGCAACAGATGTTGTCGTTAGCCTCAACACCCGAGGAGCAAGACATCATCCTCATGGCTACACTTGCGGCTGCCAGTGCCTGCTTGCCTAACCTGTACTTCCGCTACGGTCCGACGGGCAAGAAGTACTACGCCAACCTGCAAAGTTTCATCTTGGCGGCTGCGGCTTCGGGAAAGGGTATCGCTAATCAAGCCTTGGAGATGGTGCGCGTGATTGACGAGCAGTATCCCATGCTCATCGCCGGCGACAGCACACTTGCTGCATTCTACAAAGCGCTGGAAGAGCAGAACGGCTGCGGCTACCTGCACGAGAGCGAAGGCAGTGTGATCACCGACATCTGGAAAGGCGGGACAGCTAATTACAACACAACGCTCCGCAAAGCCGCAGAACATGAACCGATCAGTCGTAACCGCGTCAAAGGTGCATCGGAGATCAAGAACCCGCGAATCTCTATGCTTCTCACCGGTACGTTCGGACAATATCGTGCACTCGTGCCTTCGGTCGAGAACGGATACTTCTCGCGTTTGCTGACCGTAGTTATCCGCGGAACGAACGGCTTTGACAAGCGGTATGTGAACTCAAAAGACGTGCAGAGCGCTGTTCCGAAGATCGTGGGGCAGCGGATGTTGCGGACGTACGAGGCGCTGCTGAATGGTGAAGAGCGCGAATGGAGCCTGACCGATGCCCAGAAAGAGAGGCTTGGCGAGCATCTTGAAACGGAGTATGGGACGCTGATCGGGCTGTTAGGAGAAAACTTCCACTCGGCTGTGATACGCATGGCGGT